>NZ_JBIATW010000009.1:0-301279 GCF_042892135.1 Streptomyces sp. NPDC001822
TTCCGACTCTATCAGACTCTTTCGTGTCCGATTCCCGGTCGAAGCGGGATAATACTTTTCCGCTTTCCAGTTCTTCGCTTTCGCGTTTCCCTTTCGGCGTGCCACTACGTTAACCGATTTCCGCTGCGACTCATAATCGAGCCGTTGGGCACATTCCGGCATGCCGAAAATGCACCCGCCAGGGGTGAATCGTAGGTAGTGGTTGGCCCTCTCACGATGCTGCGACCCGGTCCGATGGACCGTGCCGACACCTGCATCCGTTCAAGCGGCTCGGACTACATTAGGGAAACAGTGGGGGCGAGTCAAGTCGCGTCGCCCTGACGGGCATCACGCACCCCCGCCGGCTCACCGGCGCGCGTAGTCCCGGGCAGTGGCCGCAGCGGCTCAGGTTCCGCCGGACGGCTTGGCTCTCGGGCTCAGACGATAGGCGGAGACCGTCGGATCACCGGCCAGGTAGAAGCGGTGCTGCCAGTCGTGGGCCTTGCTCACGCCCACCCGTGGACCGGCCCGGACGAGCGCCGCGGGTACCGGCTCGCCCTCGGACAGCGCGACGGGGCCGCCTGCCAGCAGGTCCGCACCGTCGTGCTCCGCCGTGATGCCGAGCGCCCGGCAGAAGTTCCCCGGACCCCGCGCGAGACGTGCGCTCTCGACCTTGTCCCCTCGCCGCTCGCGGGCGAGGTCCTCCCCCTCGACGACCCTGCCCGCCCGGATGAGGACGGCGGTGGCGGTCCCCTCCGTGCCGGTGACGACGTTGGCGCACCAGTGGAGTCCGTGGGACCGGTACACGTACAGGTGTCCGGCGGGTCCGAACATGACCGCGTTCCGGGGTGTCCTGCCCCGGTAGGCGTGGGAAGCGGGGTCGGCCGAACCGGAGTAAGCCTCGGTCTCCGTGACGGCGATGCTCACGGTTCCCTCGGGTGTCTCGTGGGTGAGGACGGCGCCGAGCAGTCTGGGGGCGACTTCCTCCGCGGGGTGTGCGAGCTTCCCGACGTTCATGGTGACCTGCCTGACGTGCCTGGGTGAAGCGGAGGTGCGCATGCCCGGCTCGGGGGCCTGGCATCGTGCCGGCGCGGGCGGTACCGCCCATGGCGTCCCGAGGGTACCGGGGTCGCCGTCCCGGGAACCGGCTACGGTCGTGGCGCGTATGTACGGGTCAGGACCTAGGAGGAAAAACATGGGCTTCAAGCGGCTGCTCGCGAGCATGGGTGCCGGCGGTGCTTCGGTGGAGACCGAACTGACCGAGGTCAACGTCGTGCCCGGCGGGGTCGTCCAGGGCGAGGTGCGGATCCAGGGCGGGTCCGTGGACCAGCAGATCGAGGGACTCTCGGTCGGTCTGCAGGCCCGGGTCGAGGTCGAGGGCGGGGACCAGGAGACCAAGCAGGACATCGAGTTCGCCAAGCTGCGTCTGGGCGGTGCCTTCGAGGCGCGGGCGGGCGCGGTGCACGTGGTGCCGTTCGGCCTGGAGATCCCGTGGGAGACCCCGGTCACCATGTTCGGCGGGCAGCAGCTGCGCGGCATGAACATCGGTGTGACGACCGAGCTGGAGATCGCCCGGGCCCTGGACTCCGGTGACCTCGACCCGATCAACGTGCACCCGCTGCCCGCGCAGCAGGCGATCCTGGACGCCTTCGGGCAGCTGGGCTTCGGTTTCCGGAGCGCCGACATGGAGCGCGGGCACATCCGCGGTACGCGCCAGCGCCTGCCGTTCTACCAGGAGATCGAGTTCTTCCCGCCGCAGCAGTACCGGGGCCTGCACCAGGTCGAGCTGACCTTCGTCGCGGACGACCGTGAGATGGACGTCGTGCTGGAGATGGACAAGAAGCCGGGGCTCTTCAGCGAGGGCAGCGACTCCTACCGCGCGTTCAAGGTCGGGCTGAACGACTACCAGGGCACCGACTGGGCGGCGTACCTCAACCAGTGGCTCGCGCAGGTCGGTGGACAGCGCAACTGGCTCTGACACCCCCTAGGGTCGGTGGGAGGACACCGCACAGACGATCAGGAGAGGTGCTGACGTGAGCCAGCCGAAGAGGGCCCCGCTGCCGCACGACTTCCATCCCGAGGTCCCTTCGTTCACCGTGGTGAGCGAGGATCTGGCGCCCGGCGCGGTACTGGCCGACGCCCAGGTGCACGCGGCGGGGAACACCTCGCCGCAGTTGCGGTGGGAGGGGTTCCCCGAAGGGACGAAGAGCTTCGCCGTGACGTGCTTCGATCCGGACGCCCCGACGGGCAGCGGATTCTGGCACTGGGTGCTCTTCGACATCCCGGTCTCCGTCACGGAACTCCCGGCGGGCGCGGGGAGCGGTGACTTCGCGGGGCTGCCCGCGGGCGCCGTCCAGGCCCGTAACGACTACGGGTCCAAGGACTTCGGCGGCGCGGCCCCGCCGGCCGGCGAGAGCCACCGCTATGTGTTCACCGTCTACGCGGTGGACACGGAGAAGCTCGGGCCGGACAGTGACACGCCGCCCGCGGCCGTCGGATTCAACCTGCGCTTCCACACGTTGGGACGCGCCCAGTTGATCGGGGAGTACACCGCTCCCACGAGCTGATGTTTCACCCGCTGTTTGCCCTGCCCCGGTCTTGGAGAGACCAGGGCAGGGCATTTTTTTATTGCGTTGTCCCTCACGGCTCGCCCGGCCAGAGTTGATCCGGGCCCGCGGACAGGCGGGCGGCACACGGGAGGTGGGCAGGATGCGGGACACACTGGTGCTCAACGCGAGCTTCGAACCGCTGTCGACGGTGACGCTCAACCGTGCGGTGGTCCTGATCCTGCAGGACAAGGCCGTCGTCGAGCAGTCGCACCCCGGGCTCCGCATGCGAGGAGCCGCCGTCGACATCCCGGTGCCCCAGGTGATCAGGCTCTGCCGGTACGTACGGGTGCCGTTCCGAAGACACGCGCCCTGGTCCAGACGGGGTGTGCTCATACGGGACCAGCACCGGTGCGCGTACTGCGGGCGGCGGGCCAGCACCGTGGACCACGTCGTGCCGCGCGCCCAGGGCGGTCAGGACACCTGGCTGAACACCGTGGCGTCGTGCGCGGAGGACAATCACCGCAAAGCGGCCAGGACTCCGGAGGAGGCGGGTATGCCCCTGCTGCGGGAGCCGTTCGTCCCGTCGCCCGCCGATGCGATGCTGCTGGCGCTGGGTGCCGGCGACCGTTCCGCACTGCCGGACTGGCTGGCGCGGACCGCGGCATGACGGCCCGGCGGTTCGTGGCCCGCGCGCGCTGACCGGGGCCCGTCCCCTCGTACGGGAGGGACGGGCCGCCGTGGTTCAGCGGAGCAGCAGCTGGACGATGGCGGCGCTGCCCACGACGACGATGAATGCCCGGAGGAACCGCGGGCTGAGACGGCGTCCGGTCTTGGCCCCGATCTGGCCGCCGATCGCCGATCCGGCCGCGATGAGCACGACGGCCGTCCAGTCGAAGTCCGCGACGAACAGGAAGAACAGTGCGGCGACGCTGTTGACGACCGCGGCGAGGACGTTCTTGACGGCGTTGAGGCGCTGCATCGTGTCGTCGAGCAGCATGCCCATCAGGGACAGGTAGATGATGCCCTGCGCGGCGGTGAAGTAGCCCCCGTAGACACTGGCGAGCGTCAGGCCGGCGAAGAGCACCGGCCCGCCGTCGGGCCTGGCCGGCGTGCCGGCCCTCTCGCGCCTGCGCTGCACCGCCTTGCTGATGCGGGGCTGCAGGACGACCAGGACGAGGGCGAGGCCCACCAGGACGGGGACGATCGTCTCGAACGCCGTGGAGGGCAGGGAGAGCAGGAGGGTGGCTCCGGTGAGGCCGCCCATCAGTGCGCCGATGCTCAGCTTGAGGATGCGGCGGCGTTGGCCGGCGAGCTCCTTGCGGTAGCCGATGGCTCCGCTGACGGAACCGGGGATCAGGCCGAGCGCGTTGGAGACGGTGGCGGTGACGGGCGGCAGGCCCGTGGCGAGGAGTACGGGGAAGGTGATCAACGTGCCGGAGCCGACGATGGTGTTGATCGTGCCGGCGCCCACCCCGGCCGCGAAGACCGCGAGCATTTCCCAGATGGACAAGGCCATCTCCTTCGATGGTCAGTGACGCCTCCCCGCCATGAAGGTCGAGGGGCCTCACTGATCATGCACGAAGGTGCCGCCCGGTCATTCGACCGGGGGCTGCTCCCGCCGCTGCTCGCCGATGTTGAAGCCGGGGGCGCCGCCTCCGAGGTTGCCGAACGCGCCGCTGAGTCCCTTGAGCGCGTCGCCGATCTCGCTGGGCACGATCCAGAGCTTGTTGGCGTCGCCCTCGGCGATCTTGGGGAGCATCTGGAGGTACTGGTACGACAGGAGCTTCTGGTCCGGGTCCCCGGCGTGGATGGACTCGAAGACGGTGCGGATGGCCTGGGCCTCGCCCTCGGCGCGCAGGGCCGACGCCTTGGCCTCACCTTCGGCGCGCAGGATCGCGGACTGCTTCTCGCCCTCCGCGGTGAGGATCGCGGACTGCCTGATGCCCTCGGCGGTGAGGATCGCGGCGCGCTTGTCGCGGTCGGCGCGCATCTGCTTCTCCATCGAGTCCTGGATGGAGGTGGGCGGTTCGATCGCCTTGAGTTCGACGCGGTTGACGCGGATGCCCCACTTGCCGGTTGCCTCGTCGAGGACTCCGCGCAGCGCGGCGTTGATCTCCTCGCGGGAGGTCAGGGTCCGTTCGAGGTCCATGCCGCCGATGATGTTGCGGAGCGTGGTGACGGTGAGCTGTTCGATCGCCTGGATGTAGCTGGCGACCTCGTAGGTCGCCGCCCTCGCGTCGGTCACCTGGTAGTAGATGACGGTGTCGATGTTGACGACGAGGTTGTCCTGGGTGATCACCGGCTGCGGCGGGAACGGGACGACCTGTTCGCGGAGGTCGATCCTGTTGCGGATCGAGTCGATGAACGGGACGACGATGTTCAGTCCGGCGTTGAGCGTGCGGGTGTAGCGGCCGAAGCGCTCCACGATGGCGGCACTGGCCTGCGGGATGACCTGGATCGTCTTGATCAGGGCGATGAAGACGAGCACCACCAGAATGATCAGGACGATGATGATCGGTTGCATCGTGTGCCTCGTGCCCTTCGGTTGCCGACGGATCGCGGTGATCGAGGTCGAACACTCATGACGGTCGCATTCTCATGATGATCGACTTCGAGTGTGGCAGACTGCGGCCTGCCGTGTGACCGGTTCGCTCACATGACGACGGCGGTCGCGCCGTCGATGTCCACGACGTCCACCTGCCGGCCCGGTTCGAATATCTGGTCACCGTCGAGCGGGCGGACCAGACCTCGCCGGCGAGCTTGATGCGTCCGCCGCTGCCGTCCACCTGTTCCAGGACGACGGCTTGACGGCCTTTCAGGGCGTCGATGCCGGTGGCGTGCGTGGAGCGTCCCACCCGCTGGCGCGCGGCGATCGAGCGTACGACCGCGATGAGCGCGACCGACACCACGACGAACACGAGCACTTGGGCGACGATGCCGCCACCGAGTGCCGCGACCACGGAGGCCGCCACCGCCCCGACGGCGAACATGCCGAACTCGGGCATCGCGGTCAGGACGAGGGGGATGCCCAGTCCCACCGCGCCGATCAGCCACCACACCCACGCGTCGATGTCCACATGGTCATCGTAGGACCGCGAGTGCCCTCCCCGACAGGGCGCCGGGGAGGTTGGCTGTGGTGCGACTACTGGCCGAGAGGCAGTCCGCGGGCGGTGTAGCGGTCGCCGTGGTGTTCGACGACGAGCGGGAGGCCGAAACAGAGGGAGAGGTTCCGGGAGCTGAGCTCGGTCTCCATGGGGCCGGCGGCCAGCACCCTGCCCTGACGGATCATCAGGACGTGCGTGAAGCCGGGCGCGATCTCCTCGACGTGGTGGGTGACCATGATCATGGAGGGGGCGTACGGGTCGCGCGCCAGCCGGCCGAGGCGGCGGACCAGGTCCTCGCGGCCGCCCAGGTCGAGCCCGGCGGCGGGTTCGTCGAGGAGGAGCAGCTCGGGGTCGGTCATCATGGCGCGGGCGATGAGGGTGCGCTTGCGCTCGCCCTCGGAGAGGGTGCCGAACTTCCGGTCGAGGTACTCGGTCATGCCGAGGCGGTCGAGGAAGGCGCGGGCGCGCTCCTCGTCGACGGCTTCGTAGTCCTCGTGCCAGGTGGCCGTCATGCCGTAGGCGGCGGTGAGCACCGTCTGCAGCACGGTCTGGCGCCTGGGGAGCTTTTCGGCCATGGCCACACCGGCGATGCCGATGCGGGGGCGGAGCTCGAACACGTCGGTGCCGACCCCGCCGAGCCGCTCACCGAGGATCTTGGCGGTGCCGGTGCTCGGGAAGAGGTAGCTGGAGGCGATGTTGAGGAGGGTGGTCTTGCCGGCGCCGTTGGGCCCGAGGATGACCCAGCGCTCACCCTCCTTGACCGACCACGAGACGTCGTCCACCAGAGCGCGTCCGTCGCGGACCACGGATACGTCCACCAGCTCCAGTACATCGCTCATGGCGCGTTGTCTCCCCATACAGTGTCGAGATCGTCGCGTGCCTGTGGGCACAGCTCCCAGGGAAAACCTACGCCACCCGGGGAGTGCTCAGGCCCGGGGGCTGTTCCCTAGGCTGTTCCCATGCTTTCGGAACCACGCTCAGGGCGGCTCGCCGCATGGGGAAACGCGCTTCTGGCCGGGCTGGCGTCGCCGGACGACGCCGCGCTCGCGATCGTCGGCGAGGACGCGGTGCACCGCGTCGAGGGGCTGCCGGGTGAGGCGGGGCCCGTCGGGCTCACGCTGGCACTCGGCCGGCTGAGGGGGCTGGGTGCGACCGGTTTCCGGGTGGCGCTGCCGGTCCCCGGGCACCCGCTGGGGCTCAGCGGGCCACCGGACTTCAACGCGCGTGCGCTGGAGGCGGAGGAGGCGGTCGTCACCTTCGGGGCCCCGTACGGCCTGGTGCCGGAGGTGACCGAGGCCGGGCCCCCGGGGGACCTGCACATCGAGGTGGTGTGGCGCTGTCTTCCCGTGCGGGAGGCGCCGCCGGCGGACGTGCCGTCGCTGGGCGAGGCCGAACGGGAGCTCGCCGAGGCGCTGCGGGACGCGACCGCGGTGCTGTCGCGGCTGGACGTGGCGGGCTCCGGGCCGGTCGCGGAGGCCGCGGTGGACGCCTACCGCGCGCGGGCGGAGCGCGGGCGCGAGGTGCTGGCGCCCGGGTATCCGCCGCGGGCGGTCCGGGTGCTGGAGCTGGCGCAGCGGGTGGGGCTGCTGATCTCGGTGGCCCACGAGAACGGGCACGGAGGTGCGGTGAGCGCCTCGGAGATGGCGGCGCGGGGCGAGGCCCTGCGTCCGGTCGAGCGGGTGGCCCGGCGCGCGCAGGTCGCGGCGTACAACGCGTACGTGGAGGAACGGGGCCGGTGAGGCGCCGCCCGCCGTGCCGGGCTCGGGTCGAGCCGGCACGGCGGGCGGGTGCGAGGCGTCGGTCAGTGGTTCAGGCCGAGGTTGCCGAAGGCCGGGTTGAGCAGGCCCACCACGTTGACCGTGTTGCCGACCACGTTCACCGGGACGCTCACCGGGACCTGGACGAGGTTGCCCGAGACGACACCCGGGGAGCCCACGGCCTGGCCGTGCGCACCGGCGCCTCCGTGGCCGTGGCCCGTGGCGGAGGCGGCTCCGGCACCGGCGGCGATGAGTCCGCCCGCGATCATGGTGACGGCGGCGGCCTTCTTCAGGTTCTTCACTTCAGGATCCTCCTCGCATCGCCGCGACCGATCGCCGCGGCACACAGGGAGAACGCCGTCACGCCGCCGGGGATACGCCGTACGGGTGACATACACCCGACAGTATGAATCTCGGATCGGAGTGGAACCGTCCGCTTGTATGACCGGGAGGGCGGGGTTCCGCACACCGGAGACCGTCCGGCGTGCCTGTGCGGGACGCCCGGGCAGGCCCGCCGGTCCTGGACACCCGGGAGAGGGCGCCGACGTCCCCGCACCCGGGGAGGCGCCGTCAGCCCGCCGCCCCGTGCCGCACCGCCCACAGTGCGGCCTGGGTCCTGTCCGAGACGTCGAGCTTCATCAGGATGTTCGACACGTGCGTCTTGACCGTCTTCTCCGACAGGACCAGCGCACGGGCGATCTCCCGGTTGGACCTGCCGTCGGCGATGAGGCCCAGGACCTCCCGTTCCCGCTCGGTCAGGGTGCTCCCCCGGCCCGTGCCGGCCCCGCCGTCGTCCTGGGCCAGCAGCGCCCCGGCCACCTCCGGCTGGAGCAGGATGTGACCGGCGTGGACCGAGCGGATGGCGCCGGCGAGAGCGTCCGGGTCCACGTCCTTGTACACATAGCCCGACGCTCCGGCCCGCAGGGCGGGCACGACCGTGCGCTGCTCGGTGAAGCTCGTGACGATGAGCACCCTGGCCGGGTTCTGCAGCTCCCTGAGCCTGCGCAGCGCCTCGATGCCGTCCGTGCCCGGCATCTTGATGTCCATCAGGACGACGTCGGGCCTCAGCTCCTCGGTCCGGGCGACGCCCTCCTCACCGTCCGACGCCTCACCGACCACCTCTATGTCGTCCTGGACCTCCAGGAACGTCCGCAGCCCCCGGCGGACCACCTGGTGGTCGTCCACCAGCAGCACCTTGATGATCCTGTCAGGCACAGGGGACCTCCATCCGGATCGTGGTGCCCTCACCGGGCTCCGATGCGACGGTGAGCCGGCCCCCCACGCTGCCGGCCCGGTGGCGCATGGAGACGAGTCCGAGGTGCCGGCCCGCGCTCCGGGTCAGGTGGGGGTCGAAGCCCCGGCCGTCGTCGGTGATCCGCAGCACGGTGGCCGAACCGTGCCGGGCGAGGCTGACGCCCACGTGCCCGGCGCCGGAGTGGCGCAGGGCGTTGTGCAGCGCCTCCTGCGCGACCCGGAGCATGGCCTCCTCCTGGGCGGAGGGCAGCGCGCGTACGCCGGCGCTGTCGAAGGTGACCCTGGCACTGTGCGCCCGGTCCATGACCTGGATCTGGGTACGGAGTGTGGCGACGAGGCCGTCCTCGTCCAGCGCGGCGGGACGCAGCTCGACGACGGCGGCACGCAGTTCGTCCACGGCTTCCCCCGCCAGTGCGGCGACCTGCTGGAGTTCGCCCTTGGCGCGCGCCGGGTCGCGGTCGACCAGGGCCGCCGCGGCCTGGGCGGTGAGCCGGAGCGAGAAGAGCTTCTGGCTGACGGCGTCGTGCAGCTCGTGGGCGAGCCGGGAGCGCTCCTCGGCGATCGTGAGCTCGCGGCTGCGTTCGTAGAGCCGGGCGTTGGTGAGGGCGATCGCCGCGTGCTGGGCGAGGATCCCGAGGAGTTCCTCGTCCTCCTCGGTGAAACCGCAGCCCCCGGTCGGCCTGGGGCAGCGCTTGTTGGCGAGGAAGAGCGCGCCGATGGTCTCGTCGCCGTCCTGGATGGGGAGTCCGAGGAAGTCGGACATCTCCGGGTGGGCGTCGGGCCACCCCTCGAAACGGGGGTCCTCGCGGACGTCGGCCAGGCGCTGGGGCTGTGGCTCGTGGAGCATCGCCGCGAGGATGCCGTGCTGCCGGGGCAGCGGCCCGATGGCCTTCCACTGCTCGTCGCTCACCCCGTCGACGACGAACTGGGCGAAGCCCCCGTGATCGTCCGGTACGCCCAGCGCGGCGTACTCGGCGTCGAGCAGCTCGCGGGCGGAGGCCACGATCGTCTTGAGGACGTCGCGCATGTCGAGGTGCCGGTTCATGGCGAGCAGCGCTGCGCTGACCGCCGCGAGGCCGGACGGAGGGCGATGGCTCATGTGCTCACGGTACCGGCGGGGCGGGAGGGGTCGTATCGGTCTCTGGACCGCTTCGGCACGGGGCTCCGGTCCTAGGCCGAAGTGCCGTCCGGCGCCGGGGCCGATGGACGAGGCGGCGGGCGGGGGCGGATTCCTAGGTTGGTGGCGACGGAGCACCACGGAGTTCGAAGGGGATGACTGTCATGCCGATCGCGATGATCACGGGTGGGTCGAGAGGGCTGGGCCGGGCGCTGGCCGGGGCTCTGGCGCGGGAGGGCTGGGACCTGGTGCTCGGCGCCAGGTCGCCGGAGGCCCTCGGGGCGGCGGCGCACGAGGTGAGCGGGCGGTACGGGACGAGGGTGGTGGCCGTGGCCGGGGACGTCACGGACGCGGGGCACCGCGAGGCGCTGGTGGCCGCAGCCGGGCAGCTGGGCGGGCTCGACGTGCTGGTGAGCAACGCGAGCGCGCTGGGCTGCGAACCTCTCGTACGGCTGGATGCACTGCCACTGGACGGGCTGCGGCAGGCGCTGGAGACCAATGTGGTGGCGGCGCTCGGGCTCGTGCAGGAGGCGTTGCCGCTGCTGCGGGCCTCGCGGGCCGGTGCCGTCATCGCCGTGAGCTCGGACGCGGCGGCCGAGCCGTATCCGACGTGGGGCGGGTACGGGGCCTCGAAGGCGGCGCTCGACCGGCTCGCGGCGGTGCTCGGGGAAGAGGAGCCCGGGCTGCGGGTGTGGGCGGTGGATCCGGGCGACATGGAGACGGACCTCTATACGGCGGCCGTGCCCGGGGACACGGAGCCCAGGCCGCGGCCGGACGCCGTCGCACCCGCCTTCGTCCGGCTGCTCGGACTGCGGCCTGCGAGTGGCCGGTACGTGGCCGCCGCGCTGCTGGACTCGGACGTCCGGGAGGGGCGATGACCGCGCTGGAGGCACTGCGGGTGCCGCCCGAGCTGTCGGCGCGGGTGCCGGCCGAGCGGCGGGGGGCCGGGCGGGACGACGTGCGGCTGCTGGTCTCCCGGGGCTCGGCGGTCTCGCACCGCGGGTTCCGGGAGCTGCCCGGGGAGCTGCGGGCCGGTGACGTGCTGGTGGTGAACACGTCGATGACGCTGGCGGCCGCGGTGAACGGCCGTCTGGGCGGCGAGCCCGTCGTCGTGCACTTCTCCACCCGGGGCGAGGACGGCCGGTGGGCGGTGGAGCTGCGACGGCCGGACGGGACGGGGACCACTCTGCCGCGGCCCGGGGGGCCAGCGGGGGCGGAGGTGCGGCTGCCCGGCGGGCGGTGGCTCGTCCTGGAGGACCCGCTGGGTCCTCCGGAGGGGGCACGGCTGTGGTGGGCGCGGGCGCCGCTGGACGTGCCCGCGCTCCTGGACGGGTACGGCCGGCCGATCCGGTACGCGTACACGGAGCGGGACCAGCCGCTGTCGGCGTACCGGACGGTGTTCGCCGTGCCGTCGCAGGACGGGAGCGGCTCGGCGGAGATGCCGAGTGCGGCGAGACCGTTCACGGCGGGGCTGGTGGCGGAGCTGGTGAGCCGGGGGGTGCAGTTCGCTCCGCTGACGCTCCACACGGGGGTGGCCTCGGCCGAGGCGCACGAGCCGCCCTATCCGGAACGCTTCGAGGTGCCCCTCACGACGGCGCGGCTCGTCGAGGCCGCGCGGGCGGGCGGGGGCCGGGTGATCGCGGTGGGGACCACGGCGGTGCGGGCGCTGGAGTCCGCGGTGGGTCCGGACGGCAGGCTGCGGGGCGCCGCCGGCTGGACGGATCTGGTGGTGACGCCCGAGCGGGGGGTGCGTGTGGTGGACGGGCTGATCACGGGGCTGCACGAGCCGGAGGCCTCGCACCTGCTGATGCTGGAGGCGATCGCGGGGCGCCGGGCGTTGCGCCACGGCTATGACGAGGCCTTGCGGCACCGCTATCTGTGGCATGAGTTCGGGGACGTGCACCTGCTCCTGCCGGGGGCCGCAAACCCCGCGAAATCCCCTCACGCTCTGCATCGCACAAGCAACGTTTCGTGAGCCCGGGGGGTACCCCGTGTGAGCCCAGGCATAGGACCCACGTCACTTACGAAGGAGGATAGTTGGCGTAAATCGGGCAACTCGCCTGGGCTCAAAACGGACAAGAAGGCACTAACGCGACCCTGAGCAACTACCCGGCTTCGTACGTCACACCTTTGCCAGGGCATTTTGCTGGCGCTAAGAATTGCAGCTGTCCCCGACGGGATGCGCTCCGGCGCTTCCGTCCGCGTCCTCGCCGAGGACCCCTGCTATTCGAAGAGGTACGACTGTATGTCCGTGTCCCGCATCTCCAGCCGTAACCGTCGCCTGAACAAGGCGCAGAAGCTCTCCGTCGCGGGGGTCTCGACCCTGGCCGCCGCCGCTGTCGCTCTCTCGCTCGCCCCGCACGACGCTTCGGCGACGACCGAGCCGCAGGCCGCAGCCGCGTCCGCGCCCGTCGCGTTCACCGGTGCGCAGACGAAGGCCGTCCAGGCCAGCTACATAGAGCAGAACTCGACCGCCGCTCAGCTGGTGAAGGCCGCCGACGCTGCCAAGGCCGCCGACACCGCCGAGAAGAAGAAGGACGCCGCGAAGGCCGAGGCGAAGGCCAAGGCCGTCGCCGAGGCCAAGAGCAAGGCCGCGGCGAAGAAGAAGGCCAGGGCCGAGGCGAAGAAGCGTGCCGCCAAGAAGGCCAGCCGCGCCGCCCACCGCAAGCCGGTCTACAAGAACAACCTGGACGGCTGGATCCGCGAGGCTCTCAGCATCATGCACAAGAAGCACATCCCCGGCACGTACGAGGGCCTGCACCGCAACATCATGCGCGAGTCCAGCGGTAACCCCCGTGCGATCAACAACTGGGACATCAACGCGATCAACGGCATCCCCTCGAAGGGTCTGCTGCAGGTCATCAAGCCGACCTTCGACTTCTACCACGTCAAGGGCACCAAGCACGACCAGTACGACCCGGTCGCCAACATCACCGCAGCCGCCAACTACGCGGCCGACAAGTACGGCTCGATCGACAACGTCGACAGCGCGTACTGAGCCGACGGCACACACCGAGCCGGAGGAACCAGCACGGCCCGGCATGGCGAAGAAGGCCGACCGGAGCGACGGCGCTCCGGTCACCACATGCCGAAGGGCGGCACCCCGCGGGGTGCCGCCCTCGGGCGTTTCCGGGACCGGACGGCCCCGGCGGGTCACTTGCGCATGACCTCCGGCTCGTGGCGCCGGAGCATCCGCGAGACCGCGACGAAGAGGATGGCGCTCATGAACAGCATCACCGTGATGTTGGCGCCCCACTGGCCGGCCGAGTGCTCCCAGAGCGGGTCCAGGTCGGTCGGGTTCTCGGGATCCCACGGCGGCATGAGGCGGGCGAGGTCCAGCGTGGTCCCGGCCGCGGCCACGGCCCAGCGCGACGGCATCAGCCAGGCGAACTGCTCCAGGCCCGGCGAACCGTAGACCTGGAAGAGCACGCCGGTGAAGACGACCTGGACGATGGCGAACATGACGAGCAGCGGCATCGTCTTCTCGGCGGTCTTCACCAGTGCGGAGATCAGCAGGCCGACCATCATCGAGGTGAAGCCGAGCACGATGATCGACAGGCAGATCTCCACGGCCGGGGACATGAAGAGGCCCTCCGCCGGCAGCTCACGGGTGGAGAAGCCGATCCCGCAGATGATCACGCCCTGGAAGGCGGTGATCACACCGAGGACGATCACCTTCGACAGGAGGTAGGCGGAGCGCGAGAGACCGGTGGCCCTTTCCCGCTCGTAGATCACCCGCTCCTTGATCAGTTCTCGTACGGAGTTGGCCGCGGCCGCGAAGCACATGCCGACCGCGAGGATCAGCATGATCGTTCCGGCCTTGCCGTTGAACCGGTGCGGCGGCTCGGGCTCCGCCAGGCCGAACTCGGCGGGGATGACCACGCTGACCACACCGAGCACCGCCGGCAGGAGCACCATCAGCAGCAGGAAACCCTTGTCGGACGCGATCACCGACACGTAGCGGCGCATCAGCGTCCACAGCTGGGCGGCCCAGCCCGAGGGCTTCGGGGGCCGGATCGACTGCGGCGGCGGCATGTGCACGGGCTGGACGGCGACGGCGTCGATGTCCGCCGCGTACATCTGGTAGTGCTGCGAACCGCGCCAGCGGCCCGACCAGTCGTAGTCGCGGTAGTTCTCGAAGGCGGAGAAGACGTCGGCCCAGCTGGAGTAGCCGAAGAAGTTCAGGGCCTCCTCGGGCGGGCCGAAGTAGGCCACGGATCCGCCGGGCGCCATGACCAGGAGCTTGTCGCAGATCGCCAGCTCGGCGACCGAGTGCGTGACGACCAGGACCGTGCGCCCGTCGTCGGCGAGTCCGCGCAGCAGCTGCATGACGTCGCGGTCCATGCCCGGGTCGAGGCCCGAGGTCGGCTCGTCCAGGAAGATCAGCGACGGCTTGGTCAGCAGCTCCAGGGCGACCGAGACGCGCTTGCGCTGGCCGCCGGAGAGTGAGGTGATCTTCTTGTCCCGGTGGATGTCGAGCTTGAGCTCGGCGAGGACCTCGTGGATCCGGGCGGTGCGCTCGGCCTCGGTGGTGTCCGCGGGGAAGCGCAGCTTGGCCGCGTAGCGCAGAGCCCGGGTGACCGTGAGCTCCTTGTGCAGGATGTCGTCCTGCGGTACCAGGCCGATGCGCTGGCGGAGCTCCGCGAACTGCTTGTAGAGGTTCCTGTTGTCGTAGAGGACGTCGCCCTGGTTGGCGGGCCGGTAGCCGGTGAGCGCCTTGAGCAGAGTGGACTTGCCGGACCCCGAGGGGCCGATGACGGCGATCAGGGACTTCTCGGGGACGCCGAAGGAGACGTCCTTGAGGATGTCCTTGCCGCCGTCGACGGTCACCGTGAGATGGCGGGCCGAGAAGGACACCTCTCCGGTGTCGACGAACTCCTCGAGCCGGTCCCCGACCAGCCGGAAGGTCGAGTGGCCGACGCCGACGATGTCGTTCGGGCCGATGAGCGCGGAGCCGGACTTGTGGAGCGGCTGGCCGTTGACGTACGTGCCGTTGTGGGATCCGAGGTCCCGGATCTCGAAGCGGCCGTCGGGCGTCGCCCGGAATTCGGCGTGCAGACGTGAGACCTGGAGGTCGGAGACGACCAGCTCGTTCTCCAGGGCACGGCCGATGCGCATGACGCGGCCGAGGTCCAGCCGGTGGAAGGTGGTGGGGCTCCGGTCACCGTAGACCGGCGGCGCCCCCGCCGCGCCGCCGTGACCACGCGCCGCGGAGGGGTCCGCGGGGCCCTGCTGGTGCGGAACCCTGGGCTGCCCCGCCTGCTGCGGACCCGGCTGCTGTGCGGGGGCGGCCGGCGGGCCGGCGGCTCCCTGCTGGGCCTGGTGCGGCGGCTGTACGGGATGAGCGGGCGCCTGCTGCGCCCCCGCGGCCCGCCCGCTGTGGACACCGGCCGCGGCCGCGGCGGTGAAGTTCAGCCTCGGCCCGTCGTTCGCGTTGCCCAGGTTCACCGGTGTTCCGGGGCCGATCTCCGTCTGCTGGACCCTGTGGCCCTGCACGTAGGTCCCGTTGGTGCTGCCGTGGTCCTCGATCTGCCAGCCGCGGCCGTTCCAGCTGATCGTGGCGTGCCGCCACGAGACCCTTGCGTCGTCGATCGTCACGTCGCCCTGCGGATCACGTCCGAGGGTGTACGGCCTGGACGGATCGAGCGTCCAGGTCCTGCCATTCAATTCCAGTACGAGTTCCGGCATTCCGCGCCCCACTAGTCGTCCCCCGAATCACCCCTGTCGCAAGGGGTCTAGGGATGCTGAACATCGTGGGGAACTATTCCAGGACCGGTCCCCCCACGGAAAGCCGGGCGGCGTGAAGACGGCGCGGAGGCTCCGCGTCCCGTCGGCCGTCCGGGGAGGAATGGGGATGGAGCGTGCCATCCGCGGCGCCGCCCGGAGTGCGCGGATCCGGCCGTCGTCCTGTCCGCCACTCGGGACGGGCTTCGGGGCCGCCCGGGTGCCCTATACGGTGGGAACACCATGAGCGCACCTCAGCAGCCACCTCGGTCACCCCGGTCTCCTGAGTCACCCGAGTCTCCTCCGGGCAGGGACACCCCCACGCTTCTCGTCAAGATCTTCGGGAAGGACCGCCCGGGTATCACCGCCGGGCTCTTCGACACCCTGGCGGCGTATGCCGTGGACGTCGTGGACATCGAGCAGGTCGTCACCCGTGGGCGCATCGTGCTGTGCGCGCTGGTGACCTCCCCCGCGCCCGGCGGCACCACGGAGGGCGACCTGCGGGCGACCGTGCACAGCTGGGCGGAGTCGCTGAAGCTCCAGGCCGAGATCATCTCGGGTACGGGCGACAACCGGCCTCGTGGCGACGGCCGTTCCCATGTCACGGTGCTGGGACATCCGCTCACCGCGGAGTCCACGGCGGCCATAGCGGCCATG
Organism: Streptomyces sp. NPDC001822; assembly: GCF_042892135.1. Taxonomy (NCBI): domain Bacteria; kingdom Bacillati; phylum Actinomycetota; class Actinomycetes; order Kitasatosporales; family Streptomycetaceae; genus Streptomyces; species Streptomyces sp. NPDC001822. The sequence continues at coordinate 16,142 of NZ_JBIATW010000009.1, forward strand.
ATCACCTCCACCGGCGGCAACATCGACCGGATCTTCCGTCTGGCGAAGTACCCCGTCACCGCGGTCGAGTTCGCGGTCTCCGGCGCCGGGACCGAAGTGCTGCGGACCGCGCTGGCCACCGAGGCGGCGGGGATCGGCGTGGACATCGCCGTCGTCTCGGCCGGGCTCAGCCGCCGGGCGCAGCGCCTCGTCGTCATGGACGTGGACTCGACCCTCATCCAGGACGAGGTCATCGAGCTGTTCGCGGCCCACGCCGGCTGCGAGGCCGAGGTCGCGGCCGTGACCGAGCAGGCGATGCGCGGCGAGCTCGACTTCGAGCAGTCCCTGCACGCCCGTGTGGCGCTGCTGGCGGGACTCGACGTGTCGGTGGTGGAGAAGGTCCGTGCGGAGGTACGGCTGACGCCCGGCGCCCGCACGTTGATCCGTACGCTGAAGCGGCTCGGTTACCAGGTGGGTGTGGTCTCGGGCGGTTTCACCCAGGTCACGGACGACCTGAAGGAGCGCCTCGGCCTCGACTTCGCCTCCGCCAACACGCTGGAGGTCGTCGACGGCAGGCTGACCGGCCGGGTCGTGGGCGACATCGTCGACCGGGCGGGCAAGGCCCGGCTGCTGCGCAGCTTCGCGGCGCAGGCCGGGGTTCCGCTCGCGCAGACGGTGGCGATCGGCGACGGCGCGAACGATCTGGACATGCTGAACACGGCCGGCCTGGGCGTCGCGTTCAACGCCAAGCCCGTCGTCCGCCGGGCCGCGCACACGGCGGTGAACGTCCCGTTCCTGGACACGGTGCTCTACCTGCTCGGCATCACCCGCGAGGAGGTCGAGGCCGCCGACGGCCTCGTCGACTGACCGCGCGGGGCCCGTCCGTACGGGCCTCGGCAACACGGAGAAGGGCGCCGGCACATCGCGTGTGCCGGCGCCCTCGTGCGTGCGCGCTCAGTCGTTCGGTGTCCAGTACTCGACGAGCCTGCCCACCCCGTGCTCGAGGTCCTTCCAGGGGCCGGTGAACTCGACGACGGCGTAGGCGGCGGTCGGGAAGCCGTCCCGGGTCATACGGGCGAGCGTGTCGCCCTCGGCTCCGCCCGCGAGTGCGTCCGCGGCACCGTGCATGCCGGGATTGTGGCCGATGACCAGCAGGTTGTTCACATCGTCGGGGGTCTCGTTGAACAGGGCGATGAGTTCCCCGAGGGAGGCATCGTAGAGCCTCTCCTCGTACACGGTCCTGGGGCGCTGCGCGAACTCGTGGACCGCGAGCTTCCAGGTCTCCCGGGTCCTGGTGGCGGTCGAGCACAGTGCCAGATCGATGACGGTGCCCGAATCGGCCAGTTTGCGGCCGGCGACGGGGGCGTCCTTCCTGCCCCGTTCGGCCAGTGGCCGCTCGTGGTCGGACTCCTGCGACCATTCCGCCTTTGCGTGCCTGAGAAGGACGATCCTGCGAGGTGTATCGGCGCTCATACACCTCAGCTTCGCACGAATTGCACGTCCGGGCGCAGGGAGTTGACGTGCCGGCCCTGGACGGGTGGATGGCGTTCCGCGGGGTGTTCCGCCGCCCGTCAGAGGGCCAGGAACGCCAGGATGCGGCCGAGCAGACGCCCGAGTGCGGGGTCGCCGGCCGCCGCGTGCGCCTGGCCGGGCTCCAGGATCAGCAGGAGGAGCGCCGCGAACGCCAGGGCGGGCAGCGCGACCGCCCACCACGGCAGGGTGACCTCGATGGGCTCCTGTGCGGGGCGGTGGGTCCGGGTGTGGGTTCGGGCCGGCATGTCCGCCTCCGTGGGTCCTCGGCTGTCTCACCCAGAACCTACGGGCCGGGCGGTGGCCGTCCCATCCGGTGACCCACCCACTCGACCCTGAACCTGGCCCCCTAGGGGACAGGGGGGCTGGCCCCACCCCCCGGGGGTCAGGGCGAGGCGATCGTGGCGATCACTGCGATGACCAGGGAGATGAGCACCATCGCCCCGAACACGAGGAGGAGCTTCTTCTGACCGTTCTGGGGATTCGGATCGAGCACTGGCATGGGCACAGTCTCGCACCTCAGCATTCGTCCTCGATCGTCCGGTCCCTGCCGGCGAGCACCCCGGCCACCGTCTGCGGCACGAGGAGGCCGGCCATGAGGGCGATCGGCAGGCCCCAGCCGCCACTGTGCTGGTACAGCACGCCGACGAGCAGCGGGCCGGGGATCGACAGCAGATAGCCCGTGGACTGGGCGAAGGCGGAGAGCCTGACCACGCCGGCGCCGGTCCTGGACCGCATTCCGATCATGGTGAGGGCGAGCGGGAAGGCGCAGTTCGCGATGCCGAGGAGCAGAGCCCACAGCCAGGCGCCGCCTGCCGGGGCGAGGTAGAGGCCCGCGTAACCGAGAAGGCCGCAGCCGCTCAGGACGAGGACGATCGGTCCCTGGGTGCGCAGCCGGGTGGCGACCCGGGGGATGACGAAGGCGAGGGGGACGCCCATGGCCATGGTCACGGCCAGCAGCACGCCCGCGGTGCCCGCCGGGATCCCGGCGTCGCGGAAGATCTGGGGCATCCAGCCCATGGTGATGTAGGCGGCGGTGGCCTGGAGGCCGAAGAAGCAGGCGAGCGCCCAGGACGTCCGGCTCCGGGTGATCCGCAGCGCGGGGGGCGGCGGGGTCCCGGCGCCGGGTCCGGCGGTGTGGCCCCGGTCCTTACGGTCCCTGAGGAACGGGACCCAGGGCACGACCGCGACGGCGGCCAGCGCCGCCCAGACGGCCAGCCCGGTCTTCCAGCCGCCGCCCAGGGCGTCGGTCATGGGGACGGTGAGGGCGGCCGCGAGGGCGGTGCCGAGGGCCAGGGCCATCGAGTAGAGCCCGGTCATGGTCCCGACCCGGTCGGGGAACCAGCGCTTGACGATGACGGGCATCAGCACGTTGCTGACGGCGATGCCCATCAGGGCGAGGGCGCTGGCGGCGAGGAAGCCGGCGGTTCCTCCCACGAAGGGGCGGATCAGCAGCCCCGCGGCGATGGCCGCCATACCCGCGCAGACGACGGCGCTGGGGCCGAACCGGCGGGCGAGCCGGGGTGCGGTGAATCCGAAGACCGCGAAGCAGAGCGGCGGCACCGAGGTGAGGACACCGGCCACGCTGCCGCTCATGTGCAGCCCGTCCCTGACCTCTTCGAGGAGGGGGCCGAGGCTGGTGATGGCGGGGCGGAGATTGAGGGCGGTGAGCACGAGGCCGACGACGAGGATCCGCAGCACCCACGGGGACGGCCCGTCGGCGGACGGGGTCCGGAGGGGGGTGGCGGCCGGGCTCAGGGTCGGGGACTCGTCGTGACGCATGGGACCCATCATAGAATCATGGGATGATTGACTGTCCAGTCGGTCCCTTCCCTTCCCCGCCTGGAACAATGTGCGGGGACGACCGGGCTCTTCGCACCGATCGCGCCTCCCGGGCCGCCGGGCCCACGGCCCGGACCGGTCCGGGCCGGATCGCGGGGCCGGATCACCGCCCGCCACACGAGCAAGGAGCACCATGGCGCTGACGTCCCCCCGGCGTTCGGCACTCGCCGACCAGGTGATCGCCCAGCTGAGGAATCAGATCACCTCGGGCGAATGGCCCGTGGGGTCCCGGATTCCCACCGAGCCGGAGCTGGTCGAGCAGCTGGGCGTGGCCCGCAACACGGTGCGCGAGGCGGTGCGCGCCCTGGCGCACAACGGGCTGCTGGACATCCGCCAGGGCTCCGGGACGTACGTCGTGGCGACCAGCGAGCTGGCCGGGGTGATGCACCGGCGCTTCGCGGACGCCGACCCCATGCACGTCGCGGAACTGCGCTCCACGCTGGAGTCCTCGGCGGCCCGCCTCGCAGCCCTTCGGCGCACGGAGCGGGACATGCGGCAGCTGGACGCTCTCATGGCGCGGCGCGGGGCGACCTGGGCGGCGGGGGACGCGGAGGCCTTCGTCGCAGCCGACGCGACGCTGCACCTCGCGGTGGTCGCCGCCTCGCACAACGACGTGCTGACGGAGCTCTACGCCGACCTGAACGACGTGCTGCGCGACTGTCTCCGGGAGGACGTGGGTCCGGAGCTGCGTCCGGAGGAACTCATGGACCACTCGCGGCTGGTCGAGGCGATCCGGGCCGGTGACGCGGAGACCGCCGCCGCGGAGGCCGCCGCCCACGCGCTGGACTGCCTGCGCGAGCGGGCGCGCTGAGCGGGGTGCCGGACGCGGACCCTGCGCGTCCGGCGGTGACGGCGCGACCGAGCGCGGGTCGAGGTCCTAAGGGGTCACCGAGTGGCTGACCCAGGCCGAGCCGACCTCTTTCCAGCAGCGGTCCTCCAGCTTGACCGTCCGGCCCGGCTGCACCGCGACCGCCTCGCCGTCCGCGTCGACGTCCCACCAGCGGGCGCACTCGGTGTGGAGCCGGACGAGATCCGTGGTGGCGTGCGGGTTGTGGCAGTAGGCGGTCACCCGTGAGCCCTCGACCGCCGTACGGCATTCGGAGCCCGACGGCTCGGGGTCCGGCGTTCGCTGGGCCGAGGCACCGGCCGGCTCACCGCCGGCGCGACCGGACGCGCTGACGGCCACGGGGGCCAGGAGACCGAGGCCTACGGCAGCCGCGGCCATCAGGGCCCAGGACCTGCGACGTGTGGAGCGCACGGCGACCTCCTCCCCGCAGCCTGACCAGAAGTCCGGTTCACCACAGTCTGCGGTGGGGCGGCCATCTTTTCGACTCGAGCGCGGGACGGCCCGTGGGCCCGGCGGTCCGCGCGCTCACCCGAACGCGCGACGGCCGCGTGACGCCGCCGGGGAGGCGGGTACGCGGCCGTGGTCGGGCGTGTGCGAGGGGCGTGCGGGTCAGGCGCCCATCATGTGCACGCCGCCGTCGACGTGGATGATCTCGCCCGTCGTCTTCGGGAAGAAGTCCGAGAGGAGGGCGACGACACCGAGGCCGGCCGGCTCCGGGTCGGCCATGTTCCACTCCAGCGGGGAGCGGTGGTTCCAGACGTCCGCCAGCTCGCCGAAGCCCGGGATGGACTTGGCGGCCATGGAGCCGATCGGTCCGGCCGAGATCAGGTTGCAGCGGATGCTGTCCTTGCCCAGGTCGCGGGCGAGGTAGCGGGACGTGGCCTCCAGCGCGGCCTTGGCCGGGCCCATCCAGTCGTACTGGGGCCAGGCGAACTGCGCGTCGAAGGTGAGGCCGACGATGGAACCGCCGTCGGCCATCAGCGGCTTGCAGGCCATGGCGAGCGACTTCAGCGAGAACGCCGAGACGTGCATCGCCGTGGCCACCGACTCGAAGGGCGTGTTCAGGAAGTTGCCGCCCAGGGCGTCCTGGGGCGCGAAGCCGATGGAGTGCACGACGCCGTCCAGCGAGCCGAGCTCGTCCTTGACGAGTCCGGCGAGGCGGTCCAGGTGCTCGTCGTTGGTCACGTCGAGCTCGATGACCTTGGCGGGCTTCGGGAGCTTCTTGGCGATGCGCTCGGTCAGCGTCGGCCGGGGGAAGGCCGTCAGGATGACCTCGGCGCCCTGTTCCTGTGCCACCTTCGCCGTGTGGAAAGCGATGGACGACTCCATCAGCACACCCGTGATGAGGATGCGCTTGCCGTCGAGAATTCCGCTCATGGTGATCAGTGACCCATGCCCAATCCGCCGTCAACGGGGATGACGGCTCCAGTGATGTACGACGCGTCGTCGGACGCGAGGAAGCGCACCGCGGCCGCGATCTCGGCGGGCTGCGCGTAGCGGCCGAGCGGCACCTGGGCCACGATGCCCTTGCGCTGCTCGTCGGTGAGCACCTGGGTCATGTCGGTGTCGACGAACCCGGGCGCGACGACGTTGAACGTGATGTTCCGCGAACCGAGCTCGCGGGCCAGCGACCGGGCGAAGCCGACCAGGCCCGCCTTGGACGCCGCGTAGTTGGCCTGGCCCCCGGAGCCGAGGAGGCCCACGACGGAGGAGATCAGGACGACACGGCCCTTCTTGGCGCGCAGCATCGCGCGGTTGGCCCGCTTGACGACGCGGAAGGTGCCGGTGAGGTTGGTGTCGAGCACGGACGTGAAGTCCTCCTCCGACATCCGCATCAGCAACTGGTCCTTGGTGATACCGGCGTTGGCGACCAGCACCTCCACAGGACCGTGCTTCTCCTCGATCTCCTTGTAGGCCTGCTCCACCTGCTCGGTGTCGGTGATGTCGCACCGGACCGCGAGGACACCCGCGTCGGTGAGCTCCTGCGGCGGCTGCCCCGAGCGGTACGTGACGGCGACCTTGTCGCCGTTGTCGGCGAAGGCGCGGGCGATGGCGAGGCCGATGCCCCGGTTTCCTCCGGTGACGAGAACCGAGCGGCTCAACGGATCACCCTTTCCTTGGCGGTCTGGTACACCGAAAACCTATCGGTACGCCTGCTCAACCAGGGAATCGGCCTCTGACAGCGCCGCCGGGCCGCGACTGTGGGGTTCCCACAGTCGCCGGGGTCGCCCCCATCGCGACACGCCCGACGCGTCCGGGATCGGCAGCCGGACACCAGGAATGTCGAAACCCGACGTGCGCGGGGCGCGACTTCTTTCCGTGGAGCCTCGGGGTGTTCAGTCCAGGGCGACGGGCGTGGTGGGCTCCACGGCTCCGTTCTCCGTGACCAGCAGCAGGTCACCGACGGTCGCGTCATCCCCGAGTCCCAGTTCCGATACGGGCCGTGACCCCGGCATCTCCCGGGTGGCGATCGGCATGAGCCGAAGCTCGTCCTTCGTCCCCTGGAAGGCGAGCAGCACGCAGGTCTCGTCCTCGCGGGTCCTCGAAACCACGGCGCTCAGCCGGTCCGGCAGCACGGCGCAGACCACGGTCAGCCGCTGCCGCTGGGCCCGGGGAAACGCAGAGATCATCTGCAGCAGGCCAGGGGCGGAGAGAGTGCCTTCCAGCAGGCGCGCCACGCCCGCCCGGTCGGCTGACCGCTCGTCCTCCCGGGCGTGCACGAACCGCACGATCGGCAAGCCGTCGTCCAGCACCTGTTGCCAGCGGGGCAGCATGAAGTCGATGTGCAGGGCGTCCTCACGAGTCGCTCCGGCGTCGCCGACCCGCTCACCGAGACCGGCCAGCCAGGCGTTGACCTCGGCCCAGCGCCAGACGAGCGAGCGTCCGACCGTGCCCTCGGAGTCCGGGAACACGTCGGCGGCGCCCGCTCGCCGCTCGCCGTTCACCCATTGGAGGACGTTCTGCCGGCTGCGGCCCGTCCGCTCGGCGATGTCCGACACGCCCACCAGATCCGGGTCCAGACGCAGCAGCCGCAGCTGGGGCAGGGCGCTCCTCAGTCGTACGACCAAGCGGTGCGCGGCATCGATGGCGCTGTCGCCCGACTCGGACAGGTCCAGCAAGTGCTTGCCCCTGTGCTGAGTGAGCAGTCCGTCGAACTCGTCGAAAATGACACCGACCGCCTGGTCGTCGTCCACGCCGATGCCGTCCACAACGAAAAGGAACTCGTACTCCATCTCGCCCTCGCCCCCTTTGGCCGTGTTGTCACATGCCTGCGCGCCAGGGTTCGCCACCCTTGTGAAAGCAGGCTTACCCACGACCCCTGCGTTGTCAAACGACAACACCGGCGACGGGGGCACGGCGCGGGTCGCCCTCCGGGAGCGGGCAGAGTTTTGCGCGCCGCGCGAGATTGCGGGCCGCGCGCCCCGGGTTCTTCGGCGTGCCCGGGACCGGGATGGTGAGGCAGCCCCCTCCGGGACAGGAGCAGTAGAGGCGGCCCCAATGCCCCTCTTTACGCAGAGTCCAGCCGTCAGCCACGAGCTGCTTGAGGACCTGGCGGACCTCTTTGTCATGGTGGTCCGCCGGCGACAACTCTGACCCGACCATGCACCGTCTCCCCAACGCTCGGCGCCAGCAACACAGTTGAACGTCAACCCGGCGTGACGGAGAGACTACCCCCAGAGACCGACAACCGACGAAATCGCACGTCAATACGGCAATTGAACTGAGGTTCGATCAATTGCGGCCGGGCGGAAGCATCCAACGGGGCTGCTCGGCACGGGCGTCAGGGCGGGATTACGTGGGGCCGAAGGAGCGCCATGAGCGAGAGCGCGCGGCCTGGCCACGCTCGGGTTCCGCCGAGTGGTGGCCCCGCGGTGCGCGACGGCCGGAATCGTGAAGCCGCACCCGGTATCCGGCCGGACCCGGTCTCACCCTCGGCGGAGAGTGGTTCAGCAGGACAGGGCGCTCCCCTGCTCGGCGCATCGGGCGCAGAGGCGCGGCACCCGCGGACTCGGGAAACGTGTAGCCGCCCGGACGCCGTCCGGTGCATGGTTCACTCCGGAGTAGTCCAAGAGAAGAGGAGCCTTCGTGCCCCACGAGGTAGACCAATCGTTCCTGGCGCTGCCGTTGCGCGCCCTCGCCGACGCGGCGCTCGCCCGGGCCCGCGCGCTGGGCGCCGTCCACGCGGACTTCCGGTTCGAGCGGGTGCGGGGCGCCTCCTGGCGGCTGCGGGACGCCCGGCTCTCCGGGACGTCGGACAGCACCGACATCGGGTACGCGGTCCGGGTCGTGCACGGCGGGGCGTGGGGTTTCGCGTCCGGGGTGGACCTGACGATGGACGCGGCGGCGAAGGTGGCCTCGCAGGCCGTCGCCATGGCGAAGCTGTCGGCCAAGGTGATCGCCGCGGCGGGCTCCGACGAGCGGGTGGAGCTGGCCGACGAGCCGGTGCACGGTGAGCGGACCTGGGTGTCGGCGTACGAACGGGACCCCTTCGATGTGCCGGACACCGAGAAGGCCGGGCTGCTCGCGGAGTGGAGCTCCCGGCTGCTGGCGGCCGACGGGGTCGCGCACGTGGACGCCTCCCTGATGACGGTCCACGAGAACAAGTTCTACGCGGACACGGCCGGCACCGTCACCACCCAGCAGCGGGTGCGGGTGCATCCCCAGCTGACCGCGGTCGCCGTGGACGGCACGACGGGTGAGTTCGACTCGATGCGGACGATCGCGCCGCCGGCGGGCCGGGGCTGGGAGTACCTCACCGGCACCGGCTGGGACTGGGACTCCGAACTGGAGCGCATCCCGGGGCTGCTGGCCGAGAAGATGCGGGCACCGAGCGTCGAGGCGGGGACGTACGACCTGGTCGTCGACCCGTCCAACCTCTGGCTGACGATCCACGAGTCCATCGGTCACGCGACGGAACTGGACCGGGCGCTGGGCTACGAGGCGGCGTACGCGGGCACGTCGTTCGCGACCTTCGACCAGCTGGGCAAGCTGGCGTACGGCTCCCCCGTGATGAACGTGACCGGTGACCGCACCGCCGAGCACGGGCTCGCGACGATCGGTTACGACGACGAGGGCGTCGAGGCGCAGTCCTGGGACCTGGTGAAGGACGGGACGCTGGTCGGCTACCAGACGGACCGGCGCATCGCGAAGCTGACGGGCCTGGGCCGGTCCAACGGGTGCGCGTACGCGGATTCGCCGGAGCACGTGCCCGTGCAGCGCATGGCGAACGTGTCGCTCAAGCCGGATCCGGGCGGGCTGTCGACGGAGGACCTGATCGGCGGGGTGGAGCGCGGCATCTACGTCGTCGGCGACCGGTCCTGGTCCATCGACATGCAGCGATACAATTTTCAGTTCACCGGACAGCGGTTCTTCCGGATCGAGAACGGCAGGCTCGCGGGCCAGCTGCGGGACGTGGCCTACCAGGCGACGACGACGGACTTCTGGGGCTCGATGGAGAAGGTCGGCGGCCCGCAGACGTATGTCCTCGGGGGCGCGTTCAACTGCGGCAAGGCCCAGCCGGGTCAGGTCGCGGCCGTGTCGCACGGCTGCCCGTCCGCGCTCTTCCGAGGCGTGAACATCCTCAACACGACGCAGGAGGGCGGGCGATGAGCCGCGTCAGCAAGCCGTACGAGATCGTCGAGCGCGCGCTGGAGCTGTCCACCGCCGACGGCTGCGTGGTCATCGCGGACGAGAGCTCCTCCGCGAATCTGCGCTGGGCCGGCAACGCGCTCACCACGAACGGGGTGACGCGGGGCCGGAGCCTCACCGTGATCGCGACCGTCGACGGGGCCGAGGGGACGGCGTCCGGTGTGGTGTCGCGCTCCGCCGTCACCGCCGGCGACCTGGAGCCGCTCGTGCGGGCCGCCGAGGCCGCCGCCCGCGGCGCGGGGCCCGCGGAGGACGCCCGGCAGCTGGTCTCCGGCGTCCCGGCGTCCGCGGACTTCACCGAGGCGCCGGCCGAGACCGGCTCCGACGTCTTCGCCGGCTTCGCCCCGGCCCTCGGCGACGCCTTCGCCCGTGCCCGCGCGGGCGGCCGTGAGCTGTACGGCTTCGCCCACCACCAGCAGACGTCCACCTATCTCGGCACGTCGACGGGCCTCCGGCTGCGCCACGACCAGCCGAACGGGACCCTGGAGCTCAACGCCAAGTCACCGGACCGCACGCGGTCCGCCTGGGCGGGCAGGGCCACCCGCGACTTCAAGGACGTCGACCCGGCGGCCCTGGACGCGGAGCTCGCCAAGCGCCTCGGCTGGGCCGAGCGACGTATCGAGCTGCCCGCGGGGCGTTACGAGACGCTGCTGCCGCCGACCGCGGTGGCCGACCTGCTGATCTACCAGTACTGGTCGGCGGGGGCCCGGGACGCCGTGGAGGGCCGGACGGTCTTCTCCCGGCCGGGCGGCGGCACACGGCTCGGCGAGCGGCTGTCCGAGCTGCCGCTGACGCTGCGCAGCGATCCGCACGCGCCGGGTCTGGAGTCCGCGCCGTTCGTGATCGCGCACGCGTCGGGGGACGACTCCTCGGTCTTCGACAACGGGCTGCCGCTGGAACCGACCGACTGGATCAGGGACGGCAGGCTGGAGCGGCTGGCCACGACCCGTCACTCCGCGGATCTCACCGGCCTGCCGGCCGCCCCCGCCGTCGACAACCTCGTCCTGGACGGTGGCGGCGAGCGGTCGCTGGAGGAGATGGTGGCCGCGACGACCGGCCGGGCCCTGCTGCTGACCTGCCTCTGGTACATCCGGGAGGTGGATCCGGCGACGCTGCTGCTGACCGGCCTGACCCGTGACGGGGTCTATCTCGTCGAGGACGGAGAGGTCGTCGGCGAGGTGAACAACTTCCGGTTCAACGAGTCCCCCGTGGGGCTGCTGTCCCGGGCGTCGGAGGCGGGCCGTACGGAGAGGACGCTGCCGCGTGAGTGGGGCGACTACTTCACCCGGGCGGCGATGCCCGCGCTGCGCATCCCCGATTTCCACATGAGCTCGGTGAGCCGGGGCGTCTGATGTCCTGAGGGCTGTCCCGGGACAGCCCTTAGACTGAACCGCGCATTACCGCCGAACCCCCCGAGGAGAGAATCGACCGTGACGGACATCGTCGACGAGCTGAAGTGGCGCGGGCTGTTCGCCCAGTCCACCGACGAGGACGCATTGCGCAAGGCTCTCGCGGACGGCCCGGTCACGTTCTATTGCGGGTTCGACCCGACCGCCGCGAGTCTTCACGTCGGCCACCTGGTGCAGGTGCTCACCATGCGCCGGCTCCAGCAGGCCGGCCTGAGGCCGCTCGCCCTGGTCGGCGGGGCGACGGGTCAGATCGGTGACCCCCGCCCGACCGCCGAGCGCACGCTGAACGACCCGGAGACCATCGCCGCGTGGGTCCAGCGGCTGCGCGGGCAGATCGAGCCCTTCCTCACCTTCGACGGCCCGAACGCCGCCACGATGGTGAACAACCTGGACTGGACGGCGGGCCTCTCCGCGATCGAGTTCCTGCGGGACATCGGCAAGCACTTCCGGGTCAACAAGATGCTCACCAAGGACTCGGTGGCCCGCCGGCTGGAGTCCCAGGAGGGCATCAGCTACACGGAGTTCAGCTACCAGCTGCTCCAGGGCATGGACTACCTGGAGCTGTACCGGCGCTACGGCTGCACCCTCCAGCAGGGCGGCAGCGACCAGTGGGGCAACCTCACGGCGGGCATCGACCTGATCCACCGCCTGGAGCCGGGTGCCGCCGTGCACGCGCTGGCGACGCCGCTGATGGTGAAGGCCGACGGCACCAAGTTCGGCAAGTCCGAGAGCGGGGCCGTCTGGCTCGACCCGGAGATGACGACGCCGTACGCGTTCTACCAGTTCTGGCTGAACGTGGACGACCGGGACATCTCGACCTACATGCGCATCCTCAGCTTCAAGAGCCGCGAGGAGCTGGAGGAGCTGGAGCAGCTCACCGAGGAGCGTCCGCAGGCGCGCTCGGCGCAGCGGGCGCTGGCCGAGGAGCTGACGACGCTGGTGCACGGCGGCGCCCAGTGCGCGGCGGTCATCGCCGCGTCGAAGGCGCTGTTCGGCCAGGGTGAGCTGGGTGAGCTGGACGAGGCCACGCTGAGCGCCGCGCTGTCCGAGGTCCCGCACGCCAGGGTCGGCGAGCTCGGCCCGGTGGTGGACCTGCTGGTCGAAGTCGGGCTGTCCGCCAGCAAGTCGGCCGCCCGCCGCACCGTCAAGGAGGGCGGGGCCTACGTGAACAACGCGAAGGTCACGGACGGCGAGAGCGCCCCGGCGGTCTCGGAGCTGCTGCACGGCCGGTGGCTGGTGCTGCGCCGGGGCAAGAAGAATCTGGCGGCCGTCGAGGTCACGACCGGCTGAGGCCGCCCGCGCACACGACTGCGGCCGGCCACGCGTGACGCGTGGCCGGCCGCAGTCGTGTCCGGTCGGGTCAGGTGCTCTGCTTCTTGCCGCGGTCGCCCTTGACGGACTGCCAGATCATGTCCCCCACCCCCACGACGGCCACGGCACCGATCAGCTGAAGCACGTGCCGCGTCCAGTCGATGCCCTTGGTGTCGTTGACGCCGATCCAGGTGGCGACGGCGTTGCCGAGAATGCTGCCGAGGATGCCGAACACGACCGTCAGCCAGAGCGGGATGTCCTGTTTGCCGGGCAGGATCGCCCGAGCGATCACACCGAGCACCAGACCTACGATGATCGCCCACAGCCAGCCCATGTCGCCTCCTCGCGCGGCGCGGTGTGCGCACGCCCACCAGTCTCGGCTCGGCGGACGTACGCCGCATGCCGGACACGGCCGTACGTGGACCGGGGGTCCGGACCCGCACACGCCGGGCGCGCCCCGGTCTCGAAGCGCGTGCGGGGCGGGCGTACCGTGGGACCGGTCGCCCGGGTAGGTCCGGCACGGAGATCTGGTGGTGGAATCACGATGCGGAAGCAGAGCGGCGCGGAGGTCTTCCGTATCACGGGTGCCCGGCAGGGACTGGCCGAGGACGTGCGCGGCAGGCAGCGGCGTTACATCATCTCGATGTCCGTCCGCACCGTGTCCGTGGTGCTGGCCGCGACTCTGTGGAACGTGGAGAGGCATGTGGCCGTGGTGGCGCTCGCCCTGGGCGTTCTGCTCCCTTATGTCGCGGTCGTCATCGCCAACGCGGGCCGGGAGAACGCGCCTTCGCTCCCCACGACGTTCGTGCCCGCACCGATGCGGCCCGCGATCGGCGACTCCCGTACGGCGGGTCACGCGGAGCACTTCACGGGACCGGCCGCGGAGCCGGGACCGGCCTCACGCGCCGGGGACGCACGCACGGCGGACTGAGCGGGAACGGCGCGGAAAGCTCAAGAAGAGCTCAGATCAATCATGACGATCCGGTGCAACCGATCATGGTCGCCGTGCCATACTTCGGGTGCGCTCCGCATCCCCCGTCGGAGCGACGGACCGACGCCGGGCAGCTCCCCCCGTGGCTGCTCGGCGTCGCCCTTTCTCCGGCGGGGATGCGCCGAGAAGAGGCCGGAGTGCAGCCCTTAGGGTTGAGGTCGTGAAGCTCCCCGACACTCCCGCCGACAGCGCCACCGGCGCCCCCGTCTGCTCCGCCAAGGGTTGCCGCGCCGACGCCGTGTGGGTGCTGGCCTGGAACAACCCGAAGCTGCATACCCCCGAGCGCCGCAAGACCTGGCTCGCCTGCGACGAACACCGGGAGCACCTGTCCTCGTTCCTCGGGGTGCGCGGCTTCCTCAAGGACGTCGTGACGCTGCGGGAGTGGGAGTCCTCAGCCGCCGATGGCTGACATCGGGCGGTCGGGCTGCAGGAACGCGGGGTCGTCGAGGCCGGAACCCGCCTTCTTGCCCCACATCGCGAGCCGCCAGATCCGGGCGATCTCCTCGTCCGGGGCGTCGGAGCGCAGCGCGGCGCGCAGGTCCGTCTCCTCGCGGGCGAAGAGGCAGGTGCGGACCTGCCCGTCGGCGGTGAGCCGCGTCCGGTCGCAGGCACCGCAGAACGGTCTGGTCACGGAGGCGATCACGCCGACGCGATGGGGACCGCCGTCGACGGTCCAGCGCTCGGCGGGGGCGGATCCGCGCTCGTCGTCGCCCTCGGCGGTGAGCGAGAAGCGCGTGCGCAGCGAGGCGAGGATGTCGCCCGCCGTGATCATCCCGTCGCGCTTCCAGCCGTGCTGGGCGTCCAGCGGCATCTGCTCGATGAAGCGGAGTTCGTAGGCGTTCTCCACGGCCCAGGCGAGCAGCTCGGGGGCCTCGTCCTCGTTGAGCCCCGGCATGAGGACGGAGTTGACCTTGACCGGGGTGAGGCCCGCTTCCCGGGCGGCCCGGAGTCCGTCGAGCACGTCCTGGTGGCGGTCGCGGCGGGTCAGCGTCTTGAAGACCTCGGGCCGCAGGGTGTCCAGGGACACGTTGACCCGGTCCAGGCCCGCCGCCTTCAGTGCGGAGGCGGTGCGCTTCAGCCCGATGCCGTTGGTCGTGAGCGACATCTTGGGGCGGGGCTCCAGCGCGGCGCACTGCTCGACGATGGAGACGAGTCCGGGGCGCAGCAGCGGCTCGCCGCCGGTGAACCGGACCTCGGTGATCCCGAGGGCGGTGACGGCGATACGGACGAGCCGGACGATCTCGTCGTCGCTGAGCAGCTCCGTCTTGCCCAGCCACTGCAGGCCTTCCTCGGGCATGCAGTAGGTGCAGCGCAGATTGCACTTGTCGGTCAGTGACACACGCAGGTCGGTGGCGACCCTGCCGTAGGTGTCGACGAGCACTGTGGGCCCCCTCCCGCTGGTGTCCGCGGTTGCGGCTCTGACTCTTCCGAGGGTACGCGAGACCGGTGACATCCATGGTGCTCGGTTGACACGAGGTGTGACGGGGCCCCGTCGTAGGACTCTACGACGGGGCCCCGGGGCGGTGCGCCGGACGGGTCAGTGGGCTCCCGTGCCGGTGAGGGACTTGACCTCGAGTTCCGCGTACTTGCCCTCGTCCGGTTCCTCCTTGGAGAGGACGGAGCCCACCCAGCCGAGCAGGAAGCCCAGCGGGATGGAGATGAGGCCCGGGTTCTCCAGCGGGAACCAGGCGAAGTCGGCGTCCGGGAACATCGAGGTGACCTTGCCGGAGACGACCGGCGAGAAGAGCACCAGCAGGACGGACGAGGCGAGGCCGCCGTAGATCGACCAGAGGGCGCCCTGGGTCGTGAAGCGCTTCCAGAAGAGGCTGTAGAGGATGGTCGGCAGATTGGCCGAGGCGGCGACGGCGAAGGCCAGCGCGACGAGTCCCGCGACGTTCAGGTCGCGGGCGAGCGCGCCCAGGGCGATGGAGACGACGCCGATCGCGACGGTCGCCCACTTGGCGGCGCGCATCTCCTCCTTCTCGGTCGCGGTCCCCTTGCGGATGACGTTGGCGTAGATGTCGTGGGCGAACGACGACGAGGAGGCCAGGG
Organism: Streptomyces sp. NPDC001822; assembly: GCF_042892135.1. Lineage (NCBI taxonomy): Bacteria > Bacillati > Actinomycetota > Actinomycetes > Kitasatosporales > Streptomycetaceae > Streptomyces > Streptomyces sp. NPDC001822. The sequence goes on from NZ_JBIATW010000009.1 coordinate 31,752, forward strand.
TGAGGCCGGCGACGACGGCGAGGATGGTGGCGAAGGCGACGGCGGAGATGACCGCCAGCAGGATCGCGCCCCATGTGGTGCCGACCCCGCCGAGGTACTCGGCCAGCTGGGGTGCGGCGGCGTTGCCCGCCGGGTTCTTCGCCTTGATCTCGTCCGGCCCGATCAGGGCGGCCGCGCCGAAGCCGAGGGCGATGGTCATCAGGTAGAAGGAGCCGATGATCCCGATGGCCCAGTTCACGGACTTGCGGGCGGCCTTGGCGGTCGGCACGGTGTAGAAGCGGATGAGGATGTGCGGCAGGCCCGCGGTGCCGAGGACCAGCGCGAGGCCCAGCGAGATGAAGTCCAGCTTCGAGACGTCGGTGCTGCCGTACTTGAGTCCCGGCTCCAGGAACGCGGCCCCGTGGCCGCTCTTCTCCGCCGCGGTGCCGAGCAGGTCGGACACGTTGAAGTCGAACTTCCACAGCACCAGGAAGGTCATGAGCAGCGCGCCCGCGATGAGCAGCACGGCCTTGACCATCTGGACCCAGGTGGTCCCCTTCATGCCGCCGATGGTGACGTAGAGGATCATCAGCACGCCGACCAGCGCGACGATGAGGACCTTGCCCGCGTCGCTGGTGATGCCGAGCAGCAGGGACACCAGGACGCCCGCGCCGGCCATCTGGGCGAGCAGGTAGAAGATCGAGACGACGATGGTGGAGGTGCCCGCGGCGGTGCGCACCGGCCGCTGGCGCATGCGGTAGGCGAGGACGTCGCCCATGGTGTAGCGGCCGGAGTTCCGCAGCGGCTCGGCGACGAGCAGCAGCGCGACGAGCCAGGCCACGAGGAAGCCGATGGAGTAGAGGAAGCCGTCGTATCCGAAGAGCGCGATGGCTCCGGCGATGCCGAGGAAGCTCGCGGCCGACATGTAGTCGCCGGAGACCGCGAGACCGTTCTGGAAGGCGGTGAACTGGCGCCCGCCCGCGTAGAAGTCGGACGCGCTCTTGGTCTGCCGGCCGGCCCAGACGGTGATGCCCAGGGTCGCGGCGACGAAGACCGCGAAGAGGGTGATGATCAGCGGCCGGTGCTCGGCGGTCGACGAGGCGGCGAGCTGGATCACGGCGTGCGAGTCGTACGCGGCGCTCATGCGTCGGCCTCCATACGGGACTTGATGGCCGCCGCCTGCGGGTCGAGCTTGTTCGTGGCGTGGCGCGAGTAGAACCAGGCGATCAGGAACGTGGTGGCGAACTGGGCGAGGCCGAAGACGAAGGCCACGTTGAAGTTGGCGAAGACGATGGTGCCCATGAAGTCGCCGGCGTAACTGGACAGCAGCACGTACAGCAGGTACCAGGCGATGAAGCCGACGGTGAGCGGGAAGGCGAAGGAGCGGTGGGAGCGGCGCAGGGCGGCGAACTCCGCGCTGTTCTGCGCCTCGAGGAATGCCTCGGTGGTGGGCTGGACGGGGCCGTCGTCCTTACGGCCCTGGGGCGGCGGTGCTTCGGTGGCCACGGATTCTCCTCGCGACGCGGATGCGGTGGTCGGGGCGTTGGATTTCACGGGGAGTCCTCTGTGTGTGGGGGATGGTGCACGACTCCCTGTGCAACGGCACGGGGGCCGCGGCGAAGCGGTTCACCGGAGGTTCGGCCTGTTTCCGGACGTCCGCCCTCCGGCACGGAAAGCCTGTAAACCTGACTCCCATAGGTCACACCTCGAACTCACTTGCCCGTATTCGTTGATGCGCCGGGAAGATCAGCGATAGCTTCCTTGGTCATGTACCGGACCGGACACACCTGTGTCCGGTCCACTGGCACGGATGATGTGGAGAACCCATGGCTCATCTGGCATCCAGACGGACACGCGTCCTCACGCTGCCCGTCGGACTCGCGCTCACGGCCTCGCTCGGCTTCCTCCCGACGGGGACCGCGGCCGCGGCACCCGCGGACGAGCCGGCGGCGGCGGTTCCGGCGGACGGCCCCCAGCTGTCGTACGTCGTGAACACACGAGGGGGACACGGCACCGTCAAGCAGGTACGCAAGGCGATATCCAAGGCCGGCGGGACGGTCGTGACGTCCTACGACCGCATAGGCGTCATCGTCGTCCACTCGAAGAACCCGGACTTCGGCGCGACGATCCGCAAGGCCAGGGGCGTCCAGTCCGCGGGCGCCACACGCACCAGCCCGATCGTCCCGCAGGCGACGAAGGACATCGGGGTCCAGCAGCCCCTCGCCGCCGCGCAGGCGCGCACCGCAGCCGGGAAGGCGACCGCCGGCCAGGACCCGCTCGAACCGCTGCAGTGGGACCTGCCCGCCATCAAGGCGGACAAGGCACACCAGAAGTCGCTCGGCAGCAGCAAGGTCACGGTCGCCGTCATCGACACGGGTGTGGACGACACGCACCCCGACCTGGCCCCGAACTTCGACCGCAAGGCCTCGGTGAACTGCGTGTCCGGCGCCCCGGACACCACGGACGGCGCCTGGCGGCCCGCGGCCGGCGAGAGCCCCCACGGCACGCACGTCGCGGGCACCATAGCCGCGGCGAAGAACGGCGTGGGCGTCACCGGCGTGGCCCCCGGCGTGAAGGTGGCCGGCATCAAGGTGTCGACCCCGGCGGGCTACTTCTACACCGAGGCCGTCGTCTGCGGCTTCGTGTGGGCGGCCGAGCACGGCGTGGACGTCACGAACAACAGCTATTACACGGACCCGTGGCTGTTCAACTGCAAGAACGACCCGGACCAGGGCGCCCTGGTCGAGGCGGTCACTCGCGCGACCCGTTACGCGGAGGGCAGGGGCGTCGTCAACGTCGCCGCGGCCGGCAACTCCGACCACGACCTGGCCCTCGACGCCATCGAGGACACCACGAGCCCCAACGACGGCACGACGGTCACCCGCACGGTCGACCCGAGCGAGTGCCCGGACATCCCGACCATGCTCCCGGGCGTCGTGACGGTCGCCGCGACCGGTGCGAAGGGCCTCAAGTCCTCGTACTCGAACTACGGTCTCGGGGTCATCGACGTCGCGGCCCCCGGCGGCGACTCGACCGTCTACCAGACCCCGGCGCCGCCGGCGACCAGCGGCCTGATCCTCTCGACGCTGCCCGGCGGCGGATTCGGCTACATGGCCGGGACGTCCATGGCCTCCCCGCACGTGGCGGGCGTCGCGGCGCTCGTCAAGTCGACGCACCCGCACGCCTCGGCGGGCGTGGTGAAGGCGCTGCTGACGCACCAGGCCGACGAGACCGCCTGTGGCGCGCCGTACGACATCAACGGTGACGGCACCGTCGACGCCGTCTGCGAGGGCGGCAAGCACTACAACGGCTTCTACGGAGCCGGTGTCGTGGACGCGCTGGACGCGGTCCGCAGGTAGCACGCCCGCACGGCACGGGGCAGGGGTGGGGGACCGCGGTCCCCCACCCCTGCCGTGTCCATGGCCCGGTGTGCCGCGCTACGGCTTGATGAGGACCTTGAGCGCCGTGCGCTCGTCCATGGCCTTGTAGCCGCCCGGCACCCCGTCCAGCCCGACGGACAGGTCGAAGACGGGCGAGGGGTCGATCGTGCCGTCGAGCACGTCGGGGAGCAGTTCCGGGATGTACGTGCGCACGGGGGCGACGCCGCCGCGCAGGGCGATGTTCCGGTCGAACATGACGTCGAGGTCGACACCGGTGCCGCTGCCGTGCGGGACTCCGACGTAGCCGATGGAGCCGCCGTCACGGATGATGCCGATGGCCGTGCGCATGGACTGCTCGGTCCCGACGGCCTCGATCACTCCGTGGGCGCCCTCGCCCAGGGTCAGTTCCCGTACGGCCGCGAGGGCCGCCTCGCCGCGCTCGGCGACGACGTCCGTGGCACCGAAAGCGCGGGCGATGTCGGTGCGGGCGCTGTGGCGGCCGAGAGCGATGATCCGCTCCGCGCCGAGCCGCTTGGCGGCCATGACGCCGCACAGGCCCACCGCGCCGTCGCCGACGACCGCGACGGTGCTGCCGGGACCCACGCCCGCGCCGAGGGCGGCGTGGTGTCCGGTGCCGAGGACGTCGGAGAGCGCGAGGAGCGCGGTGAGCAGCCGGTCGTCGGACGCGGCGGCGGCCGGGAGCCGCACGAGGGTGCCGTCGGCGAACGGGACGCGGACGGCCTCGCCCTGACCGCCGTCCGAGCCCGCCGATCCCCAGAACCCGCCCTGCCGGCAGGAGGTCGTCAGTCCTTCGGCGCAGTAGGTGCAGGTGCCGTCGGACCAGACGAACGGCGCCACGACGAGGTCGCCGACGGCGAAGCCCTCGACGCCGGAGCCGGCCTCCTCGACGACGCCGAGGAACTCGTGGCCGATGCGCTGGCCGGGCTGCCGGGCGGACACTCCGCGGTAGGCCCAGAGGTCACTGCCGCAGATACAGGCGCGCAGGACCCGGAGCACCACATCCGTGGGCTGCTGGATCGTGGGGTCGGGCACGTCCTCGACGCGTATGTCGTGGGCGGCATGGATCACGGTGGCGCGCATGCGTCGAAGTCCTCGCTCGTCTCAGATTCTGATACCCCTCTCACGGTACGCCCCGGGGGCGGCGCCGGTGGAATCCTCGTCCGGACCGAGCGCTCCCCGGGTGAGCAGGTACTGCGCCGCGATGTAGGTCAGCATGATCACGAAGTTGTGCGCGGGCAGCTGCGGCAGGTCCGCGAGGCCGGTGGCGATCAGCGCGTCGGAGATCAGGAAGAGGGCCCCGCCGGCCGCCGCGTGCCGCCCGAGGACACCGGCCCGCCAGGCCATGGCCGTGAGCAGCACGCTGTAGCCGGTGAGCGGGATCCGCAGCCCGGCCGGGAGTCCGGGCCACAGGACCACGACGAACGCCACGAGGACGACGGCGTACACGAGGCCGGTGACCGGGCGCAGGGGGGCGCGTCCGAAGAGCACGAGGTAGCAGACGTGGCCCACGGCGAAGAAGCCCATCCCGGCGAGGAACGCGGCGTCCGCGTCGAGCATGAGCAGCACGTCGCCCGCCCAGCCGCACAGCAGAGCGGCGATCAGCAGGCGGGGTCCGCCGCGGGCGGCGGCGTAGGCGGCGAGCAGGAGGACCAGCAGCGGTTTGGTGGCCACGTGGGCGGCCTGGACCCCGGCGAGGAGACCCGCGAGGTGGACCGCCGCCGCGGCCGCGAAGGCCGTGAGCAGCGGGCGTACGAGCCGGGGCGCACCGGCGCCGCGGGTCATCCGGTGTGCTCGGTGGCTGCGCGGGGCTGCACCTGAGCGGGGGCGGTCACGCCGGAGGCGGCCGCCGGGGGCTGCCAGCCCGGTCCGCGGAAGACCCGGCCGGCCCGTTCGCTCCAGGTGTCCGCCGCGCGCACGTCGCGGGCGATGGCGGCGTACTCGTGGGTGGCGACGCGGAACGGGTTGTGCGTGGCGATGTTCTTGGTCAGGCCGAAGACGGGCCGCTCGGTCTCCGCGGCGAAGGAGCCGAAGAGGCGGTCCCAGACGATGAGGATCCCGCCGAAGTTGCGGTCGAGGTAGCCGCCCTGCGAGGCGTGGTGCACCCGGTGGTGGGAGGGGGTGTTGAGCGCGTACTCGAAGGGCCGGGGCAGCTTGTCGATCCGCTCGGTGTGCACCCAGAACTGGTAGACGAGGTTCGCCGAGGAGCAGAAGGCGAGCGCGGCCGGGTGGACGCCGAGGGCGATGAGCGGGAGGTAGAACGGCCAGGACGTGAGCGAGGTCCACGGCTGGCGAAGGGCGGTGCTGAGGTTGAACTTCCGGCTGGAGTGGTGGACCACGTGGCAGGCCCAGAGGAGCCGGATGACGTGGTGGCCCCGGTGGGACCAGTAGTAGAAGAAGTCCTGGGCGAGGAGCATCAGCAGGACCGTCCACCACAGCACGGGGACGCGCAGCGGCGTCAGTTCGTACAGGGCCGCGTAGATCGCGACGACGGGTATCTTCCACAGCAGGTCGAAGACCAGACTGCCCAGCCCCATGGTGATGCTGGTGGCGGCGTCCTTGGCGTCGTACCCGGCGGCGTCGTCGTCCGGGTGCAGCCGGTAGGACACCATCTCGAGGACGGTGAGCAGGACGAAGGCCGGGATGGACCACAGCACGACATCGGGCAGGTTCGGCTCCATGCGAGCACCGTAGGGCCGCGGGCCGACGGGCGATAGATGTTGTTACCGACAAGTATGCGAGACGTGACGTCATCAGCGTTTGGCGGGTTCCGCCAACGGGCCCGTCGCGGGATTTCCGGCCGGCGCGTTCACGTGGAGGAAGAACTCCCGTCCCCCCGGGCGTGGTTGCGCCGATCCGCTCGGCGGACGGCCCGCGCCAGGCTCCGCACCCTGGGGCGTGTGTCTACACCCCCGCCGCCCCGAGCAGCGCACCCGCCCCGTACGTCACCGCCATGGCCACCGCTCCGCCGGCCATGTTGCGCAGCACCGCGCGCCCGGCGGCCGCCTCCCCCAGCCGGGCACTCCACCAGCCGGTGAGGGCCAGCGCGGCGAGCACGGACAGCACGGTGACGGGGAGCCGCGCCGAGGCGGGTGGCAGCACGATCGCCAGCAGGGGAAGCATCGCTCCCACCGTGAAGGCGAGGAAGCTCGCTCCCGCCGCGTGCCAGGGATTCGTCAGCTCGTCCGGGTCGATGCCGAGCTCGACCTCGGCGTGGGCGCGCAGCGCGTCGCGCCGCGTGAGCTGGACGGCGGCCTCTCGGGCGAGCCGTGCGCTCAGCCCCTTCTCCTCCAGCAGTCCGGTCAGTTCGGCGAGCTCGGCCTCCGGGGTCTCCTCCAGCTCCCGTCTCTCGGTCTCCAGCGCCGCCTTCTCCGAGTCGCGCTGGGTGGACACCGACACGTATTCGCCCGCGGCCATCGACATGGAGCCCGCGAGCAGCCCGGCGAGTCCGGCCGTCAGGAGCGCGGTCCGGTTCCCGGTCGCGCCGGCGACCCCGACGACGAGGCCGGCGGTCGAGACCACACCGTCGTTGGCACCCAGCACCGCGGCCCGCAGCCAGTTGAGCCGGGTGCCGAGCCCGCCCCCGTGGGGTTCGTCGTGCGTCTGCGCCTGCGTGTCCGTCATCCCGGGAGCGTCTCACCGCAGGCGCCGCGGCCGCATCCGGAACGGCGTTTCCGGGGGCGCGGCCAACTGCTCGGCATCGCCTCCGGGTTCACGGCGGGCACCGCCCGGATAGGTCACTGTCGGCCCCGGCCCGTATTCTCTGTGACCATGCTCGACGACCGTCAGACCGCAGCGCCGTGGCCGGCCGCGTATCCCCAGGGGTACGCGGTCGTCGACGTGGAGACCACCGGACTCGCCCGCGACGACCGGATAGTGTCCGCTGCCGTGTACCGCCTCGACGCCCGCGGCGAGGTCGAGGACCACTGGTACACGCTGGTGAACCCCGAGCGGGACCCCGGTCCCGTCTGGATCCACGGGCTGACCAGCGACGTCCTGGAAGGGGCGCCGCTCTTCCCCGAGGTGGCCGGCGAGCTGTCCGAGCGGCTCGCGGGCCGTGTACTCGTCGCCCACAACGCCGCGTTCGACTGGTCGATGATCGCCCGCGAGTACGCCCGCGCCGCGGTGACCGCGCCCGTCGAGCAGCGCCTGTGCACCATCGCGCTCTCCAAGGAACTGCGGCTCCCCCTGCCCAACCACAAGCTGGAGTCGCTGGCCGCGCACTTCGGCGTGGTGCAGCAGCGCGCGCACCACGCCCTGGACGACGCCCGGGTGCTGGCGGAGGCCTTCCGGCCGAGTCTGCTGGCCGCGGCCAGGGACGGGGTGCGGCTGCCCCTGCTGGAGTGCCGGCCGCTGACCGAGTGGTACGACTCGCCGGTCGCCCCGCGCGCCGGCTACCGGCCGTCTCCGGCGCAGAGCTGGCGCCCCTCGCGCAAGCGTCCCGCGTGCCCGTATCCCAACCCGGGGCGCTACGAGTCGGACAAACCGCTCATGCAGGGCATGCGTGTGGCGTTCTCCGGCGACACCTCCGTCGACCGGGAGCTCCTGGAGGACCGCGCGGTGGAGGCGGGCCTGCACGTGGCGACCAGTGTGTCGCGGCTGACGAGTCTGCTCGTCACCAACGACCCGGACTCGGCGACGTCCAAGACGGTGAAGGCCAAGTCCTTCGGCACACCCGTCCTGGAGGAGAGCGCCTTCACCCACCTGCTGAGGGATGTGGCCCCCGCCGCGACGGTCGCCGTGCCGAAGCCGTCACCGTCATCGGAGTGAACCGGGGGCGACTCGCCCCGCATCGGCTCGCCCGCCGCCCCGGGGCGTCCCACCCTGTGGCGCATGGCACGTTGTGAGGTCTGCGGAAACGACTACGGGATGTCCTTCGAGGTGCACGCGCAGGGCGCGGTGCACGTCTTCGACTGCTTCTCCTGCGCCATCCACCGCATGGCGCCCATCTGCGAGCACTGCCGGGTCCAGGTCATCGGCCAGGGCGTCGAGGTCGACGGCCACTGGTACTGCGGCGGCCACTGCGCCCGGGCCGAGGGAAGGGCGGGCATCGTGGACAAAGTATGACGGGCCGCCCCGTCCGCACGGGGACCCCTCCGTGCCGCACCCCATGGCCCCGGCTGTACGGTCATGGGGTGTACCGCTTCCTGTTGACCCGGCAGTGGGTGATCGTCACCCTCATCGTCCTCGCCATGATTCCCACGATGATCGAGCTCGGTTTCTGGCAGCTGCACCGGCATGAACACCGGGTCGCGCAGAACGCGCTGATCTCCCGGAACCTCGAGTCGGCCCCGGTCCCCGTCGACCGCCTGACCGCTCCCGGACACACCGTTCCCCGCTCCGACTACTGGCGTGCGGTGACGGCCACCGGAACGTTCGACACCCGGCACGAGGTCGTCGTACGGCGGCGCACCTCGCAGGACGAGCGCATCGGCGTCCTCGTGCTGACCCCGTTCGACCTGAAGGGCGGTGGCACCGTCCTGGTCAACCGCGGCTGGGTCGAGGCGGCGACCGCCCAGCAGGAGTTTCCCGAGGTCCCGGCCCCGCCCCGCGGCCAGGTCACCGTCACCGGGCGGCTCAAGGCGGACGAGACGACGGGCACGAGCGGGATCAAGGACCTGAAGGGTCTGCCGGACCGCCAGGTGATGCTGATCAACAGCGCCCAGCAGGCGCAGCTCCTGGGCCGGCCGGTCCTCGGCGGATATCTGGAGCTGACCGCGCCGGAACCCGCCGGCGGCCGCCCGGAGGTGATCGCGGCTCCGGACGACGGCTCCATCGGCCCCCATATGGCGTACGCCGTCCAGTGGTGGCTCTTCGCCGCCGGGGTCCCCGTCGGCTGGGTCATCCTCGTACGCCGTGAGAAGCGCGACCTCGACCAGGCCGCGAGGGACCGCGAGGCCGCGGAGCAGCCCGAGCCCGCGACCGCCTGAGCGGCGTCGTTCCCTGCCTGTTCACACCGGTTTCGCTGCTTAACGGGCCCCGGGTTCGGGAAGACGCCAGAGCGTGACTCCACGCATCGAGGACTACGCTCTCATCGGCGATCTCCAGACGGCCGCCCTGGTGGGCAGGAACGGTTCTGTCGACTGGCTGTGCCTGCCCCGCTTCGACTCGGGCGCCTGCTTCGCCGCGCTGCTCGGCGACGAGGACAACGGCCACTGGCGGATCGCCCCGCAGGGCACGGACACCGGCGAGACCTGCACCCGGCGCGCCTACGTGGACGACTCGCTGGTCCTGGAGACCTACTGGGAGACCAGGACCGGGACCGTCAAGGTCATCGACTTCATGCCCCAGCGCGACAAGGCGCCCGACGTGATGCGCATCGTCGAGGGCGTCAGCGGCAGCGTCGACATGAGCTCCGTCCTGCGCCTGCGGTTCGACTTCGGCTCCGTCGTGCCGTGGATGCGGCGCTCGGACGGCCACCGGGTGGCCGTGGCCGGCCCCGACTCGGCCTGGCTGCGCAGCGAGCCGCAGGTCAAGACCTGGGGGCAGCAGTTCAGCACCTGCTCGTCCTTCACGGTCTCCGAGGGGGAGTCCGTGGCGTTCGTCCTGACGTGGCACCCCTCGCACTCCCCCCGACCCAAGCTGATCGATCCCCACAAGGCCCTGAAGCACACCCTCGCGGACTGGGCGAAGTGGTCGGCCAGGTGCACGTACGAGGGCCCGCACCGGGAGGCGGTACTCCGCTCGCTGATCACCCTCAAGGCGCTCACCTACGCGCCGACCGGCGGCATCGTGGCGGCGCTCACCACCTCGCTGCCGGAGGAGATCGGCGGCGTACGCAACTGGGACTACCGCTTCTGCTGGCTGCGGGACTCCACCCTCACCCTCGGCGCCATGATCGCGTGCGGATACCTGGAGGAGGCGGCGGCGTGGCGGGACTGGCTGCTGCGGGCCGTCGCCGGTGACCCGGCGGACCTGCAGATCATGTACGGACTCGCGGGCGAACGCAGGCTCCCCGAGACGGAGCTGCCCTGGCTGGCCGGTTACGAGGGCTCGCTGCCGGTGCGCGCGGGCAACGCGGCCGTGCGGCAGAGGCAGCTCGACGTCTACGGCGAGGTCATCGACTCGCTCCGGGTGGCCCGCGAGGCCGGGCTCGACGACAAGTCGCACGCCTGGAACCTGCAGCTCAGCCTGCTGGGCTTCCTGGAGTCCACCTGGCGCGAGCCCGACGAGGGCCTGTGGGAGGTCCGCGGGCCACGCCGCCACTTCGTGCACTCCAAGGTGATGGCGTGGGTCGCCGCCGACCGCGCGGTGCGGACCCTGGAGGAGGACCCGAACCTGCCCGGCGACGCCGACCGCTGGCGCGCGATGCGGGACGCCGTGCACGCGGAGGTCTGCGAGAAGGGCTACGACCCCGTGCGCAACACCTTCACCCAGTCCTACGGCTCCCAGGAGCTGGACGCCGCGACACTGCTCATCGTGCGCGCGGGCTTCCTGCCGCCCGAGGACCCGCGGGTCACCGGGACGGTCGACGCGGTGCGGGACGAGCTCGCCCACGACGGTCTGATCCGCCGCTACAGCACCCGGGGCGGGTCGGTGGACGGGCTTCCCGGCGAGGAGGGGGCGTTCCTGGCCTGTTCGTTCTGGCTGGTCGACGCCCTGGTCCGGACGGGCCGCAGGCAGGAGGCCGAGGCACTCTTCGAGCGGCTGCTGGAACTGCGCAACGACGTGGGGCTTCTGGCCGAGGAGTACGACCCGGCGGCGGGACGGCAGCTCGGCAACTACCCGCAGGCCTTCAGCCACATCGGTCTGGTGAACAGCGCGGTCGACCTCGCGCGTGACGACGCGGCAGGATAGGGGCATGGATCTTGGACTGAAGGACCGCGTCTACATCGTCACCGGCGCGACACGTGGGCTGGGCAACGCCACCGCACAGGCACTGGCCGCAGACGGCGCGAAGCTGGTCATCTCCGGCCGGGAGGAGAAGAGCGTCGCCGGGGCGGCCGCCGCACTCGGGCCCGACGTGGCCGGGGTCGTCGCCGACAACGCCGAGCCGGACGCGGCACGGCGCCTGGTGGAGACGGCGAAGGAACGCTTCGGCAGGCTGGACGGCATACTCATCAGCGTCGGCGGCCCCGCGCCCGGCTTCGTCGCCGACAACACGGACGACCAGTGGCAGACCGCCTTCGAGTCCGTCTTCCTCGGTGCCGTGCGCCTGGCGCGCACCGCGGCCGAGGCGCTCGGCGAGGGCGGTGTCATCGGCTTCGTCCTGTCCGGATCGGTGCACGAACCGATCGCCGGCCTGACCATCTCGAACGGACTGCGCCCCGGCCTCGCCGGATTCGCCAAGTCCCTGGCCGACGAGCTGGGCCCGCGCGGCATCCGGGTCGTCGGTGTGCTGCCGTCCCGGATCGACACGGACCGGGTGCGCGAGCTGGACGCCCTGTCGGGCGACGCGGAGGCCGCCCGCACGGCCAACGAGGCGCGCATCCCCCTGCGCCGCTACGGCACCCCGGAGGAGTTCGGAAGGACCTCGGCCTTCCTGCTCTCCCCCGCCGCCTCCTATCTGACGGGCATCATGGTGCCCGTCGACGGCGGCGCCCGGCACGGCTTCTGACGCCGCCCGCCCGTGGGTCCGGCCTCCGCCGGGCCCACGCCGGCGGCACGTCAGCTGACCCGTTCCGCACGGTGTTTGACGGCCTTGAGCCGGACCTCGGCGGGGAGTTCGCCCAGTCCGGCGGAGGCCCGGGCGTGGGCGAGGGCTCCTTCGGAGATGCTCCGCAGCGTCGGCCCCGGAGCCGCGTGCGGCTCCAGCAGCAGCCGGAGCCGGGCCCGCGGGGCGGTCCGCCGGCCGGTCAGCGTCACCTTGGCGTCGGACACCCCGTCCAGCGATGCCGCCTCGCCGCCCAGGACGCCTTCCAGCGCCCTGCCGCGCAGCAGCGCGCCCTCGCCGTCACCGCTGTCCACGAGGATCTCGGCGAGGCGTCCGCGGCGCAGCTGGGCCAGCAGCCACCACAGGGCGAGGAGCACCAGGACGGCGAGGACCGCGATCACGGTCGGCCACCACCACCCCTCGTCCCGCCACCGGTAGCGGTCCTCCCGGCTCAGCAGTACGTCGTTCCTGCCGTCGTACGGCCACCAGGACGGCAGCGAGAGGCCGAGCCCCGCGACGAGGACACCCCCGCCGACGACGACGAGGACGAGTCCGGCCAGGCCGGTCAGGACGCGGTTGGTCTTCCCGATCACGCGCTTCACCCCTTCTTCGCGGGCCGGCGGACACGGACGGACAGACCGGGCTCCCGGGACAGGCCGAGGTCATGGACGGCCCGGCCCAGGACGATGTCGAGGTCGGCCCGGACGTCGTCGAGTTCGCGGAAGTGCGACAGCGCGCGCACGGCGGCCTTGCGGCGCTTCATCCTCACCCGCACGGACTGGACACCGGCCACCTCGACGGCCCGGTCGCGCAGCACCAGCGCGGCGGCCTTCCGGTCGAGCCCGGCCCGGACGCCCTCGTGCTCGCGGCGCATCGGCAGCAGCCCGCGGAGACCGGGTGTGAGGGCCAGGAGGAGCAGCCATAGCCCCAGGGCGGCCGCGAGGGCGGAGCCCGCCAGCACCCATACGTCGTCGAGGTGACGGCTCGCCAGGTCGTCTGCCACCGTGCGCCGCCACTGCATGGCCGGATGGCCGGCCCGTACCGCCGCGATGTCGTAGAGCAGGATTCCGGCGCCTCCGAGGACGACCAGCGCCACGAGGACGGCGGGGACCCTGCGCTGGGCCCAGAAACGGCCCGCCCGGCCGCCCTGCCGTTCGGGTCCGGCGGCGGGTTCGTAGGAGGAGCCGGAGGCGGACTGGTCCATGGCGAGCACGCCGCCGTCCCGCCCCTGCTCGACCGTGGGCAGGCGCTGCGTGCTGTTCTCCGGGTCCTGGGGCTCGCTCATCGGGTGCTCCCCTCCGGTGCGGTGCCCGCTCCCTGCAGATGCAGCCGCTCGACCTGCACCGCCACTTCGGGCACCTCCATTCCCGCCAGTGCTCTTACCCGCTCGGCCACCCGCCGACGCACCGCGCCGCACTGGCGGCCGATGTCGCAGGGGTAACCGAGGTCGAGGCTCACCCGCACCCGGGCGGTGTCGCGGTGCACCGTGACGGTGGCGCGTGGCCCGGCCGCGCCCGTGGGGCGCACGTCCACGGCCTCCTTCGCCGCCTGCGCGGCGATCTTCGCGACGACCCGGTCGGCGACCCGGGTCTCCCCACGCTCGGCGGCGGCGACCCGGCCTGTCACCGCCGTCACCGTCGCCGGTCGCCGCGATCGCGACTCCGGAAGAAGTCGCCGGGTTCCAGGTCGCCGTCCGCGAAGCGACCGGCGATGAAACCGATCGCCCCGAGGGCCGCCACCAGCAGAAAGGCCCCGAAACCGCCGAAGTATCCGGCGAACCCGAGAGCCATGCCGGCCAGGAGGCCGGCCACAGCCATGCTCATCGTGTGCTCCTCAACTGCCGCGCGGGAGGTCTACTGGAGTCGTGGCTCGGGCTCGTCCTCGTCCTCCTCGTCCGGCAGCTTGACGTCGCTGACGGCGATGTTGACCTCGACGACCTCCAGGCCGGTCATCCGCTCGACCGCCGCGATGACGTTCTCCCGCACCTCACGGGCCACGTCCCTGATCGACACGCCGTAGTCGACGACGATCTCCAGGTCGAGCGCGGTCTGCGACTCCCCGACCTCGGCCTTCACGCCGCGGGTGACCGACTTGCCGCCGCCGGGGACGCGGTCGCGCATGGCGCCGAACGTCCGGGAGAGGCCGCTTCCCATCGCGTGGACGCCGACCACGTCCCGTGCCGCCAGACCGGCGATCTTCTCGACCACACCGTCGGCGATCGTGGTGCGGCCCCGGGTGGCCGGGGCCCCTCCGCCGCGCTTGGCGAACTGGCTCTGCCCTCCCTCGTCCCCGCCGGACGTGCTTCCGGGGCTGTCGGGCCGGTTCCGCTGTGGGGTCTCGGTCATCGCCGCTCTTCCCTTCGGGACAGGGGGTGAACTTCCGTGGCCCACAGTAAGTGCGCTTACGCCGTCCCGCGCCATGGATGGGGCAGGGTGGAGCAATGACAACGGCTGACAGCCCCCGAAGGGCCGAAGGATGGACCGCCGCGGTACGCCAGCGGCTCGGCCTGGGCCGGTTGCTCCCTCTGGGCGGGCCCGCCGACGGTTCGTGGATCGCCGAGCGCGCGGCGGCGGCGGTGCTCCGGGACGCCTCGTCCGGTTCGGGAGCGGTGCTGGGGGTGCTGAGGATCGACTCCGCCGGCCCGGAGGAACCGCACCGCCCGTCCCCGGTACCCGGTCCCCCCGGCGCCCTGCCGCACGGCCCTCTGCGGATCGAGGCCGGGTTCTCCGCCACGGCCGGGCGGCCGCTCACCGCGACCGCGGACACCTTGCGCGAGGCGCTGCTGTCGGCTGCCGCCCGGCGCCTCGGGCTCGTCGTGGACCAGGTCGACCTGCGCGTGACGGACCTGCTGGAGGAGGAACCGGGACCGGCGGTCGCGCCCCCCGTCGATCTGCACGCGGCGGAAGCGGAGGGGGCCGCCGGGACAGCCGCCGCCGGGGTCCCCGGGGTCGTCTCGCTGACGCGGGTCCTGGGCCCGCCCGTGCAGACCGGCGCCGGGCACGTCCGCGTGGAGCTGGCGACGGCGGGTGAGCACCGGGCGCTGGACGTGGCTCGTGTGGTGCGCGGGGCGGTGGCCGAGGCCGTGGAGGGCAACCCGGCCGTGTCGGTGCTGGTCACCGCGGTCGTGGAGCGGAAATGAGCGTGCCCCGGCCCGGGCGGACCGCCCGGGCCGGGGCACACCGGTGGCTCAGTCCGAGAGGCCGGCGAGGTCGCGCAGCCGGCGGCCCTGCGCCGCACGTTCGGCGACGCGCTGCTCCTCGTAGGTCCGCGTGACGGCGCCGCTCAGCAGCGCCTTGGTCTCGACGACGGCGTCGCGCGGCGCGGCGAGCAGCGCCGCGGCGAGGTCGTTCGCGGCGGCCTCCAACTGGTCGGAGGGGGCCACGTAGTTGGCGAGGCCGATGCGCTCGGCCTCCTCGGCGTGGACGAAGCGGCCCGTCGCGCAGATCTCGAGCGCGCGGGCGTATCCCACGAGGTGCACCAGGGGGTGCGAACCCGTGAGGTCGGGGACGAGTCCCAGGCTGGTCTCACGCATGGCGAACTGCACGTCCTCGGCGACGATCCGCAGATCACAGGCGAGGGCGAGCTGGAAGCCGGCACCGATGGAATGGCCCTGGACGGCCGCGATCGACACGATGTCGTTGCGGCGCCACCAGGTGAACGCCTCCTGGTACTCGGCGATGGTCGCGTCGAGTTCCGCCTCCGGGCCTCGCGCCATGTCGAGGAAGGACGGCTCGCCGTCGAAGCCCTCGGGCGTGAACGCCTGCCGGTCGAGGCCCGCGGAGAAGGACTTGCCCTCGCCTCGGAGCACCACGACCCGCACGCTGCCGGGGAGCGCTCGTCCGGCCTCTGCCAACGCCCGCCACAGAGCGGGAGACTGGGCGTTGCGCTTGGCCGGGTTGGTGAGCGTCACGGTGGCAACCGCGTCATCGACGGTGAGCCGTACGCCGTCCTTGTCGAACACAGGGTCGAGCGAGGTCATGGAAGGCCTCCGGATCGGGTGCAGTCAGCACTTACTGGCAAGTAACTGAACAGTAACCACCCGGCCGACCCGCTGGCCGGCCGGGTGGTCACCCGATGTTCCGGTGAAGCTCCGGGGCGGGCGCGTGCCCGCCCCCCGAACCGCCGACGGCCCTCAGGCCGAAGCGGCCTTCTTGCCTCGTGTCGCGCCGCCGCGTCCCCGCAGCGTCACTCCGGACTCACTCAGCATCCGGTGGACGAACCCGTAGGAGCGGCCGGTTTCCTCGGCCAGCGCCCTGATGCTCGCACCGGAGTCGTACTTCTTCTTCAGGTCTGCCGCGAGCTTGTCACGCGCGGCGCCGGTAACCCGGCTGCCCTTCTTCAGAGTCTCGGCCACCCGTGCCTCCTCAAGGAAGTGCGCTCTGGACTTCTCATGATCACCCCTACCGCGCTTCCTGGCCACCCATTCGGCAAGGTCCGTGCGCGGGATTCCGCGCCCGGGCGCGCGCGACCACAAGCGGATTTCAGCATTCCAGCGGGGTTCCCGGCCTGCCGTGACCGGAAATCCGAGAAACGGGCAGGTCAGGGCCGTACGGGGTGAATGGCCGAAAACCAGTGCGCCCGGCAGCTATCTGCCGGGCGCCGCGCCGGGGTATGAGACGCGCTCATCCAGATGATGGATCACCGATGGGCCGAATGATCGATACGGGTTGGATCACCGGGTACCGAGGGGGCTTCGGGGTGGTCAGGCGAGGGCGACCAGGTCCCGGTAGTCGGCGCCCCAGAGGTCCTCGACCCCGTCGGGCAGCAGGATGATCCGCTCCGGCTGGAGCGCCTCGACGGCGCCCTCGTCGTGGGTGACGAGGACGACGGCGCCCTTGTAGGTGCGCAGCGCCCCGAGGATCTCCTCGCGGCTGGCGGGGTCGAGGTTGTTCGTGGGCTCGTCGAGCAGCAGCACGTTGGCGGACGAGACGACCAGCGTCGCCAGGGCGAGCCGGGTCTTCTCACCACCGGAGAGCACGCCGGCGGGCTTGTCCACGTCGTCGCCCGAGAACAGGAACGAACCGAGCGTCTTGCGGACGTCGACGAGGTCGAGGTCGGGTGCCGCGGAGCGCATGTTCTCCAGGACGGTGCGCTCGGGGTCGAGGGTCTCGTGCTCCTGCGCGTAGTAGCCGAGCTTGAGGCCGTGCCCCTCGATGATCTCGCCGGTGTCGGGCTTCTCCGCGCCGCCGAGGAGACGCAGCAGGGTGGTCTTGCCCGCACCGTTGAGGCCGAGGATGACGACCCGGGAGCCCTTGTCGATGGCGAGGTCCACATCGGTGAAGATCTCGAGCGACCCGTAGGACTTGGACAGGCCCTCCGCCATCAGCGGGGTCTTGCCGCAGGGGGAGGGATCGGGGAAGCGCAGCTTGGCGACCTTGTCCGAGACCCGCACGGCCTCCAGGCCGGCGAGCAGGCGGTCCGCCCGCTTGGCCATGTTCTGGGCGGCGACGGTCTTGGTCGCCTTCGCGCGCATCTTGTCGGCCTGGGCGTTGAGGGTCGCGGCCTTCTTCTCGGCGTTCTGGCGCTCGCGCTTGCGGCGCTTCTCGTCGGCCTCGCGCTGCTGCTGGTAGAGCTTCCAGCCCATGTTGTAGATGTCGATCTGGGCGCGGTTGGCGTCCAGGTAGAACACCTTGTTGACCACCGTCTCGACGAGTTCGACGTCGTGGGAGATCACGACGAAGCCGCCGCGGTAGGTCTTGAGGTAGTCGCGCAGCCAGACGATCGAGTCCGCGTCCAAGTGGTTGGTGGGCTCGTCGAGGAGCAGGGTGTCGGCGTCCGAGAAGAGGATCCGGGCGAGCTCGACACGGCGGCGCTGACCACCGGACAGGGTGTGCAGGGGCTGGCCGAGCACCCGGTCGGGCAGGCTGAGCGCGGCGGCGATGGTGGCGGCCTCGGCCTCGGCGGCGTATCCGCCCTTGGTGAGGAACTCCGTCTCCAGGCGCTCGTACCGCTTCATGGCCTTCTCGCGGGTGGCGCCCTTGCCGGTCGACATCCGCTCCTCGTTCTCCCGCATCTTGCGCAGGATCTCGTCGAGCCCGCGGGCCGAGAGGATGCGGTCGCGGGCCAGGACGTCGAGGTCGCCGGTGCGGGGGTCCTGCGGGAGGTAGCCGACCTCGCCGCCCCTCGTGATGGTGCCGCCGGCCGGGGTCCCCTCCCCCGCCAGGCACTTGGTCAGGGTGGTCTTGCCGGCGCCGTTGCGCCCGACGAGGCCGATGCGGTCGCCCTTGGCGATACGGAAGGAGGCGGACTCGATGAGGATGCGGGCGCCGGCGCGCAGCTCGATGCCGGAGGCGGTGATCACGGAAATACTCCAGGGCGGTATGGACGGCGGAGGGACAGCGGGCTCACGACTCGACGCCGTCTAATGCACAAGGAGAATTGCCATGGGACTCAGTCTACTGGCGGTGCCGGCCTGGTTCTCCGCATGCTCCCGGCCCCTCCCGGCTCCGTCCGGGAGCGGTTCCGGGGCGGCGTGGACCCGGAGTCCTGGACGGGCACGTGTCGTCGGCACAGCGGCGGCAGTGGTTCACCACGGGTTTCCGCACGCGGGACCCGGGCCGGTGCGACACCTTCGGCCGACGCGGACGCCCGCCGACGGCCGGTTGTCGGTGCCGGGTGGAAGACTGAGACGCAGATCACATCGATACGGTGCGGACGAGCAGGAGGAGGGCGAGCCGAATGGCACGCGCGGACGGTGTTCCCACGGTGTACCCGACGATTCTCTACGACGACGCGAAGGCTGCGATCGAGGTGCTCATCACGGCCTTGGGATTCACGGCCGAGGCGGTGTACGAGGGCGAGGACGGGAGCGTGGTCCACGCCGAGCTGGCCTGCGGCAACGGCAGGGTGATGCTCGGCTCCAAGGGGCGGGAGGGCGTCTTCGCCTCGGCGATGGCCGGCGCCGGCCCCGCCGGGGTGTACGTCGTGCTCGACGAGGTGGACGAGCACCACGCGCGGGCGGTGGAGCACGGTGTGGAGATCCTGATGCCGCCCACCGACCAGGACTACGGATCGCGGGACTACATGGCCCGGGATCCGGAGGGCAACGTCTGGAGCTTCGGCACCTACGCCCCGGGGCCGGCCGGCTGACCGCCCCCGGAGCGCTCTCCCGCCGCCGTCATACCCCGCCCGTGTGCACCTGGAACGCCGCGCGGCGCACGGCCTTGGCGAGGGCCGGGTCGGGATGGGCGGCCGCCAGGGCGACCAGCACCTGGACGGTGCGCGGGTGTCCCACGGCCCGCACCTCGTCCAGCAGCGCCGGGACCGTGCCCTGGACGGCGGAGTCGAGGTGGCGGACGAGCAGGCCCGTCTCACCGTGGTCGGCCACGGCGGCGGCGGTGTCGACCCAGAGCCAGGTGGCCTCCTCGCGGCTCAGCACGTCCTGGGCGTCGTCCGGGTCGCAGCCCTCGTACTCGGCGAGCCACAGGAGCGCGTAGGGACGCAGCGGCGCCTCGGTGACGACGGAGCGCACGACGGGCTCGGCGGGGGCCCCGACCACGCGCAGCGCCTCGAAGGCGAGGCCCCGGAGCAGGGCGTCCTCGCCCCGGGCGACGGCCAGGAGTTCGGTGACGGCGCTGCCGACCGTCCGCGCGGCGAGCCAGGCCCTGTACTCGGCGCGGGCCGGTCCGGGAGTGAGCCGCGCGCAGCCGAGCAGCATGTCGGCGGCGGACTGCTCGATGTTGCCGGCCGGGCTCTGGGCGGCGACGCAGATCTGCTCCAGCTTCACCCAGACCGCCCAGTTGCCCAGGGGGGTCAGGGTGGCGTGTCCGGCGCCGAGGGTGAGCGCGCCGACGGAGGCGAGCCCTTCCAGGGCCCAGTCGAGCAGCAGTGCGTTCAGCTCGGTCGGGCTCCCGTCGGCGGGGGCGGGCTGCTCCGGCGGGCCGGACGGCACCTCGCACCGTTCGTCGTGGAGTTCGGCGACCCGCTGGCCCAGCAGGTCGAGGAGCGCGGGCACGGTGACGGGGCCGGCCGAGAGCTGGAGGAGGGAGAGGACCTGGGGCACGGCCTCGACGGCCTCCGCCACGGCGGTGGCCTCGATGCCGTCGGGCGAGGCGTGGACGAGCGACCATGCGTCGAAGAGCGCGACCCAGCCGCGCAGCACGGCGGAGTCGTCACGGTCCCACGCGCGCAGCCGCCAGCCGGGGCGCGCGGTGTCGCCGTGGAGCTCGATGAGTCCGGCGAGCCTCGCACGGTCCCATCCGGCCCGCACGTGGTCCGGGGAGAGCTCCAGCGCGGCCGAGGCGCGTTCGAGGGCGCCCGGGGCGAGCGGAGCGGTTCCGGGGCTCGCGCCGCCGGCCGCCCACAGGGCGATCCGTACGGCGTCGGCGAGCACGGCCCGGGCCTGCCGCGCCAGCTCCGCCGGGGGCGGTGTGCCCTCGGGCGGGCGGGGGGCCGGCCTGGTGCGCCGGGTCGTCACTGCCTTGCGGGCGGTCGCCTGGGGTCGCGGGCGGACAAGTCGCAGCCTGGAGTCGCGCGGGGTACGGGACGTCACGGGAGCAGTCTTGCCTCTGACGGGCCGAAAGCCCAAACGGAAGCCGCACGGCCGGGGTTCGGGAGGCTTTGCGACGGGGTCACCAACCGGGCCGTTCCGGCCCATCAGCTCACATCAGGGGCGTGAGGAAGCGCCGGAGCGCCTCCTCGTAACCGGCCGGGTCCGCGTTCCACATCGCCGCATGCGGAGCCTGCGCCACGGAGTGCAGGGTCACCAGGTCGGGGCGGCGGGCGGCGAGCTCCCGCGACGGCCGCCAGGGCGCGAGGGTGTCGTCGGGGCCGTGCACGACGAGGGCCGGGCAGTGCAGGGCGGAGGGCACCGAGGTGTGCAGCAGCGGGGCCCCGCGGAGGCCGGTCTGGCCCTGGGCCGCCCGGACGGCGAGCGGCAGCAGCGCGGCGGGGACGCCCCGGGAGGTCGCGAGGGCGCGCAGGGTGGTCCGCCAGTCCAGCACCGGGGAGTCGAGCACGAGGCCGCGGATCCGGTCGCGGAGGGCGGAGTTGACGGCCGCGTGCAGGGCCATCGAGGCGCCCGAGGACCAGCCGTGCAGGATGACGCTCTCGGCCCCGTAGCGCACGGCGTAGCGGATGGCGGCGTCGAGGTCGCGCCACTCGGATTCGCCGAGGTGCCCGAGGCCGTCGGGGGAGCGTGGGGCCCCGGGGTCGCCCCGGTAGGCGAGGTCGAGCACGGGCAGCTGCTGGGCGTGGAGGAAGCCCAGGACGTTCAGCGGGTGCTCCCGCGTGGTGCCGAGGCCGTGGACCGTGATGACCCAGGTGTCGCGGGCGCCGGGGACGAACCAGGCCGGCAGGGCGCCGAGCTCTCCGGGGACCTCGACCTCCTTGAAGGCGAGGCCGAGGGCGGCGAGCGGATCACCGCGGTGGATCTCGGGGGTGAGGCGGACCCGGGCGCCCGGTTTCAGGCTGCCGAGGTTCACACGTTCGAGCCGCCGTACGACGGTGTCCGCCGAGCCGTCGGCCGTCTGGCCGACGACCGGGCCCACGACCGCGTGGACGTCGCGTGCGGTCAGGCCGTAGACACCGGGACGCAGCGCCGCGAAGGACCGGGTCAGTGTCACCTGCCCGGCCGCCGTGGCGTGCACGGTCATCCGGCGGTCGGCGGGGAACGGACGCGGCTGCGACGGGGCCCCGAGGGCGGTGTCGCTCGCGTACCGGCCGGCGGCGACCGCTGCCGCGCCGACTCCGAGGATCGTGGTGGCGGCCGCTGCCGCTGCTGTTGCCGGGCGCACGGCTTCAGTCTCCCGGGCCTCGGGGAGTGCTGCCAGTGGGCGGCGTCCGTACGGTGCGCGGTCCGGGGTCAGCCCGGCTGGCCGTATCCCTCCAGGGCGGTGCGCACGTCGTCCAGCTGGGCGGGGGTGAGCAGGCTCGGGCGGCGGCCGGGCACGGAGCTCGCGGTGAGCCAGAGCCTGCACATCCATTCGAGCTGGGCGGTGCGGTCGTAGGCCTGGTCCAGGGTGTCCCCGTACGTCACGGTCCCGTGGTTGCGCAGCAGGCAGCCCGTACGGTCACGCAGGGCCTCCAGCATGTGACCGGCCAGTTCCGGCGTGCCGTAGCGCGCGTAGGGGGCCGTGCGGACCGGGCCGCCGAGCATGGCCGCGGCGTAGTGGACGAGCGGCACCTCGGTCACGAGCGTGGAGACCGCGGTCGCGTGCACGGCGTGGGTGTGGACGACGGCGGCCGCGGCGGTCTCGCGGTACACGGCGAGGTGCAGGGGGAGTTCGCTGGTCGGGACGAGGTCCCCGAGGACCTGGCGTCCCGCGAGGTCGACGCCGACCGCGTCCCCCGGTCCCAGCCGGTCGTAGGGCACTCCGCTGGGGGTGACCAGGACGATGTCGCCGACCCGCGCCGACACGTTGCCCGAGGTGCCGACGACCAGCCCCTCGGCCGCCGTCCTGCGCGCCGTCGCGACGACGCCGCCCCATGCCTGTCCGATCGCGTCCTGATGGCCGTCGTTCATGCGCAGATCCTAGGACCCGCGGGGTGCGCGTGACCGATGTCTCCTCTACGGGGCAAACCGGGCGTTACGGGATCATCCGAACCGGCCGGAGGCCGGGCGCCGCAACGGCGACGGCCGCTCGGCCCGCCTCGCACGCACACAAGCGGAACCGCCGCGCACGCTTGGGGTCACCACGCCGCCCTGCCCAGTTCACCTTCCGTTCACCAAGGTTGCTTACGTTCCACGTGCCAATGACGTCGAACGATTGCCTGGGTAAATGGAACACATCACGCTGCTGCTCGCGATTGTGATCGTGACAGCTCTCGTGTTCGATTTCACGAACGGTTTCCACGACACCGCCAACGCGATGGCCACGACCATCTCGACCGGCGCCCTCAAGCCCAAGACAGCGGTGGCCATGTCCGCCGTTCTCAACCTCGTCGGCGCGTTCCTCTCGGTGGAGGTCGCCAAGACGATCTCCGGCGGGATCGTCAGCGAGGACGGCCTCAGAACCGAGGTCATCTTCGCCGCGCTCGTCGGCGCCATCCTGTGGAATCTGCTGACCTGGCTGGTCGGCCTGCCCTCCAGTTCCTCCCACGCACTCTTCGGCGGCCTCATCGGCGCCGCGGTGACGTCGGCCGGCTGGTCCTCGATCAACGGCGGCACCGTCGTCACGAAGGTCCTGCTGCCCGCGGTCGCCGCGCCGCTCGTCGCCGGTATCGCCGCGCTGCTGGCGACGAAGCTGACGTACCGCCTCAACCGGAAGATCACCGACGAGGCACAGCTGAAGTCGACCGCCAAGGGATACCGGGCCGGGCAGATCGCCTCCGCCGGTCTGGTCTCGCTCGCCCACGGCACCAACGACGCGCAGAAGACCATGGGCATCATCACCCTGGCCCTGGTCACCGGCGGCGTCCTCGCCCCCGGTTCGAACCCCCCGGTCTGGGTCATCACCGCGGCCGGTATCGCCATCGCCCTGGGCACCTACCTCGGCGGCTGGCGCATCATCCGCACCATGGGCAGCGGACTCACCCAGCTCCGGCCGCCGCAGGGCTTCGCCGCCCAGACCAGCGCGGCCACGGTCATCCTGGCCTCCTCGCACCTCGGGTTCTCCCTCTCCACCACGCAGTCCGTCTCCGGTGCGGTCATGGGTGCGGGGCTCGGACGCAAGGGGGGTGTGGTCCGCTGGTCCACCGCCACCCGGATGTTCGTCGCCTGGGGCCTGACCCTGCCGGCCGCCGGTGTGGTCGGCGCGGGCGCCGAGCTGCTGACCAAGCAGGGCTCCTGGGGAGTCGCCGTGACGGCCGCCCTGCTGGTCGCGGGTTCCGGCGCGATCTGGATGCTCTCGCGGCGCAAGCCGGTCGACCACACCAACGTCAACGCGGCCGACGAGGCCGCCGAGGAGCCCGCCGGTGTCGTCACGACGGCCATCGCGGCCGTCACCCCGCCGCCCGCGGGTGTGCCCGTCCCGGAACTCAAGACCACCATCCCCGCCCCGGACACCCAGGCCGACCCGGCCCGGCCGGCCACGGTGTAAGGACGCATCCGCATGAAAATCGACTGGGCGGCTCTCGCCTCCGTCTTCGGGATCAGCCTCGTGGTCACCGTCGCGCTCGTCGGCCTCTTCACCCTCGGCATCACCGGCCTGGCCAAGCAGGTGCGGACGGGCCAGGGCGGCGGCGGTTCCCACGCCCTGGCGCGCACCGGCGCGTACGCCTGCTTCGCCGTGTGCGCGGCGGCGGTCGCGTACGGGATCTACCTGATCGTCGCCTGACCCCCTCGGGCACCCCTCCGGGCCGGACACACCGTGTGTGTGTCCGGCCCGGTGTGCGTCCGGCCACACTGAAGCCTCGCAGGTCAACAGCAGGTTGACGGGCCTTCACGGGGCGTGGTGGACTGCCGGAGCCATTTACGGCGGCAGAAGAGGAAGCCGGTGCGAATCCGGCGCGGTCCCGCCACTGTCACCGGGGAGCAGTCCTCCACACGGAAGTCACGGCCCGCCACCGCGGGCTGGAAGGCCGGAGGACCCGCGGATCCGGAAGCCAGGAGACTCTCGTCGCCGGTCACGTCGAACCAGGGCGCGGACCCTGAGTGAGGACATCTGCCATGCCCGGCCGCCGTGCGTCCCTGCCCGCACCACCCGTGACGACGTCCCTCCGAGGCGCGACGGACCTCTGATCCGTGCGAGCCGACCGCATCTTCGCGTACGGCGCCGCCGCGGGGCTGATCGGCGACCTGCTGCTCGGTGACCCCCGGCGCGGCCACCCGGTGGCCGCCTTCGGGCGGGCCGCCGCGGGCGCCGAGCACCGCCTGTGGCGCGACCACCGGGGCTGGGGGGCCCTGCACACGCTCGTCTGCGCGGGCGGTGCCACGGCCGCCGCCGGGCTGGCGGCCCGCGCCGTGCGGAACCGTCCCGCGGCCGCCGTGGCACTGACCGCCGCCGCCACCTGGTCCGTCGTCGGGGGCACGTCGCTGGGCCGTGAGGCCCGGGCCATCGGCGGAGCACTGGAGGCCGGGGACATCGAGCTCGCCCGGGAGCGGCTGCCGCATCTGTGCGGCCGCGACCCGCAGGCGCTCGACGGGCCGCAGATCGCCCGGGCGGTCGTCGAGTCCGTCGCCGAGAACACCTCCGACGCCGTCGTGGGGGCCCTGGTGTGGGGCGCGCTCGGCGGGGTGCCCGGACTGATCGGTTTCCGGGCCGTGAACACCCTCGACGCCATGGTGGGGCACAAGTCGCCCCGCTACCGGCGCTACGGCTGGGCGTCGGCCCGGCTCGACGACCTCGCGGGCTGGCCCGGGGCCCGGCTCACCGCCGCGCTCGCGGTGGCCGCCGGGGGCCGTCCGCGCGAGGCCGTCCGTGCCTGGCGCTCGGACGCGGGCAGGCACCCGAGCCCCAACGCGGGCCCGGTGGAGGCCGCGTTCGCGGGGGCGCTCGGCGTACGCCTGGGCGGAACCCTCGCCTACGGCGGGCGGGTCGAGCACCGGCCGGTGCTCAACGGGGAGGCCGGCCGCGAGGTGCGGGTCACCGACATCGAACGTGCGGTGCGGCTGTCGCGCCGGGTGAGTGTGCTGGCCCTCGGCGTGTGTGCGGCGGCGCGGGCGGCCATGGGACGGAGGGGCGTATGAGCGGCGGACTGCTGGTCGCGGGCACCACCTCGGACGCGGGCAAGAGCGTCGTCACGGCGGGGATCTGCCGGTGGCTGGTGCGCCGGGGGGTGAAGGTCGCACCGTTCAAGGCGCAGAACATGTCGCTGAACTCCTTCGTCACCCGGGAGGGTGCGGAGATCGGCCGCGCCCAGGCGATGCAGGCGCAGGCCGCCCGGGTGGAGCCGTCGGCCCTGATGAACCCGGTGCTGCTGAAGCCGGGCGGCGACCGCTCCAGCCAGGTGGTCCTGATGGGCAGGCCGGTCGGCGAGATGAGCGCCCGCGGCTACCACGGCGGTCGGCAGGAAGCCCTGCTGGGCACCGTCGTGGACTGCCTGGAGCAGCTGCGGAGCACCTACGACGCCGTGATCTGCGAGGGGGCGGGCAGCCCCGCCGAGATCAACCTGCGGCGCACGGACATCGTCAACATGGGCATCGCGCGGGCCGCGCGCTTCCCGGTGGTGGTGGTCGGGGACATCGACCGGGGAGGCGTGTTCGCCTCGTTCTTCGGTACGACGGCGCTCCTGAGCGCCGAGGACCAGTCGCTGGTCGCCGGTTACCTCGTGAACAAGTTCCGCGGTGACGTGTCGCTGCTGGAGCCCGGCCTCGACATGCTGCACGGGCTCACGGGGCGGCGGACCTTCGGCGTGCTGCCGTACGCCCACGGGCTGGGCATCGACGAGGAGGACGGCCTGCGGGTCTCGATGCGCGGCACCGTGCGCGAGTCGGTCGTGGCGCCGCCGCACGGCGAGGACGTGCTGCGGGTCGCGGTGTGCGCCGTACCGCTGATGTCGAACTTCACCGACGTGGACGCGCTGGCGGCCGAGCCCGGTGTGGTGGTGCGGTTCGTGGACCGCGCGGAGGAACTGGCCGACGCGGACCTCGTGATCGTGCCCGGCACTCGGGGCACCGTGAGGGCGCTGGCGTGGCTGCGCGAGCGCGGGCTGGCGGACGCCCTGAAGCGGCGGGCCGCCGAGGGGCGGCCCGTGCTGGGGATCTGCGGCGGTTTCCAGGTGCTGGGCGAGCGCATCGAGGACGACGTGGAGTCGCGGGCCGGTGTGGTGGACGGGCTGGGGCTGCTGCCGGTACGGGTCCGCTTCGGCCGGGAGAAGGTGCTGGACCGGCCGGCCGGGTCGGCACTGGGTGAGCCCGTCGAGGGGTACGAGATCCATCACGGGGTCGCCGACGTGCGCGGCGGCGAGCCGTTCCTGGACGGCTGCCGGGTGGGCGCGGTGTGGGGGACGCACTGGCACGGCTCGCTGGAGAGCGACGCCTTCAGACGCGCGTTCCTCGGCGAGGTCGCCCGGGCGGCCGGACGGCGGTTCACCGCGGCCCCGGACACGAGTTTCGCGGCGCTGCGGGAGGAACAGCTCGACCGGCTGGGGGATCTGATCGAGGAGCACGCGGACACGGACGCGTTGTGGCGGCTCATCGAGGAGGGGGCTCCGGCAGGACTGCCCTTCGTGCCGCCGGGCGCGCCCGCGCCGGTCGCCGCCCGCACTCCGGCGGCGGGGCCGCACTCCCCCGGGGACGCCCCGGCCCCGCCGCACGCCCGGACCGAAGTACATGTGACCGAGGAGGCCCTGTGAGTACGCCGTATCCCTTCACCGCCATCGTCGGGCAGGACGATCTACGGCTCGGTCTGCTGCTCAACGCCGTCAGTCCCGCCGTGGGCGGGGTGCTCGTCCGGGGGGAGAAGGGCACCGCGAAGTCGACCGCCGTGCGCGCGCTCGCCGCGCTCGTGCCGGAGGTCCCGGTGGTCGCCGGGTGCCGGTTCTCGTGCGACCCGGGAGCGCCCGATCCGGCGTGTCCGGACGGCCCGCACGGGGCGGGGACCGGCGTGTCGCGTCCCGCGCGGACCGTGGAGCTGCCGGTCGGCGCGTCGGAGGACCGGCTCGTCGGGGCGCTCGACATCGAACGGGCCCTCTCCGAGGGCGTGAAGGCGTTCGAGCCGGGACTCCTCGCCGACGCGCACCGCGGGATCCTGTACGTCGACGAGGTCAACCTCCTGCACGACCACCTGGTGGACCTGCTGCTCGACGCGGCGGCCATGGGCGCGTCGTACGTCGAACGCGAGGGCGTGTCCGTGCGGCACGCGGCGCGTTTCCTGCTGGTCGGGACGATGAACCCCGAGGAGGGCGAGCTCCGGCCGCAGTTGCTGGACCGCTTCGGGCTCACCGTCGAGGTGGCCGCGTCGCGCGAGACGGACGTGCGGGTCGAGGTCGTGCGCAGGCGGCTGGCGTACGACGACGACCCGGCGGGCTTCGCCGCGCGGTGGGCGGGTGAGGAGACCGCCCTGCGGGAGCGGATCGCCGCCGCGCGCGCCCTGCTCCCCCGGGTGGTGCTCGGGGACGGCGCGCTGCGCCAGATCGCGGCCACGTGCGCGGCGTTCGAGGTGGACGGGATGCGGGCGGACATCGTCATGGCCCGTACCGCCACCGCGCTGGCCGCGTGGGCCGGCCGCGAGGAGGTCGTGGCGGACGACGTGCGCCAGGCCGCGCTGCTGGCGCTCCCCCACCGGCGGCGCCGCAATCCCTTCGACGCGCCGGGCCTGGACGAGGACAAACTGGACGACACGCTCCGGGACGCGGACCCCGGCACGGACGGGCACGACGACGACCCGGACCCGGACGGACCCGGCGGCGGCGTGCCCCCGCAGGGCGGCGGCCCGGACGGCGGGGGTGCTGACGGCGGGGACGCCGACGGTGGCGGTTCCGACGCGACGGGCCCGGAGGAGGCGGACGGCGGAAGGGCGCCCGCGCCCGCCGGGGGTGGCGGGGAGCAGCGGCCGGTGCGGTCGGGCGAGCCGTTCCGCACGAAGATGCTGAGCGTTCCCGGGCTGGGCGAGGGCGCGGCCGGGCGGCGTTCCCGGGCGCGTACCGAGCACGGGCGCACCACCGGGTCGCGGCGGCCCGAGGGCGCCCTGACGAAGCTGCACCTGGCGGCCACCGTGCAGGCGGCCGCGCCGCACCAGCGGGCGCGGGGGCGGTCGGGGCGCGGGCTGATCGTGCGCCGGGACGATCTGCGGCAGGCGGCACGGGAGGGCCGGGAGGGCAATCTCGTGCTCTTCGTCGTGGACGCCTCCGGGTCGATGGCGGCCCGGCAGCGGATGGGCGCCGTGAAGGGCGCGGTGATGTCGCTGCTGCTGGACGCCTACCAGCGCCGGGACAAGGTCGGTCTGGTCACCTTCCGGGGCAGGGACGCCGAGGTGGCGCTGCCGCCGACCTCGTCGGTGGACGCGGCGGCAGCGCGGCTGGAGTCGCTGCCCACCGGCGGGCGCACCCCGCTGGCGGCCGGGCTGCTGAAGGCGCACGACGTGCTGCGGGTGGAGCGGCTGCGCGACCCGTCGCGGCGGCCGCTGCTCGTCGTGGTGACGGACGGCCGGGCGACCGGCGGCGTCGACCCGCTGGCACTGGCGGCGCGGGCCGGGCGGCTGCACGCCTCCGAGGGCACCGCGTCGGTCGTCGTGGACTGCGAGGCCGGGTTCGTGCGCCTCGGTCTCGCCGCACAGCTCGCCCGGGATCTGGGAGGCAGCGCGGTCACGCTCGACGAGCTGCGGGCCGACTCGATCGCCGGGCTGGTCAAGGACATCACTGCTGCCGGGAGGGCCGCGTAATGCCACAGGGACAGCCGGTATCGGTACCGGACGACGGACTGACGACTCGTCAGCGACGCAACCGTCCGCTGCTGTTCGTCCACACGGGCGTCGGCAAGGGGAAGTCGACCGCCGCCTTCGGGCTGGCGCTGCGGGCGTGGAACCAGGGCTGGCCGATCGGGGTGTTCCAGTTCGTGAAGTCGGCGAAGTGGAAGGTCGGCGAGGAGAACGCGCTGAAGGTGCTCGGAGCGAGCGGCGAGGGCGGCAGCGTCGACTGGCACAAGATGGGCGAGGGCTGGTCGTGGGTCCAGCGGGACAATCAGCTGGACAACGAGGAGAAGGCCCGCGAGGGCTGGGAGCAGGTCAAGCGCGACCTGGCCGCCGAGACGTACAAGCTCTACGTGCTCGACGAGTTCGCCTACCCGATGCACTGGGGCTGGATCGACACCGACGAGGTCGTCGAGGTGATGCGCGACCGCCCGGGGACGCAGCACGTGGTGATCACCGGGCGCAACGCCCCGCAGAAGCTGATCGACGCCGCCGACCTGGTGACCGACATGTCGAAGGTCAAGCACCCGATGGACGCCGGCCAGAAGGGCCAGAGAGGCATCGAGTGGTGAGTGTTCCTCGTCTGGTCATAGCCGCGCCCTCCTCGGGCAGCGGCAAGACCACGGTCGCCACGGGTCTGATGGCCGCCTTCGCGGAGCGCGGCCTCGCCGTGTCCCCGCACAAGGTGGGGCCCGACTACATCGATCCGGGCTACCACGCGCTGGCGACCGGCCGCCCGGGTCGCAACCTCGACGCCTACATGTGCGGACCGGATCTGATCGGCCCGCTGTTCGCCCATGGGGCGAGCGGCTGCGACCTGGCCGTGGTCGAAGGCGTGATGGGTCTGTACGACGGGGCGTCCGGGCAGGGCGAGCTGGCTTCGACCGCCCAGGTGTCCAAACTCCTGCGGGCTCCCGTCGTCCTGGTCGTCGACGCGTCCTCGCAGTCCCGCTCCGTCGCCGCCCTGGTCCACGGTTTCGCCTCCTGGGACCCGGAGGTGCGGATCGGCGGGGTGATCCTCAACAAGGTGGCGTCCGACCGTCACGAGGCGCTGCTGCGCGAGGCGCTCGACGAGTCGGGGCTGCCGGTGCTCGGAGTGCTGCGGCGGGCTCCACAGGTGGCGACGCCGTCCCGCCACCTGGGGCTCGTCCCGGTGGCCGAGCGCCGGACCGACGCGCTCGACGCCGTACGGGCCATGGGCGAGCGGGTGCGCGAGGGCTGCGACCTGGACGCCCTGATGGCGCTGGCCCGTACGGCGCCCGCCCTGCCGGGTGAGGCGTGGGAGCCGCAGGCGCACCCGGCGCCGCTCACCCGCCCGGTGGTGGCCGTCGCGGGCGGGGCGGCGTTCACGTTCGCCTACGCGGAGCACGCCGAGCTCCTGACGGCCGCGGGCGCGGAGGTCGTCGCCTTCGATCCGCTGCACGACGAGAAGCTGCCCGCGGGCACGGCGGGGCTGGTCATCGGGGGCGGCTTCCCCGAGATGTACGCGCCGGAGCTGTCGGCCAACGAGCCCCTGCGCCGGGCGGTCACCGCACTCGCGGCGTCCGGTGCCCCTGTGGCGGCCGAGTGCGCGGGCCTGCTCTATCTCGCACGCGAACTGGACGGGCGCCCGATGTGCGGGGTGCTGGACGCCTCGGCCCGGATGTCCGAGAGGCTGACGCTCGGCTACCGGCAGGCGGTCGCGGTGTCCGACAGCGTGCTGACCGCGGCCGGGACCCGGATGCGGGGCCACGAGTTCCACCGGACGGTGCTGGAGCCCGGGTCCGGGGAGAACCCGGCCTGGGGGCTGCTCCAGCCGGAGCGGCGAGTCGAGGGCTTCGTGCAGGGCGGCGTGCACGCGAGCTACCTGCACACGCACTGGGCGGCGGAGCCCGGTGTCGCCCGGCGCTTCGTGGAGCGGTGCGGGGGGTGAGTCCGGCCGGTCGCCGCCGCGAAGCGGCAGGGGAGGTGAGCCGGGCGGGCCGCCGCCGCCGGGGAGCGGTGCCGGGGGCGAGCCCCGCCGGTCGCCTTCGCCTTCGCCGTCGACGCCGGGGAGCGGCGTCGGAGGGGGCGGCGGGGTCACTCCGCGATGCCGACCACCAGCCAGATGAAGCCCACTCCCGCGACGGTGCACAGCAGCGTGGAGCGGGCCGGGTGGTCGTGGTGCGCCTCGGGGAGGATCTCGGCCGCCGCGAGGTAGAGGAGCACTCCGCCGAAGAAGCCGAGATAGCAGCCGAGCAGTTCCGCCGGAAGGGTGAACAGCAAGGTCGTCGCGGCCCCCAGGATCGGGGCGAGGGCGTCCGCGAACAGCATCAGGAGCGCCTTGCGGCGGTCGTTCCCGTAGAGGCTGGTGATCGTGTACGTGTTGAAGCCGTCGGCGAAGTCGTGGGTGATGACGGCGAGCGCGACGGCCGCCCCGATCCCGCCGCCGATCTGGAAGGCGGCGCCGAGCGCGATGCCGTCCATCAGGCTGTGACCCACCAGCGCGGCCGCCGCCGTGAGACCGACCTGCGGTACCCGTTCCTCGCTCGCCCCGTGTGCCGCCTGGCGTACGGCCAGGGACCGCTCGACGACATGGGCCGTCAGGAACCCGCCCACGAAGAGCAGGAGCGCCGCGGGAACCCCGAAGACGTGCTCTCCCGCGGCCTCGATCGCCTCGGGCAGCAGATCGAGTCCGACCACCCCGAGCATCAGCCCGCCGGCGAAGCCGAGCACGAGGTGGCGGCGGTCGCTGACGCGCTGCGCGACCCAGCCGCCCGCCAGGGTCATCAGGAACGCGCCGAGCGCGACGAATACCGCCATGGGCCCTTGCTAGCGGATCGACCCCGTCCTCCGCACCTCAGGCTCCCCTCACCCGTGTCTCCCGGGAAGGGCGCCCTCCGGTGAACCGGTCCGCGCTCGTCGTGGGGGTCGGTGCCCGCCGGGGCGCCTCTGCCGAGGAGGTGGCCGGGCTGATCCGCGGGACGCTGGAGGCGGCCGGTCTCGCGGCCGAGGACGTGGCAGAGCTGGCGACGCTGGACACCAGGGCGGCCGATGCGGGGGTCGCCGGCGCCGCGGCACGGCTGGGTGTACCGCTGCGGTCGTACTCGGCGCGGGAGCTGGCCGCGGTCGCGGTGCCGAATCCCTCGGCCGCACCGCGTGCCGCCGTGGCCACCGGTTCGGTCGCCGAGGCCGCCGCTCTCATGACCGGCGGGGAACTGCTCGTCCCCAAGCGGAAGTCGGCGTCGGTGACCTGTGCGGTGGCCCGCCGGAACCCGATGTCCGGAACCCGGGCATCGACGAATGGCGCCCGGCCGTCCACCATGGCTGCCATGCTCCCCCCCACGAAGCACGTCGAGAACACCGGCCCCGATCTGAGGCACCACGGTGACGCGGAGATACGCGGTCAGGATCTGACCGACCTGGCCGTGAACGTACGGACCGGCACACCCCCGGACTGGCTGCGCGAGCGCATCGCCGCGTCGCTCGGTTCCCTGGCCGGCTATCCGGACGGGCGGCAGGCCCGTGCGGCGGTGGCCGCACGCCACGGTCTGCCCGAGCAGCGGGTCCTGCTCACGGCGGGCGCGGCCGAGGCGTTCGTGCTGATCGCCCGGGCCCTTCCGGCCCGCCGGCCGGTCGTGGTGCATCCGCAGTTCACCGAGCCCGAGGCGGCCCTGCGCGCGGCGGGTCACGAGGTGGGGCGGGTGCTGCTGCGCCCGGAGGACGGCTTCCGGCTCGATCCGGCGGCCGTGCCCGAGGACGCGGACCTCGTGGTGGTCGGCAATCCGACGAACCCGACGTCCGTGCTCCATCCGGCCGCGGTGCTGGAGGAACTGGCCCGGCCCGGGCGGACGCTGGTCGTCGACGAGGCGTTCATGGACGTCGTCCCGGGTGAGCGGGAGGCCCTGTGCGCGCGCCAGGACATCCCCGGCCTCGTGGTGCTGCGGAGCCTGACCAAGACGTGGGGCCTGGCGGGCCTGAGGATCGGTTACGTGCTGGCGGATCCCGCGACGACCGCCCTGCTGCAGGAGGCCCAGCCGCTGTGGCCGGTGTCCTCGCCGGCGCTGGCGGCCGCCGAGGCGTGCATGGAACCGCGCGCGCTGGTGGAGGCGGCGGACGCGGCGGACCGGATCACGGTGGACCGGGCACACCTGCTGGCCGGGCTCGCGGAGTTCAGCGAGGTGACGGTCGTTGAGCCGGCCGCGGGGCCGTTCGTGCTGCTGCGACTGGAGCGCGCGGACGAGGTGCGTGAGCTGCTGCGCTCGCGGGGCTTCGCGGCGCGGCGCGGGGACACCTTCCCGGGGCTGGGCAGCGAGTGGCTGCGGCTCGCCGTGCGCGACCGCGTGACGACCAACCGGTTCCTGCAGGCCTTCGACCTGGCCCTGCAGGGCCTGCCCCGAAGAGCGGCGGGCTGACGGGCGACCCCGGCGGGGAGAGCGGTGTTCCGTCGCGCGGACACCGCTCTCCCCTGGGGGGCTCCCGGTGGGCCGGGGACCTGTCAGCCCCGGGCGCGCCTGCGCGCGATGACCGTCGCCCCGGCCCCGGCCGCCAGCAGGACGGCGGCGCCGCCCGCGATGTACGGCGTCGAGGAACTGGAGCCGGTCTCGGCGAGATCGCCGGTGCCGGCAGCCCGGACCGGCTCGGCGCCGGTCTGCGGCTTCACGTCGACCGGCGCTTCCTGGCCGCCCGTGCCGCTCCCTCCCGTACCGCCCGTACCGCCCGTGTCACCGGAACCCCCCGTGCCGCCCGAGCCTCCGGTGGAGCCGCTGGTCGAACCGCTCGTCGAACCGCTCGTGGAGCCGGCGGTGCCGCCGGTGCCGCCGGTTTCGCCGTCATCGGGGCCGCCGTTCTCCGAGCCTTCGTCCTCGCCCCCGTCGTCCGGTCCCCCGTTGCCGGACCCGCCGTTGTGCTGGCCCCCGTTGTCCTGGCCCCCGTTGTGCGACCCGCCGCCCCTCGGCGTCTCGCACGTCGCCTCGGCGAGCGTGATCTCCCCCTCGACCTCGGCGACGTTCAGCTTCAGCGGGTTCACCGAGACCCGCAGCCGCAGCGCGGTCGCGGCCGCCGTACGCGACGTGGTCGCGGTCTTCGACAGCTCCAGAGTCACCTCGCCGACCCCCGGCACCTCGACCTCCGTGGTGCCGCCGGAGGTCAGCCGGATCCGCTTGCCGAGCACCGACACGTGCCCGAGGACGTTGGACTCCGCGACCGGCTTCCTGCCCACCCGGCAGGTCGCCTTCGAGGTGACCTTCTCGACCTCGATCAGGGACAGCAGCGGGAGTCCCGGCAGGTGGACGCGGGCCTCGGCGACGTTCGTGTATCCCTGGGCCCCGCGCGCGTCCACCGTGGCGTCCGCCGTGGCCACGTCCGCCCTCAGCAGGCGGACGGGGCGGCCCCTCTCGGCGCCGTCGACCTCCACGCTGAGGGCGGTCTTCTCGGCGCTCGCCGGTGCGTGCACCTCGTTGAGGCTGGTCCGGAGCGGCACGTGGACCGACTTGTTCACGAGCGAGACGTCCAGCGCGGCGCGCAGGACGACCGCGCTCGCCTTTCCGTGGCCGCCTCCCGGTGTGGCCGGGGCCGTCGCGGTGGCTGCCTGCGCGGGGACGGCGACAAGCAGGGCGACGGGAGCCGCGGCGACGGCCAGGGCGGCCAGGCGGAAGGTGTTGCTGTTCAAGATGGTGGAACCCCCACATGAGACATGGAGCCGCCGGCGCCGTCCAATGGGGGACATCGCGGGCACCGGTGGCCTCGACTCCGTGAATACTTACGCACGGAGAGTGAACTGGCGGATACCTGAAGCCGGTTCACTCCAAAGGGGGGTTTCCGTGTGCGCATTCGAATCCAACGGCACAGGAGTTCCTCGCCGTCACTCTTCCGACGGCCCGGGCCGCCCGCCGGCCGGCCCGCCGACCACGGGGACGAGATACTTCAACGAGCGGCGGGGCCAGGGGTCACCGCTGGTCAACACGGCGCCCCGCGCGGAGTCAACCCGCGTCAGCCCGTCACCCTTCCATTGAGCACCACCCGGCGCGGGGCCGACAGCACCCTCACGTCCTTCCTCGGATCCTCGTCGTACAGCACCAGGTCGGCGGGGGCGCCCTCCTCCAGCACCGGGCGCCCGAGCCACCGCCGTGCGCCCCAGGCCGTGGCGGAGAGGGCGTCCACCGGCGGGATGCCCGCCTTCACCAGCTCGGCGACCTCGTCCGCGATCAGCCCGTGGGCCAGCGAGCCGCCGGCGTCCGTCCCGGCGAACACCGGGATCCCCGCGTCGTACGCCGCGCGCACCGTCTCGTAGCGGCGGGCGTGCAGCCGGCGCATGTGCGCGGACCAGCGCGGGAACTTGGCCTCGCCGCCCGCCGCGAGGTCGGGGAACGTGGCGATGTTGACCAGGGTGGGCACGATCGCCACACCCCGCTCGGCGAAGAGCGGCACGGTGTCCTCGGTCAGCCCCGTCGCGTGCTCGATGCAGTCGATGCCGGCCTCCACCAGGTCGCGCAGGGCCGCCTCGGCGAAGCAGTGCGCCGTGACCCTGGCGCCGAGCCGGTGCGCCTCGGCGATCGCGGCCTCGACCTCTCCGCGGGGCCAGCACGCCGTCAGGTCCCCGGCGTCCCGGTCGATCCAGTCGCCCACGAGCTTCACCCAGCCGTCGCCGCGCCGCGCCTCCCGGGCGACGTAGGCGACCAGGTCGCCGGGCTCGATCTCATGGGCGTAGTTTCGGATGTAGCGGCGGGTCCTGGCGATGTGCCGGCCCGCCCTGATGATCTTCGGCAGGTCCTCGCGCTCGTCCACCCACCGGGTGTCGGACGGAGATCCCGCGTCCCGGACGAGCAGCGTGCCGGCCTCCCGGTCGGCGAGGGCCTGCTTCTCGCTGGTCGCCGCGTCGACGGGCCCCTGGTGGTCGAGGCCGATGTGGCAGTGCGCGTCGACCAGTCCGGGCAGCGCCCATCCCGTGAGCGTCACGGCGTCGTCCGCGCCCGGCGGCCGCTCGTAGGTGACGCGCCCGTCGACGGCCCAGAGCCCGTCCCTCACCTCGTCGGGCCCGACGAGCACCCGCCCCTCGATCCGCAGCACCGGCGCCACCTCGTGATCACTCATGCACAGCACTGTACGAGGCGGTCCCGACGGGGCCCGGGGAGGTGCTGGGTACCCTCGACGCAGGCGCTGACCGCGCACCGGCCGACCCGAAGAGAGCACCACCGTGACGCACCCGTTCCTCGACCTCGCCCCGCTCACCGCCTCACGTTTCGCGGAGATCGAGCGGCGGGTGGCCGGCCTCCTCGACACCGAGCAGGACGTCGTCATCATGCAGGGCGAGGCGCTGCTGCCCCTCGAGGGCTGCATCCGGGGCGGCGCCCGTCCCGGCTCGACCGCGCTGAACGTCGTCACCGGTCCGTACGGCCAGACCTTCGGCAACTGGCTGCGCGACTGCGGTGCCGAAGTCGTCGACCTC
The DNA here is from genome assembly GCF_042892135.1 of Streptomyces sp. NPDC001822. Taxonomy (NCBI): domain Bacteria; kingdom Bacillati; phylum Actinomycetota; class Actinomycetes; order Kitasatosporales; family Streptomycetaceae; genus Streptomyces; species Streptomyces sp. NPDC001822. Next base: position 68,355 of record NZ_JBIATW010000009.1, read on the forward strand.
GCGGTCCCGTTCCACTCCGCGGTCACCGCCGAGCAGGTCGAGCGGGCGCTGGCCGAGCACCCGGAGATCGACTTCGTGTCGCTGGTGCACGCCGAGGCCGCGACCGGGAACACCAATCCGGTCGCCGAGATCGGTGAGGCCGTCCGCGCGCACGGCGCGCTGTTCATGCTGGACGCCGTCGCGTCGGCCGGCGCCGAGCCGCTGCTGCCGGACGCCTGGGGCGTGGACCTGTGCGTCATCGGCGCGCAGAAGGCGATGGGCGGGCCGGCCGGCGTCTCCGCCGTGTCCGTGAGCGCGCGGGCCTGGGAGCGGATGGCCGCGAACCCGCGGGCCCCGCGCCAGTCCTACCTCTCGCTGCTCGACTGGAAGGCGCGCTGGATCGACGGCGGCCGTGCGGCGCTGCCGCACGCCCCCGCGCAGCTGGAGATGCTCGCGCTGGAGGCCTGCCTGGAGCGGATCGAGGCGGACGGTCTGGAGAACGTGATCGCCCGGCACGCCTCCGCGGCGGCGGCGACCCGCGCGGGCGCCACGGCGCTCGGCGGCGGGCTGGAGCCGTACGTCCACGAGGCCCGGGACGCGGCACCGGTGGCCACGACGCTGCGCGCCCCGGCCGGTGTCGACGCCTCGGCGCTGGTCGCCCGTGCCCTGGCGGCCGACCCCTCGGTGCCGCTGATCGCGGGCGGCGGGGCGCTCGCCAAGGAGATGATCCGGGTCAACCACTACGGCGCGGAGGCGACCCGTGACGCGGTGGTGTCCTCGCTGGCCGCCCTGGGAGCCGCGCTGGCGGACGCGGGCCGGGAGACCGACCTCGATGCTGCCCGCGAAGCCGTGAAGGAAACCTGGCCCGGCGAATGAATTGCACCGGGTCACCCGTTCGGCCCAATTGACCCATATAAAAGGGGAGCTGCTTTTTCCGGAGCAGCTCCCCGCATTCATCTTCCCGCTCTTCGTATTCCTAAACGCGGGAGTTCGTACGGGGTGGAACCATGCGATCCGGCCGCGTGTCATGGGGGTTACAACGATGTGACCGACCCCACACCAGTTCCGTTATGACCGATAAATTTAGGACAAATGCATTCAAATTTTCACCCAATCCACAGCGGCCCGCGCCCGGGTGATAACACAGCCTCCCTGCTGACCCAACCCCTTCCGGCGATGCAATTTTGATTTTTGCTGGGTAAATTCAATTCGCATGACCGCCGCACCAGCAGATCTTGCCCGTGCCCGAAGCGAATTCCTCAGAATCGACACCCCACGAGTGGAGGACGGAGCCGCGCTCTGGCGCATCGCCCGCGACTCCGAGGTACTCGACCTGAACTCCTCGTACAGCTACCTGCTGTGGTGCCGTGACTTCGCGGCGACCTCCGTGGTCGCCCGCGGCGAGAACGGCGACCCGATCGCCTTCGTGACCGGGTACATCCGCCCCGAACGCCCCGAGACGCTCGTCGTCTGGCAGGTGGCCGTCGACCGCGCCCACCGCGGCAAGGGACTGGCGGCGGCACTGCTGGACGCGCTGACGGCCCGCGTCGCCGCCGAGCAGGGCCTGGCCTCGGTCGAGACGACCATCACGCCGGACAACTCCGCATCCGACCGCCTGTTCACCTCCTTCGCTCAGCGGCACGACGCGCCGCTGGAGCACGAGGTGCTGTTCGACGGCGCGCTGTTCCCCGAGGGAACGCACCTGCCGGAAGTGCTGTACCGCATCGGTCCGTTCTAGGGCCCCCCACCGCCCCTCCGCGCCCCGCCCGGGCGCGGATTCCCGGGGCACCCCCGACCCGCCGCCCGTCACACCCCCCTCGAGCAGGAGATCCGCTGTGACCATCACCCCGCCCGCACTGAGTGTCTTCGAGAGCCTTGAGTCGGAAGTACGCAGCTACTGCCGCAGCTGGCCCGCGGTCTTCGACCGCGCGCAGGGCGCCCGGCTCACGGACGAGGACGGCCACTCCTACCTGGACTTCTTCGCCGGTGCCGGATCGCTCAACTACGGCCACAACAACCCGGTGCTGAAACGCGCGCTGATCGACTACATCGAGCGCGACGGCATCACCCACGGCCTGGACATGGCGACGACGGCCAAACGGGCCTTCCTGGAGACGTTCGAGAACGTCGTCCTGCGCCCCCGCGACCTGCCCTACAAGGTGATGTTCCCCGGCCCGACCGGCACGAACGCCGTCGAGTCGGCGCTGAAGCTCGCCCGCAAGGTCAAGGGCCGCGAGTCCGTCGTGTCCTTCACCAACGCCTTCCACGGCATGTCGCTCGGCTCGCTCGCCGTGACCGGCAACGCCTTCAAGCGCGCCGGCGCCGGCATCCCGCTGGTCCACGGCACCCCGATGCCGTTCGACAACTACTTCGACGGCCAGGTGCCCGACTTCCTCTGGTTCGAGCGTCTTCTGGAGGACCAGGGCTCCGGGCTCAACAAGCCCGCCGCCGTGATCGTGGAGACCGTGCAGGGCGAGGGCGGCATCAACGTCGCCCGCGCCGAGTGGCTCCGCGCGCTGCAGGACCTCTGCCACCGCCAGGACATGCTCCTGATCGTCGACGACATCCAGATGGGCTGCGGCCGTACCGGCGGCTTCTTCTCCTTCGAGGAGGCCGGCATCGTCCCGGACATCGTCACCCTGTCGAAGTCGATCAGCGGCTACGGCCTGCCCATGTCGCTCTGCCTCTTCAAGGGCGAGCTGGACATCTGGGAGCCGGGCGAGCACAACGGCACCTTCCGCGGCAACAACCCGGCCTTCGTCACCGCCGCCGCCACGCTCGACGCCTACTGGGCCGACGGGCAGATGGAGAAGCAGACCCTGGCCCGTGGCCAGCAGGTCGAGCAGACGCTGCTCGCCATCTGCGGCGAGGACGCCACCGCGCAGTTCCGCGGCCGCGGTCTGGTGTGGGGCCTGGAGTTCACCGACCCCGCGCGCGCCTCGGCCGTTTGCGCACGCGCCTTCGAGCTGGGTCTGCTGCTGGAGACCTCGGGCCCGCAGTCCGAGGTCGTGAAGCTGCTGCCGCCGCTCACCATCACCCCGGAGGAGCTGGACGAGGGCCTGCGCACGCTCGCCCGGTCCGTCCGTGAGACCGCCTGAGCGGGGTACACGCTCCCCCGGAAGGCACCACTGAGCAGGACAGAAGAGAAAGGCACCATCCCACCGTGATCGTCCGATCTTTCAGCGACATCGAGAACACCGACCGGCACATCAAGTCCGCTTCAGGTACCTGGGAGAGCAAGCGCATCGTGCTCGCCAAGGAGAAGGTCGGCTTCTCGCTGCACGAGACCGTGCTGTACGCCGGCACGGAGACGTCGATGTGGTACGCCAACCACATCGAGGCCGTCCTGTGCACCGAGGGCGAGGCCGAGCTCACCAACGAGGAGACCGGCGAGACGCACTGGATCTCCCCCGGGACGATGTACCTGCTGGACGGACACGAGCGCCACACGCTGCGGCCCAAGACCGACTTCCGCTGCGTGTGCGTCTTCAATCCCCCCGTCACCGGACGGGAGGACCACGACGAGAACGGTGTATACCCGCTGCTGACAGAGGAGGGCTGAACCATGACCACCGACGTACGCACCGACCTGTACCCCTCGCGGGGCGCCGCCGAGATGACCACTCCCCGCCAGGACCCGGTCATCTGGTCCGCGCCGGGCGCGCCGGGGCCCGTCTCCGCCAAGGACCTCCAGGGCTTCGAGGAGAACGGGTTCCTCACCGTCGACCAGATCGTCACCCCCGGCGAGCTGAGCGTCTACCAGGCGGAGCTGGAGCGTCTCATCTCCGACCCGGCGGTCCGCGCCGACGAGCGCTCGATCATCGAGCCGAAGTCGCAGAGCGTGCGGTCGGTGTTCGAGGTGCACAGGCTCAGCGAGGTCTTCGCGAAGCTCGTCAGTGACGAGCGCGTGGTGGGCCGGGCCCGCCAGATCCTCGGTTCCGACGTGTACGTCCACCAGTCGCGGATCAACGTCAAGCCGGGCTTCGGGGCGTCGGGCTTCTACTGGCACTCGGACTTCGAGACCTGGCACGCCGAGGACGGCCTGCCGAACATGCGGACCGTGTCCGTCTCGATCGCGCTGACCGAGAACTTCGACACCAACGGCGGGCTGATGATCATGCCCGGCTCCCACAAGTCGTTCGTCGGCTGTGCGGGCGAGACGCCGAAGGACAACTACAAGAAGTCCCTCCAGATGCAGGACGCCGGCATCCCGTCCGACGAATCGCTGACGAGGCTGGCCGACCGGCACGGCATCAGGCTCTTCACGGGCAAGGCCGGTTCGGCGACCTGGTTCGACTGCAACTGCATGCACGGCTCGGGGGACAACATCACCCCGTACGCGCGCAGCAACGTCTTCATCGTGTTCAACAGCGTGGACAACACCGCGCAGGAGCCCTTCGCGGCTCCGGTCCGCCGGCCCGAGTTCATCGGGGCGCGCGACTTCACGCCGGTGAGGTAGACGGCAGGACGCTTCGGAGGGGCGGGACGCACCGTGTGCGTCCCGCCCCTCCGCCGTGCGTCCGCCCCGACGGCCTCCACCGGTCCTCCGGGGCGCGGTGCCTTCAACTCGCTGGACCCAAGGGCCCGGTGCCGGGAGGGTGGGCCCATGACCTCACTCGTACAGCACATCACCGTCGACTGTGCCGACGCCTACAAGCTCGCGGGTTTCTGGGCCACGGTGCTCGGTTCCTCCGTGTCCGACGACGACGAGCCCGGTGACCCCGAGGCGCTCGTCGAGACGCCGGGGGCCGCGCTGCTGTTCATCACGGTGCCCGAGACGAAGAGCACGAAGAACCGCATCCACCTCGATCTGCGCCCCGAGGGTCGGACCCGCGACGAGGAGGTCGAACGGCTTCTGGCGCTGGGGGCCACGCTCGTGGGCGACCATCGCAGGCCCGACGGCAGGGGTTGGGTGACGCTGGCCGATCCCGAGGGCAACGAGTTCTGCGTGGAGCTCGGTGCGCCGGAGCGCGCCGCGCTGACCGGAGCCCGGCCGCCGGTCACCGCCGACGACGTGGCGCTGGCGGTGCGGCTCGCGGTCGACACGCTCGTCCGTTCCCCGGCGGACGACTGGCGCGTCCCGGCGGGGACGCTGGAGTGGGACTGCTGGGAGACCGTGGAGCATCTGAGCGACGACCTCTTCGCCTACGCCGTCCAGTTGGGTGGGCGCACGCCTCCGCGGGACCGTGAGGTGCCGTACCGCTACGCGGCCCAGCGCGAGGGGGGTCCCCGGAACTCGGTCTTCGCGAACCCGGAGGCGGGGATCCCCGGGCTGCTCCAGACGCTGGAGACGAGCGGCGCCCTGCTCACCGCGATGGTGCGGACGACCCCCTCGCACGTGCGGTCCCACCACGTGTTCGGGCTCTCCGATCCTGAGGGCTTCGCCGCGATGGGAGTCGTCGAGACGCTGGTGCACACCCACGACGTCGCGGCCGGTCTGTCGCTCGCCTGGTCCCCGCCCCAGGACCTCTGCGACCGGGTGCTCGCCCGGCTCTTCCCGGACGCCCCGGACGACGAGGACCGGTGGGCCGTGCTGCTCTGGTCCACCGGCCGTGCCGGCCTGCCGGGCCGTGACCGTGTCACCTCGTGGAGGTGGCACGGCGCACCCCTCTAGCCGTCGGCGGTGCGGGCCCCGCGGCCCCGCTCGCACGCCGGACCGTCTCAGCGGACCCGCAGGGCCAGCACCTGCCCCGGCCAGGTTCCGGCCAGGAAGGTGTCGGTGGGCACGAAGCCGTTGCGCTCGTAGTACGCCACCAGTTCCCCGCCCCCGCCCGCCCAGCAGTCGACGCGCAGCAGCCCGACGGCGGCCCGCCGGGTCTCCTCCACGGCGTGGGCCAGCAGGGCCGCCCCGATCCCCCGACCCGCGTGCCGCCGGTCGCTGACCAGCAGGCGTACGTAGAGCTCCGGCTCCCCGGCGGCCGCGATCGGCGTCTGCGGGCTCGGCCCGGAGTCCAACACCAGGGCCCCGGCGGGTACGCCGTCGAGTTCGGCGACGTACGGCCGGCTCAGGGTCGTGTAGCCCTCCACCCGCTCGGGGCCGCCGGGTATCCGCGAATACGGGGTCGTGCCCCACTGTTCGGTGTTGCCGCGGGCGTTCATCCAGGCCACCGCGGAGTCGAGCATGTCCAGGATGGCCGGTGCGTCCGCCGGGCCGCCCGGCCTGATCCGTATGCCGTGCTCCGTGCGGCCCGTCGTGCCCCGCCCCGCGTCCTGCGTCGAGTCGTCGTCCACGGCCGCAGTCTGCCACGGGGGGCCGGGGCGGTTTCCGTCAGACGGCGTCCAGTGCCGGGTAGTCGGTGTAGCCCTTGGCGTCGCCCCCGAAGAACGTCGAGGGGTCCGGGGTGTTGAAGGGGCCGCCGGACTTCAGCCGGGCCGGCAGGTCCGGATTGGCGAGGAACAGGGCGCCGTAGGAGATGAGGTCGGCGATGCCGTCGTCGATGACCGTGTGGTGCTCGGGTCCGGTGGGTCCGCCGGAGAACACGTTGATGACGAGCGTGCCCGTGTAGCGCTTGCGCAGCGCGAGCGTCAGTTCGCGGATGTCGGTCTGCTCGAGCAGGTGGAGGTAGGCGAGTCCGAGCGGTTCGAGTTCGGCGACGAGCGCGGTGTAGACGGTGTCGGGCTCCGGCTCCTCGATGCCGTTGTAGGGGTTTCCCGGGGAGATGCGCAGCGCGGTCCGCCCGGCCCCGATCTCGGCGACGACCGCCTTGACGACCTCGACGGCGAATCGGAGGCGGGCCTGCTCGGACCCGCCCCACTCGTCGGTGCGCAGGTTCGTGTTGGGCGCCAGGAACTGGTGGATCAGGTAGCCGTTGGCACCGTGCAGTTCGACGCCGTCGAAGCCGGCGTCGATCGCGTTGCGCGAAGCGGTGACGAAGTCGCCGATGGTGGCGCGGATCTCGGCGTCGGTCAGTTCGCGCGGCTCCACGAAGTCCTTCGGGCCGTCCTGTGTGTAGAGCTGACCGGGCGCCGTCACCGGGGATGGGCCGACCGGCGTCAGCCCGTCCGGCAGGAGTACGGGGTGTCCGATCCGGCCCGCGTGCATGATCTGGGCGAAGATCCGGCCGCCCGCGGCGTGCACGGAGTCGGTGACCTTGCGCCAGGAGGCGACCTGCTCCGCGCTGTGCAGGCCGGGAGTGGCCGGGTAGCCCTGCCCGACGGCGGAGGGCTGGATCCCCTCGGTGATGAGGAGGCCCGCGGAGGCCCGCTGGGTGTAGTAGTCGGCCGTGAGGTCGGTCGCCGTAGCGCCCGCACCGGCCCTGCTCCGAGTCATCGGGGCGAGCACGATCCGGTTGGAGAGGTGCGTTCCGGACAGGTCGACGGGATCGAACACGGTGGTCATGGAAGCCTCCGGGGAATTTATATGGTCGGCCAAGTAATCGACCGTGCGCCACTGTAGCCGATTGATTGGCCGACCAAGGTAAAGTTCACACAGAAGCCACGGGACCGGCATGGAACCGGCGGCGGCACCCTCAGGAGGAGTCCCGATGACGGCCGAACAGACAGCCCCCGCCGACCCCGCCTGTACCGGGGGGCTGCCGGGCGCGGCCCTCGGCGGCCCGGTCAGCCACGCGGTCTCGCGCATCGCCCGGCTGCACCGGACGACGGCGGGCAGGCTGCTCAGGGGGATCGGCCTCTACCCGGGGCAGGAGTTCGTGATGATGCACCTGTGGGACAACGGGGCCGTCCGCCAGTCCGATTTGATCAAGGCCGTGGAACTCGACCCGTCCACCGTGACGAAGATGCTCCAGCGCCTCGAACAGGCCGGGCACGTGAGCCGGCGCCCCGACCCCGACGACCGGCGGGCCGTACTGGTCGAGGCGACGGACGCGAGCTGCGGGCTGCACCACGCGGTGCGGGACGCCTGGTCGGATCTGGAGGAGCGCACCCTCGCCGGGCTCGGCGCGGACGAGCGCGTCGAGCTGACGCGGCTGCTCGCCAAGGTGGAGGCGAACCTCTGCGGGGACGACGGGGACTGCCGGACTCCGTGACCCCGCCCGGCGTCAGCCGGAGAGCACGTCCAGCGCGCGGTCGACGTCGGCCTCGGTGTTGTAGAGGTGGAACGAGGCCCGCAGATTCCCCGCCCTGGCCGAGATCATGACGCCCGCCGCGGCGAGCTCCGGTTCCCGGTGGCCCAGACCGGGCACCGCGACGACGGCGGAAGCGCCGGGCACGGCCTCGTGCCCGATCGACGCCAGCCCTTCGCGGAACCGGGCGGCGAGCCCGGTCGCACGGGCGTACAGCGCCTCCGACCCGATCTCGTGCAGCAGGCCCAGCGACTGCTCGGCTCCGTGGTAAGCGAAGAACGCCACCGCCGCGTCGAAACGCCGCGCGTCGACGGCGAGCCGCCCGACCGGCCCGTAGGTGCTGTTCCAGCGGTCCTCGGCGGCCACCCAGCCCGCGTAGAGCGAGGGGAGGGCCGGCTGCGCCTCCTCGGTCACGGTCAGGAACGACGTGCCCCGGGGACACAGCAGGAACTTGAAGCCGCCGGTGACGGTGTAGTCGTACGCCGCCGCGTCCAGCGGCAGCCAGCCCGCCGACTGGCTCGCGTCGAGGAGCGTCCGGGCCCCGCAGGCGGCGGCCGCGGCACGGACCGCGTCCAGATCGGCGATCCGGCCGTCCGCCGACTGGACGGACGAAAAGGTGACGAGCGCGGTGCCGGGGCGCACCGCGTCGGCCAGCTCCTCCAGCGGGACGTACCGCATCTTCAGATCGCCGCGCACCGCGAACGGGCTGACGACGGAGCTGAACTCCCCTTCCGGGGCCAGGACTTCCGCCCCCGAGGGCAGCGACGCCGCGACGATCCCCACATGGGCGGCGACGGAACCGCCGACGGCCACCCGGTCGGGGCCGACACCGGCGAGCCGGGCGAACCCGGACCTGGCCGCGTCCACCGCCTCGAAACTGCCCGCACCGGCCGGACGGCCCGCCGCGTTGTCCTCGGCCAGCGCCAGGACGGCCGCGACGGTCCGGCGCGGCAGGATCCCGCAGCTGGAGGTGTTGAGGTAGGTGGTCTCGGGGGCGAACTCGGCGGCTGTGACCTGGTCGATCGCGGGAGTCTCCATGACTCCAGCCTGACCGCCGCCCAATCCGGCGTCAATCACGTCGGGTTGGGCGGCGGTTCCAAGAAGTGCTTATGCCTGGGCGCCGCGCGCGGGGACCTCGCACGCGCCGTCCGTGTCACAGACGGCGCCGTCCTCGCCGAGCGGGATGAGGGCGCTGACCTCGCGGTCCTTCCACGCCTGCTCCAGCGCCCGCGCGAAGACCTCGGACGGCTGGCCCCCGGAGATCCCGTAACGGCGGTCGAGGACGAAGAAGGGCACGGCGTTGGCACCGAGCTCGGCCGCCTCGCGCTCGTCCGCGCGCACGTCGTCGGCATACGCCTCGGGGTCGGCCAGCACGGCGCGCACCTCGTCGGCGTCGAGACCCGCCTCGACGGCCAGGCCGGCCAGCACCGTGTCGTCGAAGACCGACCGCTCCTCGGCGAAGTTCGCCCGGTAGGCCAGGCTCAGCAGCTCGTCCTGGCGCCCCCGGGCCTTGGCGAGGTGCAGCAGCCGGTGGATGTCGAAGGTGTTGCCGGTGTCGCGCCCCTCGGTGCGGTAGCCGAGCCCCTCGGCCTGGGCGTTGGCGGCGACGTTGGCCTCCATGCCCCGCGCCTCCTCGGGGGTGCGCCCGTACTTCTGGGCCAGCATGTCGATCACCTGCTCGGTGTCGCCCTTGGCGCGGCCGGGGTCGAGCTCGAAGGAACGGTGCACCACCTCGACCTCGTCGCGGTGGGCGAACCCGGCCAGGCCCTTCTCGAAGCGGGCCTTGCCGATGTAGCACCACGGGCAGGCTATGTCGCTCCAGATCTCGACGCGCATGACTCTTACTCTCCAGCTCTGCTGTGACCGGTGCGGAGGCCGCCTCCGCCGCCGGTCCAACGTCTGCCCCGGCCTGCTGATTCCCGGGCGCTCCGGTGCCCGGCAGGCGGGCCGGCAGCCACGGCTGTGCGAATTCAGCGTGTCCGTTCCGCTGCGTCGCGCGCGGCGCAGCGGGAGTGGTGAGAGGAATAGATCCTGACGGAAGAGGAGAAGGCGAGACGTGCGCTGGTCGCGGAGATGCGCCTGCGCCTGGAGAAATTCCCCCGCGCCGAGGACCGCAGGCTCGGCAGGTTGGTGGAGGACCTCCTCGCGATGAGTGCCGATCTGGACAGGGCCACGGTGCTGCAGCGCGTGGTGGAGGCGGCTGCCCGAGCGGTCGACGCCAGGTACGGCTCGCTGGGGGTGCTCGACGAGGGGGGCACCTTCACGGAGCTGTACACCGCGGGCGCAGAGCCCGGCATGCGCGCCGCCGTGGGGCACCTGCCGCACGGTGAGGGTCTTCTGGGTCACCTGGTGCGCGAGCCCTCGCCGATCCGGGTGCCGAACGTGGCCGCTGATCCGCGCAGCGCCGGATTTCCCCCGGGCCATCCGATCATGCACAGCCTCCTCGGTGGCCCCATCCGCATCCGGGACACCGTCTACGGCAACCTCTATCTCACTGATCGCCGGGACGGACAGCCCTTCAGCAAGGCGGACGAGGACCTGCTGACCGCGCTGGCCAACGTCGCGGGGGCCGTGATCGAAGGGCTCCTGGCGGCCGCGCTGGACCAACGCGGGTCGCCCTACGCCACTCGTGCTCACCCCTGCTGGGAAAGCGGCCTACCTGGATCCGAGCGAAGCCCAGGGAATCATGAGCGGCGTCGACCCCGATCAGGCCCAGCCCGAGCACACCCACACCCTCGAACCCGGCACCACCCTGCTGCTCTACACCGACGGGCTGATCGAGGACCCCCTCGGCCCCCTGACCGAGTGCCTGGACTCACTCGCGAGCCTTGCGGAGTCACTGGCCGGCGTACCTCTGGACCGGCTGTGCGACAGGATCATCAACGCGCGGCCCGCCGGCCCGCACCGCGATGACGCCGCCCTCCTGGTCCTTCGTATCCCGGCGGCCCCTCGAGCCTCGGCGAGAACCAGTGGTCTCTGACTCCCGGGCACCCGGAACGAGACTGAACGGCGTCGGGGTCAGGGCCCGCCCACGGAGATCTCGGCCCACACCGTCTTCCCGGACGGCGGGAAGGGCCGCACGCCCCAGTCAGCCGCGAGCTCGTCCACCACCAGCATCCCGAGGCCGTCCCCCGAGCGGACGGGCAGGCGCTCCCCGCGCGGATCGGTGACCTCGATCCTGATCCCGCCGCTCGGCAGCCGCACGAGCGCGAGCCGGAAGCCCCGCCCCTCCAGGCGCCCGTGCCGTACGGCATTCGAGGCCAGCTCCGCGACCACGAGGGAGGCGGAGTGGGTGGCTTCGTCGTCCCGGAACCATCCCCACGCGACGAGCTGCTCCACCGCCAGCAGGCGCCCGAGCCGGGCACCTCGCCGGGTGGCGCTGAGCAACTGCGTGAACTGCGGGGCCCGGGCCACTGTCTGTTGCATGCCGAGGTGTACGGATTCACTCTTCACGCCACTCAGCGTGGCCCCGTGACCGTACGCTTACCAGGGGTGATCGCGGTACGTGACGAGCGTGTACCGGTACCCACGACGACGGGTACCGGAGGTACCGGTGGTTCTGGAGAGCACGGTCCGCGACGACGACGGACCGGACGAAGCGGCGTCGGACCTGTTCCGGGTCGTCGGCCGCCAGATCCGGCTGCTCAGGGAGCGGGCGGACCTCACCCAGCGGGAGCTGGGTGAGCGGCTGGGATACAGCGAGGACCTGATCCGCTCCCTGGAGCGGGGCCGGCGCACGGCTCAGCCGGAGTTCCTGGACGCGGCGGACGAGTTGCTCGGGGCGGGCGGGCTGCTGCGCGCGGCCAAGGAGGACGTCACCCGGGCGAAGGCACGGGCGCGGGTGAGGCATCCGGCGTGGTTCCGGGACTACGCGCGACTGGAGGCGGACGCGGTGGAGATCAGCTTCTTCAGCACGCTGACCTACCCGGGCCTCCTTCAGACGGAGGGGTATGCGCGCACCACGTTCATGTCACGCCAGCCTCTGCTGGACGAGGCGACCATCGAACAGCGGGTGAGTGCGCGGCTGGCACGCCAGGAAACGCTCACCAGGTGGCCTTCACCGATGGTCAGTGCGGTCATCGACGAATCCGTACTGCGCAGATCGGTCGGTGGACACGAGGTCCGCACCGGTCAGCTCACGCACATGCGGTACCTCGCCGGGCTTCGCAGCACGACGATCCAGGTGCTCCCCATGGGCTGCGAGGACCATCCCGCCCTGGAGGGACCGTTCGTCCTGCTCACACCCAAGGGAGGGCAGCCGCTCGCGTATCTGGAGGTGCAGAGTACGAACAGACTGGTCACCGACGCGGAGGAGGTACGTATTCTGGCCGCACGATACGGAAGCATTCGCGGCCAGGCTCTGAGTCCTCGCGAATCCCTGGCGCTGATCGAGGAGTTGGCGGGAGAGAGATGAGCGGCGAACTCAAGGCGGCCACCGAGCCGGTCTGGTCCAGGAGCAGCTACAGCGCCGGCGACGGCGGCGAGTGCGTCGAGGTCGCCTCCACCGGGCACGCCGTCCTCGTCCGCGACTCCAAGGACGTCACCCGCCCCCACCTGACCGTCTCCCCCGCCCGCTGGGCGCACTTCGTGCGGTACGCAGCCCGCTGACCGGGCGTGGCGGGGCTTGCGGCCGGGGCCCGGAGTCCGTTCGGAACTCCGGGCCCCGGCCGCACGCCGTACCGCGTACCGCGGGTCAGCTGCCGTCGCGCTGGCCGGCGGGGCCGGTGGGCCGGTAGGCGATCCGGTCGAACGACACCGCGCAGCCCTCGCCCGTGGGCGACTGGACGAGGAAGCCGACGCGGGCCGCGGCGCGCTCCTGCTCCGTCCCGAGGGTGAAGACCCGGACGAAGGTCCAGTGTTCGCCGTCCTCGGAGGCGTGGAAGGCGAACGCGCCGCCGGTGCGGCTGAGACGCAGCCAGTGCGTGTCCCCGTCCACGACCGCGGAGTTGACGTCGTCGGACTGGCCGCGGGTGACGACGGTGCAGACCGTGGGGCGCTCCGGCGAGAGTTCCAGGCAGAGCTTCGCCCACTCCCGCTCGCCGACGTGGAGGTAGAGCACGCCCGCGTCGAACGCCGCGGCAAAGCCGACGCGCACCCGCGCGATGAGCTGGAAGTCGCCCTCCGGCACCGCGCCCAGCAGGCGCGGCGCGTCGGAGGCGGATTCCAGCGCTTCCCCGCCCGGCGGGACGAATCGGTCCTGCTTCGCGCCCGCCGTGCCGCTCAGCACGCCGTTCTCGTACGTCCAGCCGCCGTCGGGGCCGTGGGGCTCCAGGCCGAAGGGCAGTTCGGGGATCGTGACGGTCGTCATGCGCTCCGCCCGTCCACCCGGCGCGGCAGGCCCTGCGGGTTGTCCTCGCGCAGCTCCGGCGGCAGCAGTGCCTCGGGCGTCGACTGGTAGCTGACCGGACGCAGCCAGCGCTCGATGGCGGTGGCGCCGACCGAGGTGGAGGTGGACGTGGTGGCCGGGTAGGGGCCGCCGTGGTGCTGGGCGGGGGCGACGGCGACGCCGGTCGGCCAGCCGTTGACCAGGACGCGCCCGGCCAGCGGGGTGAGCTCGGCCAGCAGCCCGGCGGCGCTCCCGTCGGCCTCCTCCGTGGCGATGTGGAGGGTGGCCGTGAGGTTGCCGGGCAGCCGGGAGAGCACGGCGGTGATCTCATCGGCCGAGTCGTAGCGCGCGACGACGGTGACCGGGCCGAAGCACTCCTCCAGCAGCGCGTCGTGCGGGCCCTCCTGGGCGAGCCGCTGCGCCGGGACGGTGAGGAAGCCCGGGGAGACGGTGTGTTCGCCGCCCGCGCCGGGGGTGACCGGGGCCTCGACGTCCGGGAGGGCGGCCCGCTCGGCCACACCCTGGACGAAGGCGTCGCGCATCCGGTGGTCGAGCATGACTCCGGCGCCGGTGCCGCTGACGGTCTCGGTCAGGGACTTGAGCAGCTGGTCGCCCGCCGCTCCGGACGGTGCGAACACGAAGCCGGGCTTGGTGCAGAACTGCCCCGCGCCCATGGTCATCGAGCCGCCGAGGCCGGCACCGATCTGCTCCGCGCGCTCGGCGGCGGCGGCCTCGGTGACGACGACGGGGTTGAGCGAGCCGAGCTCCCCGTGGAAGGGGATGGGCGCGGGGCGGGCCGCGGCCGCGTCGAAGAGGGCCCGGCCGCCCCGGATGGAGCCGGTGAAGCCGGCGGCGGAGACGAGCGGGTGCTTGACCAGCTCGACGCCCGCGTCGAAGCCGTGCACCACGGTCAGGACGTCCTCGGGCAGGCCGTGGTGTGCCGCCGCCCTGCGCAGGATCGAGGCGCAGAGTTCGGAGGTGGCCGGGTGGTCGGGGTGCGCCTTGACGACGACCGGGCAGCCCGCGGCGAGGGCGCTCGCGGTGTCACCGCCGGGGACGGAGAAGGCGAGCGGGAAGTTGCTGGCCGCGTAGACGGCGACGACGCCGAGCGGGATCTTGTAGCGGCGCAGGTCCGGCCAGGGCGGGGTCCTGCTGCCGTCCTCGTGGTCGATGTGGATGTCGAGGAAGGCACCTTCGTCGACGACCTCCGCGAAGGCGCGCAACTGGGCTACGGTGCGGGCGAGTTCGCCGGTGAGCCGGGCCGGTCCGAGCGCGGTCTCCGCGTCGGCGGCCTCGACGACGTGCTCCTGGGCCTCGGCGAGGAGGTCCGCGGCGGTACGCAGGAACGCGGCGCGCACGGTGCGGTCGGCCAGCGCGCCGCGCACGGCGTGCGCCGCCCGGACGGCACGGTCGACCTCCTCCGCTGTAGCCTCCACCGCGACCTGCTCACGCGGGTTCCCCGTACGGGGGTCGACGCTCCAGACTGGTGCTGCTGCCACCGTGTTTCCTTCCGGTCCACTGCCACACGAGGGAAGTTGTTCGGTATTCTGAACAGCGTTCCTGATCGTGAATACACGGGAACTCTATTTCCGGGTCTTCGGTGTTGGCAAGAAGTCGCAGGGTCGTACAAGCGGGGTCGTACAGGACGGCTGGAAGGGGCAAGAGGCATGTCGGTTGCCGAGTCTGGTGGAGCGCAGGTCAAGTCCGCTGTGCGGACGGTGGAGCTCCTCGAATACTTCGCGGGACGGCCCGGTATGCACTCGCTGGCCGCCGTGCAGGAGGCCGTGGGCTATCCCAAGTCCAGCCTTTACATGCTCCTGCGCACGCTCGTGGAGCTCGGCTGGGTGGAGACCGACGCGACGGGCACGCGGTACGGCATCGGTGTACGCGCGCTGCTCGTGGGGACCTCCTACATCGACGGTGACGAGGTCGTCGCCGCAGCCCGCCCCACTCTGGACCGGCTCTCCGACGACACCACGGAGACCATCCACCTGGCCCGGCTGGACGGGACGAACGTCGTCTACCTCGCCACCCGGCAGTCCCAGCACTACCTGCGCCCCTTCACCCGCGTCGGCCGCCGGCTGCCCGCCCACTCCACCTCGCTCGGCAAGGCCCTGCTGGCCACCCACAGCGACGAGCAGGTCCGCAAGATGCTCCCCGAGACGCTTCCCGCCCTGACCGAGCACACCATCACGGACCGCGAGAAGCTGATCGAGGAGCTGCACGCCGTCCGCGAGCAGGGCTATGCGGTGGACCGCGAGGAGAACACCCTGGGGTTGCGCTGCTTCGGCGTCGCGATCCCCTACCGCACCCCCGCGCGCGACGCGATCAGCTGCTCGGTGCCGGTCGCCCGTCTCACCCCCGCACACGAGCAGATGGTCAAGGACGCCCTGTTCGACGCCCGCGACCGCCTCACCCTGGCGACCCGGAGACTCTGAGGACATGCACGTCACCCTGCGCGAGGTACGGGACGGCGACCTGCCCCTGTTCTTCGAGTTCACCAGCGACCCGGAGGCGGTCAGGATGGCCGCCTTCACCAGTGCCGACCCGTCGGACCGGGCGATGTTCAACGCCCACTGGCAGCGCATCCGGTCTGCCGACACCGTGACCATACGCACCGTGCTCGCCGACGGAGCGGTGGTGGGCAGCGCCGGCGTGTACGGGACGCCGGACGAGCGCGAGGTCACCTTCTGGATCGACCGGGCGCACTGGGGCCGCGGGCTCGCAAGCGCCGCGCTGCGGGCGCTGCTCGACGCCGTACCGGAGCGTCCGCTGCACGCGCGGGCCGCGGCCGACAACGCGGGGTCCCTGCGGGTCCTGCGGAAGTGCGGGTTCGTCGTGACCGGTACGGACCGGGGGTATGCCGAGGCCAGGGGCGAGGACACGGACGAGGTGCTCCTGCGGCTCGACGCCTGAGCGCACGTCCCGGACCCCCGGGGGCCGGAGCGTGAGAAAGCGGTGAGAAGGGACACGAACGGGAACGGCGCCGGAGGTCCCGTTCGTCTCCCGAGCGGGATGAACAAGACGATCAGGCGCGCCTCGGCCTTCTGCCTGCTCATGGTTCTCGCACTGCTGGTGCGGGCGACCTGGGTGCAGGGGTACGAGGCCAAGGCGCTCGCAGACGACGAACACAACCGGCGGAACACGATCGCGCAGTACGCGCAGCCGCTCGGGGACATCATCGTGGCCGGCTCCCCGGTCACCGGTTCGAAGGAGACCCGCGGCGACGACCTCCGTTACAAGCGCACCTACGACGACGGCGGGCTGTACGCGTCGGTCACCGGTTACAGCTCGCAGGCGTACGGCGCGACGCAGCTGGAGGGCATCTACAGCCATGTGCTCGACGGCACCGACGACCGGCTCAAGAACCCCACCGACCTGATCACCGGGAAGCAGACCTCCCCCGGAGACGTGGTGACCACCATCGACCCCGCCGTGCAGAAGGCCGCCGCGAAGGCGCTGGGCGACGACCGCGGCGCCGCCGTCGCCATGGACCCGGAGACCGGGCGGATCCTCGGGATGGTCTCCTCACCCTCGTACGACCCCTCCGACATCAGCGGCACGTCGGACGGCGACGCCTGGCAGAAGCTGCTGGCCGACAAGGACAAGCCCCTGGTCAACCGGGCGCTGCGGCAGCCGCTGGCCCCCGGGTCGACGTTCAAGCTGGTGGTGGCCGCGGCGGCGCTGGAGAACGGACTGTACGACTCGGTGGACCGGCCGACGGACAGCCCGAACCCCTACACCCTGCCGGGCACGTCCACGGTCCTGAGGAACGAGAGCGCCTCCGCCCCCTGCGAGAACGCGACGCTGCGGACGGCCCTCCAGTACTCCTGCAACAACGTCTTCGCGAAGGCCGCGGCCGACCTCGGCCAGGACAAGGTGAAGGCGATGGCGGACGCGTTCGGCTTCGACACCGAGAAGCTGGACGTGCCCGTACGGGCGGCGCAGAGCGTGTACCCGGCCGGCATGGACAAGGCGCAGACGGCGCTGACCGGCATCGGCCAGTTCGAGGTGACCGCGACCCCGATGCAGATGGCGATGGTCTCGGCTGCCCTGGCCGACGGCGGCGAGCTGGCCGCGCCGCACATGGTCTCCAAGGTGACGGACTCCGACGGTTCCACCGGCAGGCAGGTCCGTGGCGGTGGTCGTGGAGGACTCGGGTTCGGCCCGCTCCGAGGTCAGCGGCAACGGCCTGGCCGCCCCGATCGCGCAGAAGATGATGAAGGCGGCCCTGAAGGACTGATCCCCGCCGCAGCCAGTGGCCCTTCGCGGCCGTCGACGGGTTCATGCTCGCCGCGTGGTCGGCGAGCCGGCGAGCATGGGCTACCGGTACGGGGAGTACGACCGGGCGGACAGGTGCAGGACGGCCATGAGCGACGCCGGTCGGCGTACGTGAGCAAGCGGCCCGGGGTGGCTAGGCCGTCCCGGGCCGCTTGCTGTCGTCGCGTTCGACGGTGCACCCTGAGTGCCTCCGCCGGCGCCGCTCTTGTCTCTGAGTCGAATGCCAGGGCCGAGTTCCGGGCGAGCTGTTCTCCACCCGGGCCGGACAGCCCTTGACTCTTCCGCTCGGAAGCGGGTGTGAACGGTGTGCGACGCGGTACTTCAGCGGCGAGACGCGGACCGATCAGAGCGGTATCCGATCCGGTTCAGAGTTCGTCGTGCGACCACTGCCCGCTGTTGCCGGCATCCGGGATGGCAGTGATCCTGAAGAGCATGATGGCGATGCGGGAAGCTACATCGGCCCAGTTGTTCCAAGCCACCTGGCCGGTCGTAACGATTCCCGGTGTCTGTGCATTGTTTGTCACGGACCACCCGAAAGCCGAAGCCTGACCCCATCCGTTTTCAAGGTTCGACTGGTAGGCAGTGATGCCGGCAGGGCGGTCGGCGTTCACCATTGCGCTCCTGAACACACCGGTGATGTCGTAGAAGCGTGCCGCCTCGGACGTCATCTGAATCATGAGGAACAAGGAGCGGGCAGTGTAGGTCTGCTGACTTCCGTTGTTCTGGCCGCCGGTGGGGTTCGTCACCCGCGCCAACTGCCTCACGGATCCGACGATGTCTGCCCAGTTGTGCTGGAAGGTGCCACGGTCCCTGCCGGCAGAGGCGGTGAGGCTGGTATAGCCCCCTCCGAAGTAGAGGGTTTGGACGGCACCATTGGACTGGTATCCCGACGCACTGAGCCGATCGGCAAGGCTGAACCGGTTGTCATTGAACTGCCAAGTCTGGTTGGCGTTGTTCGTGAACCCCAGAACATACAGATTCTGAGGATCGATCCACAGGCTGATCTCCTGCTGCTCGTCGGTCAGGCGGAGACTGAGACGGATCAAGCCCTGGTTGTTGTACTGGGAGAGGTAGGTGTTGCCGCGGAAGTGGCTGCCACCGCCGTCTGAAGCCGCCACGCGGAGACTGTCGATCAACGCTTGGTACTGGTTCTGTTGGCCGGAGTTCGGCGTCCCGAGGTTCATGTACAAGTGAGTGATCTGATTCTGCCCGACGGCCGCTGAGGCTGTTGCCGCCCCTGCCGTGACCGAGACACCGGCTGCCAGAATCGTTGCCACGATGAGTGAGACAAGCAGCTTGACTCTGCGGCTTATTCGCGCGCGGATTTGCATTTCTGCGAAACCAATTTCTGTTCGTGGATCTGCATGCCTCACGAGGAAAGGCATGCAATGCGTCCGGAGACTGTCCGGAATAGAGCTGGCACCTCGAAACTCCAGTCGGGCTCTGCCGCTGGCAGGGATTTCCCGACACGGCCACCTGCCGCCGCTCACTCAACCTTGCCCTCACTGGCCTACAGGGGGCGCCGCCACAGAGGGGCTACAGGCCCTAATTCGACCAACCCGGGCACACAGGTGTCGTCACCCGGAAGTTCGCCGAACTAGTTGCTCGGTAAATAACCTAGCATCTGGATTGTTGTCGTAAGCCAGATCTCGATGTTGTGTCGACCACACCGGCCCCAGGGAGGGAATGCGGACCTTCGGGCCCAAGTGGCCCTCGCCTAGATGCAGAACAGAACATGATCCTTTTGCCCAGGTCCTGCCGCGGCAGGCCGGCGCCGTACTCGGACGGAAGGCGGCCGACCATCTTCACCGCGATTACCGGCCGGAGAGGGAAGTCAGCCCTGCAACCAGTCCGGATCAAATGATCTCCGGGAGGTGGTTGCCGACGACTATGACCGGCAGGGCTCTCCTCGTAGCGTGACGATCCCCGGATGGGTAACCGGATTGTTCACCCGTCACGGGGGTTCAGGTTTTCGCGGTGTTGCGCCTTACTGGGAGCCGCACCCGCGTCGAAGTGCTTCCGCGGTGCGCGTCGGCACGATCCCGCCCCGCGGACCGAGCCGGGAACGTACACAGCCCTTCGAGCGCCCAGGCTCCAGTGCAGGAAAGAGGTACCCGTGGGCAAGGTCGTGGACGACGGCGCTTCCGCCGAGTTCCAGGCGTTCTTCGAGGCGTACTACGTCGAACTCGCCCGGCTCGCGCACCTGCTGACGGGTGATGCCGATGGCGCGGACGATCTGGCCGCCGACGCGCTGATGGCGCTCTGGCACCGCTGGGAGCGGGTCAGAGGAGCCGACCACCCGGCGGCCTACGCCCGGGGGGTCGTCGCCAACCTGGCCCGCTCCCGCGTCCGCGGCGCGGTGCGGGAGCGGCGGCGGATCGCGCTGTTCTGGGCACCGCTCGGCGCGGGCGACGGCCACGCGACGGACGGACCCGACGTCCCGGCCGTGGTGGACGTGCGGGAGGCGCTGCGCCGGCTGCCGTTCCGCAAGCGGGCGTGCGTGGTCCTGCGCCATGCCTTCGACCTGTCCGAACGGGACACCGCCCTGGTGCTCGGCGTCTCGCTGGGCACGGTGAAGAGCCAGACGTCCCGGGGCGCGGCGGAACTCCAGCGCCTGCTCGGGCCGTAGTCCCCGGCGGGCCGCGGGCCGGCGGACCGGAGGAGGACCGTGACGGACGCGTCCTTCGCCTACTCGGGGGGTCGCGACGCCGGACCGGACGGGTCCGCGGCCCGGAGCCAGGTGTCCAGCCACGCGTGCACCGCGTCCTGCATGGCCCCGGTGAAGACGTGGCCGGTGTCCGGCCACACCGTGGTGGTGAGCCGGTCACCCGCCCCCTGGGACTCCCAGACGGCCCGCAGCTTCGCGTACGCCGCGGCCACCCCGGCGGCCGGGAACAGGGCGTCCAGGGCGCCGGAGTGGAAGAGCGCGGGCTTGGGGGCGGCCAGGGAGGCCACGTCCGGGATGTCGAGGTGGCGGTGCAGGCCGGGGTGGAGCATGAAGTACGCCGACTGCCCGCGCAGGGTGTTGTTCCCCGGAACCATCATGTCCTTGAGCCCCGTCATCCAGCAGACCGCCGCCGCCGCCCGCACCCCGTCGTAGAGGGCGGACAGCTGCCAGGCCCGGTAGCCGCCCATGGAGAAGCCCAGTGCGCCGACCCGGTGTTCGTCCACCTGGGGCAGCGAGGCGAGGAACGCGGCGGCGCGGATGTCCTCGTGCGCGGCGAGCCCCGCGAGCGAGGTCCCCAGCTGGAACAGGTTGGCGGCCAGCGCCTGCTGGTCCTCGTGGGCGAGCGGGCCCCTGTCGCCCCAGCCGAGGGTGTCCACGGCGAGTACCGCGTAGCCCCGGGCGGCCAGGTCGTCGCCGATGAACCTGCCGTCGTAGTACCGCTCCACCCAGGCGGTGGCCCGGGCCAGGCGCTCCGGGCGGGAGCGCGGCCGCACGGTCTTCTCCCGGCCGATCGCGAACTCCGCCCCGTGGTCGTGCAGGAGCAGCACGGCCGGGAAGGGCCCCGTCCCGTGGGGCACCAGCAGCGAGCCGCGGGCCCGTGCGTGGCGGCTGAGGGCGAACTCCACGGTGCGCCCGGTGTACGAGCCGGCGGAGTACGCGTCGTACGTCACCGGGTCGAACGGGGTGGTTCCCGGGCCGGGCGGCTCCAGCAGCGCCTCCCCGGCCCTGGCCCGGGCCGCCGCGCGCCAGGCGGGGAAGTCGTCGGCCCCCGCCCTCTCCCAGGACAGGGGGAAGGTCAGTTCGTCCTTGAGCCGCCCGTGGAAGGCGGGGAGCACCCGGTGGGCGATTCCGGGGATCACGCGGTCAGGGGCTGGGGTCTGCTGGGCACGGCTGAGCTCCTCGCGTCGGAGTGCGGGCCGGAGCGGCGCCTTCCGGGGTGGTGGAAGGGTGCGGTGCCGCTCCGGCCGGCCTGGGTGGGTCAGTGGCTCAGCGGCTTGCCGGCTCCGGCGGCGAGACCCACCAGCACGGGGACGGCGAGCGGGTGGTCGGTCCGCGTGCGGAGCGTCGGCGTCCAGCCGGCGCCCTCGGTGAGCTGCTCGGCGGGCACGCCCGCGTTGTGCACGGCGATCAGGTCGGTGCGCCGGCCGTTGACGTAGTTGTCGCCGGCGGTCAGCGAGGACTCGGACCACTTCTTCAGGATGGTCGCCCTGTCCAGGCCGGCGGGCACGGTGAAGGCGTTGTGCTCCGCGACGAGCTTCGACTCCGCGCCGATGCCGTAGGAGTAGCCGTAGGGGGCACCCGGGCTCACCACGAAGTGGTTGTTGTACGAGTCGACCTGGCCGAACCGGACGCGGGGCGCGCGCTCCTTCACGTCCTTGAAGAGGTTGTGGTGCAGGGTGACGCGGAGCCTGCCCCGGTCGGTGGCCCCGGCACCGTCGCTGTTGCCGATGAGCATCGTCTTGTCGTGGTCCTTGAGGACGTTCCAGGACACAGTGACCAGGTCGGCGCCGCGCACGATGTCGAAGAGTCCGTCGTGCTGCTGGAACACCTGCCCGAAGTAGTGGGGCTGGCCGGCGTCGGGGCGGTCTCCGTCGCCGAAGGTGTTGTGGTCCACCCAGACGTGGCGGGAGCCGTACACGACGAGGTTGTCGTACTCGCTGTTCCAGGCGCCGTGGTCCCCGTCGGTGGGGTCCCACTGGGGGAAGCAGTCGTAGGTGTCCTCGAAGGTGATGTTGCGGATGATCACGTTGGAGACGTTCTTCACCTGGAGACTGGCTCCGACGATCGTGGCGCCCCTGCCGACGCCGACGAGCGTGGTGTTGGAGGGGACGTCGACGTTGACCGCGGCGGCCTGCAGCTTCGCGGAGGCGGCTCGGGCGTCCTCCAGCGGGCCCGCCGGGACCTCGTCGGTGCCCCACACCGCGGGGTCGTAGGCGGCGAGGTACTTCTCCAGCGTGTAGCCGTCCTGCTGGTAGGCCTCGCAGCCGATCGGGGTGCCGTCGGCGTCGGAGTTGCCGTGGACCGTGCCGGCGATCCTGACGATCTTGGGCGCGTCCCCGGCGTCCTCGAAGGCGGCGACGAGCTCCGCCCGGTCGGTCACGGTGTAGACGTGTTCGGGGGTGGCCTGCGAGCCGCCCGTGGTGGAGCCCTCGGCGGCGGCCCAGCCGTCGCCGGCGGGGAGGACGGCTCGCTCGATTCCCTTGTGGGAGGCGGCCTGGGCGGGGACGGTGACGGCGAGGGCGAGCGACGCGGCGCCCATCGCGACGGCGAGGGCTCGGACGTGTCTCCTGCGTGCGGGCATGGCGGATCCTTCACTGTCGTAGGGGGAGGAAGAGGGCGCGGAAAGGGGACCGGCGGGGGCGGGTGGCCCGGGCCGCCGCCGGTCCCCGGTCGCCGGGGTGCCGGGCGAAGGGGCCGTGGCTCAGCCTTCGCCCCGCTCCTTCCACTCCTTCTGGGCGGCGTTCAGCTCGTCGGCCATCGTGTCCAGGAACGCCTTGGCCGTGATCTTGCCGAGGAGCAGCTTCTGGAACTCCGGCTCGTTGTCGGCCTTGCTGATGTTGTTCCAGTCCGGGAGGTAGTAGGGCAGGTCGACGATGGTGGTGGAGCCGTCGGTGAGGGCCTTCGCGGCGAGCGCGGTCGGTTCGGCCTCGGAGATCCACGGGTCCTTCGCCGCGTCGGTGTTGGCGGGGATGGCCCCGGCGGACTCGTTCCACGTGCTGTTCGCCTCGTGCGACGCGGCGAACTCGATGAACTTCCAGGCCGCGTTCTTGTTCTTGCTCGACCGGAAAAGACCCAGCCCGTCGACGGGGTTGGACACCTGGACGCGCTTGCCGCCGTCTCCGACGGGTGCGGGTATCCCGGCGAACTTGCCCTCGCCCAGCGCCTTCAGGTGGTCCTGGTAGGAGCCGAGGTTGTGGCTGAGCATGCCGATGGTGCCGGTGTCCCACTGCGCGACCATCTTGATGAAGTCGTTGTTGACGTCGGCCGAGGGTGTGGTCCTCTTGAACAGCGCGGCGTACTTCTCCAGGGCGGCGATGTTCTTCGGGTCGTTCAGGGTGGTGGTGTCGCCGTCCCAGAAGTCCGTGATGCCGGTCTGCCCGTAGATCGCGTCCAGGGCCTGGGCGATGGAGCCCGCGCCGCCGCGGATGGTGTAGCCGAACTTGTTGTTCTTCGCGTCGGTGAGCTTGTCGGCGGCCTCGTAGAACCTGGGCCAGGTGGTGGGCGCCTCCAGACCCGCCTGTTCGAAGAGGTCGGTGCGATACCAGAGGGCGCCGTTGTTCGCGGAGGTCGGCACGGAGTACAGGTCGTCGCCCCGGCCGGCCGCGTTCCTGACGCTCTCGGTCATCCCCTCGACGAGCTTGCCCTTCAGCGGTGACTTCTCCAGCCGGTCACCGATCGGCTCCAGGGCGTCCTGCGAAACGATGTTGGCGAGGTAGGCGGTGCTGACGCCGCCCACGTCGGGCAGCCCGCCGCCGGCGATGGCCGTGTCGTACTTCGACTGGACGTCGGCGATCGGGATGGGGACGTACTTCACCTCGATGTCCGGGTTCTTCTTCTCGAACTCCTTGATGATCTCGGTCCAGACGGCGGTACGGGGACCGCCGTTGTTGTCCCAGAAGGTGATCTCACCCTTTCCGCTGCCCTCCGTGCCCGAGCTGCTTCCGTCGTCGCCGCAGCCGGTGGCCGCGAGGGCGAGCACCGCCGTGAGGGAGACCGCGGTCGCGGTACGCCCCCGGAGCGTCTTCGAGATGGTCATGTCGGCTCTTCTCTCTCGGATCTCTCGGAATGTGTGCCGGTGCGTGGGGGGTGTCGGTAGCGCGTGTGGTACGGCGCGGCACGGGGCTGTTCGCCCGGCGCCGCGTCCCGGTCACGGACTCCGTCACGTCGGTCGCCGGATCCGGTGAGCAGGGGGATGCGCCGCCGCTCCGCCCGGTGCGGCGGGCCGGTGACGGCCCATGGCGGCGTCGAAGGCCGCGATCGGTGTTCTCGCTCCGGTGCGCTCGGTACGGAGATGCGTCATTGCGGCTCCTCTACGGCGGTGCGGGTCAGGAGGTGCGAGGTCTTCCAGTGGTGCGAGGCCCTTCGGTGGTACGCGGTCCTCCGGTGGTACGCGGTCCTCCGGTGGTGCGCGGTCCTCCGGTGGTGCGGAACGCGGTGAAGCCGGCCGTCCCGGACGGCCCCGTGCCGGCCGGTGCCGTGGCGAAGAGCCCCAGCAGCGCGCCGACCCAGCGCCACGGCGTGGCGGCGAAGACCTGGCCGGACGGCCGGAATCCGGAGCCGTCGCGGGTGTCTGCGAAGAAGCGGCAGCGCGCGCCCCGGGACACCTCGATGCGGACCTGGACGGTGGCGCCGGGCGCGGGGCGGGAGTACTCGGCGTCCCGTTCGTGCTCGGCGACGGATTCGGCGTAGCGGTGCACGAGCCGCGGTGTCCCGTCCGGCCCCGCCTCCAGGCCGATCCAGGAGAAGGCGTCCCCGAGCACGGCGAGTCCGGCCTTGGCGCCCGGCTCGCGGGTGTTCAGGGTGATGCCCGTCGTGACGGTGAACTCCTCGGCGGGCAGGCGTTGCACCAGGACGTTGGGCAGGGCCCGCAGATCGTGCGCGTACGCGGTCCGCACGCAGCTGAGACGCAGCCCGTCGCCGGAGTGGCCGACCGTCCAGCCGGGGCGGGGGTTGGCGGTCCACTGCCACTGGCGGCCGTAGCGCCCGCCGGGGAAGTCGTCGCTCGACGCCGGGGCCTCGACCGGCTGTTCCGGGGCCTCGGGCCGGGGGTGGGTGCGCACGGGTTCGCCGTCGCGGCCGATGACCGGCCAGCCCTCCCCGTCCCAGCGCATGGGCTGGAGGTGGACGACGCGGCCGTACGCGCCGCGGGACTGGAAGTGCAGGAACCAGTCCTCGCCCCCGGCGGTCCTGACCCAGCCTCCCTGGTGCGGCCCGTTGGTCTCGGTGTCTCCCTGCGCGAGGACGACCCGTTCCTCGTACGGGCCGGTGAACGAGCGGCTGCGGAAGGCGCCCTGCCAGCCGGTCTCCACTCCCCCGGCGGGAGCGAGGATCCAGAACCAGCCGTCGTGCCGGTGGAGCTTGGGACCCTCCAGGGTGAACCAGCCAGGGATCGTGTCGGCGTCGACCAGGGTGGTGCCCTCATCGAGGAGTTCGCGGCCGTCCGGGCTCATCCGGTGACCGGTGAGCCGGTTCTTGACACCGGACCGGGACTTGGCCCAGGCGTGGACCAGATAGGCCTCGCCGGTCTCCTCGTCCCACAGCGGGCAGGCGTCGATCAGCCCGCGGCCCGCCTTCAGGAGGTGCGGGGTGCTCCACGGGCCGCGGACGTCCTCGGCGTTGATCTGCTGGATGCCGTGGTCGGGGTCTCCCCAGAAGATCCAGAAGCGGCCGGCGTGGTGGCGCAGCGAGGGTGCCCACACCCCGCGGTCGTGGCGGGGCACCGCGAAGTCGGCCTCGGGTTCGAGCCGTTCCAAGGCGTGCCCGACGAGGCTCCAGTTGACCAGGTCGCGGGAGCGGAGCAGGGGCAGCCCGGGGACGCGGCCGAAGCTGGACGCCGTGAGGTAGAAGTCGTCCCCGACGCGCACGACGTCCGGGTCGGACCAGTCGGCGTTCAGGACCGGGTTGCGGTAGGTGCCGTTCCCGAGGTCCGCCGTCCAGGGTCTGCTCACGCGGTCGTCGCCGCCCTGCGCACGTGGGCGGCCGCGGCGTCCCGGTCGAGGCGGCCGTCGGCGACGACGGTGACGACCCGGCGTACGACGGTGGCTCCGGCGGGGACCTGGAGGCGGTGGTGGGCGGCGAGGGAGGAGCCGACCCCTGGGTACTGGGCGGTGCGCACGAACCACGGGTCGCGGCGGGTCTCCTCGGTCACCCCCGCGAAGACGAGCGTCCAGCCGTCCCCCGCGAGGGCCAGCCAGTCGGCGGTCCTGCCGTGCACCGCCTCCTCGCCCTCGTGGGTTGCGCTGAACACGGCCGGCGGCTCGGCCTCCTTGGGGGCGCGCCAGAAGAATCCGCCGTATCCGGCACCCGGGCGGCCGTTGGTCGCGGGGCTGCCGAGGGAGATGTCGGTGCCGCTCCGGTTGGTGAGCGAGAAGGAGAAGTCCAGGGCCCAGGCGGTGGCGGAGAGTGCGCTCACGGCGACGGTGCGGTGCTCACGCAGGAGTTCGGCGCCGTCGGCCTCCCAGCTGAGTTCCTCCACGAAGCCGTCCGGGTCGCGCAGCTTCCACCCGAGGTGGCGCTGCGCCCCGTGGTTGTCGAGCTCGGTCGGGCCCCGGTCCCTGACGAAGGTGCGCCCGCCCCAGAAGTTGTGACCGGCGACGTCGGGGACGGCGACGGACGCGCCGAGGTGGTGGACGTGGTCGGCCGGGCGCACCTCGGTGACGGGGGTCCCGGCGAGGGTGGTGACGGGGTGGAGGTACGGGCGGCTGTCCGCTCCCGGCCCGTAACCGTAACGGCCCACGGTGCGTCCGGCGCACTGGAGCAGTGCGGTGGTCATGAAGTGCTCACCTCGCTGGGTCGCGCCCAGGGGGCGCCTAGTTCGGAGAAGAGGCTGAGGGTGTCGGCCGCTGCGGCGACCGTCCGGTCGATGCCGCGCACGATGCGCCGTACGCCGTCGCCCGTGCCGGAGGGCTCGGTGCGCCAGGCGCCGGAGGGCAGGGCGACCGGCTCGGGGGCGGTGCGCACGGCTTCGAGGACCCGCATGAACGCGCCGGTGCGTTCGGGGGGCACAAGCAGGGGGGTGTCCCGCAGGAGGTGGTCGACCAGGTTCTCCAGGAGGTCGGTCCGCCCGTGCACGGCCTCCTCGGGGCCGTGTCCGGCGCGCTGCACGAGGACCCGGTCCTGCTTGTACCAGAAGGTGACGCGGCCCCGGTCGCCGTGGACGATGACGTACGGTTCCCCGGCCTCCTCGGCGCAGAGGGTGACCGCGACGGTCACCGGCAGCCCCGCGGCCGTGGCGACGCGGACGCAGCTGGTGTCGTCGGACTCGATGTCATGGGCCCGGAACAGCTCGGTCTCGATGGACGCCACGTCCTCGGCGGCACCTGCGCCCGCGAGTTCGAGCGCGGTGGCGACGGCGTGCGCGAGCGGGTTGGTGAGCACCCCGTCGACGACGTCGGTGCCGCCCATCCTGCGGCGCCCGGCCCAGGGGGCCCGCCGGAAGTAGGCGTCGTCGCGCACCCAGGCGCCGGCGGCGCCGACGCCGCGGACGGTGCCGATCGCCCCGGACCGTACGAGCTCCTTGACGGCGGGCACGGCGTGCGAGCCGAGGGACTGGAAGCCCACCTGGCAGGCGATTCCGGCCTCGCGCACGCCTGCGGCCATGCGCGCGTAGTCGGCCCAGGTCGCGGCGGGCGGCTTCTCCAGGAGGAGGTGTACGCCCCGGCCCGCGGCGGTCAGGGCCAGCGCGGTGTG
This sequence comes from Streptomyces sp. NPDC001822, assembly GCF_042892135.1. NCBI lineage: Bacteria > Bacillati > Actinomycetota > Actinomycetes > Kitasatosporales > Streptomycetaceae > Streptomyces > Streptomyces sp. NPDC001822. Next base: position 96,322 of record NZ_JBIATW010000009.1, read on the forward strand.
CGTGGGGATGGGGGTGCAGATGACGGCGGCGGCGGCCCCGGTGGAGTCCAGGAGCGCCCCGAAGTCGGTGGACTGCTCGGGCATCTCGCCCGCGAACGCGTCGAGTTCGCCGCCGGTCAGCGGGTTCAGTTCGCAGATCCCGGCCAGTCTGACGATGCCCTGGTGCTGGAGCCTGCGGATGTTGGCGAGGTGCCAGCGGCCGTGGCCGCGGGCTCCGGCCAGGACGACGGGGAGCGGTGTCGTCGGGCTCATCGTCCGCCCTCCCCGCTCCGGTGCGGCTTCGAGGTCATGTCCGTCATCCCTTCACGGCGCCGGCGCTGAATCCGGTGATGAGCCACTTCTGGATGAAGGCGAAGACGATCACCACGGGCACCGCCGCGATGACACCGCCCGCGGCCAGCGCGCCCAGGTCGACGCTGTCGGCGCCGATCAGGGTGTTGAGGCCGACCGGGATCGTCTGCTTGTCCTGCTCGCTGAGGAACATCAGGGCGAACAGGAAGTGGTTCCAGCTGTGGACGAAGGCGAACGAGCCGACGGCGATGAGACCGGGGCGCAGCAGCGGCAGGACGACCGCGCGGAACGCCTTGAAGCGCGAGCAGCCGTCGACCCAGGCGGCCTCCTCCAGCGAGACCGGCACGTTCTTGATGAATCCGCTGATCAGGATGATCGAGAGGGGGAGCTGGAAGACGGTCTCCGCGATGACCACGCTCCCGAGAGAGTTGATCATCCGGAGGTTCTTGAAGATCTCGAAGAGCGGCACGAGCATCAGGGCGCCCGGGATGAACTGCGAACAGAGCAGGGCCAGCATGAAGGCGCCCTTGATCCTGAAGTCGAACCGGGCCAGGGCGTAGCCGCCGGCCAGCGCGACCAGGGTCGTGGCGATCAGGGTCGCGACGCCGACGATCATGCTGTTCTGGAAGAAGAGGGCGAAGCTGCGCTCGTTCCAGACCTTGGAGAAGTGGGCCCCCGTCATCGGCCAGGGCACCAGCGAGGTGGAGCCGGCGGGCCGTACGGCGAAGAGGAACATCCAGTAGAACGGGACGAGCGTGAAGAGCAGGTAGACGCCGAGCGGCAGGTAGATCTGCCAGCGCGGTACGTCGTCGAAGGCGCGCTCGCGCCCGGTGCGGCGATTGGCGGAGGGCGGCGGGGTGTCGTCCCCGGCGGCCGGTCCGGGGGTGCGGGTGCGGTTCTTCTCCGCGAGTGCGGCAGTCACTTGTGGTCGCCTCCGAACTTGCTCAGGCGCAGATAGACGATCGAGCAGAAGAGGAGGATCACGAAGGCGACGGTGGTCAGCGCGGAGGCGTATCCGAAGTCGTGGCCCTCGATGCCGGTGTTGGCGACGTAGAGCGGCAGGGTGGTGGTCTCGCCCGCGGGTCCGCCGCCGGTGAGGGTGTAGAGGAGGTCGACGTTGTTGAACTCCCAGACGCCGCGCAGCAGGGTGGCGAGGATGATCGCGTCGCGCAGGTGGGGAAGCGTGATGTGGAAGAACTGCCGCATCCGGCCCGCGCCGTCGACGGACGCCGCCTCGTACAGCTCCTTGGAGACGGACTGCAGGTCGGCGAGGATGAGGATGGCGAAGAAGGGCACTCCGCGCCAGAGTTCGGAGACCGTGGCCGCCCAGAAGACGGTGCCGGTGTCGGAGAGCACTGAGGTGCCGTACTCGCCTATCCCGGCGTCCGCGAGGTAGCGGCTGAAGCCCGTCGAGGAGTTGTAGAGCAGGATCCAGATGGTGCTCGTCAGCACACCGGACACGGCCCAGGGCGAGAAGACCATCGCGCGGGAGACGCCGCGCCCGATGAAGCTCTGGTTGACGATCAGGGCGAGCGCGAGGCCGAGGGCGAGCTGCAGGGTGACCTGGGTGACGACCCACTGGGCGCTGAACCCGAGCGTCGGCCAGAACTGGTCGTCCTCGGTGAAGATCCGGGTGAAGTTGTCGAAGCCCGCGAAGCCGTTCCGCCACGGCTTGGTGACGTTGTAGTTCTGCAGGCTGTAGTAGAAGACGCTGATCACCGGGTAGGCGATGAAGCCCAGCATGAGCAGGCCCGCGGGCGCGATCAGCAGGTACGGCAGGCGGCGCGGGCTCGCCGGACGGCGCTTGGGCCCTTTCGCCTCGGGGGGCGGTGTGGCCACGGCTGCGACTTGGGCCATGACACGTCTCCGATCTGTGGGAAGTGCTGGATGTGCCGTACGTTCGGTGCATGGTGCAAGCGCTTACCGCATGCCGTTCGGTATCCCGGACGAGGCGGTGCGCGGAATTCTCTGCGGCCTGTCTCAGCCGGCGTACGGGTCGGGCACGTCTCCCTGCCGGGCCAGGAACGCGAAGTCGCAGCCGGTGTCGGCCTGGGTGATCTGGTCCTGGTAGAGCGCCCCGTAACCGCGCCCGTACCGCGCGGGCGGCTCGGTCCATCCGGACCTGCGCGACGCCAGCTCCTCGTCGGTCACGTCGAGGTGGAGCAGCCGCGCCTCGACGTCCAGGGTGATGAGGTCACCGGTGCGGACCAGGGCGAGCGGTCCGCCGACGAAGGACTCGGGCGCGATGTGCAGGACGCAGGCCCCGTAACTGGTGCCGCTCATGCGGGCGTCGGAGAGCCGCACCATGTCCCGGACCCCTTGCTTCAGCAGGTAGTCCGGGATCGGCAGCATGCCGTACTCGGGCATGCCGGGGCCGCCCTTCGGCCCGGCGTTGCGGAGCACCAGCACGTGGTCGGGGGTGAGCGCCAGGGCCGGGTCGTTGATGGTGCGCTGCATCTCCCGGTAGTCGTCGAAGACGACCGCGGGGCCGGTGTGGCGCAGCAGGTGCGGTTCGGCGGCGATGTGCTTGATGACGGCGCCGTCCGGGCAGAGGTTGCCGCGCAGGACCGCGACTCCGCCCTCCTGCGCCAGCGGGTTGCCGCGCTCCCGGATGACGTCGGCGTTGTGGACGAGCGCCCCGTCGAGCTGTTCGCGCAGGGTGGCGTGGGCGACGGTGGGGCGGTCCAGGTGGAGCACGTCGGTGAGCCGCGCCAGGAATCCGGGCAGTCCCCCGGCGAAGTGGAAGTCCTCCATCAGGTATTTCCCGCCGGGGCGGAGGTTCGCGAGGACGGGGACGGTGCGGGCGATGCGGTCGAAGTCGTCCAGGGTGAGCTTCACCCCGGAACGGCCGGCCATCGCGATCAGGTGGATGACGGCGTTGGTGGAGCCGCCGAGTGCCAGGACCGTGGCGACGGCGTCCTCGTAGGCCTCCGCCGTCAGGATCTTCGACAACGTGAGCTGCTGCCACACCAGTTCGACGATCCGGAGGCCGGAGTGCGCGGCCATCCGGTCGTGACCGGAGTCCACGGCCGGGATGGACGAGGCACCCGGCATCGTGACGCCGAGTGCCTCGGCGGCGGCCGTCAGGGTCGAGGCGGTGCCCATCGTCATGCAGTGGCCGGGCGACCGGGCGAGCCCGCTCTCCAGTTCGGCCATCTCGCAGTCGCCGATGAGCCCGGCCCGCTTGTCGTCCCAGTACTTCCACATGTCCGTGCCGGAGCCGAGGACCGCGTTGCGCCAGTGGCCCGGCAGCATCGGCCCGGCGGGCACGAACACGGTCGGCAGGTCGACGGACGCGGCGCCCATGAGCAGCGCCGGGGTGGACTTGTCGCAGCCGCCCAGGAGCACGGCCCCGTCGACGGGGTAGGAGCGCAGCAGCTCCTCCGTCTCCATCGCCAGCATGTTGCGGTAGAGCATCGGGGTGGGCTTCTGGAAGGTCTCCGAGAGTGTGGAGACCGGGAACTCCAGGGGGAAACCGCCCGCCTGCCAGACGCCGCGCTTCACCGCCTGGGCGCGCTCGCGCAGGTGCACGTGGCAGGGGTTGATGTCGGACCAGGTGTTCAGGATCGCGATGACCGGCTTGCCCAGGTGCTCCTCGGGGAGGTAGCCGAGCTGCCGGGTGCGGGCGCGATGACTGAACGAGCGCAGCCCGTCCGTGCCGTACCACTGGTGGCTGCGCAGCGCCTCGGGGGCGATCCTGCTCTCCCGGGCGCCGGTGCCGGTCATATCGACCACCCGGCGGCCAGACCGGCGACCTCGGCGCGCCGGTCTTCGGGCAGGACCCGGCTCGGGGCGCGGACGTCGCGGCGGCAGAGCCCGAGCGACGCCAGGGCCTCCTTCACGACGGTCACGTTGTCGGCGGACTGCCGGTCGGCGCGCAGGTCCTCGAAGCGGCGGATCTGTTCCCACACCTTCATGGCCGCGAGGTAGTCGCCCGCGCGCAGCGCCTCCAGCATCGCCAGCGAGACGCCGGGCGCGACGTTGACGAGTCCGGAGGTGAACCCGGTCGCGCCGGTGGCGAAGTAGGAGGGTGCGTACAGCTCGGCGAGCCCGGCGATCCAGACGAACCGTTCCAGACCGGCGTCCCGCGCGAAGGCGCCGAACCGGGCGGCGTCGGGGACGGCGTACTTGACGCCGATGACGTTGGGGCAGCTCTCGGCGAGCTCGGCGAGCCGTTCACCGGCGAGCAGCGGGTTGCGGATGTACGGCACGACCCCGAGCTCCGGCACGGCCTCCGCGACGGCCCGGTGGTAGTCGACCCAGCCGTCCTGCGAGATGTACGGGTGCACCGGCTGGTGCACCATGACCATCTCCGCCCCGGTGTCCCGGGCGTGCCGGGCGGCGGCGACGGCCGTGGGCACGTCGTGGCCGACGCCCGCCAGGACGGTGGCGCGCCCCCTCGCCTCCTCGGCGGTGAGCTCGGTGACGGCGCGCCGCTCGTCGGGGGTGAGCGCGTAGAACTCACCGGTGTTGCCGTTCGGGGTGACGATGCGGACGCCGCCGTCGAGGAGCCGTCTCAGCAGCGCGCGGTGCGCCGGGACGTCGATGGTCCCGTCCTCGGCGAACGGGGTCACCGGGATCGCAACGACGTCTGCGAGGGCCGCCTTCAGCGGGGAGAAGTCCATGCGGACCGGCCTTTCGTCGAGGTGCTGGTGTGTCTGGTCCAGCGGGTGGTTCACGCCGCGTCGCCCCCGTCCTCGTCGTCGGGGAAGGCGCGGCGCACGAACGATGCGATGTGGTCGTGCAGTGCGCCGGCCGCGGCCGGCGCGTCGTCGGCGAGGGCGAGCCGGAGGATCTCCCGGTGCTCGGCCGCCTCCCGCTCCCAGGACGGGACGGCCGACCAGGCCACGGTCGACACCAGGGCGGCCTGGTCACGGATCTCGTCGAGCATCCGGCCGAGCAGCGGGTTGCCGCAGGGCAGGTACAGAGCCCGGTGGAAGTCCCGGTTGGCCAGGGACCTGTCGGCCTTGTCGATCGCCGAGTCGGCCCGCTCCAGCGCCTCCTGGGCGGCCTCCAGCGAGGCCTTGCGAAGCACCGTGCGGCGCAGCGCCTCGGGCTCCAGCAGCAGGCGTACGTCGTAGACCTCGCGGGCCATGGCCGCGTCCACGAGCCGCACGGTGGCACCCTTGTACTGGCTCATGACGACGAGCCCGGTGCCGGCGAGCGTCTTGAGGGCCTCGCGCACGGGAGTCTTCGACACCCCGAACTGGGCGGCGAGTTCGGTCTCCACGAGCGCCTGTCCCGGGCTCAGCTGCGCGGTGAGGATCGCGTGCTTGATCGCCTCGAGCACGTACTGGGTCCTGGACGGAATCGGGGCGGGCGCAAAGGTCATGGGCAGGAAGCTCTCACATCTCGCGTATCGCGTCTCATATATGACGTACGAAGTACGACGCGATGAAGCTAGAGCGGTGCGCATGTTTCGTCAACGCTTCTGACAGAAGAAGTTGCGCGAGGACCTGTGCGGGCGGGTTCCCGGATCTCCCGGGCCCGCCCGGAGAACGGCGCGGCGCAGGACCCGGCCGCTCGCCGGGTCCTGCGCCTGGGGTGGGTGTGCCGGAAGGGGATCAGCCGCCGCGGATCACCGACAGGGCCCCGGCCACGGCCTCCAGGTCCGGGCCGGAGGCGAGGCCCGCGTGGTAGAGGCGCAGTTCGGTCGCGCCGAGCGAGGCCGCGTGGGCGGCGTCGGCGGCCAGCGTGCCGGGGCTGCCGCCCATGCCCGTGACCACGTTGAAGTTCGCGGCCAGCACGCCCGCCATCCCCTTGAAGGGTCCGAGGACCGCTTCGCGGGCCGCGTCGCCTCCGGCGCAGGGCAGCACGACACCGTCCGCCGCGGCCAGGATGTGCGAGGGTTCCACGCCGACGTTGGCGCCGGTGCGGTACGGCGCCGGGTCGGCGTGCAGCAGGACCTGGAAGCCCGGCCCGGGGGCGGCGTCCCGCACCGCCCGGACGGCGGCCTCCTGGAGGCCGCGGGCGACCCGGCCGCGCCACCGGAGCGTGGCGTCGGCGAGGGCGGGGCCGAGCAGTTCCCCGACCGCCGCCCAGCCGGACCCGCCGTCGCCCGCGCCGGCCCAGACGGGTTCCATGGCCCGGTGCACGGCGGCGCGCAGCTCGGCGGCGTCCACTCCGGCGGAGCCGTATCCGATCCGGCAGTCGTCGCAGAAGCAGAGGGACATCAGGTACTGCGCGGCGTCGCCGAGGCCGACCCCGGCGGTCTTGTCGTGCGCGTGCAGGTGCGCGAAGCCGTACCAGCCGCAGGACTCGAGTTCGGTGCCCGACGTGCCGGGGCGGACAGCGGCCTCGGCCGCCAGCTCCACCAGGTAGTCGCGGACGGCGGGCCGGGCGATGCAGGGGGCCCAGGGGTAGCGGTCCCCGTAGGCGTTGACCACCGAGGTGCCGGGGTGCTCGGCCCCCAGTCGCGAGTTGTGGGCGAGGACCACCCAGGAGTGGACCCGCAGCCCGGCGTCGGCCAGGGCTTCGGCCGCCTCGGCGTACGGGTCGTCCCCCGGCACCCACGACTGCGGGAACGGGCGCAGCCCGCGTCCCGCCCAGCGCGCCGCGTCGGGCGGGTAGAGCACCGCCGCGTGCTCGGCCGTGACGATCCTCCGGCCGGGGTGCCGCGGCGTCAGGGCCCGGGTGGAGTGGTAGGCGGAGGCGAGTGTCACCTGCTCGACCCCGAGCGCGGCCAGCCGGTGGGCGGCGCCGGGGTCCCCGACGACGTCCCAGGGGTACACGAAGGCGGAGGCCCTCACCTCGCCTCCCTCGCGACGTACTTCTCCAACAGGGCACGGCCGTTCGCGATGATCGCGCCCAGCTCCTCGACGTGCGCGGCCGGGGGTTCGGTGAGCGGGGTGCGGACGGGCCCGGCGTCCAGGCCCTCCAGCCGGACCCCCGCCTTCACGAGGGACACCGCGTAACCGTGGCCCTTGGCGCGCAGTTCGACCAGCGGCCGGTAGAAGTGGTCGAGCAGCGCGCCGGCCAGGTCGTCGTCCCCGGACTCCAGCGCCCGGTAGAAGGCGAGGGCGATGTCGGGGGCGAAGGCGAAGACGGCGGAGGAGTAGAGGGTGACGCCGATGCCCCGGTAGGCGAGGCCGGTCAGTTCGGCGGTGGGCAGCCCGTTGAAGTAGAGGAAGGCCTCGCCCGGCAGCTCCGTGCGTACGGCGCTGACGATGCGCTGCATGAGGTCGAGGTCGCCGTGCCCGTCCTTGAGGCCGATGATCCCGGGGGTCCCGGCCAGGGCGACGACGGTCTCCGGGGTGAAGACCGCGTTGTCCCGCTGGTAGACGATCGTCTCCAGGGAGGTGGCGGCCGCGAGCGCGGCGTAGTGCGCCAGCAGCCCCTCCTGACCGGCGACGACGAGGTAGGGGGGCATGGCGAGGAGTCCGTCGGCGCCGGCCTCCTCGGCGAGGCGCGCGTAGCGGACGGCGAGCGCCGTCCCGTAGCCGGCCCCCGCGACGACGGGCACCCGTCCGGCGGTCTCCTCCACGGCCGCCGCGACGACGAGCCGGAACTCCTCGGGGGTCAGCGCGTGGAACTCGCCCGTGCCGCAGCAGGCGAAGACGGCCGCCGCACCGGCGTCGACACCCCGGCGCACGTGGGCACGGAACACGTCGAGGTCGACGGAGCCGTCCGGTCCGTATGCGGTGACGGGGAAGAAGAGCGGCCCGGCGGCGTCGGTGAGCCGGGCGGCGAGGGGGGCTGAGGTCACGGGCGCTCCCTGAGCAGATTCAGGCGTGCACAATTATGATCGACGTACATATTTCTGAACACTGCCACGCTAAGCCAGCCGCTCGGCGCGGGTCAAGACGAGAACACCCAACCCCGGGGCTGAGCAGTGGAGTCGGCGCGACACTTGACGCGATCGCCCACGACTTCCTAGCGTGTCCACGCATGTGAATGCCGTCCATGGACCGGACACTCTCGGGCAGTTGCCTCATGCCCGCGCGCCACGGCGCACCCCGTTGCCCGCACACCGGGCGGCACAGGCCCGCGCCCCGTCCGCCCGCGCGCACCGCGCCCGCACCGAGGAGATGCCCGTATGCCAGCTCCCCGCACCGTCCTGCTCACCGGCGCCGCAGGCGGCCTCGGCACCCTGATGCGCGGGCTGCTCCCCGCATACGGCTACGACCTCCGGCTCTTCGACCTCACGCCGATCGAGGGCGAACCCGGCGCCGTCACCGCCGATCTCGGCGACAGGGACGCGCTCCGGGAGGCCGTGCGGGGTGTCGACGCGGTCATCCATCTGGCGGGCATCTCCCTCGAAGCGTCGTTCGACAGGATTCTGCACGCGAACATCGAGGGGACCTACAACCTCTACGAGGCGGCGCGCGAGGAGGGCGTCCGGCGCATCGTGTTCGCCTCGTCCAACCACGCCGTCGGATACACCCCGCGCCCGGCCCCGGGGGACCCGCTGATCCCCGTCGGGACCCCGCGCCGCCCCGACACGTTCTACGGCCTCTCGAAGTCCTTCGGCGAGGACCTCGCCCAGTTCTACTGGGACAAGCACGGCGTGGAGACCGTGTCGGTGCGCATCGGCTCCTGCTTCATGGAACCGACCTCGGTGCGGATGCTGTCGGTGTGGATGAGCCCGGGCGACGGGGCGCGCCTCTTCCACGCCGCTCTGACCGCCGAGGACGTGGGGCACACCGTGGTCTACGGCTCGTCGGCCAACACCCGCCTGTGGTGGGACCTGTCGACGGCCCGCGCCCTCGGCTACGAGCCGCAGGACGACTCCGAGCAGTACGCCGCCGGGCTCGTCGCCGAGCACGGCGAGCTGGACCCGGACAACCCCGAGCACGCCCGCGTCGGCGGCCACTTCGTGACGAATCCTCCGCTCTGGCCCCATTGAGCCGCGTTCCCGGTGGGTGCGGCAAAAGCGCCGGGCCACGCCGCACCTCCGGACGCGCGGACGTACAACCCGATCACCTATGTGGACAAGTCGACCACGCACTACGTGCACCCGGCGGCTCCCGACAGTGCGGAGCGCTGCTTCTGGCTCGACGCCGTGGACACCAGCGGCAACTCCCACTGGCAGTGGACCAGGGAGGCAGAAGCGCGGGGCGGGGACCGACAGGCTCCCCGCCCCGCCCGTCCGACGCGGGCGGGCGGGGGCGCCACCGGGGCTCGTAAAACGACGCGACGGGCCGCGGCCCGGGCGGGCACCATACGGCCATGCCGAAACCCTCCGGATTCCAGTACGAGCAGCACGGCGACGCGAGCGTCACCATCACCCACCACGGACGTGCCGCAGGCACCCTGCGGGGCGCCCGGGCGGAGAAGTTCCTGGCCGAAGTGGCCTCGGGGGACGCCCAGCTGGTCATGGCGCGCTGGACGGGCGCGTACAGGCACGGCAACGAACGCACCGCCCGCGACCACCCGCGCAACCGTGCCCGCGGCGGCCGCTGAGCCGTACGGAGCAAACGGCCGAAGGTAAGGGAACGGCAAAGCCGGGTCGTTCGTTACCTCGGTCATGACCGCAATGACCCCCGGCTCGAACATCCCTCTCTCCGCCGTCCGCGTGGCGGTGGACGTCGCCGCCCCCGCGCGGCTCGACGTCTCGGGCCTGCTGCTCACCGCCGACGGCAAGGTGCGCTCCGACGACGACTTCATCTTCTACAACCAGCCCTCGGGCCCCGGTGTGACCTACCGCTCCGGCGGGGGTTCGGCACCGGACGCGATCGTGGTGGACACCACGGCGGTCCCCCCGGGCATCGAGAAGATCGTCGTGACGGCGAGCCCCGACGCGGCGGGCCAGACCTTCCGGGGCGTGGAGCCCACGGCCACCGTGCGCAACGCCGACGACGGCAGTGTGATCGCCACCTTCACCCCGCCGCAGCTGGGCGACGAGACGGCGCTGGTGGTCATCGAGGTCTACCTGCGCAACGGCGCCTGGAAGGCCCGCGCGGTCGGCCAGGGGTATGCGAACGGCCTGGCCGGCATCGCGACGGACTTCGGCGTCACGGTGGAGGAGCCCGCGGCCGCGGCGCCGCCGGCCCCGGTGGCGGCGCCCCCGGCACCGCCGACGGCCGCTCCCCTGGACCCCCGGATCGCTCCCCCGGTACCCGCGGCACCGTCCGCGCCGCCCGCGCCCGCGGCCTCCGGCAGGATCAACCTGGACAAGGGCCGGATCAGCCTCCAGAAGAACCAGACGGTGTCCCTGGTCAAGGGCGGGAAGCCGCTGCTGTCCCGGGTCAAGATGGGCCTCGGCTGGGAGCCGGCGTTCCGCGGCAAGGACATCGACCTCGACGCCTCGGTGATCGCCTACGGCCCTGACCGCAAGCACCTGGACAGCTGCTACTTCGGCAAGCTCTCCATCCTGAACGGCGCGATCAAGCACTCCGGCGACAACCTCACGGGCGAGGGCGCGGGCGACGACGAGGTGATCGTCGTGGACCTCGGCCGGATCCCCGCCGAGGCGACCGGCCTGGTCTTCACGGTCAACTCGTTCACCGGGCAGAAGTTCAGCGAGGTCGCGAAGGCTTATTGCCGGCTGATCGACGCGGCCACCGACGAGGAGCTGGTCCGCTTCGACCTGACCGGCGCGGAGCCGCAGACCGGCGTGATGATGGCCAAGCTGATCAAGCAGTTCTCCGGTGAGTGGGAGATGACCGCCATGGGCGAGTTCGTGAAGTCGCGGACCGTCCGGGGCATGGTCAAACCGGCGGCCAAGGCCCTGTAGCCCCAGCCCGTCACCCGGCGCCGGGACGGCGCCTCGGGTGCCCCGGAAACGGCTTCCGGGGCACCCGACGGGTTTCCCCTCAGGTGCCCCGGATCCGGAGAGTCTCCGGTCGGACGCGTTGCGTGCTCGTCCTCCTCCTCAGAGCTTGGTCAGCTTGGAGTACGGGCTCAGGATCCTCCCCTGTCGCCCCGAGAAGTCGATGAGCACTGCGTCGTTGTCGCCCTCGACAGCGAGGACTCGTCCGAGTCCGAACTGGTCGTGCGACACCCTGTCGCCCACATCGAAGCATTCGACCGGTGGGGCCGCCTGGGCCGGGCGGTTGAAGGGACTGGAAGGCAGGTGACGCCGGGAACCGGCTGACTGTTTCATTACGGTCGAGTATGCGCCCTGTAAGCCCCCGACGCCATGCCCGACCGCTCCGGAGCGGTCAGTAGTGCCGGATTCGTAATCAGCGGTTCCGGGCCGGGCCCGGGTCCCGGCGGGCCTGCGGCCGGGGGGAGCGCGCGGGACGCCGCACCGCGAAGACCCCCGAAGGTGTGGCTGCTCACGCCCGGCGCAGGCCGGTGCCGGACCACCCCGCCGCGCGCGTCCGGCCCGGCACGCGGGCCCCCGCCCGCGAGGCCGTGGACGGACTCGGACGGCCGGCCCCTCCGCCACCCGCCCGGCCCCCGGCTTCGCGCCGGCCCGTACGCGAGGCGGAGCACCGGCCGTGGGCGGCGCGCCGGGGACCCGTCACGCGCCGCCCACGGCCGTGACGGGTCAGTGCTTGTGGGGCTGGCGCTTCCACGGGCCGGTGATGGCGAGCATGATGCCCGGCGTCTGGATGTTGGCGAAGAGCGTCTTTCCGTCCGGCGAGAAGGTGACCCCGGTGAACTCGCTGTACGACGGCTCCTGCTCCGTGCCGGCGTTCAGCTCGTTGCGGGCGATCGGGTAGGTGCGGCCGCTCTCGGTCGCGCCGAAGAGGTGCTGGACGCCCTCCCCGTCCTCGGCGATGACGAGACCGCCGTAGGGCGACACGGTGATGTTGTCGGGACCGTCGAGCGCGCCGTCCTTCGACGGGTCCGCGTTGACGCCGAGGAGCACCTTCAGGGTCAGCGTGCGGCGCTTGGGGTCGTAGAACCAGACCTGGCCGTCGTGCGCGACCGGGCTCTCGTCGCGGGCGAACGAGGAGACGATGTAGGTGCCGCCGTCGCCCCACCACATGCCCTCGAGCTTGCGGGCACGCGTCACCTGGCCCTCGGAGAACTGCTTGCGCACGGAGACGGTCTTCGCGTCACGGTCGGGTACGTCGACCCAGTCCACCCCGTAGACCGTGCCGGTCTTCGTGGCGCGGGACAGGTCGTCGACGAAGGTGCCGTTCTTGTCGAAGCACCGGGTGGCCTGCAGGACGCCCGCGTCGTCGGCGAGGGTGCGCAGCTTGCCGCGGCCGTGCGTGAAGCCGTGCGGCGGCACCCAGCGGTAGAGCAGTCCGTTGGGACCCGACGCGTCCTCGGTGAGGTAGGCGTGTCCGAGCCTGGGGTCGATGACGACGGCTTCGTGGGCGTACCGGCCGAACGCCTTGACGGGGCGCGGGTCGCGGTTGGCCCGCTTGTCGTAGGGGTCGACCTCGAAGACGTATCCGTGGTCCTTGAGCAGGCCGTTCTTGCCGGCCTTGTCCTCGGTCTCCTCACAGGTCAGCCAGGTGCCCCACGGCGTGCTGCCGCCCGCGCAGTTGGTCGAGGTGCCCGCGATGCCGACCCACTCGGCGGTGCGGCCGTCACGGCGGGTCTCCACGACGGTGCAGCCGCCGGCGGCGACGGGGTCGTAGACGAGGCCCTCGGTGAGCGGCACGGGGTGCTCCCAGCCGGCCCGGGTACCGCTCAGCTCGTGGTTGTTGACCAGGAGGGTGACACCGCGGGCACCCTCGAAGGCGGCGGTGCCGTCGTGGTTGGAGGGGGTCGGCTCCCCCGTCTCCAGCTTCGTGACCCCGCTGTGGGTGATGACGCGGTACGAGAATCCGGCCGGCAGCGCGAGGAGGCCCTTCGGGTCGGGCAGCAGCGGACCGTAACCGAGCTTCCCGCCGTGGTCGTGGCCGTGCCCGCCATGGCCGTGATCGTCATGACCGTGATCGTCGTGGCCGTGGCGCTCGTCCTCGGCCGCCAGGGCGCCCGGCGCGGTGGCCAGCGCGCCCACCGCGCCGGTCAGGGCGATACCGGCGCCGGTCAGAGCGGACTGTCTGGTGAATTCCCTGCGGGTGAACGACATCGACGACTCCTGTTGCACGACCGGGTGAGCTGGCGCGTACACGCTCCACCCGTCGCACCAACAGGAGTTGAACGGCGCACGACGCCGGGCGGACCTGTACGCCAAGCCGAACCGCGTTTGCGTACAAAGCGGTTGGGCCCGCCCGGCCCGAAATCGCCCCGCAGCTCAGCCGTTGCCGCGCGAGCGGGCCTTGAACGCCGCCTTGCGGGCGTCCTTCGCGCTCTTGCGGTCGCGGTGCAGCCGTCCCATCGCCTCCAGCACCTCGGCCGTCGCGGGGTGGTCCACCCGCCACGCCTCGTCGAAGAACCCGCTGTGCTGGCCCGAGAGACCCTCGACGAGCTCCTGGAGCTCGTCCATGTCGCCCTCGGCGTCGAGCTGCGCGGCGATCGTGTCGACGGCGAGCCAGAAGATCATCGGCTCCGGGGGTGCGGGCACGTCGGCCGCACCGCGTTCCGCCAGCCAGACCCGCGCGAGGCCGCCGAGCTCGGGGTCGTCGAGCACCGCCCGGACCGCGGGCTCCGCCCCGGCACCGGCGAGGGCGAGCGCCTGCTGGCAGTGGAGCCTGCGCAGCGGGGCGCGCCGGTCGGCGCCGCGCGCCGCGTCCAGGAGCTCCGCCGCGGCGACCCGCGCTCCGTCGGCCCCGCGACGGTCGAGCCACAGCCCGGTCTCGGTGCGCGCGGCGTCCTCGGGATAGTGGGCGATGCCGTCGAGCAGGGCGTCGGCGCCCTTGTCGGCGAGGTCGCCGACCGCCGGGGCGTCGACTCCGGCCTCCAGCATCCGCTCGCGGACGCCGTAGAGGCCGAGCGGGGTCAGCTTGACCATGCCGTAGCGGGTCACGTCCTCGTCGTCGACGGGCGGCGAGGACTCCTGCCCCTCCTCCGTCAGCAGGGTCTCGTCCACCGGCACGTACTCGACGATCCCGATGGGCTCCAGGACCCGGAACTGGTCGTCCAGCCGCATCATGGCCTCCGACACCTGCTCCAGCACGTCGTCGGTGGGCTCGTCCATGTCGTCGGGCACCACCACGGAGGCGGCGAGGGCCGGCAGCGGTACCGGGGCGTCGGCGGGCCCGGTCTCCGACAGGGTCAGCAGGTAGAGGTTTCCGAGCACCCCGTCGAGGAGGTCGGCCTCGGCCTCCGGGTCCCAGTCGAGGGCGTCGAAGTCGACGCTGCCGTCCTCGCCGATGAGGTCCGCGAAGTCGTCGAAGGCCGGGGCCGTGGCGTCCGCGTGGACGGCGTCCAGGCCGTCGAGCCAGATCGAGAGGACGTCCTGCGGGGATCCGGAGGTCAGCAGGGCCAGGTTCTCCCCGGCGGTGACGGTGCCCTCCGCCGTCCCGTCCTCCTCCTCGTCCTGCGGGTCCTCCACGTCCACGAGTCCCGTGTCGACGGCGAGGCGCCACGCTTCGCTCGCGTAGGCCGCACCGTCCTCGTCCGCCGCGAGACCGAGAAGCTCCGCGGCCTCGGGCAGCTGAGCGTCGACGAGTTCGCCGCCCGCTCCGACCCGGGTCGCGGGTCCCGCCCAGCGGGCGAGCCGGACGGCGCGGACGAGCAGCGGAGCGGCCAGCGCGTCCCGTGCCAGCTCGGCCTCGGTGTGCAGCCGCACCGGCGGCAGGGTGGGGCGCTCTGCGGACATCTGGGGGGTCTCCTCGGGGCGTTCGCGGGATGCGTGCGGGGCGGACACCGTGCCATCGGGTCCGGGCCGCCGCGGCCCAGCGTAGACGCATTTCGTCCCGTGCCGCCCGGTTCCGCCGAGGGCCGCCACGGCACGTGCGGCCACGGCCGGTGAGCAGCCATGGAGGGCCGGGCCGTGGGCCACCACCCCGGCAGGCCGACCGGCCCGGGATCCGGTCCGCTTCGGACGGGGAGCGGCCATGGACCCGGCAGGATCGCCGCCCCGTGGTGCGGCGCTCAGGCGTTGAGCGCGCGAAGGGCGTCCCGGTTCTTCCGGATCCAGGCCTCGTAGCTTTCCAGCCGGGGGGTGAGGTCGCGGGTCCGTTCGATGTCCCGCAGCTCCGCGGCCTCCGACCGCTCGGCGAGGAACTGGAGCCCGTTGGAGACCGCGACCGCGTGCGGGATGGGCAGAGCCCGGAACTCGGGCCAGCTGTAGGGCTGGTAGGTGACCTTCTCGCCGACGGCCTCGGAGAGCATCTCGGCGAGCCCTTCGCCGGTGACGTGTTCCGCCGCGATGGCCACCGTCTCACCGATCCAGTCACCGGGGGCCTTGAAGATGAGGTGCACCGTGCGGCCGATGTCCTGGGCCCCGATCACCACCATCTTGCGATCGGCGATGGGAATGGAGAGGACCAGCTCGCCCTGCGGGTTGCGGACGGGGCCCATGCCGAGGAAGAGCGTCTCGTGGAAGAAGGGCAACCGCAGACAGGTCGTGGGCACCTGCAGTTCGGCGAAGATCGCGTCCGCGGAGGCCTTCACATCGAAGTGAGGCGCCGTGTAGCCGCCCTCGACCCTGGGAACCGTGTCACCGGCGCCCTCGAAGTGGGGCCGGGTGTCCTCCAGGGTCGACCACACCACGTGGCCGACACCGGCGGTCCTGGCCGCTCGCGCCGCGTTGGCCGCCTGCTCGAACTCCCTGACGTGCCGGGGCCTGGCCGCTTCCTGCTCAGCGCTCAACGGGGCCCAGAAATCCGTGACGACGAAGGCGCCGTGCGCTCCTGCGAAGGCCCGGGCCAGGCTGGACTCATCGTCCAGATCGGCTTCGACGACCTCCACGCCGCGCGCCACGAGCTCCTTCGCCGCGCGCGAGTCCGAGTTCCTCGTCAGGGCACGCACCACGAACGGGCTGTCGGGATCGGCGAGGACCGCGTCCACCAGGGCCCCGCCCTGCTTGCCCGTTGCCCCGACCACGGAAATGATCTTCTTGCTCTCCACCCGAACCCCAATTAGTTGACGAAACAAGTACTTTGGAGTGTACAGGCCTCCACCCGAAGGGCAACGGCCCGCGAGCGGGAGAACGACCACGCCCGCCCGCGTGCCCTCCTCGGCACTGCGGACACACCTTCCCCGCTCCCGCGGCCCGCTCGCGGCGACGGACGGCGCGGCACGGCCCGCGAACCACTGCAGCCCGCCGGTCGCGGTGCGACCGACGGGCTGCGCGGGTTCACGGCGAAGCGGTCGCCGTCACCGTCCAGTTCTTCTGACAGGCCATCAGCCGCGTGTCATCGCGAAGACGTGCAGGGTGGGCGTGTCGGGCAGGGCGGTGTAGCTGACGGTCGGCAGCTTGACGCTGACCGGCGTCTTGCCGGACTGCAGCGGCACCCCGACGTAGTAGACGTACGCGGATCCGTTGTACGTCTGATTGCCCTGGCGGTTCTGGTAGGCGGAGCTGACGGCCACGTCACCGTCGCCGCCGAACCAGTCGGCGCTGCTCAGGCTGAACGGCTGGCTGGTTCCGTCGGAGTAGGAGACGGTTCCGACTCCGCCTGCGGGTCCGTAGCTCGCCGAGACCAGGAACCCGAGGGTGCTGCCCCGGGTGCCGTTGACGGCAACGGTCTGACCCGAGGCGATGGCGTTGTCGGGCTTACCGAACGTACGGGTGCCGTCGGTCCCGGTCACACCGGCACTGGAGGGCCAGGTGAAGCCGATACCGGAGTGGGTGACGGTGGAACCCGGCTTGGCGCCCGCGGTGGCGAGTGCCTTCGCGGAGAAGCTGGCCCCACCGCCGTCCAGGTCGCCCAGGTCCGTGGCGGTGTCCTGAGTGACGGCGATGTTGTTGAAGACCGACGCGAGGCCGGGTGCGGCCTTGCCGAGGCCCATGGCGTAGACGTGCAGTGCGGGCGTGTCGGGCGCCGTCGCGGCACTGGCGTCGGGCAGCGTGACGCTGACCGGTGTCTTGCCGGACTGCAGCGGCACCCCGGCGTAGTAGACGTACGCGGATCCGTTGTACGTCTGGTTGCCCTGGCGGTTCCGGTAGGCGGAGCTGACGGCCACGTCACCGTCGCCGCCTGACCAGTCCGGGCTGCTCAGGCTGAACGGCTGGCTGGTCTTGTCGGAGTAGAGGATGCTCCCCTTTCCGCCCGCGGGACCATGGCTCGCCGAGACCAGGAATCCGAGACTGTTGCCGGTGCCCTGGACAGCGATGGTCTGACCGTGTGCGACGGTGTTGTCCGGCTTGCCGGTGCCCGCGCTGGAGGGCCAGTTCAGGACCACACCGCTGTGGGACACGGCCGAACCCGGGGTGACCCCCACCGTGGCGAGTGCCTTGGCGGAGAAGCTGGCCCCGCCGCCGTCGAAGTTGCCGGCTCCGGTGGAGGTGTCCTGGGTGACCGACACGTTGTCGAAGGTCGAGGCCAGGGACTGCGCGGGGGTGGGAGTGGGGATCTGCTCGACGACGGTGTCGAGGTAGGCGACGCCCTGGGCGGCGCTGAGGCCCACCAGATGCTGTACGTCGATCCTGCCCCACTCCTTGGAGACCACCTTGGCCAGGGACGCCGTGCCCTGCTCGTCGGCGGCGGCCCCGATCCCCTCGATGAGGGAGTCGGCCGCGTCGAGTTGGGACTGGGTCATGATGACCGTGTCGGCCTTGTCCGTGCCCACCGCCTTCAGCACGGGCGACCAGGCCTGGATCGTGCGCACGAACTGCTCCATGAGCGGACCGTCGAGATTCAGTGTGCTGTTGACGTCGTCCCTGTTGTCGAGGAAGAGCTTCTCGTAGTAGTTGACGGAGGGGGAATCGGAGACTGCGCCGAGCTCGTACATGTGGATCAGCGAGCCGGCGACGTCCTCGAGCGAGGCACCGTCGGACGACAGCGCCCCGGAGTTGCTGTAGACCTGCTCCAGGGTCGAGCAGTGGATGACGAGTCCGCCGCCGACGTTGCAGCCCGCGGGCCGCTCGTCCGGGGTGTTCGCCGTGATGCCGACTTCGTTCTCCCAGACCGTGCTGGTCACGGAAGCCTGACGGGACGCCGGACCGTAGAGGTCGGAGGCAGCGGTCGCCATGGCCGTCCCGGCATCGGCGAACGTCGACGTCGGGGCGAGGTACTGCGTCATCGCCCGCCACAGGATGTTCGCCGTGGTGTCGGGGTCCATGAGAGCGGACATGCGGTAGAACGCGTAGTTCGGAATGCCGCTGTTGGTGTGGACACCGCCCTGGTCGAAACAGGTCTGGGTGTACGCACTCATGTGCCGCGGCTGACCGTAGACGGTGGGGTCGGCCATGGACCGGAAGGGCGCGTGCACCTTCATGTCGGAACCCATCAGCCAGTCGTTGGATCCCTTCGCCGCCCGCTCGGTCATCTCACCGAAGAAGTCGGAGATGCTCTCGTTCAGTGCCCCGGACTGGAATGCGTACTGCAGTCCTGCGGTGAACTGGGTGACGCCGTGCGCCATCTCGTGACCGGAGACGTCCTGCGACAGCATGCCGTCGCCGTACGTCATGTACGAGCCGTTCCAGAATGCGTTCACATAGTTCGTGTCGTAGTGCACATATGAATGCAGCTCCCCGCCGTTGCCGTCTATGCTATTGCGTCCGAACTTCTCCCTGAAGTAGTTGTAGACCACGCCGCTCTGGTTGTAGGCGTCGTCCGTGTCGGCGTCGCCGGTGGCCGGGCCACCCTCGTCCCTCACCCGCGCGGCTCCGGACGAGTTCGTCCCGTGCTTCATGTCGAAGACCGCTCGGTAGAGGTTCTCCGGGTGGTTCGGCGGGACGCCCGGGGAGTCTTGGTCGGCGATGTAGAGGAACGGGAAATTCTCGACGTTCCTGCAGTTCTGCCCTGTGTCGGGCAAGCCTTCGCACTCGTAGTGCCGCGGGATGGCCGCAATGAGGTTCTCCGGGAACTGCGGGTCCTTGATGGCTATCGTGGCTTTGCCGAAATTGTGATTGAAGAGCTTGTCCCGCAGGCCGCTGGGGAATCCGTTGTAGGAGACGAGCGCCGGACGCCGCCAGTTGTGATAGTGGTTCTCCGGGGGCTCATCGCCCGCGTTGGCGAGGCGGAAGTTGTGGGTCTGGGCGCCGTCCTTCTGGTAGACGACCTTGGGGTGGGTACCGTCCCAGAGGACGTCACTGGCCAGGTGGACGTGGTATCCGCCGTGCGCAGATGTGGACACGTACTCCGCCCGGTCGTCCTTCACCCAGACCGCGACGTGTTCCCAGTCGTGGGTGTGCCCCACATCGGCGACGTTCTCGACCGCTACGTCCTTCTCGAAGTAGTAGTCGTAGAGGTAGACGCACCAGCCCATGTTGCAGCGCTGCCGGGAGTACGCGTTGGTGTTGTCCAGGTCGGACTGGTCCCGGCAGTCACTCGAGGTGGTCGTGTTGTTGTGCTCGAGCCCCTGGGCGATGGTTCCGTCCGGACCGATCGCCGGGACGTTGTAGCAGCCGTCCGTGTCGTAGTCGACGTCCGGGGCCCACTTGAGGTCGTTCGCGGTGGCGTTCTGCGGCAGCGCTCTCGGCGGTTCGGCAGCGGCGGCCTCGGCCGTCTCGGTGAGGGGCTGGACCCCGACGATGACTCCCTTGCGCAGGGCGTCGACGAAGACCCGCTCGCTGAAGCCGCTCTTGTCCATCACGTCGATCTGCCAGGCCAGGGCCGAGGGGCTCTTGAACCCCTTGGCCGGCGAGCCCGGGTAGACCACCAGCGAGGGAGACGCGGTCGTTCTGGCGTGCTGCATCGTCTTGCCGGCGACCGTGACCGCGTCCTTCGAACGCACCGTCGGAACCGTCGACGCCGGGGGAATCAGGTCGGGGCGAAGGCCGTTGGTGACGGCGGTCACCGTCTTGTTGTCGCGGTCCAGGTGCACGCCCAGCCGGGCGTTGTACACCCGGACGCCGTCGATCGACTGGTCGTACCAGACGTGGTGTCCACCGGTCGGGTCGGGCTGCTCGACGCGGCCGGTGCCCTTCGACAGCATGCCGTCGGTGTCCGTGACTCCGAAGAGCTTCGCGTGCGTGTGGAGCCAGGCGGGAACGCCACGCCCGGCGAGCGGGCTGCGCAGACCGCCCAGCGTCGACGGAGTGCCCGTCTGCGGGTTGTTGGCCACGTCGAGCTCATGGCCGGCCTCGCGCTCCAGGTCCTTCAGGGCGTCCGGGACACCTGAAGCACGCCACTTCTGCGGCGGGCCCTGCGGGTACGGCGAGTCCGCTGCCGCGGTGCCCGCGGAGACGAGCGAGGCGACCACCGCGACCGCGATGGTGACCGCCGTCCCGCGCACGGCGCGCTGCCGGGCGGCCCGCACGGACCGGTACGAGCGTCGCTCCGCACCGGGGTAAAAACGCACGATGACGCCGCCGACCGCCAGCGCCCAGCCGGCCGCGGCCACGACGGCCCAGACCGTCGACGTCGACAGCTCCATCGCGGCGGTCGCGCCCGGCTCACGGGTCGCCACCTGGGCCAGCCCCGCGAGGAAGGCATAGGAGGCCGCCGAGGCGGTCAGCAACTGCCACTTCGGGAGTGCGAGAGCACGTGCCGCGGCGGCGACGAACCACCCGAGCACGGCGGTGCCGAGCAGCGGCCCCATGCCTACGAGGAGCAGCTCGGAGCGGTGCTCGAACACCCAGGGGGCGGTGATGTGGCCCGAGAACGGCGCCATGCGCCACCCGACCGGCACCCCGGAGCCGGCCACGAGTCCGGCCACGGTGCCCGAGAGGTCGGTGGCGAGGTGTTTCGCCACGAGCACGTCGAAGTACGTGCCGCTGTGCGCGATCACGACGCGCAGGGCCATCTGCACCGCCGCGAACGCCGAGAGCAGCCCCGCCGCGCCGGCGACCAGCGCGGCACCGGCTATGTGCCAGCCTCTTCGGAGGAACTCTTGTCTTCGGAGAGATTCTTGTCGCAACTGACTTCCCTGATCAGGACTCCGACTGTCTCGGAGCATGCCAAATAGGGCGAACCCTTGGTGTGTGTGTCCTCGCCTCTGCACTCCGGCCTGCGATGAGAGGTGGGCGCCGCCCGTTACCGGCAGCACCCCGGTCGACAGGGGCGTCCGGAAGTGGATCATGGAGGACAGCCAGGACCGTAGCCCATTCGGTTGACGCGACAAGCAGAATCGATGCGTGACGTCGGTCACAAAACCGTCTGGGCCCCGCGCCAACGGGCGGCGCGCGGCACGGTGTTCACCGTGGTGACCGGGGCCGCGGAAGAGAACACGCTGCCCGACCTGCACTGCGGCACGGCGGTCCGGCCTCTCGCACGGACCGCTCCGCCCGTCCGGGTGCGTGCGCGGGACCGGCTCGACCGCCTGCGCCCGGCATCGACGTCCGGAGATGAAAACGTCAGAGCGCGGACGGCAGGGACCGTCCGCGCTCATTCGACTCGCCGGTGGAGACGGCCCACGCGACCACGGTCCTCACTCGGACCGGGCCGCGCGGGCCGTCTCCACCGGATCTCCCGTCCCGTGCCCGCCCCGACGGCGAGTGCGCGGCGAAGTGGACGTGACGGGAACGCTGTTCCTAGTTGTGGCTGTGGAGCACGTCGTTGAGCCCGCCCCACACCGCGTTGTTCGGGCGGGCCTCGACGGCGCCGGAGACCGAGTTGCGGCGGAAGAGGATGTTCGAGGCGCCGGAGAGCTCGCGGGCCTTGACGACCTGTCCGTCCGGCATCGTGACCCGGGTCCCTGCCGTGACGTAGAGCCCCGCCTCGACGACGCACTCGTCGCCGAGCGCGATCCCGACCCCGGCCTCCGCGCCGATCAGGCAGCGCTGCCCGATGACGATGCGTTCCTTGCCGCCGCCGGAAAGCGTGCCCATGGTGGACGCGCCGCCGCCGATGTCGGAGCCGTCGCCGACGACGACGCCCGCGGAGATGCGGCCCTCGACCATGGAGGTGCCGAGGGTGCCCGCGTTGAAGTTGACGAAGCCCTCGTGCATCACGGTCGTCCCGGCGGCCAGGTGCGCCCCGAGCCGCACCCGGTCGGCGTCGGCGATCCGCACGCCCTTGGGCGCGACGTAGTCCGTCATCCGGGGGAACTTGTCGACCGAGGTCACCTGGAGGTGCAGGCCCTCCGCGCGGGCGTTGAGCCGGACCGTCTCCAGGTCGTCGACGGCGACCGGGCCCAGCGAGGTCCAGGCCACGTTGGCGAGGAAGCCGAAGATGCCGTCGAGGTTCTGCCCGTGGGGCTGCACGAGGCGGTGCGAGAGCAGGTGCAGCCGCAGGTAGGTGTCATGGGCGTCGAGCGGCTTGTCGTCGAGCGAGGAGATGACCGTGGACACGGCGACGACCTCCACCCCGCGGCGGGCGTCCACGCCGATGGCCCTGGCCGCACCCTCGCCGAGGCGGTTCACCGCCTCCTCGGGGCTCAGGCGCTGGGTGCCGGCGGGGCCGGGCTCGGCGGTGAGCTCGGGGGCGGGGAACCAGGTGTCGAGGACGGTGCCGTCACCGGCGATGGTGGCGAGGCCGGCGGCGACGGCGCCGGTGGTGCGGGCGGAGCCCTGGGAAGTCGTGTCGGTCATGACCTGAACCTAGCCGCCCGGGGCCCGCGCGGGCGAACCGGTCTCATCGTCCGGGAGGGTTCACGCATACGGCGCGCGGCCAGTACGGCGACGCCCGCGCCGCACGCGAGAACCGCGCACAGGGGCCAGAGCAGGGCGGGCGAGGCGGCGTACAGCGCGCCCCCGAGGGGCGGTGCGAGGACCTGGCCGCTGATGGAGGCCCCGGCGTAGAGGCTCTGGAAGCGGCCCTGGGCGTGGTCGGGTGCCTGGTCGGCGACGTAGGCCGTGGCCGTCGTCTTGTAGAGGATCTCGCCCGCGGTCAGGGACACCATCATCGTCACGGCGAACAGGGCGCCCGCCCCGGGTATCAGCACGGCGTACCCGAGTCCCACCAGCAGGAGGCCCGCGCCCACGACGGTGAGGGGCGCCCGTCGGCGCAGCAGGTGGGCGGCGGGGAGTTCGAGGCAGAGGATGACGCCTCCGTTGACGGCGATCAGCCATCCGTAGAACTGGGTGCTGTGGCCGTGGTCGGCGAGGAAGACCGGCAGTGTGGAGTACTGCTGGCGGTAGACGAGGTCGACGCAGACGATCGCGGCGAGCAGCACGAGCACCGCGGGCCGGGCCCGGAGTTCGCTCCACAGCCCGGGGGCCCGCGGGTCGTGCGCCGGCCGCGAGTGCGCGGTGCCCCGGGCGGGCAGGACGGCGGCGGCGTAGGCCGCGAAGAGCAGGGTGCCCAGGCCGTCGGCCAGGAAGAGCCAGTCGTAGGAGTACCGGCCCGCGACCAGCGCACCGAGCGGCGGTCCGACGACGAAGCCGCCGTTGGACGCGAACCGGGTGAGGGCGAAGCTCTGGCGGCGGGCGCCGGACGGGACGGAGACCGCGACGAGTGCGGCGTTCGCCGCGCGGACGACCCCGGAGGCGTACTGCGCGAGGGGCAGCACCGCGTAGAGGGCCGGGAGGGGCAGCGCGGGAAGGACGACGAGCGCGGCGCCGCTCACGCAGGCGCCGGTCAGGAGCATCCGCCGGTGGCCGTACCGGTCGCCGAACCAGCCGCCGGTGAAGTTCCCGGCGACCAGGCCGAGTCCGCCGACCCCGCTGATCACGCCCGCCTCGGCGACGGACAGGCCGCGCGGCCCGGTGAGGTAGACGAAGAGGTAGACGAAGGTGAAGCTGACGAGGGCGTTGAGGAACACACCGAGCGCCAGGAGCCGCACCGTTCCCGGTATGTCGCGCAGCATGCCCATCCCGTGCCCCCCGGCAGTGAGTTCCCTTTGGGAACGGACTATGGCAGTGTCACTCCCCGCCGGTCAACCGAGAAGAAGGGCGGACACCGTGCCCCAGCGCACCAGCCTGGCCGACGCCGACTGCGCGATCGCCCAGGCGCTCGACGTCGTGGGCGACTGGTGGACCCTGCTGATCGTGCGCGACGCCGCGCGTGGCGTGCACCGCTTCGACGCGCTCCAGCGGGAACTGGGCGTGTCACGCAAGGTGCTGACGGAGCGCCTGCGTCTCCTGACGGACGCCGGTGTGCTGTTCCGGCAGCCCTACCAGGACCGCCCGGTCCGCCACGAGTACCGGCTGACCCCGCGCGGTCGCGCCCTGCTGCCGGTGCTGATCGCGCTCCAGGACTGGGGTGACACCTGGGTGCTCGGAGAGGGGGAGACCATGGCGACGGCCGAGCGGGACTCCGAGGAGGCGGGGCGCGTGCGGGCCCTGGTGGGCACCCGGCTGCCCGCACTCGAACTTCCCGCCGACGAGGGCGGGTTCCGCGATCCCGTCGCCGCCACCCCGTACACCGTCCTGTACTGCTTCCCCAGCGCGTACGCCCGCAGGGACGCCTATCCCCCGGGCTGGGCCGGGATTCCGGGGGCGAGCGGCTGCACCCTGGAGTCGTGCACCTACCGCGACCTGCTGGCCGAGTTCACCGCGGCGGGGGCGACGGTGCACGGCGTGTCCACCCAGCGCTCCGACGAGCAGCGGGCGTTCGCGGAGAAGGAGGGACTGCACTTCCCGCTGCTCTCCGACGCCGGGCTGACGCTCACGGCGGCGCTGCGGCTCCCGACGTTCCGCGTGGCGGGCGTGAGGCGGCTGAAGCGGCTGACCCTGGTGGTCGACCGGGACCGCACCGTCGTCGAGGCCCTCTACCCGGTCACCGACATCGAGGCGAGCGTGCGTGCGGCGCTGGAGGCGGTGCACCGGGGCCGCGCCTGAGCCCGCTCAGCAGCGGGACCCCGCAGCGACCCTCGACAGCATCTCCCTGGTGTACGCGCCGTCGAAGTCGCCCCCGGTGAGCAGGACCTGGAGGCTGATGCCGTCCATCAGGGCGACGAGCGCCCGGGCGGTGGCCGCGTCGGTGCGCCGGGCGATGACCTCGGCGAGTCCGTCGGCCCACTCCGCGGCGACCGGCCGCAGGGCGGGCCTGCGCAGGGCGGCGAGGTAGAGCTCGTACTCCAGCTCCATCGGCCCGCGCCCGCCGGCGAACCATTCCTCCAGCAGCCGCGTCAGCTCGTCGGCGAGGGGGACCTGAGGGTCATCGAAATACGCGCTCTCGCGCACGGTCCGGGCGAAGTTCTCGTTGCACCGGCGCAGGGCCGCCACCAGCAGTTCGTCGAGCGAGGCGAAGTGATAGGTCGTCGAGCCGAGGGGCACGTCGGCCTCGGCCGCGACCGTGCGGTGACTGAGTCCCGCGATGCCTCGGTCCGCGACGACGCGGATGGCGGCCTCGATGATGCGTTCGCGCCGCTCGGGGTCGTACCTGCGGGCCATCAGTGCGCACCCCCGAGGTTGAGGACGACGACCCCCGCGATCACCAGAGCGATGCCCGCGAGTCTGAGGAGGCTCGCGGACTCGCCCATCCAGAGGATGCCGATCACGGCGATCGCGGCGGTGCCCGCGCCCGCCCAGATGGCATAGGCGGTGCCGATGGACAGCGTCTTGAGCGTCTGGGCGAGCAGGGCGAAGGCCAGCACGTAGCCCACGACCGTCACGACCGAGGGCCAGAGCCGGGTGAAGCCTTCGCTGTACTTCATGGCCGTCGTCCCGGCCACCTCCGCCGCGATGGCCGCGGCCAGCAGTCCGTATCCCATGTGTACCAGCGTACACATCGTTGCGTACGACCGTACGCAACTCCGGCGTACCCGTCCGGCGACCGGCCGGGGACGGCTTTCCGGGTCACCTCGGGACGCTACGGTGTGCGCACCGGTACGACCGGATGATGATCGGATTACGACAACACAACGGAGTGGCAGTGGCGCAGGACGCAGGGTGGGGCGGCGGCGCATACGGGGGCGCACCGTACGGCGGAAGTCCGTACGGGGGACCTCCGGGATGGGGCGGCTGGGTACCCCCGCCGAAGCCGGGGGTGATACCGCTCGCCCCTCTGAAGCTGGGGGACGTTCTGAACGGGGCGTTCTCGACCATGGGGAGGTACTGGAAGCAGCTGTTCGGCATGGCCGGCGCGCTGTACGGGGGCGCGGCGCTGGTGATGGCCGCGGCGGTGGCCGTGGCGTACTCCGCCGTCGCGCACCACATGACCGAGCTGACCTCGCTCGGCTACGGAGAGGACCCCACGTCGACGGACGTCGTGCCGCTGGTGATCGCGGGTGGCGTCCTGGTGCTGCTGGGCATCGTGGTCATGTCGGTGGTCTCGGGTCTCATGTACGCGGCGGTGCCCGCGGTTCTCCAGGAGGCGGTGCTCGGCCGGCCCGTCGCGTTCGGGACGGTGTGGCGCCGGGCCTGGGCCCGCGTCACACCGGTGATCGGCGCCCTGGTCCTCACGGCACTGATCGTGATCGTGCCGATGGTGCTGATCCTGGTCGCCTTCATCGGCGTGATCATCAGCCTGGTCGCCATGGACGACGGCGGCGGCAGCGCCGGTTCCGTCACGGCGATCACGCTGGGCGTCATCGGCGCCCTGGCGACCGGGCCGGTGGCCGCCTGGCTCTGGATCAAGTTCTGCCTGGCACCGGCGGTCGTGGTCTTCGAGGGGCAGCGTCCCCTCGCCGCACTGCGCCGCTCGGCCCAGCTGGTCCGCGGCGACTGGTGGCGGATCTTCGGCATCACGCTCCTGGCGGGCCTGATGGCTTCCACGGCCGGCTACTTCATCCAGATGCCGTTCTCGGTCCTCGGCGTCTTCCCCGGCATGATCGGCACGGCGTCGCTCGACGACGACCCGAGCGCGGCTGCCGTGATCGTCGCGGTGAGCGGTTACCTGGTCGCGGCGCTGCTGGGACAGCTGGTGGGCCAGATCATCTCGACGACGTTCCCCCAGCTGGTGACCGGCCTGCTGTACGTCGACCGGCGCATCCGCACGGAGAACCTGGGCCCGGTCCTGGCCGAGGCCGCCGGCGCTCCGGCACCGCCGCCCCCTCCGCCGCCCCACGCGGGCGGTGTCCCGCAGGAGTGATCCGCGGCCCGGCCCCCGTCCGCGTCCGTCGCGTGCGGGGCCGGGCGGTCAGTCCAGCAGCGTCTTCTTGGGCCGGAGCACGCAGAACTCGTTGCCCTCCGGATCCGCCAGCACCACCCACGTGACGTCCTCGCCCTGGCCGACGTCCTGCCGCCGGGCGCCCAGCGCGACGATGCGCTCGACCTCGGTGGCCAGGTCGTCGGGGGAAAGGTCGATGTGCAGACGGTTCTTGGCCGTCTTCCCCTCGGGCACGGGGACGAAGCACATGCCCGGCAGGGCGGTCTCGTCGGCCCCGATGACGATCTCGCCCTCGTCCTCGAAGAGGATCCGCCAGTCCAGCACCCCGCACCAGAAGCGTGCGAGGGACGGCAGGTCGTGGGTGTCGACGGTGAGCTGGTACAAGCGAACGGCCATGCCCGCCAGTCTGCTGGGGGTCTCCCCTGCCCGCAAGAGGCGCAGGCGGGCACGGCCGCTGCCGGCGGCACGCCGGCGCGAGCGGGCTCCGGCGGTCAGTTCCCCACGGTGAACCAGGTGGCCCGCGACTTCTTCCACTCGGCGTGGTCCAGGTCCTTGGCCTCCGTACCGTCCCCGTACAGGTCGGCGGCCCCGGCGTCCGTGATCACGTGCGCCCGCGCACCCGCGACCGTCAGGTCGGGCACCGAGACGACGGCCTCCCAGCCACCCGGGTCGGTGGTGGGCAGCGTCGCCCGCCGGACCGGGGCGTGCCCGGCGACGCCGTCCCAGCTGTAGAGGGCGTACGGGTCGGAGTTGTCGTCCGCCTCCCAGGAACCGGCGACGATCAGGTACTGGTCGGCGGCGTTCTTCCGGATGTCACGGATGGTCAGCCCGCCGAGGTCCAGCTCGATCGGCGTCCCGAAGGCGGCCTTCGCGCCGCTTCCGGTCACCTTGTCGAAGTTGGTCACCGGCACGATCAGGGCCTTGCCGCCCGACTTCGGCGGGACGAGCGGCGCACGGAAGCCGATGTACGCGGTGGTCGTCGACCCGGGCGCGAACTCCAGCCCCTCCACGTTGAATCCGTCGATCTGCTTCGGTGCCTGGCCGTCCTCGGTGCCCGCGGCGAAGCCGAAGCGGTCGCCGTTCGCCTCGTCCCAGGCCACGAGGTCGTCGCGCAGCTTCCGGTACGAGCGGCCGACCGTCAGCTGGGTCGAGGCGCCGGAGCCGGTGACCGTCGTGGTGAACACGGTGTTGCGGTCGGCCTTGTACTCGCCGTCCTTGTTGTTGCCGAGCGAGCCGGTCCAGTAGACGGTGTCCCCGACCCTCGCGGCCCCCTCGATGTCGATCTCCTTGCTCACCCCGAGCTTCGAGGCGACGTCCCAGGTCCGCACGGGCGCGCCGGACACCGTGAGGTCGTACAGGCGCAGGGTGTTGGACTCGTCGTCCGCCACCACCGCGTACCCGCCGCCGACGTCGACGGCCGCCGAGGCGTCGGACGAGCCCGTCACGTAGCGGGTGTCGGCGGAGTTCTGCACGGCGGCCGAGGCGGCGTAGTGCAGCACCTTGGTGGCGGTCTTGCCGCCGAGCCCGGTGACCTTGACGGTGAGGTCCGTGTAACCCCGGGCGCGCGCCGAGACGGAGACCTGACGGGTGGCGCCGGTGCCCGTGACCGTCACGTCGGAGGTCCCGGCGACGGACGACCTGGAGCTCGCCGAGGCGGCCACGGTGAGCGCGGTGGCGTCGGCGCCGCTCTGCGCGACGGTCACGGTGACCACGGGATCGCCCGTCGCGCCGACGGCGCCGGACAGGTAGGAGGACGCGAGGGTGATCGTGGGGGTGCCGTAACTCGCCGCGTGTGCGGGCGCGTTGCCACCCAGCGCGGCGAGTGCGAGGGCCCCGGCCGCGGCGAGGGCCGCCCGGCGGTTCTGGAACGGAAGCTGATGCAGCACTGCGTGCCTCTCGTCGGCGTGGTGTCGACGAGCAGGCTCCGGCCCCGGTGCGAACGCCGTGCACACGTCATACGTACGGAGCACGAACAACGCACGGACGGCCCCCGGCACCACTCGATGTCGAGTGGTGCCGGGGGCCGTCCGTGAACGTCGTGGATCAGACGTTGAAGCCGAGCGCGCGAAGCTGCTCGCGGCCGTCGTCGGTGATCTTGTCCGGTCCCCACGGCGGCATCCAGACCCAGTTGATCCGCAGCTCGTTGACGATGCCGTCCGTCGCGGACTTCGCCTGGTCCTCGATGACGTCGGTCAGCGGGCAGGCCGCCGACGTCAGCGTCATGTCGAGGGTGGCGATGTTGGCGTCGTCGATGTGGATGCCGTAGATCAGGCCCAGGTTGACGACGTCGATCCCCAGCTCGGGGTCGACCACGTCGTACAGCGCCTCGCGGACCTCCTCCTCGGAGGCCGGCTTGGTGGTGAGAGTCTCGTTCTCGCTCATGCGGTCTTCCCTTCGGACAGCGCCTGCGCCGTCGCGTCCTTCCACGCCATCCAGCTCAGCAGCGCGCACTTGACCCGGGCCGGGTACTTGGAGACGCCGGCGAACGCGACGGCGTCCTCCAGCACCTCCTCCATCGCGTCGTCCGGCTCCAGCTGGCCCTTGGACTGCATCAGTTCCAGGAACGCCTCCTGGATCCTCTGCGCGTCACCGAGCTCCTTGCCCACGAGCAGCTCGTTGAGCACGGAGGCGCTGGCCTGGCTGATGGAGCAGCCCTGGCCCTCGTAACTGACGTCGGCGATGGTCTCGCCGTCGTATTTCACGCGGAGCGTGATCTCGTCGCCGCACGTCGGGTTGACGTGGTGCACCTCGGCGTCGCCGTCCCGCAGGCCACGCCCGTGGGGGTGCTTGTAGTGGTCCAGGATCACTTCCTGGTACATGGAGTCAAGCTTCACCAGTCAACCCTCAGCCGCTCGTCTAACCGAAAAAGTTCCGCACGTGCTCGAGCCCGTCCACCAGGGCGTCGACCTCGGCGGGCGTGGAGTACAGATAGAACGACGCTCGCGTCGTCGCAGGAATTCCGTACCGCAGGCAGACCGGGCGGGCGCAGTGGTGTCCGACCCGGACGGCGATGCCCTGTTCGTCGAGCACCTGCCCCACGTCGTGGGGATGGATGTCGCCGAGCGTGAAGGAGATCGTCGCGCCCCGGTCCTCGGCCGTCGCCGGTCCGATGATCCGGAGGTCCGGGACCTCCAGGAGCCTGCGCACCGCGTACTCGGTGATCGCCTGCTCGTGGCGGTGGATGTTCTCCATGCCGATCGAGGTGAGGTAGTCCACCGCCGCGCCGAGGCCGACGGCCTGCGCGATCGGGGGCGTGCCCGCCTCGAACTTGTGCGGAGCCGGTGCGTAGGTCGACGAGTGCATCGACACCGTCTCGATCATCTCGCCGCCGCCGAGGAACGGCGGCAGGTCCTCCAGGAGCTCCTGCCGTCCCCACAGGACACCGATGCCGGTCGGGCCGACCATCTTGTGACCGGTGAAGGCCACGAAGTCCGCCTGCAGCGCCTGCACGTCGAGCACCATGTGCGGGGCGGCCTGCGAGGCGTCGATGCAGACCAGCGCGCCGACCTGCTGGGCGCGCCGGATGATCTTCTCGACCGGGTTGACCGTGCCCATGATGTTGGAGACCAGCGTGAAGGAGACGATCTTCGTCTTCTCCGTGATGATCTCGTCGATGTTCGACAGGTCGAGCCGGCCGTCGTCCGTGATGCCGAACCACTTGAGCTTCGCGCCGGTGCGCTGCGAGAGCAGCTGCCACGGCACGATGTTGGAGTGGTGCTCCATCTCGGTGGTGACGATCTCGGTGTCGCTGTCGACCCGGTAGGGCTCATCCGCCCAGCCGAGCATGTTGGCGACGAGGTTGAGCGACTCCGAGGCGTTCTTGGTGAAGATCACCTCGTTGCGGCTGGGTGCGTTGATGAAGGCGGCGACCTTGTCGCGGGCGCCTTCGTACAGCGCGGTGGCCTCCTCCGCGATGGTGTACACACCGCGGTGGACGTTGGCGTTGTGCCGCTCGTAGTACTCACTGAGAGCGTCGAGGACCTGGCGCGGCTTCTGCGAGGTCGCCGCGCTGTCCAGGTACACGATCTTCTTGCCGTCGTGGACCGTGCGGTCCAGGATCGGGAAGTCCTTGCGGATCGCCTCGGTGTCGAGGAGGCCGGAGAGCCCCTGTCGGGCGTCAGTCACGCGGAAGCGCCACCCTTCACATATGCCTCGTAGCCCTCGTTCTCCAGCTTGTCGGCGAGCTCGGCGCCACCGGACTCGGCGATGCGGCCGTTGGCGAAGACGTGCACGAAGTCGGGCTTGATGTAGCGGAGGATCCGCGTGTAGTGCGTGATCAGCAGGGTGCCGACCTCGCCGCGGTCGCGCACCCGGTTGACGCCCTCGGACACGACGCGCAGGGCGTCGACGTCGAGGCCGGAGTCGGTCTCGTCGAGGATGGCGATCTTCGGCTTGAGGAGCTCCAGCTGGAGGATCTCGTGGCGCTTCTTCTCACCGCCGGAGAAGCCCTCGTTGACGTTGCGCTCGGCGAAGGCCGGGTCCATCTGGAGCTCGGCCATCGTCTCCTTGACCTCCTTGACCCACGTCCGCAGCTTGGGGGCCTCGCCGCGGACGGCGGTGGCGGAGGTGCGCAGGAAGTTGGAGACCGAGACCCCGGGGATCTCGACCGGGTACTGCATGGCGAGGAACAGGCCGGCGCGGGCCCGCTCGTCCACGGACATCTCCAGGACGTCCTCGCCGTCCAGGGTCACCGTGCCACTCGTGATCGTGTACTTGGGGTGACCCGCGAGCGAGTAGGCGAGGGTGGACTTGCCGGACCCGTTCGGGCCCATGATGGCGTGCGTCTCGCCCTGCTTCACGGTCAGGTCGACGCCCTTGAGGATCTCCTTCGTGGCGTTGTCGGCCTCGACGGAGACGTGCAGGTCGCGGATTTCAAGCGTTGCCATGGGTGACTCAGGACTCCTGGGTGACGGAGACGAGCACATCGTCCCCTTCGATCTTGACGGGGTATACGGGGACGGGGCGCGTCGCGGGAAGACCGGACGGCTTGCCGGTGCGGAGGTCGAAGCTCGATCCGTGCAGCCAGCACTCGATCGCGCAGTCCTCCACCTCGCCCTCGGACAGCGAGACGTTCGCGTGCGAGCAGATGTCGTTGATCGCGAACACCTCGCCCTCGGTCCGGACGACGGAGACCGGCGTGCCGTCGAGCTCCACCCGCTTGGGGGTGTCGTCCTCCAGCTCGCTCAGCGCACACACTTTGACGAAGGCCATGTCAGACCGACGCCTTCAGCTCGGCCTCGATCTTGTCGAGGAGCCGGTCCTCGACGTCGGGGAGGCCGATCTGCTGGACCAGCTCGGCGAAGAAGCCGCGCACGACGAGCCGGCGGGCCTCCTCGGCCGGGATGCCCCGGGACTGCAGGTAGAACAGCTGCTCGTCGTCGAACCGGCCGGTCGCCGAGGCGTGGCCGGCGCCGACGATCTCGCCGGTCTCGATCTCCAGGTTCGGCACGGAGTCGACCCGGGCACCGTCGGTCAGAACCAGGTTGCGGTTCATCTCGTAGGTGTCGGTGCCCTCGGCGGCCGCCTGGATGAGCACGTCACCGATCCACACGGCGTGGGCGCCGTCGCCCTGCAGAGCGCCCTTGTAGGCGACGTTGGACTTGCAGTGCGGGGCGTTGTGGTCGACGAGGAGGCGGTGCTCCTGGTGCTGGCCCTTGTCGGTGAAATACAGCCCGAACAATTCGGCCTCGCCGCCGGGGGCCGCGTAGGCGATCCGCGGGTGCAGGCGGACCAGGTCGCCGCCGAAGGTGACGACGATCGACTTGAAGGAGGCGTCGCGGCCGACCAGCGTGTTGTGCTGGGCGACGTGGACGGCCTTCTCGTCCCAGTCCTGGACGGAGACGACGGTCAGCTTCGCCCCGTCGCCCAGGACGTATTCGACGTTGGCTGCGAGCACGGCGTCACCGGTGTGGTCGATGACGACGACGGCCTCGGCGAAGGCACCCAGCTCGATGACCTGGTGGCCGTAGGCCACACCGCCCTGGCCGTGCACGGCGATCCGGATCGGCTCGCTGAGCACGGCCTCCTTGGCGACGGTGACGACCGAGGCGTGCTGGAAGGACGAGTACGCCTGGGCGGCGACCCGGTCCACCGGGGTTCCGGCCCTGCCGAGCCGCTCGTCGTCGCGGCCGACGGTCTCGACCGTGACGCCGGAGGGCGCCTCGATGACGACCTTGACGCCGTCACCGGTGGCGACGGCGGTGCCGTCGTGCAGTCCGCGCAGCCGCTCCAGCGGCGTGAAGCGCCATTCCTCCTCGCGGCCGTGCGGGACGGGGAAGTCCGCGACGTCGAAGGACGGAGGGGCGCTCATGCGCGTGGCGACGGTGGACTCGGCCGCCACCGCGATGGACCCGGCGGTGGTGGAGCCCGCCGGAATGTTCTGAGCCTCAGCCATGGCTGTCGTAGTGCTCGCTTTCTCAGTCAAGAACTCTCGGGGACGATCGGCGGACGGCGGGGCCGTACTAGCCGACCGAACCCTCCATCTGCAGCTCGATCAGCCGGTTGAGCTCGAGGGCGTACTCCATCGGCAGCTCCTTGGCGATCGGCTCGACGAAGCCGCGCACGATCATCGCCATGGCCTCGAACTCGGTCATGCCGCGGCTCATGAGGTAGAAGAGCTGGTCCTCGGAGACCTTGGAGACGGTCGCCTCGTGCCCCATCGACACGTCGTCCTCGCGGACGTCGACGTAGGGGTAGGTGTCGGAGCGGGAGATGGTGTCCACGAGCAGCGCGTCGCACAGCACGTTGGACTTGGCGCCGGGCGCGCCCTCGCCGATCTCGATCAGACCGCGGTAGGAGGTGCGGCCGCCGCCTCGCGCCACCGACTTGGAGACGATGTTGGAGGAGGTGTTCGGCGCCATGTGCACCATCTTGGCGCCGGCGTCCTGGTGCTGGCCCTCGCCCGCGAAGGCGATGGACAGGGTCTCGCCCTTGGCGTGCTCGCCCATCAGGTAGACGGCCGGGTACTTCATGGTGACCTTGGAGCCGATGTTGCCGTCGACCCACTCCATGGTCGCGCCCTCGTACGCCACGGCACGCTTGGTGACGAGGTTGTACACGTTGTTCGACCAGTTCTGGATGGTCGTGTAGCGGCAGCGGCCGCCCTTCTTCACGATGATCTCGACGACCGCGGAGTGCAGGGAGTCCGAGGAGTAGATCGGCGCGGTGCAGCCCTCGACGTAGTGGACGTAGGCGTCCTCGTCGACGATGATCAGCGTCCGCTCGAACTGGCCCATGTTCTCCGTGTTGATACGGAAGTAGGCCTGGAGCGGGATCTCGACGTGCACGCCCTTCGGCACGTAGATGAAGGAGCCGCCGGACCACACGGCCGAGTTCAGCGAGGCGAACTTGTTGTCACCGACGGGGATGACGGTGCCGAAGTACTCCTTGAAGAGCTCGGGGTGCTCCTTCAGCGCGGTGTCGGTGTCCATGAAGATGACACCCTGCGCCTCCAGCTCCTCGTTGATCTGGTGGTAGACGACCTCGGACTCGTACTGCGCGGCGACACCGGCGACCAGGCGCTGCTTCTCGGCCTCGGGGATGCCGAGCTTGTCGTACGTGTTCTTGATGTCCTCGGGCAGGTCCTCCCAGGACTCCGCCTGCTTCTCCGTGGACCGCACGAAGTACTTGATGTTGTCGAAGTCGATCCCCGACAGGTCCGAGCCCCAGTTCGGCATGGGCTTCTTGCCGAACAGCTTCAGACCCTTGAGCCGGAGGTTGAGCATCCACTCCGGCTCGTTCTTCTTCTCCGAGATGTCGCGGACGACAGCTTCGGACAGGCCGCGCTTCGCCGCCGCGCCTGCCGCGTCGGAGTCGGCCCAGCCGAATTCGTACGTGCCCAGGCCATCGAGCTCAGGGTGGGCAGTCTCCGTGGGGAGCGTCATGCGGGGTTCCTCCCGGCCGTGCTTGCGGATGCTGAATGAGTGGTCTGTGAAGTCTGTGGTGCTGTGGGGCTGCTGCGCGGAACGAACGTCGTGCACACCCCGTCGCCGTGGGCGAGGGTGGCGAGGCGCTGTACGTGGGTCCCGAGCAGGCTGGAGAAGAATTCCGTCTCCGCCTCGCACAGCTGCGGGAACTGTTCGGCGACGTGCGCGACCGGGCAGTGGTGCTGGCACAACTGCTCGCCCTGCTGGGGCCCCGGCGCGCTTCGCGCCGTAGCAGCGTACCCGTCGGCCGACAAGGCCTTGGCCAAGGCCTCGGTGCGCGATTCGGGGTCGGCGGCCTCGACGGCGGCGCGGTACGTCTCGGACTGGGCGGCCATCCTGGCGCGGGCGAAGGCGACGAGCGCCTCGTCCCCGGCGGTGTCGGCGATCCAGCGGAGCGCGTCTGCGGCGAGCTTGTCGTAGGACTGGTCGAACGCGTCCCGGCCGCAGTCGGTGAGGGCGAAGACCTTGGCCGGGCGGCCGCGGGTCCTGGCTCCGTACACCCGCTGCTCGCGGGCCTCGACGACGTCGTCGGTCACGAGGGCGTCGAGGTGCCTGCGCACGGCGGCCTGGGTCAGCCCGACGCGCTTGGCCAGATCGGCCACCGTGGAGGGGCCGTGATCCAGGATGGAGCGCGCGACCCGGTTGCGCGTCGAGCGCTCACCGGTCGCGAGTTCCTCCTGGGGAGCCTCGCCAACGTATTTCACAACGCCATTGTTGCGTAATTCCTTCGGGCGTGACAACCCACCGTCGGGCCGGGCGCGGTGCCCTTCATCACTTAGGCGTACCTAAGTTGACCTGCGGAAACAGCCGGTCACCGCAGCTCCGCGCAGGTGAGGGCGCTCCCGGCCGGCAGGCCGCCCCGAGGGCCGGGACGTCCGGAAGGCCCGGGAGAACCCGGCGCGCCGGACGCCCGGACGGCCCGCCTAGACTTGCCCGCCATGAGCAGCGAGCCCGTCGTACAGGCCAGGGGCCTTGTCAAGCGGTACGGCACGAAAACGGCCGTGGACGGCCTCGATCTGGAGATCCCGGCGGGCACGGTGACCGCGGTCCTCGGCCCCAACGGCGCCGGCAAGACCACCACGATCGAGACCTGCGAGGGCTACCGGCGCCCCGACGCGGGGACCGTGCGGGTCCTCGGCCTCGACCCCGTC
Source organism: Streptomyces sp. NPDC001822 (assembly GCF_042892135.1). Classification (NCBI taxonomy): domain Bacteria; kingdom Bacillati; phylum Actinomycetota; class Actinomycetes; order Kitasatosporales; family Streptomycetaceae; genus Streptomyces; species Streptomyces sp. NPDC001822. Next base: position 132,406 of record NZ_JBIATW010000009.1, read on the forward strand.
GCCGACGCGGCCGCGCTCCGCCCCCGCATCGGCGTGATGCTGCAGTCCGGCGGCATCTACCCGGGCGCGCGCGCCGACGAGATGCTCCGCCACACGGCCAGGCTCCACGCGCACCCGCTGGACGTCGACGCGCTCGTCGAGCGCCTGGGACTCGGCGGCTGCGGCCGCACCGTCTACCGGCGGCTCTCCGGCGGCCAGCAGCAGCGCCTCGCCCTGGCCATGGCCGTCGTCGGCCGCCCCGAGCTGGTCTTCCTGGACGAGCCGACGGCGGGCCTCGACCCGCAGGCCCGGCGCTCCACGTGGGACCTGGTCCGCGAGCTGCGGGCCGACGGGGTGTCCGTCGTGCTCACCACACACTTCATGGACGAGGCCGAGACGCTCGCCGACGACGTCGCCGTCATCGACGCCGGCCGGGTCATCGCCCAGGGCAGCCCGGAGCAGCTGTGCCGCGGCGGCGCCGAGAACACCCTGCGCTTCACCGGACGTCCGGGGCTGGACCTCGCCTCGCTGCTGAAGGCGCTCCCGGACGGCAGCGAGGCGGCGGAGCTCACCACCGGCGTCTACCGCATCACCGGGACGATCGATCCCGAGCTGCTGGCGACCGTCACCACCTGGTGCGCCCAGAACGGCGTGATGCCCGACGGCATCGCGGTGGAGCGGCACACCCTCGAGGACGTCTTCCTCGAACTGACCGGCAAGGAGCTGCGCGCATGAGCGCCGGTACGTACACCCCGCGCCCCGGCGGCGCACCGCTGTCCCGCATGATCGCCGCCCAGGCGGCCCTGGAGACGCGGATGCTCCTGCGCAACGGTGAGCAGCTGCTGCTCACCGTGGTCATCCCCGCGCTGCTGCTCGTCCTGTTCAGCACGGTCGACGTCGTCGACACCGGCGCGGGCGAGCCGGTCGACTTCCTCGCCCCGGGCGTCCTCGCGCTCGCCGTGATGTCCACGGCCTTCACGGGCCAGGCGATCGCGACCGGTTTCGAGCGGCGCTACGGGGTGCTCAAGCGGCTGGGCGTGTCGCCGCTCCCCCGCTGGGGCCTGATGGCGGCGAAGACGCTCTCGGTCCTGGTCACGGAGGTCCTTCAGGTCGTCCTGCTGGCGGTCATCGCCTTCGCGCTGGGCTGGTCTCCGGACGGCAACCCGTTCGCCGTGCTGCTGCTCCTGCTGCTGGGCACGGTGGCCTTCTCCGGGCTGGGCCTGCTCATGGCCGGGACGCTGAAGGCCGAGGCCACGCTGGCCGCCGCCAACCTGGTCTTCCTGCTGCTCCTGGTCGGCGGCGGAGTGATCGTGCCGCTGGACAGGTTCCCGGACGCGGTGCGGTCGCTGCTCGGGCTGCTGCCGATCTCGGCGCTCTCCGGCGGTCTCAGGGACGTACTGTCGCACGGCGCGGCGATGCCCTGGGGCGACGCGGCGGTCCTGGCCGTGTGGGCGGTGCTGGGGCTGGGCGCCGCGGCCCGGTTCTTCCGCTGGGAGTGAGCGGCCCGGGCCGGGGCGGTGTCCCGGCCCACCCGGGGATGCCACCCCCCTCGTGAAAACATGCACAAGCCGTTCCCTACGATGGGGCGCGTGGAAACCCCCCTCTCCTTCATCGCCAAGCGCTGGACGCCGTCGGTGAGGACCGCCAGGCGCGCCGCGCTCGCCGCGGTGGTGATGAGCGTCTTCATCATCATCACGGGCGGGGCGGTCCGGCTGACCGGTTCCGGCCTGGGCTGCGACACCTGGCCCAAGTGCACCGACGACAGCCTCTTCGCCACCCCCGAACAGGGCCTGCACGGTGCCATCGAGTTCGGCAACCGGATGCTCACCTACGTCCTGTGCGCCGCGGTCGGCTGGGCGATCATCGCGGCCCGTTCCGTGAAGCCCCGGCGGCGCGGTCTCACCCGCCTGGCCTGGTCGCAGTTCTGGCTGGTGATGGGCAACGCCGTCATCGGCGGGATCACGGTCTGGGCGGGTCTGAACCCCTGGTCGGTGGCCGGACACTTCCTGCTCGCGAACTGCCTGCTCACGGTCACCGTCGTCACCTGGGTGCGGATGGGCGAGGGCGACACGGCCCCGCGGCCCCGCGCCCCGCTCCCGGTGCGCCGGCTGGCCTGGGCCGTCGTCGCCGTGACCGTCGTCCTGATCGCGCTGGGCACCACCGTGACCGGTTCCGGCAAGCACGCCGGGGACAGCAGCGACGTGCCGCGCATGCCGTGGGACTGGAGCGACGCCGCCCATGTGCACGCCGTCGCGGCCTGGGCCGTCTGCCTCCTGGCCGTGGCGATGTGGTTCGCCCTGCGCGTCGTGGACGCCCCCGCCGACACCCGCGCACGCTCCCGGGACCTGCTGATCGTGCTGCTCGCGCAGGGCGGGATCGGCTACGTGCAGTACTTCAACGACGTGCCCGGGGTCCTGGTCGGCCTGCACATGCTCGGGTCGTCCCTCATGTGGGTCGCCGTGCTGCGCCTGCTGCTGTCGCTGCGCGAGCGTCCCGCCGCCGGACCGGGTGTTCCCGCGCCGGTGACCACGGGAGACCTGCCGGAGCCCGCCGCCGCGCGCTGACCGGCCACTCCTCCACGGCACGGCCACGGCCCCCGTCCGCCATCCGGCGGGCGGGGGCCGTCGCGCGTACCCGTGAGAAGGCGGCCGGACACTCAGCCCTTGGTGTTGGACGGTCCGCCGACCTGGATGCCGGCCATCCGGGACCACTCGTACGGGCCGGTGCGGACCTTCGCCGCGAAGTCGCCGTCGAAGTCCTCGTGCAAGGTGATGCCGGCCTTGCCCGTGGCGCTCTCCGCCACCGCGTAGGAAGGGGCGACCAGATCACCCCAGGCGCCGTCCTCGCCGACCAGCACGATGCGGGTGCCCGCCTGGCCGAGGTGGGCGAGCTGCCCCTCTGCGCCGCCGTGCGCCCGGGCGAAGGCGCCGATCTGCTTCGCGAGCCTGGCCGCCCTGCGCTCCGCGCGGGCCGCCTTCCTGCTGTCGTCCGACTGGGTCCGGTTCTCTGCCGTCTCTGCCATGGACAGGATGCTACCGACGGGTAGATCAACTGGCGACGGGCGGGGGGCGTGGCTTCGGCCACGTCCCCCGCCCGCCGGCGGAGTGCTGTGCGCGGTTACCGCAGGAAGGGGTCCACGGCCACGGCGACGAAGAGGAGCGAGACGTAGGTGATGGACCAGTGGAAGAGGCGCATCTCCTTGAGCTTGGCGCCCGTCACACCGGACTTGGCCCGGTTCTGCAGGCCGTGCGCCTCCCACAGCCAGAAGCCGCCGGTCAGCACGGCCACCAGCGTGTAGAACCAGCCCGTGTAGCCCAGCGGGGTGAGCAGCAGCGAGACCGCGACCATCACCCAGCTGTAGATGACGATCTGCCGGGCCACCACCCGGTTGGACGCGATGACCGGAAGCATCGGGACGCCGACCCGGGCGTAGTCGTCCTTGACCTTCATCGACAGCGGCCAGTAGTGCGGCGGCGTCCAGAAGAAGATGACCGCGAAAAGAATGACCGCGGCCCACGACAGCGAATTGGTCACGGCGGACCAGCCGATGAGCACGGGCATGCAGCCGGCGATTCCGCCCCACACGATGTTCTGCGCGGTGCGGCGCTTCAGCAGCATCGTGTAGACGACGACATAGAACAGGAGTGCGCCCAGTGCGAGGGCCGCGGAGAGCCAGTTGACGAGCAGTCCGAACCAGACCGTGGAAATCACCCCGAGGGCGATTCCGAAGGCCAGGCACTCGCGCGGACTCACCATGCCGGTGACCAGCGGACGCTGCGACGTACGGTCCATCAGCGCGTCGATGTCCCGGTCGATATACATGTTGAGCGCATTGGCACCGCCCGCGGAGAGATATCCGCCGATGGTGGTGGTCACTACGAGCCAAAGATCGGGCACGCCCTGAGCCGCGAGGAACATCACCGGAACGGTGGTGATGAGCAGCAGCTCGATGATGCGCGGCTTGGTAAGAGCCACAAATGCCTTGACGCGGGCCCCGAACGGGCGATGGCCCACTGGGCTCGGAGTCAAGGCGACCCCTGCGGGTCGGGACTCGACGGCCGTCACGCACACCCCTGACAGAGAAATCCCAGCAAGCTCCGGGCACGGGGACCCGGTAATGACTTGCGCGAACCAGTCCACTGTAGACGTTGGGCATACGCCGCTCTTCGCGGGGGTGGGGTCGTGTTGGGGTGGCGCAGAAGTGAACGACGGCGCTCATACGGGAGGCGAACTCCGCAGGTCGGCCGCACCGTGGAAAGGGCAGAAGTACCCCCTTGCGTCAGGGGTAGGCTCGACAATGCCCGGTGCGGTAACCAGCCACCGGTTCCGGTGCGGTAACCAGTCACCGGTTTACGAACAGTGGAGAGGAGCCCTGACTCAGGGTGAGCACCAAGCCGACCACCACAGACCTCCAGTGGACCGAATTGGACCAGCGGGCCGTGGACACCGCGCGTGTCCTCGCCGCGGACGCCGTACAGAAAGTCGGAAACGGCCACCCGGGTACGGCGATGAGCCTCGCTCCGGCCGCGTACACCCTCTTCCAGAAGGTGATGCGCCACGACCCGGCTGACGCCGACTGGACCGGCCGCGACCGCTTCGTGCTGTCGGCGGGCCACTCCAGCCTGACGCTGTACACCCAGCTGTACCTGGCAGGCTACGGCCTCGAACTGGACGACCTCAAGGCCTTCCGCACCTGGGGTTCCAAGACCCCCGGCCACCCGGAGTACGGCCACACCACGGGCGTCGAGACGACGACCGGCCCGCTGGGCCAGGGCGTCGCCAACGCCGTGGGCATGGCGATGGCCTCGCGCTACGAGCGCGGCCTCTTCGACCCGCAGGCGGCTCCCGGCACCTCCCCGTTCGACCACATGGTCTGGGTGATCGCCGGTGACGGCTGCCTCCAGGAGGGCATCTCGGCCGAGGCGTCCTCGCTCGCCGGCCACCAGAAGCTCGGCAACCTGGTGCTGCTGTGGGACGACAACCACATCTCGATCGAGGGCGACACGGAGACCGCGGTCTCCGAGGACACCCTGAAGCGCTACGAGGCCTACGGCTGGCACGTCCAGCGCGTCGACCAGCTCCCGAGCGGCGACCTGGACCCCGAGGGTCTGTACCGCGCGCTGCAGGCCGCCAAGGCCGAGACGGAGCGCCCCTCCTTCATCGCGGCACGCTCGATCATCGCCTGGCCCGCCCCGAACGCCCAGAACACCGAGGCCGCGCACGGCTCGGCGCTCGGCGACGAGGAGATCGCGGCCACCAAGCGCGTGCTCGGCTTCGACCCGGAGAAGACCTTCGAGGTCTCCGACGAGGTCATCGCGCACACCCGTGAGGCACTGGACCGCGGCCGCGAGGCCAAGGCCGAGTGGGAGAAGGGCTTCGCCGCCTGGCGCACCGCCAACCCGGAGCGCGCGGCCGACTTCGACCGCATCGCCGCGGGCGAGCTGCCCGCCGGCTGGGAGAACGAGCTCCCCGTCTTCGAGGCCGGACACGCGGTCGCCACCCGTGCCGCCTCGGGCAAGGTCCTGCAGGCGCTCGGCGGAGTCATCCCCGAGCTGTGGGGCGGCTCGGCCGACCTGGCCGGCTCGAACAACACCACGATCGACAAGACGTCGTCGTTCCTCCCGGTGGGCAACCCGCTCCCCGAGGCGGACCCGTACGGCCGCACGATCCACTTCGGCATCCGCGAGCACTCCATGGCCGCGGCCATGAACGGCATCGCGCTGCACGGCAACACCCGCATCTACGGCGGCACCTTCCTGGTGTTCTCCGACTACATGCGCAACGCCGTGCGTCTGTCCGCGCTGATGCACCTGCCGGTGACGTACGTGTGGACGCACGACTCGATCGGGCTCGGCGAGGACGGCCCGACGCACCAGCCGGTCGAGCACCTGGCCTCGCTGCGCGCCATCCCGGGCCTGAACGTCGTGCGCCCGGGCGACGCCAACGAGACCGCCATCGCCTGGCGCGAGATCCTGCGCCGCTGGACCAAGGAGTTCGGCAAGGGCGCCCCGCACGGTCTGGCGCTGACCCGTCAGGGCGTGCCGACCTACCCGGCGAACGAGGACGCCGCCAAGGGCGGCTACGTCCTCTTCGACGCCGAGGGCGGCGAGGCGCAGGCTGTCCTGATCGCCACGGGCTCCGAGGTCCAGCTGGCCGTCGAGGCCCGCGACGAGCTCCAGGCCGCCGGCGTCCCGACCCGCGTGGTCTCGATGCCGTGTGTCGAGTGGTTCGAGGAGCAGGACCAGACGTACAAGGACAGCGTGCTGCCGCCGTCCGTGAAGGCCCGGGTCGCCGTCGAGGCGGGCATCGGCCTCACCTGGTACCGCTACGTGGGCGACGCGGGCCGCATCGTCTCGCTGGAGCACTTCGGTGCGTCGGCCGACGCCAAGGTCCTTTTCCGCGAGTTCGGCTTCACCGCGGCGCATGTTGCCGAGGCCGCGCGGGAATCTCTCGCCGCCGCCGCGCGCTGATGCGGACATACGACAAGTAGGAGATGTATTTCTCATGACAGACGCACTCAAGCGCCTCTCCGACGAGGGCGTGGCGATCTGGCTGGACGACCTGTCCCGCAAGCGGATCACGTCCGGCAACCTGGCCGAGCTGATCGACCAGAGCCACGTCGTGGGTGTCACGACCAACCCGTCGATCTTCCAGAAGGCCATCTCCTCGGGTGACGGTTACGAGCAGCAGCTCACCGACCTCGCCGCCCGCAAGGTGACGGTCGAGGAAGCGATCCGCATGATCACCACGGCGGACGTGCGCGACGCGGCGGACATCCTGCGTCCCGTCTTCGACGCGACCGACGGCCAGGACGGCCGGGTCTCCATCGAGGTCGACCCCCGCCTGGCGCACAACACCCTGGCCACGGTCGCCGAGGCCAAGCAGCTGGCCTGGCTGGTGGACCGGCCGAACACGCTCATCAAGATCCCGGCGACCAAGGCCGGCCTGCCGGCGATCACCGAGACCATCGGGCGGGGCATCAGCGTCAACGTGACGCTGATCTTCTCGCTGGAGCGCTACCGCGAGGTCATGGACGCCTACCTGGCGGGTCTGGAGAAGGCGAAGGCCGCGGGCCTGGACCTCTCCAAGATCCACTCGGTGGCGTCCTTCTTCGTGTCCCGCGTGGACACCGAGATCGACAAGCGGCTCGACGCCGTGGGCAGCGACGAGGCCAAGGCCGCGAAGGGCAAGTCCGCCCTGGCCAACGCCCGTCTGGCCTACGAGGCGTACGAGGAGGTCTTCGCGGGCGACCGCTGGGCCGCCCTCGACAAGGCGCACGCCAACAAGCAGCGCCCGCTGTGGGCCTCCACCGGCGTGAAGGACCCGTCCCTCAAGGACACCCTGTACGTCGACGACCTCGTCGCCCCGAACACGGTCAACACCATGCCGGAGGCCACGCTGAACGCGGTCGCCGACCATGGCGAGATCACCGGCAACACCGTCGCCGGCGCCTACGACCAGGCACGCGCCGATCTCGACGCCATCAAGAACCTCGGAGTCAGCTACGACGACGTCGTGCAGCTGCTCGAGGACGAGGGCGTCGAGAAGTTCGAGGCGGCCTGGAACGACCTGCTCAAGTCGACCGAGGCGGAACTCCAGCGCCTCGCTCCTTCGAAGGGCTGACCACCTTGTCTGGTGTTCCCGGAGCCAACCCGCTCCGTGACGCCCAGGACCGACGGCTCCCGCGCATCGCGGGACCGTCGGGTCTGGTGATTTTCGGCGTCACGGGCGATTTGTCCCGTAAAAAGCTGATGCCCGCTGTCTACGACCTGGCCAATCGCGGCCTGCTGCCACCGGGCTTCTCGCTCATCGGCTTCGCGCGCCGCGACTGGGAGGACGAGGACTTCGCCCAGGTCGTGCACGACGCGGTCAAGGAGCATTCCCGCACCCCGTTCCGCGAGGAGGTCTGGCAGCAGCTCAGCCAGGGCATGCGGTTCGTGCAGGGCACGTTCGACGACGACGTCGCGTTCGAGACCCTGAGGGCCACGATCGAGGACCTCGACAAGGCACAGGGCACGGGCGGCAACTTCGCCTTCTACCTGTCCGTGCCGCCGAAGTTCTTCCCCAAGGTCGTCCAGCAGCTCAAGAAGCACGGGCTGGCCGACCAGAAGGAGGGCTCCTGGCGGCGGGCCGTCATCGAGAAGCCGTTCGGTCACGACCTGGCGAGCGCGCAGGACCTCAACCAGCTGGTGCACGACGTGTTCCCGCCGAACGAGGTCTTCCGCATCGACCACTACCTCGGCAAGGAGACGGTCCAGAACATCCTGGCGCTGCGCTTCGCCAACACGATGTGGGAGCCGATCTGGAACAGGTCCTACGTCGACCACGTCCAGATCACGATGGCCGAGGACATCGGCATCGGCGGCCGCGCCGGTTACTACGACGGCATCGGCGCGGCCCGCGACGTCATCCAGAACCACCTGCTCCAGCTGCTGGCGCTGACGGCGATGGAGGAGCCCGGCTCCTTCCACCCCAAGGCCCTGGTCGCCGAGAAGCTCAAGGTGCTCACGGCGGTGGAACTGCCGGAGGACCTCGGCAAGCACACGGTGCGCGGACAGTACGCGCACGCGTGGCAGGGCGGCGAGGAAGTGCTCGGCTATCTGGAGGAGGACGGTATCGACCCCAAGTCGAAGACCGACACCTTCGCCGCGATCAAGCTGACGATCAACAACCGCCGCTGGGCGGGCGTGCCGTTCTACCTCCGTACCGGAAAGCGGCTCGGCCGCCGGGTCACCGAGATCGCGGTCGTCTTCAAGCGGGCGCCCTACCTGCCCTTCGAGTCCGGCGCGACGGAGGAGCTGGGCGGAAACGCCCTGGTCATCCGGGTGCAGCCGGACGAGGGTGTCACCGTGCGCTTCGGCTCCAAGGTGCCCGGGACCTCCATGGAGGTCCGGGACGTCACCATGGACTTCGCCTACGGCGAGTCCTTCACGGAGTCCAGCCCGGAGGCCTACGAGCGGCTCATCCTCGATGTCCTGCTCGGTGACGCCAACCTCTTCCCGCGTCACCAGGAGGTCGAGCTCTCCTGGAACATCCTCGACCCGATCGAGGAGTACTGGGACAAGCACGGCAAGCCCGCCCAGTACCCGGCCGGCACATGGGGCCCGGCAGAGGCGGACGAGATGCTCGCACGCGACGGACGGAGCTGGCGCCGGCCATGAAGATCGATCTCACGGAAACCACGTCCAGCAAGATCAACCAGGCGCTGGTGTCGGCCCGCCGTTCCATCGGCAGCCCGGCCGTCGGCATGGTGCTCACCCTGGTCATCGTCACCGACGAGGAGAACGCCTACGACGCGCTCAAGTCGGCGACGGACTCCGCGCGCGAGCACCCCTCGCGGATCATCGTGGTGATCAAGCGGGTCAGCCGTTCGCCGCGTTCGCGGCGCGACGCGCGCCTCGACGCGGAGATCCGGGTCGGTTCCGACTCGGGCTCCGGCGAGACCGTCGTCCTGCGTCTGCACGGTGAGCTGGCGAACCACGCCCAGTCGGTCGTCCTGCCCCTCCTGCTGCCGGACGCCCCGGTCGTCGTGTGGTGGCCCGAGGACGCTCCCGCGCACCCGGCGAAGGACCCGCTCGGCGCGCTCGCCCAGCGGCGCATCACCGACACCTACTCGGCCGAGCACCCTCTCGACGAGCTGTCGGTGCGTGCGGCGACGTACCAGCCGGGCGACACCGACCTGGCCTGGACCCGCATCACCCCGTGGCGCTCCATGCTGGCGGCGGCACTCGACCAGCTGCCCGCCCAGATCATCTCGGCCACGGTCGAGGGAGAGTCGGACAACCCCAGCTGCGAACTGCTGGCCATGTGGCTCGCGGACCGGCTCGGTGTCCCGGTGGAGCGCACCCTGTCCGGCGGCCCGGGTCTGACGGCCGTCCGGATGGAGACCAAGAGCGGTGTCATCGTCCTGGACCGGGCCGACGGTTCGCTCGCCACGCTGTGCATGGTGGGTCAGCCGGACCGTGCCGTGGCCCTGAAGCGGCGGGAGACGGCGGAACTCCTCGCCGAGGAGCTGCGGCGCCTGGACCCGGACAACATCTACGAGTCCGCGGTCAAGTTCGGTGTGGAGCGCCTCGGCGGTCCCGCGGAGGCTTCGTCCGTCGGGTCCGGCAGCAAGCAGTCGGCCCCGACCGGTGCCGCGGCGCCCGCCGCGAAGAAGGCGGCGGCCAAGAAGGCGGCGTCGAAGTGAGTGCACCGCAGCTCGTCGTGCACCGCGACAAGGAGCTGATGGCCCAGGCCGCGGCGGCCAGGCTGATCACGAGGATCGTGGACGCCCAGGCCGCCCGCGGTCAGGCCTCGGTGGTGCTGACCGGCGGGCGCAACGGCAACGGTCTGCTGTCCGCCCTCGCCGACTCGCCCGCCCGGGACGCGATCGACTGGTCGCGGCTCGACCTGTGGTGGGGGGACGAGCGCTTCCTGCCCGAGGGCGACCCGGAGCGCAACGTCACGCAGGCCCGCGAGGCCCTGCTGGACAAGGTGGAGCTGGACCCCTCCCGGGTCCACGCGATGCCGGCCTCCGACGGACCGTACGGCGGCGACGCCGACGCGGCCGCCGCGGGGTACGCCGCCGAGCTGGCGGCAGCGGCGGGCCCGGAGGACCACGGGCCCGTGCCGACGTTCGACGTGCTGATGCTGGGCGTCGGCCCGGACACGCACGTCGCGTCGCTCTTCCCGGAGCTGCCGGCGGTGCGGGAGACCGAGCGCACCGTCGTCGGTGTGCACGGTGCTCCGAAGCCGCCGCCCACCCGCGTCACGCTCACGCTGCCCGCCATCCGCGCGGCGCGCGAGGTGTGGCTGCTGGCCGCGGGTGAGGACAAGGCGGAGGCGGCGGAGATCGCGCTGTCGGGTGCCGGGGAGATCCAGGCCCCGGCGGCCGGGGCGTACGGCCGTGGCCGCACGCTGTGGCTGCTGGACGCCGCGGCGGCCTCACGGCTGCCACGGGCGCTGTACCCGCCGGCTTCGGCGTAGCACGAGTCACGGCAGAGGCCCGGCCCGCTCCCAGGAGCGGGCCGGGCCTCTGCCGTGGACGGGTCCCGTATCGAGCCTGGACCTCAACACCGCTTCCGGCGAGGGGTGTTCGTGAGGCGGAGTGGCCCGCGGAACCTGCCGACGGCCTTGTGGTCGAGTGCACTCCAGCTCCTAGACTGACGGGCCCGACCAGCCAGCGACGGAGCACACGCATGCGCTATCGAGTACTCGGCAGGACCGGCATCGAGGTCAGTACCCACTGCCTCGGCACGATGATGTTCGGCTCCATGGGCAACCCCGACCACGAGGACTGCGCGCGCGTCATCAACACCGCGCTCGACGCCGGCATCAACTTCGTCGACACCGCGGACATGTATGCGGCCGGGGAGAGCGAGCAGATCGTCGGAAAGGCCCTCAAGGGCAGGCGCGACGACGTCGTGCTGGCCACGAAGGTGCACTTCCCGCTGGGCGAAGGACGCAACCGCAGCGGCAACTCGCGCCGCTGGATCGTCCGGGCCGTCGAGGACAGTCTTCGGCGCCTGGACACGGAGTGGATCGACCTGTACCAGGTGCACCGCCCCGACCACACCACCGACGTCGAGGAGACGCTGTCCGTCCTCGGCGACCTGGTGACGGCGGGGAAGATCCGTGCGTTCGGCTGCTCCGCGTTCCCCGCCGAGGACCTCGTCGAGGCCCATCACGTGGCCGAGCGGCGCGGGCTGATGCGTCTGCGTACGGAGCAGCCGCCGTACTCGATCCTCGCGCGCGGCATCGAACGGTCCGTGCTGCCCACCGCCCAGCGGCTGGGCATGGGCGTGCTGACCTGGTCACCGCTGGCTTCGGGCTACATGTCCGGCGCCTACCGCGAGGGCCGGCCCGCGGATCTCACCACCGGCCGCGCGAGGCACACCCCACACCGCTTCGACCCCGCCGTACCGGGCAACCCGGAGAAGCTGGCAGCGGTCGAACAGCTCGCCCTGCTCGCGGAGGAGCTGGGCCGCACCCTGCCGGAACTGGCGGTGGCCTTCCCGCTGGCGCACCCCGCCGTCACATCGGTGATCATCGGTCCGCGCACCATGGACCAGCTCACTTCACTGATCGAGGGAGCCGGCCTGATACTCGACGACGCGGCCCTCGACCGTATCGACGAGATCGTGGCACCGGGCACCGACCTCTACCGGGCCGACGGAGTCTGGCAGCCGCAGTCCCTCACCGAGAAGGCGCACCGCAGGCGCCCCGCCGGAGAACGGGCGGCGGCGGACTGATCCGGGGAGGGGGCGGCAGGAGCCCCGCCGCCCCCTCCCCGTGGCCGGACGGCTCAGCGGCCCCGCAGCGAGCGGTAGGTCGACACGAGCGCCGCGGTGGAGCTGTCGAGCTGCTCCCCGCCGGTGCCCTCGGTCAGCACGGGCTCGATCTTCTTGGCGAGGACCTTGCCGAGCTCGACGCCCCACTGGTCGAAGGAGTCGATGTTCCAGACCGCGCCCTGGACGAACACCTTGTGCTCGTACAGCGCGATCAGCTGGCCGAGCACCGACGGTGTGAGCCGCTCGGCGAGGATCGTGGTCGTCGGGTGGTTGCCGCGGAAGGTCTTGTGCGGCACGAGCTCCTCGGGCACACCCTCCGCACGGACCTCCTCGGGCGTCTTGCCGAAGGCGAGCGCCTGGGTCTGGGCGAAGAAGTTGGCCATGAGCAGGTCGTGCTGGGCGATCAGCCCGGGCAGCAGGTCCTGGACCGGCGTCGCGAACCCGATGAAGTCGGCCGGGATGATCTTCGTGCCCTGGTGGATCAACTGGTAGTAGGCGTGCTGCCCGTTGGTCCCGGGGGTGCCCCAGACGACCGGGCCGGTCTGCCACTCGACCGGATTGCCGTCCCGGTCCACGGACTTGCCGTTGGACTCCATGTCCAGCTGCTGCAGGTACGCGGTGAACTTGGACAGGTAGTGGCTGTAGGGCAGGACCGCGTGTGCCTGGGCGTCGAAGAACTGGCCGTACCAGACGCCCAGGAGCCCCAGCAGCAGCGGTACGTTCTCTTCGGCCGGCGCCGTGCGGAAGTGCTCGTCGACGAGGTGGAAGCCGTCGAGCATCTCGCGGAACCGCTCGGGCCCGATGGCGATCATCAGCGACAGGCCGATGGCCGAGTCGTAGGAGTAGCGTCCGCCGACCCAGTCCCAGAACTCGAACATGTTGGCCGTGTCGATGCCGAAGTCCGTGACCTTGTCCGCGTTGGTGGACAGCGCCACGAAGTGCTTGGCGACGGCCTCCTGACCGGCCTTCAGCCCGGTGAGCAGCCAGTCGCGCGCCGAGGTGGCGTTCGTGATGGTCTCGATCGTGGTGAAAGTCTTGGACGCGACGATGAACAGCGTCTCGGCCGGGTCGAGGTCGTGGACGGCCTCGTGGAGGTCGGCGCCGTCGACGTTCGACACGAAGCGGACGGTCAGCGAGCGGTCCGTGAAGGAGCGCAGCACCTCGTAGGCCATGGCCGGTCCGAGGTCGGAGCCGCCGATGCCGATGTTCACGATGTTCTTGACCGGCTTGCCGGTGTGACCGGTCCACTCGCCGGCCCTGACCCGGTCGGCGAACTCCGCCATCCGGTCCAGCACGGCATGCACGGCCGGCACGACGTTCTCGCCGTCGACCTCGATCACGGCGTCGCGCGGGGCGCGGAGCGCGGTGTGCAGGACCGCGCGGTCCTCGGTGGTGTTGATCTTCTCGCCGCGGAACATCGCGTCCCGCAGGCCCGCCACTCCCGTGGCGGCGGCGAGGTCGCGCAGCAGACGCAGCGTCTCGTCGTTCACCAGGTGCTTGGAGTAGTCGATGTGCAGGTCGCCGACCCTGAGGGTGTAGGCCGTCCCACGGTCCGGCGCCTGCGCGAACAGCCGGCGCAGATGCGTGTCGCCGAACTCCTCACGGTGCTTGCCGAGCGCCGCCCATTCGGGCAGCTGGCTGAGCTTGGTCCGGCTCTTTGCGTTCATCCCTGAATTCGCCCACTTCTTCTCGTGCCTGCAACCTTCCCCGCTGCATCTCCAACCTAATTGATCAGGCGGTTATGCCCGGGCAGCGGCAGGCTGGAGAACGGCACAAGAACTCCGGCCGGGCACCCAGGGGGTGACCGGCCGGTGGACAACTTCTAGATCTCGCCGCGGAGTTTCGCGAGGGCTTCGGCGAGGATGGCTTCGCCGTCCGCGTCGCTGCGCCGTTCCCGTACGTACGCCAGATGCGTCTTGTACGGCTCGGTGCGGGGCGGGGCCGGCGGGCTGTCCCGGTCCTGTCCGGCCGGGAAGCCGCAGCGCGGGCAGTCCCAGGTCTCCGGTACCTGCGCGTCATGGGCGAAGCTCGGCTGCGTCTCGTGCCCGTTCGAGCACCAGAAGGAGATGCGGAGACGCGGCGCGGACTCGCCTCGCTCGGCCTCCCCCATCGGCCCCGCTCCGACCCGGCTTCCCCGGATCGCGTTGCCACTTGCCACGGTCGTAACTCCCTGCGTGATGGTGCTCGAAGATGCCCCAGTCTACGTAAGGCCCAACGCGCGTCCAGTGAAAGGAGTTACACCCTCACCGGGAATCGCGGACGACGGGTCAGCTGTCCAGTTTGATCAGCAGCGCCAGGACGACGATGCACGCGAACCAGGACAGACCGACCACCACGGTGATGCGGTCGAGGTTGCGCTCGGCGACCGACGAGCCACCGACGGAGGACTGCATTCCGCCACCGAACATGTCGGAGAGGCCGCCACCCTTGCCCTTGTGCATCAGCACCAGCAGCATCAGCAGCAGGCTGAAGACGATCAGGGCGATCTCGAACGCCAAAATCACGGCTGGTCCCTACTTTCCGGAATTCCTTGGTCTGCATGTACGAACAGCGGGGGCCGGGGGTGTACCCCCCTCGGCCCCCGCAAGGGTACGACGGATCCGCTCCACCGCATACTCACAGGTGGCGGAAGCGGACGATCCTACTGGTCGCGGAAGCGGACGATCTTGACGAACTCGTCGGCGTCGAGAGCGGCACCACCGATGAGGGCGCCGTCCACGTCGGGCTGCGCCATGATGGCCGCCACGTTTCCGGACTTCACCGAGCCGCCGTACTGGATGCGGACGGCGTCGGCCAGCTCCTGCGAGTAGAGCTCGGCGAGCCGGCGGCGGATCGCTCCGCAGACCTCCTGCGCGTCCTCGGGGGTGGCGACCTCGCCGGTCCCGATGGCCCAGACCGGCTCGTAGGCGATCACGATGGACTCGGCCTGCTCGGCGGGAACGTCCTTGAGGGCGCCGTCGAGCTGGGCCAGCGTGTAGGAGACCTGGTCACCGGCTTTGCGGACGTCCAGGCCCTCGCCTACGCAGAGGATGGGGGTCAGGCCGTGCTTGTAGGCGGCCTTCACCTTGGCGTTGCAGACCGCGTCGTCCTCACCGTGGTACTGGCGGCGCTCGCTGTGGCCGACGGCCACGAACGTGCACTTCAGCTTGGCGAGCATGGAGCCCGAGATCTCGCCGGTGTACGCACCGGAGTCGTGCGCCGAGAGGTCCTGCGCGCCGTACTTGATCTTCAGCTTGTCGCCGTCGATCAGCGTCTGCACCGACCGCAGGTCGGTGAAGGGCGGCAGGACGGCGACCTCGACCGCGTCGTAGTCCTTGTCGGCCAGGGCGAAGGCGAGCTTCTGGACGTGCGCGATGGCCTCGAGGTGGTTGAGGTTCATCTTCCAGTTGCCCGCCATGAGCGGCGTGCGGCCTTGTGCGGAAGCAGTCATTGAGGGTCAGTCCTCCAGTGCGGCGAGGCCGGGAAGCGTCTTGCCCTCGAGGTATTCGAGGCTGGCACCGCCACCGGTCGAGATGTGTCCGAATGCGTTTTCGTCGAAGCCCAGGATGCGGACGGCGGCCGCGGAGTCCCCTCCGCCGACGACGCTGAAGGCCGGGGAGTCGAGGAGCGCCTGGGCGAGGGCGCGCGTACCCCCGGCGTAGTCGGGGTGCTCGAAGACGCCCATGGGGCCGTTCCAGAAGACGGTGGCCGCGTCGGCGAGCTTCGACGCGTACAGCTTGCGGGTCTCGGGCCCGATGTCCAGGCCCTCCTGGTCGGCAGGGATGGCGTCGGCGGCGACCGTGGTGGGGTTCGCCGGGGCCTTGGTCTTCAGGTCCGGGAACTCGCGGGCGACCAGGACGTCGACGGGGAGCACGAACTCCACGCCGAGCTCCTCGGCCCGCTTGAGGTAGCCCTGGACGGCGGGGACCTGGTCCTCCTGGAGCAGCGAGATGCCCACCTCGTAGCCCTTGGCCTTGAGGAAGGTGTACGCCATGCCGCCGCCGATGAGGATGCGGTCGGCCTTCTCCAGCAGGTGGTCGATGACCCCGAGCTTGTCGGAGACCTTGGCGCCGCCGAGAACCACGGCGTACGGGCGGGCGACGTCCTCGGTGAGCTTCTTCAGGACGCCGACCTCGGTGGCGATCAGACCGCCGGCCGCGTGGGGCAGGCGGGCCGGGAGGTCGTAGACCGAGGCGTGCTTGCGGTGGACGGCGCCGAAGCCGTCGCCGACGTAGACGTCGGCGAGCTCGGCCAGCTGGTCCGCGAAGGCGCCGCGCTCGGCGTCGTCCTTGGAGGTCTCACCGGCGTTGAAGCGAAGGTTCTCGATGACGGCGACCCGGCCGTCGGCGAGCCCGGCGACCATGGAGCGGGCGGACTCCCCCACGGTGTCGGTCGCGAAGGCGACCTCGGCACCGAGCAGCTCGCCCAGGCGCGCGGCGGCGGGCGCCAGCGAGAAGGCGGGGTCCGGGGCACCCTTGGGGCGGCCGAGGTGCGAGGCGACGACGACGCGGGCGCCGGCTTCGGCGAGCCGGGCGACCGTCGGCAGTACGGCGCGGATGCGGCCGTCGTCGGTGATCGTGGTGCCGTCCAGCGGCACGTTGAGGTCGGCGCGGACGAATACCCGCTTGCCGGCGACCCCTTCGTCGAGAAGTTCGTCGATCGTCTTCATCTGTTAGCGGTACTCCTTGGAAGGACGGATGAGTACGCAAGGGGCTCGGACGGCGCCACGTCGCGCCGTCCGAGCCCCTTGCTCACATCGAGATGCCTGCCGATCCGAGGATCAGAGCTGGCCGCCGACGAAGACGGTCAGGTCGACGAGGCGGTTGGAGTAACCCCACTCGTTGTCGTACCAGCCGAGGATCTTAACCGAGTTGCCTTCCTGGACCATCGTCAGGGAGGAGTCGAAGGTGCAGGACGACGGGTCGCCGACGATGTCCGAGGACACGATCGGGTCCTCGGTGTAGGTCAGGAAGCCCTTGAGGTCGCCGTCGTCGGACGCCTTCTTGAACGCGGCGTTGACCTCGTCCTTGGTGACCTCGCGCTGCAGGGTGACGACGAGGTCGGTGGCGGAACCGGTCGGGACCGGGACGCGCATCGCGATGCCGTCGAGCTTGCCCTTGAGCTGCGGGAGGACCAGCGCGGTCGCCTTGGCGGCGCCCGTCGTGGTCGGGATGATGTTCTCGGCGGCGGCGCGGGCGCGACGCAGGTCCGAGTGCGGGAAGTCCAGGATGCGCTGGTCGTTCGTGTACGCGTGGACCGTCGTCATCAGACCCTTGACGATGCCGAAGTTCTCGTCGAGGACCTTGGCCATCGGCGCCACACAGTTGGTGGTGCAGGAGGCGTTGGAGATGACGTGGTGGTTTGCCGCGTCGTACTTGTCCTGGTTGACACCCATCACGATGGTGATGTCCTCGTCCTTGGCCGGAGCCGAGATGAGGACCTTCTTGGCGCCACCCGCGATGTGCTTCTCGGCGTCGGCCTTCTTGGTGAAGATGCCGGTCGACTCGATCACGATGTCGACGCCCAGCTGACCCCAGGGGATGTCGGCCGGGTTGCGCTCGGAGAGCACCTTGATGGTGTGGCCGTCGACGGTGATGGTGTCGGCGGTGTGGCTGACCTCTGCCTTGAGCCGACCCAGGATGGTGTCGTACTTCAGCAGGTGGGCAGTGGTCGCGGTGTCACCCAGGTCGTTGACAGCCACGATCTCGATGTCCGCACCCTGCTCCAGCAGCGCGCGGAAGTAGTTACGACCGATGCGGCCAAAGCCGTTGATGCCTACGCGGATCGTCACGAACCGATCTCCTCGTTAGGAACGCCGGTTTCGATGCCGGCGAGTTTTATTAGGGATGTCCCCGACCGCCTCCGACCCTACCTCTCCCAAGGCCCGGGAGTGACATCGAGTGGAGGGGCGCGGAGAGGGAGTTGCCTACTCCCCGGTAGGAGCCGCCACCTCCGGTTCCGGGCGGGCATCGACGGCGAAGCCGGCACCTCAGACGGTCACCAAGCGTCAACACCCCCCGCCCGAGCGACCCCTTGCCGTGCGGAGTCCGGCGCGGGGCACAGCGGCTCACCGTCACCGGCAGTCACCGGGGCGGGCTCGGGCCCCGTGGACGCCGACTGCGGCACGGCGTTCGGCAATGCCGCCGGGGTGCCTGTTTTCCGCCGTAAGAGGATTCGGCCCGGAGTCGTGCGCTCAATTGTGCGGACGGGCTCTCAATGGATGAATTTCCCGCCGCAGCGCCCTTTTGGCGTGCACGGACCTGGGGGGCGCGCGATCTTAAACGCTCATTCTCGCGGGGCCGCGCTCAATCGATGGACTCGGTCCTTTCGGCCAATTCCGCTCACCGCTTTACGGGTGGACGACGGACCGGCTCCGGCGGGGTTTACCGACTGGTGGCGCTACCCGGGGACGCGCGGCCCGCCCCCAAGTCCGCCCCCCAAGTCCGATGCCGTCACCGGCGGCCGCTCCTGCGCCCGGTGCGTGTGCGTGCGCCTGTGCGAGACGGTGAGGACCTCGGGCGGGCCCGGGTCCCGGCCGACGTCCTCACCGTCTCGCGCCGCCGCTCCCGTGCGGGCGGCGTGTCACCGTTCTCAGCCGACGAGGCCGTCGGCCATCTCCTCGCTGAGCGTCGCCTCCGTGCCGGGGATCCCGATGTCCTGGGCCCGCTTGTCGGCCATCGCGAGCAGGCGCCGGATCCGGCCCGCCACCGCGTCCTTGGTCAGCGGCGGGTCCGCGAGCGCGCCCAGTTCCTCCAGGGAGGCCTGCTTGTGCTCCATGCGCAGCCTTCCGGCGGCGGCCAGGTGCTCCGGGACCTCCTCGCCCAGGATCTCCAGCGCGCGTCCCACCCGGGCTCCCGCGGCCACCGCGGCACGGGCCGAGCGGCGCAGGTTGGCGTCGTCGAAGTTGGCGAGCCGGTTGGCCGTGGCGCGGACCTCGCGCCGCATACGGCGCTCCTCCCAGGCCAGCACCGACTCGTGGGCGCCGAGACGGGTCAGCAGCGCGCCGATGGCGTCACCGTCACGGACGACGACACGGTCCACGCCTCGCACCTCGCGGGCCTTGGCCGCGATGGAGAGCCTGCGCGCGGCCCCGACCAGGGCGAGCGCGGCCTCCGGACCGGGGCAGGTCACCTCGAGCGAGGAGGAGCGGCCCGGCTCCGTGAGCGAGCCGTGTGCGAGGAAGGCGCCACGCCAGGCCGCCTCGGCGTCGCAGGTGGCCCCCGAGACCACCTGCGGCGGGAGACCGCGGATCGGGCGGCCTCGGCCGTCCACCAGGCCGGTCTGGCGGGCCAGCTGGTCACCTCCGGCCACCACGCGCACCACGTAGCGCGAGCCGCGGCGCAGTCCGCCGGGAGCCATCACGATGAGCTCCGAGCTGTGCCCGAAGATCTCCAGGATGTCCCGCTTGAGCCGACGGGCCGCCATCGCGGTGTCCAGCTCGGCCTCGATCACGATCCGGCCGCTCACCAGGTGGAGCCCGCCCGCGAACCGGAGAATCGCCGAGACCTCTGCCTTTCTGCAGCAGGTCCGGGTCACGGGAAGCCGAGAGATTTCGTCCTTCACCGCTGGCGTCATCGCCATGGGCCGATCCTTCCATGCATCCGAAAAATACGGTCGTACGCGGCGGCCAACAGCTCCGGATCGTGAATCGGAACGCCGTCGGGTGAGGCCACGGGGGCCAGCTCGACCGCGGCTCCGAGCCGCTGGGCGGCGTCGGCGAGGGACTCGCGGTCGGGCACGGCGGCCTCGTCGGCCAGCACCACGTCCATGGCGAGTTTAGGGGCGTGTCGTCCCAAAACCTCCAAATGACGCTGCGGTGAGAAGCCATCTGTTTCACCGGGCTGCGGTGCGAGGTTCAGCGAGAGGACCTTACGCGCCTTCGTGGTCACCAGTGCGTCGAGCAGTTGTGGCACCAGGAGGTGCGGAATCACGGAGGAGAACCAGGATCCCGGCCCCAGCACCACCCAGTCCGCGTCGAGGACCGCGGCCACCGCCTCCGGTACCGCCGGCGGGTCGGCGGGAACGACGTGGACGGACTGCACCTCGCCCGGGGTCAGCGCCACGGTCGCCTGACCTCGCACGGTGGAGACGTCCTCGGGGAGGCCGGGGTCGTGTCCCCGTACCAGGGCCTGGAGCTCCAGAGGGACGGCGGACATCGGCAGCACCCGGCCGTGGGCTCCGAGCAGCTTGCCGACGAGGTCGAGGGCCTGCACGTGGTCGCCCAGCTGTTCCCACAGGGCGACGATGAGCAGATTGCCCACCGCGTGCTCGTGCAGGTCGCCCTTGGACTCGAAGCGGTGCTGGATGACCTGGGACCACGTGCGGCCCCATTCGTCGTCGCCGCAGAGCGCCGCGAGCGCTTTGCGCAGGTCGCCGGGCGGCAGCACACCGAGCTCCTCGCGGAGCCGGCCGCTGGAGCCGCCGTCGTCGGCGACCGTGACCACGGCCGTGAGATCGCCGGTGATCCGGCGCAGCGCCGTCAGGGACGCCGACAGCCCCATCCCGCCGCCGAGGGCGACGACCTTGGGCTGTGCGCCGCGCTTGCGGCCGGAGAGGGCGGCCGTGGCCCTGCTCAGACGCCGCTGACGCAGATTGCGACCGGCCACTACTCGCGCCCCATGTCCCGGTGGACGAGGACGGTCTCGATGCCTTCGGTGGACAGCCGGGCGGCCAGCTTCTCCGACATCGCCACGGAGCGGTGCTTGCCGCCCGTGCAGCCGACGGCGATGGTGACGTAGCGCTTGCCCTCGCGGCGGTAGCCGGCGGCGATGAGCTGCAGGAGTTCTGTGTACTGGTTGAGGAACTCCTTGGCGCCGGGCTGGTCGAAGACGTAGTCGGACACTTCCTCGTTGAGCCCGGTGAACGGACGCAGCTCCGGTACCCAGTGCGGATTCGGCAGGAACCGGCAGTCGACGACGAGGTCGGCGTCGACGGGCAGGCCGTACTTGAAGCCGAACGACATCACCGTCGCACGGAGCTCCGGCTCCTCGTCCCCGGCGAACTGGGCGTCCATCTTGGCGCGCAGCTCGTGGACGTTGAGGCTGGAGGTGTCGATGACGAGGTCGGCGTCACCGCGCAGCTCGCGCAGCAGGTCCCGCTCGGCCGCGATGCCGTCGACGATCCGTCCGTCGCCCTGCAGCGGGTGGGGGCGGCGGACGGATTCGAACCGGCGCACGAGGGCGTCGTCGGAGGACTCCAGGAAGACGATCCGCCGGGTGACGCTCTTGGCGGCCAGGTCGGCGAGCGACTCCCGGAGGTTGTCGAAGAAGCGGCGTCCGCGTACGTCGACGACGACGGCGATGCGGGCGACGTTGCCCTGGGAGCGGGCGCCGAGCTCCACCATGGTGGGGATCAGCGCGGGGGGCAGGTTGTCGACGACGAACCAGCCGAGGTCCTCCAGACACTTGGCGGCGGTGCTGCGCCCGGCGCCCGACATGCCGGAGATGATGACCAGCTCGGGGATGGCGGGCGTGGTGGTCCCGGTCGTCTCCGTGGTGTTTCCGCTTCCCGTACTCACGTGTACCGCTCCGTCTGCTCGGTCGCCTTCGTCCTGGCGTTCATGCGCGTGCTCGGTCATGTCGTGCCGTCCCCGTCGTCCTCTTCAATGATCTCTCCTGTGGCGGTGTTCACGGCGGGTGCGGCGGGGGCCGCCGTGGCGAGGGCTGCGGCCACCGATTCCGCCGTCCTGCGCCCTATCCCCGGGACCTCGCAGATCTCGTCGATTGTGGCCTGCCGCAGCCGCTTCACGGAGCCGAAGTGCTTGATCAGCGCCTGCTTGCGGGTCTCGCCGAGCCCGGAGACGTCGTCGAGCGGGCTGCTGCGGATGCGCTTGGCCCGCTTGGCCCGCTGGTAGGTGATCGCGAAGCGGTGGGCCTCGTCCCGGATGCGCTGGAGGAGGTAGAGGCCCTCGCTGGAGCGGGGCAGCACCACCGGGTCGTCGTCGTCCGGCAGCCAGACCTCTTCCAGTCGCTTGGCGAGACCGCACACGGCGATGTCGTCGATGCCCAGCTCGTCCAGCGCCCGCTTCGCGGCGGCGACCTGGGGCTGTCCGCCGTCGACGACGACGAGCTGCGGCGGGTAGGCGAAGCGCTTGGGGCGGCCGTCGTCCTCGCGGGGCTCCTCGGGCGGCGGTGCGCCCGCCGGGTCCGCGCCGTTCACGGTCGGTTCCGTCCCGGGGGCGGGGGCGGGGCCGGTGGGCGCCGGGGTCTCCTCCCACTCCCCCGTACGCTCCTTCTCCTGGAGGTACCGCTTGAAGCGGCGGCCGATGACCTCGTGCATCGACCGGACGTCGTCCTGCCCCTCGAAGCCCTTGATCTGGAAGCGCCGGTACTCGCTCTTGCGTGCGAGCCCGTCCTCGAAGACGACCATGGACGCGACGACGTCGTCGCCCTGCAGGTGCGAGATGTCGAAGCACTCGACGCGCAGCGGCGCGGTGTCGAGGCCGAGGGCCTCGGCGATCTCCTCCAGGGCGCGTGACCGGGTCGTGAGGTCCGAGGCGCGCTTGGTCTTGTGCAGCCCCAGCGCCTGCTGGGCGTTGCGCTGGACCGTGCCCATCAGGTCCTTCTTGTCACCCCGCTGCGGGATGCGGAGGCTGACCTGGGAGCCTCGCCGGCCGGCGAGCCACTGGGACACGGCGTCGGGGTCCTCGGGGAGCGCCGGGACGAGCACCTCCTTGGGGACGGAGTCGCCGGTCTCCTCGCCGTACAGCTGCTGCAGCGCGTGCTCGACGAGGCCGGCCGTGTCGACCGCCTCGACCTTGTCGGTGACCCAGCCGCGCTGGCCCCGCACCCGCCCGCCCCGGACGTGGAAGATCTGCACCGCGGCTTCGAGCTCGTCCTCCGCGACGGCGATCAGGTCCGCGTCGGTGGCGTCGGCGAGGACCACGGCGCTCTTCTCCATGGCCCGCTTCAGCGCGCCCGCGTCGTCACGGAGCCGGGCCGCCCGCTCGTACTCCATGTCCTCGGCCGCCTGCATCATGTCCTTCTCCAGGCGGCGGATGTACGTCCCGGTGCGGCCCGTCATGAAGTCGCAGAAGTCCTCGGCCAGTTCCCGGTGTTCGTCCGGGCTGACGCGGCCGACGCACGGTGCGGAGCACTTGCCGATGTACCCGAGGAGGCAGGGCCGGCCCGTGCGCTCGGCGTTCTTGAACACCCCGGCGGAACACGTCCGGACGGGGAAGACCCGGAGCATCAGGTCGACGGTCTCGCGGATCGCCCAGGCGTGCCCGTACGGACCGAAGTAGCGGACGCCCTTCTTCTTGGCCCCGCGCATGACCTGGACGCGCGGGAACTCCTCGTTGAGCGTGACGGCGAGGTAGGGATAGCTCTTGTCGTCGCGGTACTTGACGTTGAACCGGGGGTCGAACTCCTTGATCCAGCTGTACTCCAGCTGCAGCGCCTCGACCTCGGTGGAGACCACGGTCCACTCGACGGACGCGGCCGTGGTGACCATCGTGCGGGTGCGCGGGTGCAGGCCGGCCAGGTCCTGGAAGTAGTTGGCCAGGCGCTGGCGCAGGTTCTTGGCCTTGCCGACGTAGATCACCCGGCGGTGATCGTCGCGGAACTTGTAGACCCCCGGGGAGTCGGGGATCTGTCCCGGCTTGGGGCGGTAGCTGGAGGGGTCTGCCATGTCTCACACCCTACTTGCGGGCGGTGACACGGCGGCATTTCCGTGACACCGGTGACCGCCGGCACCCGGGCCCCGACGTGTCCGCGGGCCCCGCCGCGGGGCGCGACGGCTCCCGTCAGGCGTCGGGGCCGGCGACGAGCCGTCCGCCCTCGACCTTCACCGGAACCGCGGGCAGCGGGACGGTGGCGGGCCCCTGTACGGCCTTGCCGGTGGTGACGTCGAAGCGGCTGCCGTGGCAGGGGCAGTTGCCCACGTTGTCCTCGACCTTGTCCAGCAGGCAGCCGGCGTGGGTGCACTGTGCGCTGAACGCCTTGTACTGA
Organism: Streptomyces sp. NPDC001822; assembly: GCF_042892135.1. Lineage (NCBI taxonomy): Bacteria > Bacillati > Actinomycetota > Actinomycetes > Kitasatosporales > Streptomycetaceae > Streptomyces > Streptomyces sp. NPDC001822. The sequence continues at coordinate 156,584 of NZ_JBIATW010000009.1, forward strand.
CCGGCGGCGGGACAGCTGACGACGACCCGCTGTTCCCGGTAGAGCTTCGATCCGCCGACCGGAATCTCGTCCGGGGCGCCGAGTTCCACGGGCGCGGTGGGCGTCGGCGTCTGCGCGTGGCCGAGCTTCGACTCGGTCGAGCAGGCGGCCACTCCCAGCCCTGCGACGCCGACGAGCGCGGCGCCCTTCAGCACGGTACGGCGGGGGGCGGGCAGGCCGGACATGCGGTCTCCACTGGTCGGGGGGACAGAGGGCCGCCGTATCCGTCCGGGGCACCGGGTGCCGCGGACACGGGCACGGGCCGCGCCTGGGGGCATGGGCGACAGACCCGACGATACCGGCGGAGAACGACGGCCTTCCCACCGGCCCCGCCCGCCCCGCGCCCGCCCGGCACCGGACACGGTCCGCCCCCGGCACCGGGGGCCGCCCCTCGGTGCCGGGGGCGGCCCCGTGCGCGCGGTGTCAGGCCTTCCGCGTGCGGGTGGCCTTCTTCCCCGCGGGCTTGCCGCCCGCCGTCTTCGCGGTCGTCCTCGCCGTGGCCGTCCGGCGGGCGGTGGCCGTCTTCGCGGCCACCGCCTTCTTCGCGGCCGCCCTGCCGGCCGGCTTGCGGGCGGCAGGCACCGTGGCGTCGGCGACCCGGTCCGCGCCGAGGACGTCCTGGAGGAACTTCCCGGTGTGGCTGGCGGGCACCGAGGCGATGTGCTCGGGGGTGCCCTCGGCGATCACGAGACCACCGCCGCTGCCGCCCTCGGGGCCCATGTCGACGACCCAGTCGGCGGTCTTGATGACGTCGAGGTTGTGCTCGATGACGATCACCGTGTTGCCCTTGTCGACCAGGCCCGACAGCACCGAGATGAGCTTGCTGATGTCCTCGAAGTGCAGACCGGTCGTCGGCTCGTCCAGGACGTAGACCGTGCGGCCGGTGGAGCGCTTCTGCAGCTCGCTCGCCAGCTTCACCCGCTGCGCCTCACCGCCGGAGAGGGTCGGCGCGGACTGGCCGAGCCTGACGTAGCCGAGGCCGACCTCGTTGAGCGTGCGGAGGTGGCGGGCGATCGTCGGGACGGCCTCGAAGAACTCCAGGCCCTCCTCGATGGGCATGTCCAGCACCTCGGCGATGGACTTGCCCTTGTAGTGGACCTCCAGCGTCTCCCGGTTGTAGCGCGCACCGTGGCAGACCTCGCACGGGACGTACACGTCGGGGAGGAAGTTCATCTCGATCTTGATCGTGCCGTCACCGGAGCAGTTCTCGCACCGGCCGCCCTTGACGTTGAAGGAGAAGCGGCCCGGCAGATAGCCGCGGACCTTCGCCTCCATGGTCTCGGCGAACAGCCTGCGGACGTGGTCGAACACACCGGTGTACGTCGCCGGGTTGGACCGGGGCGTGCGGCCGATGGGCGACTGGTCCACGTGCACGACCTTGTCGACGAGGTCGTCGCCGTCGACCCGGGTGTGCCGCCCGGGGACCGACTTGGCACCGTTGAGCTCGCGCGCCAGGTGGGTGTAGAGGATGTCGTTGACCAGGGTCGACTTGCCCGAACCCGACACGCCCGTGACGGCCGTGAGCACGCCGAGCGGGAAGGAGACGTCGATGTCCTGGAGGTTGTTCTCCCGGGCGCCGTGCACCGTGAGCCGGCGCTTCGGGTCGACGGGACGCCGGACGTCCGGCATCTCGATCGTCCGCCGGCCCGAGAGGTACTGCCCGGTGATCGACTCCTTGTTGGCGAGGAGTTCCTTGAGCGAGCCCGAGTGGACGACCTTGCCCCCGTGCTCGCCGGCGCCGGGGCCGATGTCGACGACCCAGTCGGCGACCTTGATGGTGTCCTCGTCGTGCTCGACGACGATGAGCGTGTTGCCCATGTCCCGGAGACGGACCAGGGTCTCGATGAGCCGGTGGTTGTCGCGCTGGTGCAGCCCGATGGACGGCTCGTCCAGGACGTAGAGCACGCCGACGAGACCGGAGCCGATCTGGGTGGCGAGCCGGATGCGCTGGGCCTCTCCGCCGGACAGGGTGCCCGCGGCACGGTTCAGCGAGAGGTAGTCGAGGCCGACGTCCACGAGGAACCTCAGCCGCTCGTTGACCTCCTTGAGCACCCGCTCGGCGATCTTCTTGTCGCGGGCGTTCAGCGTGAGGCGGCCGAGGAACTCGGCGCACTCGCTGATCGACATCGCGGCGACCTCGGCGATGGACCGCTCCATCACGGTGACGGCGAGCACCAGGGGCTTGAGCCGGGTGCCTTCGCACGTCGGACAGGCCACCTCGCGCATGTAGCCTTCGAGCCGCTCCCTGCTGGAATCGCTCTCGGCCTCGGAGTGGCGCCGCTTGACGTACTGCACGGCGCCTTCGAAGCGCGGGGTGGTGTAGGCGCGCTCGCGGCCGTACCTGTTGCGGTAGCGCACCTCGGTCTGGATCTTGTGGCCGTGGAGCAGGGCCTTCTTGGCGCGCTGCGGAAGTCCGGCCCAGGGGATGTCCGTGCGGAAGCCGAGGGCCTCGGCCAGCGCGTTGATCTGGCGCCCGAAGTACTCCTTGGTGTGGCCGTGCGACCAGGGGTGGATGGCGCCCTCGTCCAGGGACTTGTCCTCGTCCGGGACGATGAGCTCCGGGTCCACCTCCATCCGCGTGCCGATACCCGTGCAGTCGGGGCAGGCGCCGAAGGGCGAGTTGAAGGAGAAGGAGCGGGGCTCCAGCTCCTCGAAGGAGAGGTCGTCGTACGGGCAGTAGAGGTGCTCGGAGTACATCCGCTCACGCTCGGGGTCGTCCTGCTCGAGGTCGACGAAATCGAGGACGACCATGCCGCCCGAGAGGCCCAGCGCGGTCTCGACGGAGTCGGTCAGCCGGCGCTTGGCGCTGTCCTTCACCGTGAGGCGGTCGATGACCACCTCGATGGTGTGCTTCTCCTGCTTCTTCAGCGTGGGCGGCTCGGAGAGCTGGATCGTCTCGCCGTCCACCCGGGCCCTGCTGTAGCCCTTGGTCTGGAGGTCCGCGAAGAGGTCGACGAACTCGCCCTTGCGCTCGCGCACCAGCGGGGAGAGGACCTGGAAGCGGCTGCCCTCGGGCAGTCCCAGCACCTTGTCCACGATGGCCTGCGGCGACTGGCGCGAGATCGGCCGGTGGCACTCGGGGCAGTGCGGCTTGCCGATCCTGGCGAAGAGCAGCCGGAGGTAGTCGTACACCTCGGTGATCGTGCCGACCGTCGAGCGCGGGTTGCGCGAGGTCGACTTCTGGTCGATGGAGACGGCGGGCGAGAGGCCTTCGATGAAGTCCACGTCCGGCTTGTCCATCTGGCCGAGGAACTGGCGGGCGTACGAGGAGAGGGACTCCACGTAGCGCCGCTGCCCCTCGGCGAAGATCGTGTCGAACGCGAGGGAGGACTTGCCCGATCCGGACAGCCCGGTGAAGACGATGAGGGAGTCACGGGGCAGGTCGAGCGAGACGTTCTTCAGGTTGTGCTCGCGCGCGCCACGGACGATGAGACGGTCGGCCACGCCGGTCCGCACCTTTCTGGAGAGAAGTGGGGGAACTGAGCCCCCGTCCCAGGGTATGGGGGGCGCCACAGCGATGTACGAAGCTTTCGACTCCGAGCGTATAGCACGCACATTCGATTTACGGACGACCGCAGACACCTTCACCCGAACGAGTGTCGGAGGCTACGCTCGGCGCATGATCGACCATGCGCGTGACCTGGAAGCTGTACGTGAAGCGACCGATCGGCTGCTCAGTGCCACGGGCAAGAGGGACGACGGATTCCTCGCCGGAGCGTCGCGCCTGCCGGGCTGGAGCCGCGGTCATGTTCTTGCCCACCTGTCACGTAACGCCGACGCCCTCGTAAATGTTCTCCAGGGGCGTCCGATGTACGCGAACAGCGAAACCCGGGACGCGGACATCGAGAGGGACGCACCCCGTCCGCTCGACGAGCAGCTCGCCGATCTGCGCGGGAGCGGCGAGGCCTTCCTTGGCGCGGCCGCGGCGCCGGCCGACTGGTCGCGCACGGTCACACTGCGCAACGGCGTGACGGACTCCGCCTCCCGGATCCCCTTCCGCAGGTGGGTGGAGGTCGAGCTGCACCACGTCGACCTCGGGGGCGGCTACGAGCTGGAGGACCTGCCGGAGGAGTTCGTCGTCCGGGAGAACGACTTCCTCGCGGAGCGGTTCGCCGGGCACCCCGGTGTCGTCGCCACCACGGCCGTCACCGAGGACGGCCGGATCTGGACCACCGGCGGCGGCGCCGACGGCCCCGCGGTCACGGTCAGGGGCAGCGCCACGGACATCCTCGGCTGGCTCTGCGGACGCCGCGACGGCTCCGCACTCACCGCCGGAGGCGGGAGCCTCCCCGCACTGCCTCCGCTATAGGCTGCGTCACATGACGTACAGCGGAGCGGTAAGGGTCGGCGGGCCCGCGGACGTGCACGAACTGACGGATCTCATGATCTCGAAGGTCGCCGTCGGGCCGATGAACAACAACGCGTATCTGCTGCGCTGCCGGAACACGGGTGAGCAGCTCCTGATCGACGCCGCCGCGGAGGCCGGGATCCTGCTGCGCCTGATCGGCGAGGACGGCATCGCGTCCGTCGTGACGACACACCGCCACGCCGACCACTGGCAGGCCCTGGCCGAGGTGGTCGCCGCCACCGGGGCGCGCACGTACGCCGGAGAGTTCGACGCCGAGGGGATCCCCGTCCCGACCGATGAGCCGGTCGAGGACGGCGGCACGATCCGGGTCGGCACCGTCACGCTGACCGCCAGGCACCTGACGGGCCACACCCCGGGTTCCATCGCCCTGGTCTACGACGACCCCCACGGCGCCCCGCACCTCTTCACCGGGGACTGCCTCTTCCCCGGCGGGGTCGGCAACACGCACAAGGATCCCGAGGCGTTCGCGAGCCTGCTCCACGACGTGGAGACCAAGCTCTTCGACCGGCTGCCGGACGAGACGTGGGTCTACCCGGGGCACGGGCACGACACGACGCTCGGAGCCGAGCGTCCGCACCTGCCGGAGTGGCGCCTGCGCGGCTGGTGAGGCGACGGGAACGCCGGACGGCCGGGCACCCCCTGGGGGCCCGGCCGTCGGCTTGTCCGCCCGGCGCTACTTCCGCGCGCCGACGTTCTCGTTGCCGTCCTCCTTGGCGGCCTCCTCGGCCGCCGTCTTCTTCCTGGTGGCGATCAGGCTGGTGATCGTGGTGATCACCAGGACGCCGCAGATGACGGTGAGGGAGAACGGGATGGAGATCTCGGGGACGTGCACCCCGGACTCGTGCAGCGCGTGCAGCACCAGCTTGACCCCGATGAATCCGAGGATCACCGACAGGCCGTAGCTGAGGTGGACCAGCTTCTTCAGCAGGCCGCCGATGAGGAAGTACAGCTGCCGCAGACCCATCAGCGCGAACGCGTTGGCCGTGAACACGATGTACGGGTCCTGGGTCAGGCCGAAGATCGCGGGGATGGAGTCGAGCGCGAAGAGCACGTCGGTGGTGCCGATGGCGAGCATGACCACCATGAGCGGGGTCATGACGCGCTTGCCGTTGTTCCGGATGAAGAGCTTGGTCCCGTGGTACCGGTCGGCCACACCGAAGCGGTGCTCGATCGACTTCAGGAGACGGTTCTCCTCGAACTCCTCGTCCTCGTCGTCGGCCCGCGCCTCCTGGATCAGCTTCCAGGCGGTGTAGATCAGGAACGCGCCGAAGATGTAGAAGACCCACGAGAAGTTGGCGATGACCGCGGCGCCGGCGGCGATGAAGATCGCGCGCAGGACCAGGGCGATCAGCACACCGATGAGGAGCACCCGCTGCTGCAGGTGGGAGGGCACCGAGAACTTCGCCATGATCAGGACGAAGACGAAGAGGTTGTCGACGCTGAGCGACTTCTCGGTGATGAAGCCGGCGAAGAACTCGCCGGAGGCCTGGCTCTCGCCGAAGACCAGCAGGCCGAGCCCGAAGAGGGCGGCGAGCGCGATCCAGACGACGGTCCAGATCCCGGCTTCCTTGGTCGACACGTCATGGGGCTTGCGCCCGATGAAGAAGTCGACGGCGATGAGGGCACTCAGACCGAGAATGGTCAGCACCCAGAGAGTCCATGAAACGTCCACTGCGCCTCCGGCAGTTCGCTACGGCTATAGATCAGCGTCGTCGCTGCCGGAGGTCTCTTCCACCCGGGAGCGCGGGCTGCGCGCCGGGCCGGCGCCCCGGGACCGGTCACAGTCCGTACTGACGGGAACGCCGCGATCGGGAGTACTCCCCTCCGCACCAAGAACAGTACATGAAGCACCAAGAAACGGTAAAGTCCTCGCCAAGCCATGATCAAAGTGCCTGGTCAGGGGCGAGTGAGACAGGACCCGCGGACGGGTACGGCCGTCAGCGGCGGCCGTCGCGCCGGGCCGCCGCCACCAGCGCGAGGACCTGTTCCAGGACGCGGCTGCCCCGAGGAGTCCTGAGGGGCTCGTACGTCCACGCGTGCCCCACCCAGGGGTCGGCGAGGTGGTCGTCGGCCACGGGGGTGACGCGCAGCAGGGAACGCCACAGGGGGTCGAGCACCGGGCCGTAGGCGCGGGCGTCCTCCCGGTCGGCGACCATCATCAGGTGCACGCCCACCGACGGGCCCTCGTCCGCGAGATAACGCAGCTGGGTGACGCCACGGTCGTCGAAACCGTGCGGGAAGTCGTTGACGATCAGCAGCTGCTCACCGGGGTCCAGGTCCGGCGGCAGCGAGTCGGCGGCGCCGGCCCTGATCGCCATCTGCACCAGATCCACGCGCCGGGTGAGATGCGCGAGCACCGAGGACACGCCCGCCGCGCCGGCCGCGGGCGGGCCGTCGAGGGCGCCCGAGGCGACCAGGGGCGCGAGAGCCCCGGCGCCGGACCCCGCCGGGTCGATGACGTGGACGGAGAACTCGTGGGCGGGATGGACGGCCAGGAGCCGCGCCGCCAGGGCGGCCGCGGTCTCCATCGCGAGCCCGCGCAGCCGGTCCCCGCCCACGGCCGCCGCGGCCTGGGAGGCGGTGCGGCCGCTGTCGATCCAGATCCCCCGCTCCAGCGGCAGCCGCACCAGCAGCGGGATGCGCAGGTCGACGCACTCGGGAAGGTGGAGGTCACCGATGCGCAGTGCCATCGGGATCTCCATGGGAACGCGGTAGGCGTGCCAGACGGGGTTGTCCCAGCCCGCGTACGCGGCGGGCAGGGCCGGCTCGACGACCGCGGACTCGGCGGCCAGCTGGGCCAGGTCGCGGTCGAGAGCCTCGCGCGCCCGGGCGGTCAGCTCGTCGCGCTTGGCCATGGCCTCCGCGCGGGCCCGGTCGCCCGTGCCCCCGATGCGGCTGCGCGGATCGGACAGGGTCCGTTCGAGCTCCTGGTCCATGCGGGACTCGGCGAAGTCGACGGCGCTGCGGTGGGCGGCGACAGCGCGGGCCAGGTCCTCGAACATGCCCCAGATCTGGTTGTAGAGGCGCTCGTCCATGGACCAGCCCGTGGCGTCGCCGGCGACGGGCCGCGCGGGCTGTCCGGGCGCGGCCGGCGGCGCAGCCGGAGGGGCCGGGGGCGGGGCGGAGGTCTGACGGCGCGGGTGCGCGTAGTCGATGGGCCCGCCGGAGGCCGCGTCGGCGCCCTGCGGGGCCGTGTGCTCGCCCGGCGGGACGGGCGACGGACCGGGCACCGGGGCGGCCGGCGGGGTGCCCCCCGCGGCCGGCACGGGGCCTGCGGGGTGGCGGACCCGCTCACCCTCCGGGGTGCGCGGCGGGGGCGCCACGGAGCGGGCGAGCCCGGAGGCCACCGCCTCCTGGATGGAGGCGGCCAGCTCCGCCGCCTCGGGAAGGCCCTGGTCGGCGAGCATCCCGGCGAGTCCCGCGGCGTATCCCTGGCCGACGGCACGCACCTTCCAGCCGCCCTGGCGGCGGTACAGCTCGACGGCGGTCACGGCCGACTCGCTGTCCAGTCCCGTGAGGGTGAACGTGGCGATCTCCGTGCCGTCGAGTCCCGTGACGGCGACGAACGGCGCGGCGACGGCGCCGAAGCGGCCGGGCCGTCCGGCCCCGAGGGGCAGCGCGAGGAGGACGGTGACGCGGTGCACCGCGTCGGGCAGGGCGTCGAGGTCGACGGCCAGCCGGTGATCGGCCGCCGCCTGACGCGACACCTCCAGTCCCGGCAGCCGGTGCGCACCGGGATGGGCGATCCACTCGACGCCGCGTACCGTGCCCTGCTCGTCCCCGAGTGTGGCCCCCGCGACGACGGGCGAGCCCGCGGACACCCTGATCTCCAGACGTGTCCGGGGCAAGGCGTGGTTCTGACCCCGGACCAGCTCGGCCGTCATTGCCCTGTCCCCTCGACGTTCGATGTGGAGCCCTGCCATGGGCGCAGCTCCCGGCGGCCGTTGCCTCCGGGAGCTGCTCGTACGGATGGTGCGGGTCGGGTGCGCCCTACAGGTGCGGCAGGATCGCCGGCATCAGGTCCTGGAAGGTCCGGCCGTTGGCGGGGTTCCCGAGGGCGGTCATCTGCCATCCGGCGCCGGAGCGGTGCACCTTCGCCATGATCTGCGCCGTGTACTGGCCCCCGCCGTCGAGCGTGTAGCGGGCGAGCTCCTGGCCGTTGGTCTCGTCGACGATGCGGCAGAAGGCATTCTGCACCTCCTGGAACGTCTGGCCGGTGAAGGAGTTCACCGTGAAGACGATCTGGTCGATGTGGACCGGGACCCGCTGCAGGTCCACGAGGATGGCCTCGTCGTCGCCGCCCGAACCCGCGCCGCCGACCAGGTTGTCGCCGGTGTGCTTGACCGAGCCGTCGTCGCTGACGAGGTGGCGGAAGAACACGACGTCCACGGGCTGCTTGTCGGCGAAGAGGACCGCCGAGGCGTCGAGGTCGATCTCCCGGGTGCGCGAACCGAACAGCCCGCGGCGCGGGGCCGCCTGCCAGCCGAGCCCCATCCGTACCGCGGTCAGGGTCCCCCCGTCGCTCTTCTGCAGGCTGATGGCCTGGCCCTTGGTCATGTTGACCGTCACGCGCTGTCCCCTCTCCGCTTGCCCCGCAACCATCGGTGTGCGGCGTCCCCGCACCCTAGCCAGTCCGCCGGGGCGAGAAGCAGTGGTAGGCCGTTTTTGTGTCGGTCCTGCAACACTGCGTGCCCCACCCGGTCAGGCCAGCCCCGCCTCCCTCATCTGGCGCAGCTCCTTCTTGAGTTCCCCCACCTCGTCGCGCAGGCGCGCGGCCACCTCGAACTGCAGGTCGGCGGCGGCCGCCCGCATCCGGTCGGTCATCTCCTCGATGATCCCGGCGAGTTCGGCGGCGGGACGGTCGGTGACCGCCGCGGCACCCTTCTTCGCCCTGCCGCCCGCGGCGGCCTTGCCTCCGAGCGAGGGGACGGGCGCCTTGGTGTCCTTCGCCTGCCGGTAGCCGCTGCCGAGCAGCTGCTCGGTGTCGACCTCCTCGCGGGCGATGGAGGCGACGATGTCGTTGATCTTCTTCCGGAGCGGCTGCGGATCGACGCCGCGCTCGGTGTTGTAGGCGATCTGCTTCTCCCGGCGGCGGTTGGTCTCGTCGATCGCCTGCGCCATGGCCGGGGTGATCTTGTCGGCGTACATGTGGACCTGCCCCGAGACGTTACGGGCGGCGCGGCCGATGGTCTGGATCAGCGAGGTGCCCGAGCGCAGGAAGCCCTGCTTGTCCGCGTCGAGGATGGCCACGAGCGACACTTCCGGCAGGTCGAGGCCCTCGCGCAGGAGGTTGATGCCGACCAGGACGTCGTACTCGCCGGAACGCAGCTCGCGCAGCAGCTCGATGCGGCGCAGGGTGTCGACGTCGCTGTGGAGGTAGCGGACCTGGATGCCGAGTTCGAGGAAGTAGTCGGTGAGGTCCTCGGACATCTTCTTCGTGAGGGTGGTGACCAGGACCCGCTCGTCCTTCTCCGTCCGCTTGCGGATCTCGTGGACCAGGTCGTCGATCTGGCCCTCGGTGGGCTTGACCACGACCTCCGGGTCCACGAGCCCGGTGGGCCGGATGATCTGCTCGACGAACCCGTCCCCACGGGACAGCTCGTACTTCCCGGGGGTGGCGGAGAGGTACACCGTCTGGTTGATCCGGCCCAGGAACTCCTCCCACTTCAGCGGGCGGTTGTCCAGGGCCGAGGGCAGCCGGAAACCGTGGTCGACGAGGGTCCGCTTGCGGGAGGCGTCGCCCTCGTACATCGCCCCGATCTGCGGCACGGTCACGTGGGACTCGTCCAGGACGAGGAGGAAGTCCTCGGGGAAGTAGTCGAGGAGGGTGTTGGGGGCCGTGCCCGGCAGGCGGCCGTCGAAGTGCATCGAGTAGTTCTCGACGCCGGAGCAGGTGCCGATCTGGCGGAGCATCTCGATGTCGTACGTGGTGCGCATGCGCAGCCGCTGGGCCTCCAGCATCTTGCCCTGCTTCTCCAGCTCGGCGAGGCGCTGCTCCAGCTCCTGCTCGATGCCGGTGACCGCCTTCTCCATGCGCTCGGGGCCCGCGACGTAGTGGCTGGCGGGGAAGACGTGGAGCGACCGGTCCTCGCTGATGACCTCGCCGGTGAGCGGGTGGAGGGTCGACAGCGCCTCGATCTCGTCGCCGAACATCTCGATGCGGACGGCGAGCTCCTCGTACACCGGGAAGATCTCGATCGTGTCGCCGCGGACCCGGAAGGTGCCACGGGTGAACGCGAGGTCGTTGCGGGTGTACTGGATCTCGACGAAGCGGCGGAGCAGCGCGTCGCGGTCGATCTCGTCCCCGACCTTGAGCTGGACCATCCGGTCCACGTACTCCTGCGGGGTACCGAGGCCGTAGATGCACGAGACGGAGGCGACGACGACGACGTCGCGCCGGGTGAGCAGCGAGTTGGTGGCGGAGTGCCGCAGCCGCTCGACCTCCTCGTTGATCGAGGAGTCCTTCTCGATGTAGGTGTCCGACTGCGGGACGTACGCCTCGGGCTGGTAGTAGTCGTAGTACGAGACGAAGTACTCCACGGCGTTGTTCGGGAGGAGCTCGCGGAACTCGTTGGCCAGCTGGGCGGCGAGCGTCTTGTTCGGTGCCATGACCAGGGTGGGGCGCTGCAGCTTCTCGATCATCCACGCGGTCGTGGCCGACTTGCCCGTACCCGTCGCGCCGAGGAGGACCACGTCCTTCTCGCCCGCGCGCACGCGCCGGTCCAGCTCGGCGATGGCCGTGGGCTGGTCACCACTGGGCTGGTAGGGACTGACGACCTCGAAAGGCGCCACGGAACGTTCGATCTTCGAGACTGGCCGCATGCAACCACGGTACGGCCACCCTCTGACAACGGCGGCGGATCAGCGCTCGCGCGACTGCCGGTATCCCCGGCGCGAGGCGGTCTCGTAGGGGCGCGGGGGGCGGGGCTGGACGGGGATCGACGTCATGTGCACGCCGCGCCGGGGAGCGAGCCCGGCCGGCCCGGCGGCCTCTCCGGGGCCGCCGGTCACCACGAGGGGGTCGATCATCACGACCACGGCCGCCAGCAGCAGGAAGCAGCCGGGCCCGACCATCATCGGCAGGAGCAGCGAGGTCGGGGCCTCGCCCGGGGGCGCCGCCGCGGCTCCGGGGTGCAGGTGGACGACGAGCGCCGCCATGCCGGTGTAGTGCATGCCGCTCACGGCCACGCCCATGACCACGCTGGCGCCGAGGCTGGGGAGGAAGCCGTGGATGGAGACGGCCGCCCACAGGGCCGCCGTCGCCGCGACCACGGCGATGACGACGGAGAGCGAGACGGTGAGGGTGTCGTAGGCGAACTCGCCGTCGAAGTTCATTCCGGCCATGCCGAGGTAGTGCATCGAGGCGACGCCGAGGCCGGTGATGGTCCCGCCGGTGACCAGCGCCATGCGCGTGGCACCCCGGTAGCCGACGAGGAAGATGCCGATGCCGACCATCAGGATCGCCACGGCGAGGCTCGCGTAGGTGAGGGGCCGGTCGTAGGTGACCGGGGCCTCGCGGACGGTGAAGCCCAGCATCGCGATGAAGTGCATCGTCCAGATGCCCGAGCCGATGGACGTCGCGCCGAGGGCCAGCCAGCCGGCCCTGGCGACGCCGCGGGTGCGCAGGGAACGCGTGGTGCAGCGCAGACCGAGGGCCGCGCCCAGGCAGGCCATGACGAATGCCGTCAGAGGCGTCACTAGGCCGTAGGTGAATCCGTCAACTGTGCCCTGCATGCGTGTACGCCCTTCGCGGTGGCCCGGGTTCGGGGGTGACCCTAAAGGGCAAGGCCCGGCAAGCAAACATAAGAACGGCATTTTATCCGGCCCCGGAGTCCCTCCGGTTCCGGTCCCGACAATCCGTTCACATCATGACCATCACCGGCCCGCCGCCCCTCGGAGGGTGGCCGGGGGCCTCCGCGCACCCGGGTCCCGACGCGGGCGGCGGGCCGCGCCGCACACGGCACGGCCGCCGGGAACAGCTTCCGGAGATCGAGCACCCCGAGGCTCCGGCGCCCCTCACGGCGCGGGACGCCGGACGACTCCCCCTGGGTGCCGGGGTCGCGACCGCGCCCGCGTCCCCCGGCCGGCCGGACCTCGGTGCAGAGAGTGTGAAAGCTGTCGCCCGGACCTCGTCACCGGCTTCCGCGCGCCCCGGGTGGAGGCCGGCCCCGGCGGCCGCCCGGAACGGTGCGGGACTCCACCCCGCGGCCCCGCACCGGGGTGTTGTCGGTGGCCGGTCGTACGGTTGGCCCATGGAGAGCAGCGAGCAGGTCGTGGAGTGGTCCGTCGTGCCGAGCGCCATCGGGCCCCTCCTGCTCGCCGCGACCCCGGCGGGGCTGCTGACCGTGGCCTTCCACGCGCGCCCGGCGGTCCGGGACAGGACACTCGCGCAGCTGCGGACCCGGCTCGGCGCGGAGCCCGTCCGGGCGCCGGATTCCGCGCTGCTGGCCGAGCCGGTGCGCCAGCTCGCCGCGTACTTCTCCGGGGACCTGCGGAAGTTCTCGCTCCCGCTGGACTGGTCACTGGCCTCGGGCTTCCACCGTGAGGTCCTCCGCGAGCTCGCGTCGAGCGTGCCGTACGGGGCGGTCGTGGGGTACGGCGACCTGGCCGCCCGGGTCGGCCGGCCCGACGGGGCGCAGGCCGTGGGTGCGGCCATGGGGTCCAACCCCCTGCCGGTGGTGGTGCCCTGCCACCGGGTGGTGGAGAGCGACGGAGGCCTCGGCGGGTTCGGCGGAGGGCTGGAGACGAAGCGACAGCTGCTGGCCATCGAGGGCGTGCTCCCGCAGCCACTGTTCTGAGCCCGGCGGGGCGGCGAGGCGGCCCGGCGCCTTTCACCCGGGGCCCGGGCGAAAGGCCCGATGTCGCACGCGGGTGCGAGCTGGCACACTGCGGCGGTGACGACAGCCTCTTCCGCCTCCCGGATCACCGCCGCCGATCTGCCCGCGCTCCAGCGCCGGACCTCCGCCGTGCTGATCGGCAGCCAGATACTCGGCGGCCTCGGCGTGGCCGTCGGAATCGCCCTCGCCCCGGTGCTGGCGGCCGACGTGAGCGTCTCCGAGGCCCTGTCGGGGCTCGCGCCCACCGCGTCCGTGGCGGGCACGGCGCTCCTGTCGCTGCCCCTGGCCGCTCTGATGGCGTCACGGGGCAGGCGCCCGGGACTCGTCCTCGCCTATCTGGTGGGGTCGGCCGGGGCCCTCCTGGTGGTGACCGCCGCCGTGGTGGGCAGTTTCCCGCTGCTGCTGCTCGGGATGGCCGGTTTCGGGGCCGGCTCGTCGGCCAACCTCCAGGCCCGGTTCGCGGCCGCCGACCTCGCGGAGCCCGACCGGCGCGGCCGCGCGATCGCCACCGTCATCTGGGCCACCACGATCGGTTCCGTGCTGGGTCCCAACATCGCCGCCCCGGCGAGCCACGTCTTCAGGGACACCTTCGTGCCGGAGACGGCGGGGCCCTTCGCCTGGGCATCGGGGATCTTCCTGGTCACCGGCGTCCTGGTCGCCGTGCTGCTGCGCCCGGACCCGCTGCTGACCGCCCGGGCACTCGCTCCCCAGGACACGGCGAGCGCCGCGAACCGCTCGCTGCGGGCGGGCGTCGCGGCGGTCCGGGCCTCTCCGATGGCGAGGCTGGCCCTGGTGACCGTCGCCGTGTCCCACACCGCGATGGTCTCCATCATGGTCATGACGCCCGTGCACCTCGGGCACCACGGGGCGGACATCCAGCTGATCGGCCTGGTGATCAGCGGGCACATCGCGGGGATGTACGCCTTCTCCCCCGTGATGGGCCGGCTCGCCGACCGCGCCGGACGACTGGCCGTGATAGGGCTGGCAGCCGGACTGCTGTGCTGCGCGGCGCTGCTGGCCGGCACGTCGGGCGGCGGGCACGCCCGGACGGCGGCGGGTCTGTTCGTCCTGGGACTCGGCTGGTCCGCGGGGCTGGTCGCCGGTTCGGCACTGCTCACGGACTCCGTGCCGCAGGCCGCCAGGGCGGCCGTGCAGGGGCTCTCCGATCTCACAATGAACACGGCGGCGGGCGTGGGCGGCGCCCTGGCCGGGGTGATCGTCTCCCGGCTGGGATACGGCTGGCTCAACGCGGCCGCCGCGTGCCTCCTCCTGCCGATGGCCGCGCTGGCGCTGCGCAGGTCGCTCGCACGGCCGGACGGGGACGCCGCGAAGGCGTGACCTCCGGTCGCGAATGACCCGGCCGTACGGGTTTGCGGCCGTGACCCCCGCGACAGGGATGGGGCATGCCTCTGAACCCATCGTCATCGACGACGTCGGACCATCAGAAGACCGGCCCCTGGACCCCGTTGCTCTCCGCCGAGGTGCGCGAAGCCCTCGGCGCGGGGGCACCCGTCGTCGCCCTGGAGTCGACGATCATCGCGCACGGCCTGCCACGCCCCCGCAATCTCCGGGTCGCGGAGGAGCTGGAGGAGGCGGCACGCGAGGAGGGAGCCGTGCCGGCGACGGTCGCCGTGCTGGACGGACGCGCGCACGTGGGCCTGACCGCGGCCCAGTTGGAGCGGGTCGCCGTGGACCCGGAGGTGCGCAAGCTGGGCCACCGCGACCTCGCGCCCGCGCTGGCCCTGGGCGCGAGCGGGGCGACCACCGTGTCGGCGACGGCGTTCCTCGCGGCCGGGGCGGGCCTGCGCGTCTTCGCGACCGGCGGGCTCGGCGGTGTGCACCGCGAATGGGCGCAGACCCAGGACGAGTCCGCCGACCTCCGCCTCCTCGCGCGTACCGGCATCACGGTGGTGTGCGCGGGCGTGAAGTCGGTCCTGGACGTCCCGGCCACCCTCCAGCGCCTAGAGACGCTCGGCGTGGGTGTGCTGGGTTACGGCACGGCGTACTTCCCCGGCTTCTATCTGAGCAGTTCGGGCGAGCCGGTCGACTGGACGGTGCGCACGCCCCAGGAGGTGGCGGACGTGATGCGGGTCCGGGAGGGGCTGGGCGGCGCGCAGGCCGCCCTGATCGTCGCCAATCCGGTCCCGGAGAAGGAGCAGTTGGATCCGGAGCTGCACGACCGGGTGCTCGCCCGCGCCCTGGACGCCTGCCGGAGCGAGGGCGTCACGGGGCAGGCCGTCACCCCCTTCCTCCTGGAGTACCTGATGCGGGAGACCGGCGGTGCCTCCCTGGAGGCCAATCTCGCGGCCGTACGCGGGAACGTGCGGCTGGCCGCGCGGATCGCCGTCGCGGCGGCTCGATGAGCGACGGTGCGGCGAGCGGCGGCGCGGTGGGCGGCGGCGGGCTGCTCGTCGTCGGGGAGGTGGTCACCGATGTGGTCGTCCGGCACGCCTCGGCACCGGTCCACGGCACGGACACGCCCGCGCGGATCACGACGCTGCCCGGTGGCGCGGGTGCCAACGTGGCCTGCTGGGCGGCGCGTTCGGGGTGCCGGACCGTCCGGCTGCTCGCCCGCGCGGGTGCCGAGTCGGCGTCCTGGCACGGTGAGGTGCTGCGGAGGGCGGGTGTGTGCCCGTCGCTGGCCGTGGACGCCGAGGTACCGACCGGCACGGTGGTGGCCCTCGTCGACCCCTCGGCGGAGCGCACCTTCCTCTCCGACAGCGGCGCGGTCCTGCGCCTGAGTCCCGGCGACTGGTCCCCCGCTCTGCTCGACGGTGTCGCCCGCCTCCACGTCTCGGGTTACCTCCTGTTCGGGGAGCCCAGCCGGACGACGGCGCTGCGGGCCCTGCGCGAGGCACACCTCCGGGGCGTACCGGCGAGTGTGGACCCGGCGTCCGCGGGCTTCCTGGCGGAGCTGGGCGCGGGGGCGTTCCTCGGCATGGTCGGCGGTGTGGACCTGCTGCTGCCCAACGCGGACGAGGCCCGTGAGCTGACCGGACTGCCGGACCCCGCGGACGCGGCCCTCAAGCTGAGCCGTCACGTCGGCCGGGTCGCCGTCACACTCGGGGACCGGGGTGTCGTCCTGGCGTCGGGCGGCGCCGTGACCGCTCGCGTGCCCGCCGCGACGGGAGCGGTGCCGGTGGACTCGACGGGGGCGGGCGACGCGTTCACCGGGGGCTTCCTCGCGGCCCTCGTCGCCGGGGCGGACGAGGTCTCGGCGGCCGCGGCGGGCTGCCGGGCGGGGGCCGAGGCGGTGGCCACGGTGGGCGGGCGTCCGGGGCCGGTCCGGCCCGCTTAGTCACCCGCCGAGCCCGGTCCACGCCGGATGCCGGGGGTCGTCGGCGCGTACGACCACGTCCGCGCGGGCGGCCGGCGCGACCTCGGCGTCGTACCGGGCGAAGGCGGGCAGCGTCCATCGCTCGTCCTCCGCGGTGCGCCGTCGCAGCGCGCCCGGGGTGAGGCTCAGGTGGATGCCGAGGTCGAAGGGGAACCACTGGCCGAGGAGCAGCGGGCCGTGCAGGACGAGCACCCCGCCCTCGGGCAGCTCGACGTACGGACTGCGGGTCGCCCGGTCCGTGACGGGGTCCCAGAGGTCGGGCAGCACGCGTCCGCTGCCGCCCGGGTCCAGCGGACGCAGCACCTCCCGCCACAGCGCGCCGTTGTCGAACCAGCCGTCGGCGTACGTGTCGGGGTCCTTCTTGCCGTACTCGTAGCGCAGGCTGGCCGGGCGCAGGAAGCCGCCGGTGGAGACGGTGAGCACGGGGCGCCCGAGGGAGCGCAGCGCCTCGGCCAGGCGCGCGGCGGGCTCCTCCGGGCGGGCCGCGGGCGCACCGTCGACCCCGATCCGCAGCCAGGGCCCGCCGTCGGCCGGTTCGAGCGCGTCGGCGTGGGCCGCGAGGGCGCCGGCCAGCTTGTCCCAGGTGATGGCTTCATATCGCACGTACGCATCATCGCCCCCTGCCGCCTCGTGGTGCGCGGGGACCTCGCGTCCGCCCCGCGGCGGGGCCGGGGCGGTCCGCCCCGGCCGTCAGTGGCTCAGCCGGCGGACGCGCCGCGGGCGGCAGGACAGTCCACCGCGTCCGCGTCGTCGGAGAGCGCGCTGCCCGCGGGGAGCAGGTAGGTCACCCACAGCACGACGGGCTCCGTCCCGAGGTTCTGTCCGATGTGCCGGTGGCGGGTGCCGGACGGCTCGATGAAGGACGTCCCGGCGGGTGTCACCTCGACGGAGCAGTCGTCGAGGGTCCTGGTCAGCGTCCCGGACTTGACGACGGCGATCAACTGCCCGCTGTGGGTGTGCCAGCCGGTGGACCCGCCGGGCGCCACGGTGATCTCCCTGAAGGTCACGTCGGTACGGCCCTTCGGCGTCCTGACCTCCAGCTTGGCCCGGGACGTGCCGACGGCGACGACCGTCGCGCTCACCCCGCTGCCCGGTGTGGCGACCGCGGCCGCCGGCACCAGTCCCAGCACGCCGACAACCGCACCGACGAGCAGGGCTCTGCGTCCCGCCCGCAGGTTCCTCGCACCGCTCCCGCTCTTCGCACCGATCGTCCCGCCGAACCCCATGACCGACTCCTCAGCATCCGCGCCCGTGAACGCCCACACGCTACAGCCGAGTTGGGCTCAGGCCGTCAGGCGCGCTGCCGTCGTCCGCCCGGAGTCCGTCGGCGAGGGGGCCGTCGCCGAGCACCTGCGCGGTTCCCTCCCGCACCGCTTCGGCGAGCGTGCGTTCGCCGCGCCCGATGGCCAGGGCGACGTCGGTGGTGAGCGTGATGCAGGCGTCCGGCTGCCCGGCCGGGCCGTAGCCGTACACCTCGACACCGGCCGCCCGGGCGCCCGTACGGATGTGGAACTCGCCTTCCTCCAGCCTGACTTCGACGACCCCTTCGTGGATGACGCCGTCCAGGGCGCGCAGCAGGGGCAGCGCGAACCAGTGCGCCCTGACCGCGTCGGTGGGCCGGCGTTCGGCGAGCGCGGGCGCGCCCCACCGGGCGAGCGCCGTGAGGACGGGGAGCAGCCCGCGGCCGTGCTCGGTCAGTTCGTAGACCGCCGCCGCGGCGGGAGGCGGAAGCCTGCGGCGCACGGCGAGGCCCCCCTGCTCCATGTCCTTCAGCCGGGAGGCCAGCACATCCGTGCTCACACCGGGCAGATCGGCGTGCAGATCGGTGTACCGGCGCGGGCCGGCCAGCAGTTCACGGACGATCAGCAGCGTCCACCGGTCACCGACCGAGTCGAGGGCCCGTGCGGCGGCGCAGAACTGGTCGTAGCTCCGGCGGCGGGCGGGGCGTGCGGGCTGTTGCTGACGAGGCATGAGACGCAGTCTAGACATGTTGTTGGACTTTCCAAGCCCGAGCTTGGTAAAACCAAGTATCGCAATCAGGGTTGGGGAGGCACCGCATGGAGTTCCGGCAGTCCAGCAAGCTCGACGAGGTCTGCTACGAGATCCGGGGTCCGGTCATCGAGCAGGCCAACGCCCTTGAGGAAGCCGGCCACAGCGTCCTGCGGCTCAACACCGGCAATCCGGCGCTCTTCGGTTTCGAGGCACCCGAGGAAATCGTCCAGGACATGATCCGGATGCTTCCCCGGGCGCACGGCTACACCGATTCACGCGGCATCCTGTCCGCGCGCCGCGCCGTGGCCCAGCGCTACCAGGCGATGGGGCTCGCCGACGTCGACGTGGACGACGTCTTCCTCGGCAACGGTGTGTCCGAGCTGATCTCCATGGCCGTGCAGGCGCTCCTGGAGGACGGCGACGAGATCCTGATCCCGAGCCCCGACTACCCGCTCTGGACCGCGGTCACCACTCTGGCGGGCGGCAGGGCCGTCCACTACACCTGCGACGAGGGGGCGGACTGGAACCCCGACCTCGCCGACATGGCCTCGAAGATCACCGACCGCACCCGGGCCCTGGTGATCATCAACCCGAACAACCCGACGGGCGCCGTCTACTCCCGCGAGGTCCTCGACGGGATGCTCGACCTGGCCCGCAGGCACGGCCTGATGGTCTTCGCCGACGAAATCTACGACCAGATCCTCTACGACGACGCCGAGCACCACAGCGCTGCGGTCCTGGCACCGGACCTGCTCTGCCTCACCTTCAGCGGGCTGTCCAAGACGTACCGCGTCGCCGGGTTCCGCTCGGGCTGGATGGTCGTGTCCGGGCCACAGCAGCACGCCCGGAGCTACCTGGAGGGGCTGACCACGCTCGCCTCCATGCGGCTGTGCCCCAACGCCCCCGCGCAGTACGCGATCCAGGCCGCGCTCGGTGGCCGGCAGTCCATCCGGGAACTCGTCGCCCCGGGCGGCAGGCTCCGCGAGCAGCGCGACCGGGCGTGGGAGCGTCTCAACGAGATCCCGGGGGTGTCGTGCGTGAAGCCGAGGGGCGCGCTGTACGCGTTCCCGCGCATCGACCCCGAGGTGCACCCCATCGTGGACGACGAACGCTTCGTCCTCGATCTGCTGCTGCGTGAGAAGATCCAGGTGGTGCAGGGCACCGGCTTCAACTGGCCCCGCCCGGACCATTTCCGCATTCTCACACTGCCGCACGCCGACGACCTGGACGCGGCGATCAGCCGGATCGGCCGCTTCCTGAACGGATACCGCCATTGACATCCTCCCCGCCCTGAAGGACGGGGATTCCTGGCTCACGTTGGCCGGGGACCAGCGGTCCGCCGGCTCTTACACGATCAGCACCAGCCGGGTTGAGACCAGCCCGGACCAGCATCACGCGGGCGGAGTTCTTGTCCCGGGGGGACACGGCTCCGCACGCAGTGCAGGCGTAGGTACGTTCCGAAAGGGGCAGTGCGTGCTTGGTTCTCGCTCCGCACGCCGCGCAGTCCATGGTGGTGTGCGCGGGGTTTACGAGGCGGATGTCCCGCCCGTGCTTGCGACCCATCTCGATCAGGGTCGCCTTGGTGGCGCCGATCGCGGCGTCGGCGGCCTTACGGGCCATGGTGGACTTGGCGAGGAACTTCGGGCGGAAGTCCTCGACGGCGATCACGTCATGGTCGCGGACGACGGCCTTGGCCCACTTGCGGCCGGTGTCCTGGCGCTGCCGGGCGATCTTCCTGGAGACCTTCGCGGCGGCGGTGCGGGCCTTGCGGTAGCCGGCGGTGTCGGGCCGGTTCTTCGGGGTGGCGCGGCGGGCCATTATCCGCTGGTAGCGGGTCAGCTTCGCCGCGGCGGACTTCCCGTGCTGCGGGTGGGGGAGGTCGTGGGCGTCGGAGGTGGTGGTGGCTGTCTCCCTGACGCCCCAGTCGATGCCGATCACCCGGCCGGTCGCGGGCAGCGGCTGCGTCTGGACGGCGACGACGAACGAGGCGTACCAGTGGCCGAGGCTGTCGCGGTGGACGCGAACCGATGTCGGTTCGGTGGGCAGGTCACGGGACCACACCACCGTCAGGACGATCCCGCCGGCCAGGTGCAGGCGCCGGTCCTTGAGGCGGAACCCGCGGCGGGTGTAGTTCAGCGACGGCGCGGCCTCGCGCTTGCGCTTGATCCTCGGCATTCCGGCCCGCTGCCGCATCGGCAGACCGGCCTTGATGTCGCCCAGCGCCTTGGCGCGGGACTTGGCGAAGTCCCGGATGATCTGCTGCTGAGGGACAGACGCGCCCTCACGCAGCCAGGTCATCGACTGCCGGGCCTCAGTCAGCAGCCTGTCGAGCTGCGCCGGACCGCACGTCGTCTTCTCGGCGGCGCCCCGGTTCGCGGCGTGGACCTTGCGGGACATGGCCACACACTCGTTCCACACCCACCGGCAGCGCGCCCACTCGGCCTCCAGGCCCGGCCCATCGGTCACTCAACTCCGAGATCGTCCACCGACTCGAGGGCGACCGTGCCACCGCCCGGGATCACACCGAATCGCCCTGACAGCGATTCGACTTTCCCCGCCCTGCTCCGCAGGAGTCCGATTCCTCCCCGACCTGAAGACCGGGGCACCCTCGAAGGAACCCAGTGACGACCTGCCGGACCTGTCGCACCCCCGTGCTCACGCAGTTCGCCTCGCCGGACCTGGTGGGCGCGATCGTGGAGGGCGGCCTCGACCCGGCGCAGGACCCCCGCTGGGCGGAGTCGGGCGCCTCGTCACCCGCCGAGTACGCCCGCTGGTCCCGGCATCTGTGCGGCATGACGTGCATGCGTATGGCACTGGGCCCGGACTCACCGGACCTGTTCGCGCTGCGGGACGGGGCGGTGAAGTACGACGCCTACACCGAGGACGGCGACGGCGTGATCAAGGGGCTGGTCTACGCGCCCTTCGCCCGGTACGCGTCCGAGGTGCACGGCCTCGACGCCGTCGTCCACCGCGAGCTGTCCCCCGCCGGGCTGCTCGGACTGCTGGACGAGGGCCGGAGCGTCATGGCATCGGTGCACCACGGCATCAGGCATCCGCGGACACCGGCCCCCGGGCGGGGCGGCCATCTCGTGCTGGTCACCGCCCGCGGGCCGGACGGGGACGGCGTGCACTTCCACAACCCTTCGGGGACAACGGCGAACACGCGTACGGCGACCCTTCCGCTGCCCGTCTTCGAGCGGTTCTTCGCCGGCCGCGGGGTCTCGCTGCCCGGCCGTACGGACACCTGCTGACGGCCGGTGCCGCGAACCGGCCGTGCGAGCGGCCGTCACGACGGCCGGGCGCCGTCGGGGTCGCGTCGCTCCATGCCGCCGGGGGCCGGACGACTCAGCGCCGGAGCGCGCCCAGGGCGGCGACCGGGTCCGGGTCCGGTGCGCCGCGGGGCCACCAGTCGTCCTCTCCGGGGTCCGACTCGTAGCCGTACCACCGGCCGTCGTGGCCGAAGCGGAGCTGGAGCGTGCCCGCCGCGTTGGTCAGGTGGTTGCGCCGGGGCTGGAAGCGCGGGAGGTCGGCCGCGGCGAGGGCCGGTCTGGCCCGGTCGAACGGGCCGGCCGGCGGGTCCCAGGGGGTTTCCAGCACCGCGAGCCCCTCGGCGCCGCCCTGCCGCCAGGCGGCCACCGCCCGGGCCAGGTCGGTGGTGCTGCGGCCGGTGGCGAAGGCGAGCTCGCGATACAGCGCCCTGGTCGTGGCGGTGAGCCCGGCGGTGGGCCTGGACGCGGCGATCCGCACGGCGTCCTGCCAGGTACCGAAGCCGGCGAGCGGGTCCTCCCCGGTGGTCAGGAGGGCATGGGCACGGGCGGCCGCGTCGGAGGCGAGGTGTTCCAGGCCGAGCGGGTCGCGGGCACCGGGCAGCTCCGGGTAGGCCGGCGGTTCCCCTGGATACGGCGGGACGGGCAGCGGCGGGGGAAGAGGCGGCAGGAAGCGTCCGGCCCACGCCTCACCGGCGGGGACGGAGGGCATCATGGCGGCTTCGGGACGCTCGCGGGCGGAGTGTTCGGCGTTGCGGCGGCCCAGCTCGTCGATGAGTTCGCGCTCGCCCCGGCCGCGCATCAGCAGCAGGACGAACGGATCGCTGTCCAGCAGCCGTGCCGTCTGGTAGCAGAGCGCCGCCACGTGTTTGCAGGGCCGGCCCCGGTCCGGGCACGAGCAGTCCGGGTCCAGGTCACCGGCGGTGGGCAGCAGCCGGATACCGATCCCGTCGGCCGTGTCCACCAGGGAGTGCGGCATCTCCTTGCCGAGCAGTGCGGAGATGTGCCCGGGCCTGGCCGCCACGGCGTCGAGGAAGGTGTCCCAGTCGGCCGCCGAGAACGCACGCAGGTTGAGCTCGGCCCGGTAGGGGCGGGGGCGGCTGCCGTGGACGTAGGCGATGACCCTGCCGGGGGTGACGGTGACGGCGGCGACGTGACCGCCGTCGGCGTACGCACGGCCGCGGGCGAGCCTCGCCCCGTCCATCGACAGGGACTCCAGGGCGTCGACCCAGGCCCGGCCCCACCAGCTGTCCGCGAAGGGCCCGTCGGCGGCCACGGCACGGGCGGGCACCGCCTCGAAGGTGCGCCGCAGACCGTCCGGGCCCGGACGCGCCGCCGGGCCGGCGCCGGGGCTCACGGGGTCCGCCTCAGCGACACGAGGTCGGCCAGGTCGCGGTCGCTGAGCTCGGTCAGCGCCGCCTCGCCCGAGCCGAGCACGGCGTCGGCGAGGGCCCGCTTGGACTCCAGGAGCTCGCCGATCCGGTCCTCGACGGTGCCCTCGGCGATCAGCCGGTGCACCTGCACGGGCTGGGTCTGCCCGATGCGGTACGCACGGTCGGTGGCCTGCTCCTCGACCGCCGGGTTCCACCACCGGTCGTAGTGGATGACGTGGGCGGCCCTGGTCAGGTTCAGTCCGGTGCCCGCCGCCTTGAGGGAGAGGAGGAAGACGGGGACCTCGGCGGACTGGAAGCGGTCCACCATCAGCTCCCGTTCGGCCACCGGTGTGCCGCCGTGCAGCAGCTGGGAGGGGATCGCTCGGGAGGCGAGGTGTGCGGAGAGGAGCCGCGCCATCGACACGTACTGGGTGAAGATCAGGACGGAGCCGTCCTCGGAGAGGATCGTGTCGAGCAGCTCGTCGAGCAGGGCGAGTTTGCCCGAGCGTCCGGCGAGCCGGGTGGGCTCCTCCTTCAGATACTGCGCGGGGTGGTTGCAGATCTGCTTGAGCGACCCCAGCAGTTTCATGATCAGCCCACGCCTGGCGATGCCCTCCGACTGCTCGATGAACGCCATCGTCTCGCGGACCGCCGCCTCGTACAGCGTGGCTTGTTCCCGGGTGAGGAAGACGGGGTGGTCGGTCTCCGTCTTGGGCGGCAGCTCGGGTGCGATACCGGGGTCGGACTTCTTGCGGCGCAGGAGGAAGGGGCGCACCAGCCGGGAGAGCCGGTCGACCGCTTCCTCGTTGCCCAGGCCGGCGGCCGTGCCGGTGTTCTCCACGATCCGGGCGTGCCGGGAGCGGAAGGCCTTGAGCGGGCCGAGCAGACCGGGGGTCGTCCAGTCGAGCAGGGCCCAGAGCTCGGAGAGGTTGTTCTCGACGGGGGTGCCCGTCAGGGCGACGCGAGCCGGGGCGGGGATGGTGCGCAGCGCTCTGGCCGTGGACGAGTGCGGGTTCTTGACGTGCTGCGCCTCGTCGGCGACGACGAGCCCCCAGGTGTGGCCGGCCAGCTGCTCGGCGCTCGACCGCATCGTGCCGTAGGTCGTCAGCACGAAGCCGCCGTCGGTGCCGTCGAGTGTGCGGTCGGCGCCGTGGAAACGGCGGACGGGCACGCCGGGCGCGAAGCGGTTGATCTCGCGGTGCCAGTTGCCGAGGAGGGAGGCCGGGCAGACCACCAGGGTGGGGGCGGTGTGCGCACGGTGCAGGTGGAGCGCGATGACCGTGATCGTCTTGCCCAGGCCCATGTCGTCGGCCAGGCAGCCGCCGAGGCCGAGGGACGTCATCCTGTCCAGCCAGGCGAGGCCGCGCAGCTGGTAGTCGCGGAGGGTGGCGTCGAGGCCGGGCGGGGCGGGAAGGGTCGCGTCCTCGTCGAGGATGCGTGCGCGCAGGGCGGCGAGCGCCCCGGCCGGCACCGCCTCGACCTGCCGGCCGTCGACCTCCGCGGTGCCGGTCAGTGCGACGGCCAGCGCGTCGACGGGGTCGAGGAGACCGAGCTCCCGCTTGCGTGCCTTGCGGACGAGGGCGGGGTCCACGACGACCCACTGGTCCCGCAGCCGCACCACGGGGCGGTGCGCCTCGGCCAGGGTGTCCATCTCCGCCTCGGTGAGCGGGTCGTCCCCCAGGGAGAGCTGCCAGTCGAAGGCGAAGAGCTGCTCGGCGTCGAAGAACGAGGTGCCGTCGGTGGCGGAGCCCGGCGCGGGCCGGACCACGGCCGCCGCGGTGAGCGAGCGGGCGAGCTCCCGCGGCCAGTGGAGCGCGACCCCCGCGTCCGCGAGGCGGGCTCCCGCCGGGCCGATCAGCTCGTAGAGCTCGTCCTCGGTGACGGCGAGCACGTCGGGCACGGGCTGGTCGAGCAGCCGCTCCAGTGGCGGCCAGACGCGTGCGGCGCGGCGCAGCGCGAGCACGGCGTCGATCCGCGCCCTCGGCCCGAACGGCTCCCCCGCCGCACCGGCCCACAGCGCGGCGGCGTCGGTGACGTACGTCGGATCGGCCAGGCTGTGCACCTGGGTGACGGCCGCGGCGGCGTGCCGTGCGGTGCCCGCGCCCTCCCCCGCCCCCTCCGGAGCGTCTTCGGCCGTGTCGAAGAGGTCGTAGGACGACAGGTCCAGGCGGAGCGAGATCCGCACTCCCGCGTCGAGTCCGGCGGCCACGTCGACGGCCCATGCGCGGGCGTCCGGCAGGTGCTGCGCCTCGCGGGCGGCGAAGGGCGCGCCCATGGCGTGGGCGGCGGCCGGTGTCCGCGGCAGGGTGTCCGCGACGGCGTCGAGGAACGCGCCGAGCAGCGCGCGGGGTTCGGGGACGCTCAGGGGTGCGGTCCGCATCGGGACGGCGTGCCCCTCGGGCGGCATCGCGGCGGCGACGGCTCTCAGATGGGCGACGTCCTCGGCATCACGCGGTCCCGCCCGCCACGCGTCGTGGTCGCCGGCGGTCAGGCCCGGCAGGAGCCTGCCGCGGGCCACGAGGGTGAGGGCGTGCAGCGCGGCGGCTCCCCAGGCACGGGTCGCGGGGTGGGCGACGGCCCGGTGCCGGGCACGGGCGAGCAGCGGGACCGCGTCCGCGAGGGGGAGTTCCACGGCGGGCACCGTGCGGGTGCGGGCACCCCCGTCGCCGTCGGGCACGACGACCGTGAGCTCGGTGACGGTGTACGGGGTCCCGCCCGGGGCCGGCTCCCCGAAGAGGCTCATCGGGCCGACCGTCCCGTCGGGGTCCCAGAAGGCGACCCGGCCGTCCCTGGGCAGCACGTCCGGCACGAACACGGCGGCGCACCGCAGCAGCCGGTCGGCGGTCTCGTCGTATCCCTGCCGCGCCACGTGCACCACCCCCTCCTGCCTCGGTCCGGTCGCGCTTGTCCTGTCCGGACGAGTCTAGGCGGGGGCTGTGACAGCCTTCCGCCCCGGCCGTGACCCCCACGGGCGGGGCGGGTGGGATCCACTGGCCGGCGAAGGTCAGTGGTGGGCGAGGGGTCGCGCGCCGGCCTCCCGCTCCGCGGTGGACTCCGGTTGATCCGGGGGGCCGAATTCCGGCAGCCCGTCCGCCTCCGGCCCGGCCCCGTCGAAGGCCGGCACCACGTCGGAGAGATCCGGTGCGGCGGAATCCGGCGGTGCGGCGGAATCCGGCGCCGGTCCGGTGGGCCGCGCAGCCCGGACGGCGTCCCCGGACGCCTGGGGCAGGTCCTGCTGCGCGCGCTCCAGGAAGCGGAGCAGTTCCACGGGGAAGGGCAGCACCAGCGTGGAGTTCTTCTCCGCGGCGACCGCGACCACGGTCTGCAGCAGCCTGAGCTGCAGCGCCGCGGGCTGGGTGGACATCTGCCGGGCCGCCTGGGCGAGCTTCTTCGACGCCTGCAGCTCCGCGTCGGCGTTGATGACCCGTGCGCGCCGCTCACGGTCGGCCTCGGCCTGCCGGGCCATGGAGCGCTTCATCGTCTCCGGCAGGGAGACGTCCTTGATCTCGACCCGGTCGATCTGCACGCCCCAGCCCACGGCCGGGCTGTCGATCATGAGTTCCAGCCCCTGGTTCAGCTTCTCCCGGTCCGACAGCAGGTCGTCCAGGTCGCTCTTGCCGATGATCGACCGCAGGGACGTCTGTGCCATCTGGGAGACCGCGAACCGGTAGTCCTCCACCTGGATGACCGCACTCGCGGCGTCGACCACCTTGAAGTAGATGACCGCGTCCACCCGCACCGTGACGTTGTCGCGCGTGATGCCGTCCTGGGCGGGCACGGGCATCGTGACGATCTGCATGTTGACCTTGCGGAGGCGGTCGACACCCGGGACGATCATGGTCAGTCCCGGGGGGCGCACCTCGTCGTGGAGCTGCCCGAGCCGGAGCACGACACCTCGTTCGTACTGCTTGACGATCCGCATCGCGGCCATCGCGTACAGCGCGCAGACCGACAGCACCGCCACCACCGCGATCACGAGAACCTGGACCATCACGGCCCCCTGCGTCCGGGAGCGCGTCGCGGTACTCCCGTCCGGGAATGCGCTGCCGCGCTCTTCCATCTCGCCCCTATTACCACGATATGCCCGATCTCCGCATCCTCGAACCCCTGTCCGGGTGTCACCTGCCCCGGCCGGCCGCCCACCGGATGCCGAGACCGGGCGGACCGGGCAGGGTGGCCAGCGCCAGCACGTCTCTGTGACGTACCGATGAGCCGGACGAGCAGATGAGGACCCGCCCATGTCCCTCAGCGCGACCCCCACCGTTCTCCGCCGACGTACCCGCATCGCGGTCGGCGCGGCCGTCCTCACCCTGACCGTCACGGGCTGTTCCGGCCTCGGACGCACCGCGGTCGGCCCGGTCAGCTACGTCACCGAGGGGGACGAGGTCGTCACCGTGCACAGCCCGTCGGTGAAGGGCTGCCACAAGCTCACGCCAGGCGGTGCGAGCAAGGTCGACAACCAGACCCTGATCGACATGGTCATGTACCCCACCCGCGACTGCTCCGGGCGCGGCACCGCCTATGTGGCGACGACTTTCACCGACACCAACACCCCGCGCACCCTGTGGCGCAGCTACCGCTTCATCCACTGACCGGCACCGGCCTCCCGGGGCGCGCTCAGCGCTCCCCCGGCCTGGCGAGCGCCCAGACGCCGTCCGGGGTGAGATAGCGGTCGACGACGAGGCCGGCTTCTCCCAGATACGCCTCGAACCGCTCCACGGACAGCCGCCGCGACCGGAAGGTCTGGGTCCAGCGCGCGTCCGCGAAGACGTACTCCGCGCGCACCTCGTCCACCCCGTCGCCGACGGGGTCCGCGGACAGGATCCGGATGACGCAGCCGGCCCCGGAGTCCTCCCGCTCCCGGGGCACGTCCGTGTGGTAGTCCGCGCCCTCCCGCTGCACGAGCACGACTCCGTCGTCCTTCACGTACGTACGGCAGGTCCGCAACAGCCCTTCCCGGACCCGGTGTTCGCTGCTGTGGACCAGGAAGGACCCGAGCACGACCGCGTCGAAGCGCTCCGCCCCGAGGTCCAGCGACTCGATGGGGCTCCGCACCGTGCGGGCGCCACGGACGCGTTCCAGCATCTGCGCCGACTCGTCCACCGCCGTCACGGCACAGCCGAGTGCGACCAGCGGATGCGTCACCCGGCCCGCTCCGCAGCCGAGTTCGAGCACGCTCGCCCCCGGCGGCACGGCCGATCGGATCACCTCGGGTTCCGTACCGGCGGACAGGCGGGCGTACAGCTCGACCGCGCAGCCGTCCGGGGTGATCGAGCCGGGCCCGGTCCCCGCGTGCCCCTGACGTGCCTGGTGTCCAGTCATACCGTCACAACGTCCCGGCGTTACGCGGCGTTCCCTCTCAGCACTCCGGGTAGCGGCCCTCCGGCCACGCGACCGGGTGCTCGAACTCCATGCACAGGTCGTCCGCGAGCTCCGC
Source organism: Streptomyces sp. NPDC001822 (assembly GCF_042892135.1). NCBI lineage: Bacteria > Bacillati > Actinomycetota > Actinomycetes > Kitasatosporales > Streptomycetaceae > Streptomyces > Streptomyces sp. NPDC001822. The sequence goes on from NZ_JBIATW010000009.1 coordinate 185,234, forward strand.
GATCACGGACCTTCCCTCGGTCGCCGCGAGCCACGACGCCGGCAGCTTCACGTCCCCGTGGAGTGCGCCCAGCAGGTTGCCGCAGACCGCGCCGGTGGAGTCGCTGTCGCCCGAGTGGTTGACCGAGAGCAGCAGGGCCTCGGCCACCTCGCCGGCCTCCGGCAGCGCCAGCATGCAGTACACGGCGATGGCCAGGGCCTCCTCGGCGACCCAGCCCGCGCCCAGGGTCTCGACCCGCTCGGCCGTCGGCCGGCCGCGCGCCGCCAGGCCGACCGCGGCCCGCAGCGCGGCGGTCGTCTCCTCGTGGCCGGGGTGGCGGCCCAGCAGTTCCAGGGAGCGCAGCACGGCGCCCTCCGGGGAGTCGCCCTCCAGGAGGTGGGTGACGATCGCCGCGAACGCACCCGCCGCGTACGCCCCGGTGGGGTGGCCATGGGTGATCGTCGCGCACCTCGCGGCCAGGGCGAAGCCGGTCGCGGCGTCCTCGCCCAGCAGACCGAAGGGCGCCGACCGCATCACGGTGCCGCAGCCCTTGGAGTGCGGGTTGACCGGTCCGGGCAGCGCGAGCGGCGCCTCCGGGTCCGGTGCGCGGCCGGACGCCAGCCCGGTGAGGCACGCGTTGCCGGGGGCCCGGCGCGCGTACAGCCAGGGCTGCTGCCTGAGCCACCCGTTCCGTACGCGGTTCTCGCCGCCGCGCAGCGGGGGTGACGGGTGGTTCTGGGTGTCGAGCCAGCGCAGGTAGGCGTTGCGGACGAACGGGGCCTCGGCGCCCGCGACGCCCGTGGAAGCTGCGTGGACATGGGCCCTGATCAGGCCCTCGACGGTGAAGAGGGTCATCTGGGTGTCGTCCGTGACGCGCCCGGTGACGCCGTCCTCGTCGGGGACGAGTCCGCGTACGCCCCGCTCGCCGTGCGCGCGGCGGATCCCGGCCAGCGAGAGGAATTCGACCGGGTTGCCCAGCGCGTCCCCGACCGCGCCGCCCAGCAGCGCGCCCCGGACCCCGGCCCGCCGGACGGCGGTATCAGCCCTCGATGCCGCACCCGGCGCCGCACGTCCTCGTCCCGCAGCCGCCACAGTCCGCTCCCCGCCGTCGTCGAGCCCTCATCGGTTTCCCTGCGCAGCTCCGCGGGGTCATGCTGGAGGGGAGGCGATGGCGATGCGTACCGGAAGTGAACCGTCCACTGCGCGCAGCCCCCTGCGGATGCGGCTCTGGCTGAGTCTATGGGGCATGCTCTGGGCCGCGTTCGGCCTGGCGGCCTTCCTGGCCGTCGACCGCGCCGGCTGGGCGACCGCCTGCGGCGTGCTGCTGGTGGTCACGGTCACCGACTTCTGCCTCGTGGTCCGCCACATGCGGCAGGGCGCGCGCTTCCAGCCCGGCAGGGACGTCCCTCCGTACGTCCCCGACCCGGTCGGCCGGAGCCGCCACGGCCGGGGGAGCCCGCCCCGTCGGGTGAGCGCGGGAGGCCCCGGCCGGCAACCGTGAGCGGGCCGCCGGACCACGCGTCGCGGTGGCTGTCAGGGCCTGTCGTCGAAGCGCGCGGCCTGGAGGTACTCCGGCTTCGGGTCGAGCGCCGCGGCCAGCCGGAAGTGGCGCATGGCCTGCTCCGGGCGGCCCGCCCGCTGGAAGGTCCGGGCCAAGGCGAAGTGCGCGAAGGCGTTGTCGGGTTCGCGCTCCAGGACGAGCTCGAATTCGAGCTCGGCCGGACGCAGTTGAGCGGCGGCGAAGAAGGCCCGGGCTCGCAGCAGCCTTGCCGCCGTGTTCTCCGGGTGGGCGGCGATCACGGAGTCGAGCAGTTTCACCGCACCCCGGGGGTCCCGTGCGGCGAGCAGCTGCTCCGCCGCGCGGAAGTCGATGACATGTGTTTCCGGGTTGCTCTCGGGCACGGTCCTATCCTTCCCCTCGCGTTCCGCTTCTCAACATCCGGTCGCGGGCCGGTATTCCGGGCCGGGTCGTGGGGTCAGGTGGCGGCGGCCCTCGTGGTGAGCTCCGACCAGAGCGTGCGGACCTGCGGTTCGAGCTCGTCGAGCGGGCCGTCGTTGTCGACGACGAGATCGGCGACGGCCAGCCGCTCCTCCCGGGTGGCCTGCGCGGCCATCCTGGCCCGCGCGTCCGACTCCGTCATGCTGCGCAGCGTGACGAGCCGGTGGAGCTGCGTCGCGGGACTCGCGTCTACGACCACCACGAGGTCGTAGAGCGGGGCCAGGCCGTTCTCGGTGAGCAGCGGCACGTCGTGGACGACGACGGCGCCGGCCGCCGCGGCCCGTTCCAGCTCGGCGGACCGGGCCCCGACCAGGGGGTGCACGATGCCGTTGAGCGTGGCCAGGCGGCCGGAATCGGAGAACACGATCGCGCCGAGCGCGGGACGGTCGAGCGAGCCGTCGGGCCTGAGGATGTCCGCCCCGAAGGCCTCGACGACGGCCGTGAGCCCCGGGGTGCCGGGTTCGACGACCTCGCGCGCGATCCGGTCGGCGTCGATCACCACGGCCCCCAGATGTGCGAGCAGCCGTGACACTTCGCTCTTGCCGGCGCCGATCCCGCCGGTCAGGCCCACTTTCAGCATGCGCCGAGCATAGGGGCTGTCCTCCATCGCTCCGCCGGGACACCCCCTGGTCTCCCGGCCGGGGAGCGGAGCGGGGGCGTCGGTGACGGCCGTCCCGTCACCGGGAGGCGGGGGTGGCGCGGCGGGCGTGACCCGCCGCCGGCCGAACGCCCGGGCTCAGGAATCACCCTCGCGTTCGGCGAGGAAACGCTCGAATTCGAGACCGATCTCGTCCGCCGACGGAAGGTCGACCGGCTCCGCCACCAGGTTGCCGCGGCTCTCGGAACCCGCCACCGCGTCGTACTGGTGCTCCAGCCCCTCGACGAGCGAGACGAGCTCCTCGTCGCCCTGGCCGATCTGCCGCTCGATCTCGGTCTGGGTGCGGTGCGCCTCGGTGCGCAGCGCGTGTGCGATGGCCGGCAGCACGAGGCCCGTCGCGGCGGTGATCGCCTCCAGGACGGTCAGCGCGGCATCGGGGTAGGCGGACCGGGCCACGTAGTGCGGGACGTGGGCGGCCACACCGAGGACGTCGTGCCCGGCCTCCATCAGCCGGTACTCGACGAGCGCCTCGGCCGAGCCCGGTACCTGCGCCTCGTCGAAGGGGCTGCGGTGCCCGGGCATCAGGTCGGTGCGGTTGCCGTGCGGGGTGACACCGACCGGGCGGGTGTGCGGGACGCCCATCGGGATGCCGTGGAAGTTGACCGCGAGGCGCACTCCGAGCCGCTCGACGATCTGTTCCACCGCGGCGGCGAACCTCTCCCACTCCACGTCGGGCTCGGGCCCGGACAGCAGCAGGAACGGGGCGCCGGTGGCGTCCTGCACGACCCGGACGTCCAGCGTGGGCGCCTCGAACGCGGTCCACCTGTCGCGCTTGAACGTGAGCAACGGGCGGCGTGCCCGGTAGTCGACGAGCCGGTCGTGATCGAAGCGGGCCACGACCTGGTGCGGCAGCGTCTCGAGCAGGCCGTCGACGATCTGCTCGCCGGTCTCACCCGCGTCGATGTATCCGTCGAAGTGGTAGAGCATGACCAGACCGGCCGACTCCTGGGCGAGCGCCATGTCGACGACGGCCAGGCCCTTCGGCTCCCATTCGTACAAACTCTGCGGTTCAGGCACGGTTACCGCTCCTCCTTGTGTTCCCCGACAAGAACACCCCGCCTGGCCACGGCATTCCCGCCCTGACGTCATTCACACGCGGGTCGCGCGACGACGGGGCTGTGCGAGACGGGTGTACGGCCCGGTGGCGGCGGGCGGGGCGCAGGAGACGTGTCCGGCCCGCCGGGTGCCCGCCCGGCAGGCCTGCCCGCCGGCGAAGTCCGCGCGCGAGCAGGCGTGTTGGGTGGACCCGAAGCGGCCCGTCGCCGGAACCGCGCGGCCCACCGGCGGAGTTGTGCCACCGGGCGTGCGCCCTGTGCGCGGCGCGGGCGGCGTCCTCACGGGTGCCGCAGCGCCTTTACGGGGGCCGCGGAACTCGTCGTCCTCCCCCGCCGACCCGGAAACGAGTGAGGCCCGCCCCCCGAAGGGGACGGGCCTCACCTACAGCTCTACAGCTACCGCAGCCGATGAGCGGTCGGGGTCAGAGCGTCAGCTCTGGCCGCCGGCCAGCTTCTCGCGCAGCGCGGCCAGGGCCTCGTCCGACGCCAGGGCGCCGGAGTTGTCCGCGGACTCCGAGGAGTACGAGCCGCCGCCGCCACCGCTGCCGCCGGAGGCGGCCGGGGCAGCGCCGGCCGGGGCTGCAGCGCCCTCGGCCGCAGCGGCCTCGTCGGCCTCGCGGGACTTGATGACCTGGGCCTGGTGCTGCTCGAAGCGCTGCTGCGCCTCGGCGTACTGCGTCTCCCAGACCTCACGCTGCGACTCGAAGCCCTCGAGCCAGTCGTTGGTCTCGGGGTCGAAGCCCTCGGGGTAGATGTAGTTGCCCTGGTCGTCGTAGGACGCGGCCATGCCGTACAGGGTCGGGTCGAACTCGACCGAGGCCGGGTCCCCACCGAAGGCCTCGTTGGCCTGCTTCAGCGAGAGGCTGATGCGACGGCGCTCGAGGTCGATGTCGATGACCTTGACGAAGATCTCGTCGTTGACCTGGACGACCTGCTCCGGGATCTCCACGTGGCGCTCGGCCAGCTCGGAGATGTGGACCAGACCCTCGATGCCCTCGTCGACGCGCACGAACGCACCGAACGGAACGAGCTTGGTGACCTTACCGGGAACGACCTGCCCGATCTGGTGCGTGCGGGCGAACTGCTGCCACGGGTCTTCCTGCGTCGCCTTGAGCGACAGCGAGACGCGCTCGCGGTCCATGTCGACGTCGAGGACCTCGACGGTGACCTCCTGGCCGACCTCGACGACCTCGGAGGGGTGGTCGATGTGCTTCCAGGACAGCTCGGAGACGTGCACGAGACCGTCGACGCCACCCAGGTCCACGAAGGCACCGAAGTTGACGATCGAGGAGACGACGCCGGAGCGGACCTGACCCTTCTGGAGGGTCGTGAGGAACGTCTGGCGGACCTCGGACTGGGTCTGCTCGAGCCAGGCACGGCGGGACAGGACCACGTTGTTGCGGTTCTTGTCCAGCTCGATGATCTTGGCCTCGAGCTCCTTGCCCACGTAGGGCTGGAGGTCGCGGACGCGACGCATCTCGACGAGCGACGCCGGGAGGAAGCCACGGAGGCCGATGTCGAGGATGAGACCACCCTTGACGACCTCGATGACGGTACCGGTGACGATGCCGTCTTCTTCCTTGATCTTCTCGATGGTGCCCCAGGCACGCTCGTACTGAGCGCGCTTCTTCGAGAGGATCAGGCGGCCTTCCTTGTCCTCCTTCTGGAGAACCAGGGCCTCGATCTCGTCGCCGACCTTGACGACCTCGTTCGGGTCGACGTCGTGCTTGATCGAGAGCTCGCGGCTCGGGATGACGCCTTCGGTCTTGTAACCGATGTCGAGGAGGACCTCGTCCCGGTCAACCTTGACGATGACGCCGTCAACGATGTCGCCGTCGTTGAAGTACTTGATCGTCTCGTCGATCGCCGCGAGGAACGCGTCCGCGTCGCCGATGTCGTTGACCGCAACCTGCGGAGTGGTGGCGGTGGTCTCGGTGCTGCTCGTCATGTGGGAAAGGGCTCCGGTACGGACAGTGAGTCGTAGGTACTGCTACGCCGAAAGCCCGTATCGCCTCTGCGGAAGCCGGACAGCCGGGAAAGCACCTGCCCGTTTCCGGAAAGGCGCCTCGACAACCGAGGGGACAGCAACAGACGCGAGCGCGGCCTGCTAGGTCTGAGGCGCGCAGGCTCGCAGCGCAACTTGTAGCATACGGGGGCAGCCGGACAGGGTCAATGCGCGAAGGCGCACACCCGGGGCAGAACGCCCCATTCCCGGCACAACTCACGTTCACCGAGGCCACATCGGCCGCGGAGAAGTGTCGCGCGCACGCGGGCGTACTCACCCGTACGGTCCGTGGAGGCACCGCGCGCAGCGGGTGAAGGCAAACTACAACGACGGGCACGATGAGCCAAGACATCCACGGGTCCGAACCCGAAGCAACCCGCCGGGAGGCCGGCGGGGCCGAGAGCAGCCGGGCGAACCGCGGCTGGTGGGACCGCAACGCCGACGAGTACCAGAGCGACCACGGGGCCTTCCTCGGCGACGACCGCTTCGTCTGGGGCCCGGAGGGCCTGGACGAGGCCGAGGCCGCGCTGCTGGGGCCCGCAGCCGCCCTGAAGGGGCTCGACGTCCTGGAGATCGGCGCGGGGGCGGCCCAGTGCTCCCGCTGGCTCGCCGCGCAGGGGGCCAGGCCGGTGGCCCTGGACCTCTCCCACCGGCAGCTCCAGCACGCCCTCCGCATCGGCGGCGACGTCCCCCTGGTGGAGGCCGACGCGGGCCGGCTCCCCTTCCGCGACGGCTCCTTCGACCTGGCCTGCTCCGCCTACGGCGCGGTGCCCTTCGTCGCCGATCCGGTGCAGGTGTTCCGGGAGGTGCACCGGGTGCTGCGGCCCGGCGGGCGCTGGGTCTTCTCCGTCACCCACCCGATCCGCTGGGCTTTCCCCGACGAACCGGGGCCCGAGGGCCTCTCCGTCGCGGCCTCCTACTTCGACCGGGTGCCGTACGTCGAGCAGGACGAGGCGGGTGACGCCGTGTACGTGGAGCACCACAGGACGCTCGGCGACCGCGTGCGGGACGTGGTGGCGGGCGGTTTCCGCCTGCTCGACCTGGTGGAGCCGGAGTGGCCCGCCTGGAACCACCAGGAGTGGGGCGGCTGGTCCCCGCTGCGCGGCAGCCTGATCCCCGGGACCGCGATCTTCGTCTGCGAGCGGGACGGGCGGGCCGGCTGAGGCATCCGCAGGCGCCGGCGGACCCGCCTGCGGCACCGGCCGCCGGCCTCGCGGGCACGGCGTACGAGACTGGGGGCGTGATCCGTAGCGACGCCCTGGACCGGCTGCCCGTCCGCACCGCTGTGCCCGCGCTGGAACTGGCGCTCGACGAGCACGGTTCCGCGGTGCTCTGCGCCCCGCCGGGGACCGGCAAGACGACCCTCGTGCCCCTGGTGCTCGCCGGCCTGACCGGGGACGGACCCGCCCGCCGTGTGCTCGTCGCCGAACCGCGCCGGATCGCGGCCCGGGCGGCGGCGCGGCGGATGGCGTGGCTGCTCGGCGAGCAGCCCGGCGGCCGGGTCGGGTTCACGGTGCGCGGGGAGCGGGTGGTGGGGCCCGGGACCGTGGTGGAGGTCGTGACCACGGGTGTGCTGCTCCAGCGCCTGCAGCGCGACCAGGAGCTGGCCGGCACCGATGTGGTGGTCATCGACGAGTGCCACGAACGCCACCTGGACGCGGACACGGCCGCGGCCTTCCTCCTCGACGTACGCGGGACGATCAGGCCGGAGCTCCGGCTGGTCGCGGCGTCGGCGACCACGGACGCGGAGGGCTGGGCACGGCTGCTGGGCGACGCCCCGGTCGTGGAGGCGCAGGGGGTGGCCCATCCGGTGGAGGTGGTGTGGGCGCCGCCGTCCGCGCCGGTGCGGCCGCCGCACGGGATGAGGACCGACCCGGCCCTGCTGACGCATGTGGCCGCCGTGGTGCGCCGCGCCCTCGCCGAGCGGGACGGCGACGTGCTGTGCTTCCTGCCCGGCGTCGGGGAGATCGCCCGCGTCGCCGGGATGCTCGCCGGGGCGGGGGCCGAGATCCTCCAGGTGCACGGCCGCGCCCCGGCGGCGGTGCAGGACGCCGTGCTCGCGGGGTCGTCGGGCGGGCGCCGGGTGGTCCTGGCCACGTCCGTAGCCGAGTCGTCCCTGACGGTGCCCGGGGTGCGGGTCGTCGTGGACGCGGGGCTGGCCAGGGAGCCGCGCACCGACCACGCGCGGGGGCTGAGCGCGCTGACGACCGTACGGGCGTCACGGGCCGCAGGCCGCCAGCGCGCGGGCCGCGCGGGGCGTGAGGCCCCGGGCACGGTGTACCGCTGCTGGGACGCGGCGGAGGACGGGAGGCTGGCCGCCTACCCCTCCCCCGAGATCAAGGTGGCCGACCTGGCGGCGTTCGCGCTGCAGGCGGCGTGCTGGGGCGACCCGGACGCCTCCGGGCTCGCGCTCCTGGACGCCCCGCCCGCCGGGGCGATGGGCGCGGCGCGCGAGGTGCTGAGTGCGGTCGGCGCGGTGGACTCCGCGGGCCGGGCGACGGACCGGGGCGTACGGATGTCCCGGCTCGGTCTGCACCCCCGGCTGGCCCGCGCCCTCCTGGACGGCACGCGGGAGGTGGGCGCGCGCCGGGCGGCGGAGGTCGTGGCCCTGCTGAGCGAGGAGCCTCCGCGCGAGTACGGCGACGACCTGGCACACGCGTTGCGCACGGCGCGGCGGGGCGGGGACGCGTACGCCGCGCGGTGGCGGCAGGAGGTGCGGCGGCTGTCGCGGTCCTCCGGCCCGGGGAAGGACGACGCGAGCGGTACGGACGACGCCGCGGCGGGTCTGGTCGCGGCGCTGGCGTTCCCGGAGCGCGTGGCGCGCGCCCGGGGCGACGGGGCCTTCCTGATGGCGTCGGGGACGGGCGCCGAGCCGGGTACCGGCTCGCGGCTGCGCAGCGCCCCGTGGCTGGCCGTCGCGGTCGCCGACCGGCCGGCCCACGCGGCCTCCGCGAGGGTGCGCATGGCGGCCGTCATCGACGAGGACACGGCCCGGCTGGCGGCCGGGCACCTGCGGTTCTCCGGCGAGGAGGTCCGCTGGGCGGACGGCGACGTCGTGGCGCGGTCCGTGGAACGCCTGGGCGCGATCGACCTGTCGGTGCGCTCCCTGCGCCGGCCGGCGCCGGAGCTGGTGCGCGGGGCGCTGCTGGCGGGCCTGCGCCGCGAGGGCCCCGGGCTCCTGCGGTGGAGCAGGGACGCCGAACAGCTGCGGTTGCGGCTCGCGTTCCTGCACCGCGTGCTCGGCGCGCCGTGGCCCGACGTGTCCGGCGAGGCGCTGCTCGCGCGTGCCGACGAGTGGCTGGAGCCGGAGCTGTCGCGGGCCGGGCGCCGCGCGGATCTGGGGCGGATCGACGCGGGGCAGGCGCTGCGCAGGCTCCTGCCGTGGTCGACGGGGGACGCGGCCCGGCTCGACGAACTCGCCCCGGAGCGGATCGAGGTGCCGAGCGGCTCCAGGATCCGTCTCGACTACGCCGGTGAGCAGCCCGTGCTCGCGGTGAAGCTCCAGGAGCTCTTCGGGCTGCGGGAGACGCCCCGGGTCTCCGGGGTGCCCCTCCTGGTCCACCTGCTGTCGCCCGCGGGCCGGCCCGCCGCGGTGACGGCGGACCTGGCGTCGTTCTGGCGGGAGGGGTACCGGAGCGTGCGGGCGGAGCTGCGGGGCCGCTACCCGAAGCACCCGTGGCCGGAGGACCCGGCGACGACGGAGGCGACCCGCTTCACCTCGGCGCGGCTGCGCCGGGAGTAGGCGGCACAGGATGCCGCCGGGCCCCGGTGCGGCCCGCCCCGGGGGCGTACCGGAGAACGGCCGGGGGCGCCCGGCGGTGGAGCCGGGCGCCCCCGTGTCCTCGCGGATCAGGCCGCCGGGGCGGCCACGACCTTCAGCTCGACGACCAGGGTGACGCCGTTCGCCGTGGTGAGCCGCAGCTTGAAGGTGCCCTCGACGTCGTCGGCGTAGATCTCCGGGAGCTCCAGGAGCCCGTCGGCGCCGGTGGTCAGGTCCAGGGTGCGTACGGCCTTGCCGTCCGCGTCCTTGAAGTGCGGTCCCTTGTCGTTCTCGGCGGGCGTCTCCGCGTCCGTGATCATCGTGGCGGTGACGGCGGTGTCCGCGAGCCCCTTGTCCCGGTAGGTCGCCCGGACCTGGACCCGGTCGGCGAACCGGGCGCCCGGAGCGGCCGTCAGTGCCGTGTCGTCGGTCCGTGCGAGGGCGTCCGCCTGCCGCGCGGTGACGCTCGCCGTGTAGGTGAGGGTGCGCGGTTTGACGGTGCCGGCGACGGCCGTCACCTTGAACTCGCCGGTCTTCTCACCCGCCGTCAGGAGCGGCGCGGTGACGGTGCCGTCGCTTCCGGTGCTGGCGGTGACCATGGTCCGGCCGCCGGCGAAGCGGGCGTCCGTGTCGCCGACGACGGTGAACGTGACCGGCGCCTTGGCGAGCGGGGCGCCGAGGGTGTTCCTCGCACGGACCTTGACGCGCTGTGCGAACGCGTCGCCCGCGGTGGCCTTCAGAGGTGCCGTACCCGCGTTCTCCAGGCTGCCGAGGGTCGGCTGTGCGGGCGGCGTGGTGGGCGGCGTCGTCGGAGGGGGCGTCGTCGGAGGGGGCGTCGAGGGGCCGGTGCCCGGGGGCTTGCCGCCACCGTTGTGCGCCGGCGGCTTCGGGCCGCTGCTCGGCGGAGGTGTGCTGCCGCCGCCCTGCCCGGACGGGGGTGTGACCGGCGGGGTCGTGGCGCCGCCGCTCGTGCCCACCGGGAGGACGCCGGTGCCGTCGGGGACCTCGTGGGTGCCCCGGTTGTAGAAGTCGAACCAGGAGCGCACCGTGCGCAGGTACTCCTGCGAGTGGTTGTAGCTCAGCACCGCCCGGTCGAGGTCCGGGGCGAGCGACAGGTCGCGGTCGCCGGCGCAGAGGTAGCGCCCGGCGGCCAGCGCCGCGTCGTAGATGTTGTTGGGGTCCTTGCGTCCGTCGCCGTTGCCGTCCTGGCCCCAGGTCTCCCAGGTGGACGGGATGAACTGCATCGGGCCGACCGCACGGTCGTGGGTCGAGTCCCCGTCGTACGCACCGCCGTCGGTGTCCTTGATCAGCGCGAAGCCCTGGCCGTTGAGGGCGGGGCCGAGGATCGGGGAGAAGGTCGTGCCGTTCGCGTCGACCTTGCCGCCGCGGGCCTGGCCCGACTCGACCTTGCCGATGGCCGCCAGGAGCTGCCAGGGCAGCCGGCACGCGGCGTCGGTGCTCGCGAGACCCTGCTCGGCCTTCTTGTAGGCCGCCAGGATCGAGGCGGGTATCCCTGATTCGGCGCTGCCGGTCACCGGGAGATTCGACGACGCCCCGGGCTTGTCCGGAGTGACGAGCGGCGGAAGGTCCGTGTGGTAGGGGGAGTTGCCGGTGGCTGCGCTGTCACCGGAGGGTGCCGTACCGGCCGCCGTCTGGTCGCCGGCGCTGTCGGGCTGAGGTGCCGCGGGAGCCTGCGAGGCGGACAGGGCCGCCACGGCTGCCGCCGCCACCGCGGTGGTCGTGGCCCCCCTGCGCAGCCTGCGGCCGAATTGCGCTGCCATACGTGTCGGTCCCTCCCCGTCGACGGCTGCCCGCGCTCCCCAGCGCGAGGACTCAGGCGACCCTACGGCAACTCCCGCTGCCCGGACACCGGCCCCCCACCGGTTCTCACCGTTTCTTCAGCTTCGCGTCGCCAAGTCGTCGCTTCACCCGGGACGGATGACGTGTGCTCACCCGCATACTTGCCGCCATGCCGTTCACGCTCAGCCATGCCGCCGCAGTTCTCCCGGGTGTCCGCCGGTCCGGGAGCGGCCGGGGTCCTCTGGTCGCATCCGCGCTCGTCGCGGGGTCGTTCGCACCGGACTCGGCCTACTACGCGGACAGCATCGTCCCGGGGGCGATGGAGTTCGGCGAGGTGACACACGCGGCGTGGGGGGTGTTCAGCGTCGACGTCCTCGTCACCGGCGTCCTGGTCGCCCTGTGGCTGCTGCTGCGCGAACCCCTCGTCGCACTGCTGCCCGGGGCGTCGCAGGGACGCGTCCACGGCTTCGTACGGGGGCGGCGGTGGGAGCCGGACTGCCCGATCCTGCCTACGGCGGCGTGGTTCGCCGTGTCCGCGGTCATCGGCTCGGGCACCCACGTCGTGTGGGACGCCTTCACCCATCACGACCGGTGGGGCACGGAGCTGATCCCCGTCCTCGGCCGGAGCGCCGGCGGCTTCCCCGTGTTCCAGATCGTCCAGTACGGCAGTTCGGCGGTGGCCGCGGCGGTGCTCGCGTTCTTCGTGCACTCGGGGCTGCGGAGCGCCGGGCCCGCGCCCCGGCCGGAGTGCGTGCCGGTGCTTAGCCGGGCCGAACGCCTGGGTGTGTGCTCGTTCCTCGCCCTGTGCGCCCTGCTCGGCGCCGTCCACCGGTGCGCCCGCTGGTACGCCCGTTCCGAGCGGATCGGCAGCCCTCTGGACCTCGTCCCGACGGCCTGCTTCGGGGCCGGGGCGGGCCTGGCGGCCGGCCTGGTGCTCTACGGGGCGTGGATGCGGCTGCGCGGGCGGCGGACAGACGCCGGCCGGCCGGAGGGGCCCGGTGCGGAGACCGCACGGACCGGTCCGGCCGGCCGGGACGCCGGCTGAGACGTCAGTGCGCGGCGGTCTCCCAGTCCGTGCCGACGCCGACCGAGACGTCCAGTGGTGCGCGGAGTTCGACCGCCGTGGACATCTCGCGGCGCAGGATCTCCTCGACCCGGTCCCGCTCACCCTTCGCGATCTCCAGGACGATTTCGTCGTGGACCTGGAGCAGCATCCGTGACGTCAGCCGCGCCTTCGTCAGCGCACGGTCCACGTTGAGCATGGCGACCTTGACGATGTCGGCGGCCGTGCCCTGGATGGGGGCGTTGAGCGCCATCCGCTCGGCCGTCTCGCGGCGCTGGCGGTTGTCGCTGTTGAGGTCGGGGAGATACCGGCGGCGGCCGAAGACCGTCTCGGTGTAGCCCGTGGACCTGGCCTCCTCGACGACCCGGCGCAGGTAGTCGCGCACTCCGCCGAACCGCTGGAAGTAGGTGTCCATCAGCCCGCGGGCCTCGCCGGCCTCGATGTTCAGCTGCTGGGAGAGGCCGAACGCGGAGAGCCCGTAGGCCAGTCCGTACGACATCGCCTTGATCTTGCGGCGCATCTCGGCGTCGACGGCCGTCTTCTCCACGCCGAACACCTGTGAGGCGACCGTCGTGTGCAGGTCCTCGCCCGAGTTGAACGCCTCGATCAGCCCGGCGTCCTCGGAGAGGTGTGCCATGACCCGGAGTTCGATCTGGCTGTAGTCGGCCGTCATCAGCGTCTCGAAGCCCTCGCCGACGACGAAGCCCCTGCGGATCGCACGGCCCTCGTCCGTACGCACGGGGATGTTCTGCAGGTTGGGGTCGGTCGAGGAGAGCCGGCCGGTCGCCGCGACCGTCTGGTTGAACGTGGTGTGGATGCGGCCGTCCGCACCGATCGTCTTGATCAGGCCCTCGACCGTGACCCGCAGCTTCGCCTGCTCCCGGTGGCGCAGCATGAGGACCGGCAGGTCATGCTCGGTCTGCGCGGCCAGCCAGGCCAGGGCGTCGGCGTCGGTCGTCCAGCCCGTCTTCGTCTTCTTCGTCTTGGGCAGGGCCAGCTCGCCGAAGAGGATCTCCTGGAGCTGCTTGGGCGAGCCGAGGTTGAACTCCCGTCCCACCGAGGCGTGCGCCTCCTTCACCGCCTGCTGCACCGAGCCCGCGAACTGCTGCTCCATGCCCTCCAGATGGGCGCGGTCCGCGGCGATGCCGTGCCGCTCCAGGCGGGCCAGCATGATCGACGTGGGCAGTTCCATGTCGTGCAGCAGCTCGGTGGCACCGACCTCCCGCAGCCGTTCGGTGAAGGCCTCACCGAGGTCCAGCACGGCCCGTGCCTGCGCCATCAGGGCGTCGGCCTCGGCGCGGTCGTCCGCGCCGAAGGCGAGCTGCCCGTCGGCCGAAGCGGCCGGCGCCAGCTCGCGGCCGAGGTACTCGACGGTCAGCGCGTCCAGCGCGAAGGAGCGGCGGCCCGGCTTCACGAGATACGCGGCCAGGGCGGTGTCCATGGTGATGCCGTCCAGCCGCCAGCCCTGCTCGGGGAAGACCCGCAGGGCGTTCTTGGCGTTGTGCATGACCTTGGGGCGCTCCGGGTCCGCGGCCCAGGCGGCGAACGCCCGGTCGTCCGACTCGTCGAGAGCCGCCGGGTCCAGCCAGGCCGCGGACCCGTCGGCGGCGGCGAGCGCGATCTCCGTGACCGTGCCGACGCCCAGCGACCAGGTGTCCACCGTCATCACCCCGAGGGGCTGCCCGCCGTGCTCCTCCAGCCACGGGGCGACCTCGCCCGCTCCCAGCACCGCGCCGTCCAGGTCGATACCGGCCGCCGGCTCCGGCGGCGCCGCCTCCTCCGCACCGGGGTCGACGGCGAGGAGCCGCTCGCGCAGGCTCGGGTTGCGGATCTCCAGGACGTCCAGCACACCGGTGACCGCCGTGCGGTCGTAGGGGGCGCGCTCCAGCTCGGAGGGGACCTTCGGCAGCTCCACGTCGCGGACCATCTCGGTCAGCACACGGTTCATCTTCACCGCGTCCAGATGGTCGCGGAAGTTCTGGCCGGCCTTGCCCTTGACCTCGTCGGCCCGCTCGACCAGCTCCGCGAAGGAACCGAACTGGTTGATCCACTTCGCCGCGGTCTTCTCCCCCACGCCGGGAATGCCCGGAAGGTTGTCCGAGGGGTCACCGCGCAGCGCCGCGAAGTCCGGGTACTGGGCGGGCGTGAGGCCGTACTTCTCCTCGACCTTCTCCGGGGTGAAGCGCGTCAGCTCGGAGACGCCCTTCGTCGGGTACAGCACCGTCACGTTGTCCGTGATCAGCTGGAAGGAGTCCCGGTCCCCCGTGACGATCAGGACCTCGAAGCCCGCCGCCTCGGCCTGTGTGGCCAGCGTCGCGATGACGTCGTCCGCCTCGAACCCGTCCACCGCGAACCGGTCCGCGCGCATCGCGTCCAGCAGCTCGCCGATCAGCTCGACCTGCCCCTTGAACTCGTCCGGGGTCTTGGAGCGGTTCGCCTTGTACTCGGGGAACTCCTGCGCACGCCAGGTCTTGCGGGACACGTCGAACGCCACCGCGAAATGCGTGGGCGCCTCGTCGCGCAGCGTGTTCGCCAGCATCGACATGAAGCCGTACACGGCATTCGTCGGCTGCCCCGTCGCCGTCGTGAAATTCTCCGCGGGCAGGGCGAAGAACGCCCGGTACGCCAGGGAGTGCCCGTCCATGAGGAGCAGGCGCGGTCGGTTGTCTGCCGTCTTCTTCGATGCCGTCTCAGCCACGCCCCCGATCCTGCCACGTACCACCGACAATCCGGACCGGCCGCCGCTCGTCCCCGGCTCGGGCGCCGCTCGGCCCCCGCCGCCGGGAACCCCCCGTTCCCACCCGCCGCCCCGGCCCACGTGCATGACAGGATCGAAGGACAGTGGAAGCGCGGGAGGACGCGCCGGGACGCCGCCCGGACGAGCCCGCGCCAGCAAGCGCTCGAAGGGGAGCACCATGGCCACCAAGCCCCCGACCGGTGACCCGGTCCAGGACGCACCGCACGTCGAAGGGGCCCAGCACGCCGCCGCAGGGCTACCGGCCGTCGCCCACACCCTGCGCATCGCGCAGCAGCAGATGGGCGTGCGCCGCACCGCGCAGACCCTCCTCAAGGTCAACCAGAAGGACGGCTTCGACTGCCCCGGCTGTGCCTGGCCCGAGGGCGACAAGCGGCACACCGCCGAATTCTGCGAGAACGGCGCCAAGGCCGTCGCCGAGGAGGCGACGCTGCGCCGGGTCACCCCCGACTTCTTCGCCGCCCACCCCGTCGCCGATCTCGCGACCCGCAGCGGCTACTGGCTCGGCCAGCAGGGGCGCATCACCCAGCCCGTGTACCTGCCCGAGGGCGCCGACCGGTACGAGGCCGTGACCTGGGAGCGCGCCTTCGCGATCATCGCCGAGGAGCTCACCGCGCTCGCCTCCCCCGACGAGGCGCTCTTCTACACCTCCGGCCGCACCAGCAACGAGGCCGCGTTCCTCCTGCAGTTGTTCGCCCGGGAGTTCGGCACCAACAACCTGCCCGACTGTTCCAACATGTGCCACGAGTCCTCCGGCTCGGCGCTCACCGAGACGATCGGTATCGGCAAGGGCAGTGTCAGCCTCGAAGACCTCCACCGGGCCGACCTGATCATCGTCGCCGGCCAGAACCCCGGCACCAACCACCCCCGGATGCTGTCCGCCCTGGAACAGGCGAAGTCCTCCGGCGCGAAGATCATCTCGGTGAACCCGCTGCCCGAGGCCGGTCTCGAACGGTTCAAGAACCCGCAGACCGCCCGCGGCATGCTCAAGGGCGCCGAGCTCACCGACCTGTTCCTCCAGATCCGCATCGGCGGCGACCAGGCCCTCTTCCGCCTCCTCAACAAGATGATCATCGAGGCGGACGGGGCCGTCGACACCGCGTTCGTCGACGCGCACACCCACGGCTACGAGGACTTCGCCGAGGCCGCCCGCGCGGCGGACTGGGACGAGACCCTCGCCGCCACCGGCCTCGACCGGGACGCCATCGAGCAGGCACTCGCCATGGTGCTCGCGTCCGAACGCACCATCGTCTGCTGGGCCATGGGCCTGACCCAGCACAAGCACTCCGTGCCCACCATCCGCGAGGTGGTCAACTTCCTCCTCCTGCGCGGCAACATCGGCAGGCCCGGCGCGGGCGTCTGCCCCGTGCGCGGCCACTCCAACGTCCAGGGCGACCGCACCATGGGCATCTTCGAACGCCCCGCCCCCGCCTTCCTCGACGCCCTCGACCGGGAGTTCGGCATCACCTCGCCGCGCCACCACGGCTACGACGTCGTACGGTCCATCCAGGCGCTCCGCGACGGCGACGCCAAGGTCTTCTTCGCCATGGGCGGCAACTTCGTCGCCGCCACCCCCGACACCACCGTCACCGAGGCCGCGATGCGCCGCGCGCGGCTCACCGTCCACGTCTCCACGAAACTCAACCGCTCGCATGCCGTCACCGGCACCCGCGCCCTGATCCTGCCCACCCTCGGCCGCACCGACAAGGACGTGCAGGCCGGCGGGAAGCAGTTCGTCACCGTCGAGGACTCCATGGGCATGGTCCACTCCTCACGCGGCAACCTCACCCCCGCGGGCCCCCACCTGCTCTCCGAACCCGCGATCGTCGCCCGCCTCGCCCGCGCCGTCCTCGGCCCCGCCTCCACCACGCCCTGGGAGGACTTCGAGAAGGACTACGGGACGATCCGCGACCGCATCTCCCGCGTCGTGCCCGGCTTCGAGGACTTCAACGCCCGCGTCGCCCGGCCCGGCGGATTCACCCTCCCCCACGCCCCCCGTGACGAACGCCGCTTCCCCACCGCCACCGGCAAGGCCAACTTCACCGCCGCCCCCGTCGAGTACCCCGAACTCCCCGAGGGCAGGCTGCTGCTCCAGACCCTGCGCTCGCACGACCAGTACAACACCACGATCTACGGCCTCGACGACCGCTACCGCGGCATCAAGGGCGGCCGCCGCATCGTCATGGTCAACCCCGAGGACGCCCGCGCCCTCGGCCTCGCCGACGGCTCCTACACCGACCTCGTCAGCGAGTGGAAGGACGGCGTCGAGCGCCGCGCCCCCGGCTTCCGCGTCGTCCACTACCCCACCGCGCGGGGCTGCGCCGCCGCCTACTACCCGGAGACGAACGTCCTCGTCCCGCTCGACGCGACCGCGGACACCAGCAACACCCCCGCCAGCAAGTCGGTCGTCGTCCGGTTCGAGACCGCCTGAGGCACCCCGGGGGCCGGTACCCGGCCCCCGGGCACCCGCGGCCCTAAGCGCACGCTCAGCCGTCTGATAAGAACAGTGCACACAGCAACGGACGAGCACACGATCGGAGCCGGACCCATGGGCGAGCACACCGCACCCACGTTCCCCCAGGAGATCATCGACGAGTACGCGGCACTCGGCGTCGACCTCCCCGCCCTCTTCTCGGCGGGACACCTCGGCGAGCGCATGGGCGTCAGGATCGTCGAGGCCTCGGCCGAGCGCGTCGTGGGCACCATGCCCGTCGAAGGCAACACCCAGCCCTACGGACTGCTCCACGGCGGCGCCTCGGCCGTCCTCGCCGAGACCCTCGGCTCCGTCGGCACGATGCTCCACGGCGGCGCCACCCGGATCGCCGTCGGCGTCGACCTGAACTGCACCCACCACCGCGGCGCCCGCAGCGGCCTCGTGACCGGAGTCGCCACCCCCGTCCACCGCGGCCGCACCACCGCCACGTACGAGATCGTCATCACCGACGAGCACGACAAGCGCGTCTGCACCGCCCGGCTCACCTGCCTGCTCCGCGACGCGCCCCGCCCCGACGCGGGCTGACCGAACGCTCCCGACACCCCACTGCCCGGCCGGAAAACGCACCGCATTCCGGACCGGGCAGCCCCATATCCGAAGCAAAACACCGAAGTTGGCGGACACGCACGGTCAACACCCTTGACCGCCCATGTCGTTCCATGAGCCACTTCACCGGTCACACCGCCCCATGAGGATCTTCAAACACCTCCCACGGATGTAACACTCCGTAACATGTGTGCAATACACGAAAAAGCTCACGCGCCACGTGCGCGCGCATCGCGCCGACGCCCCTCGCGTCCCATGCGCCCCATTCGCGTGACAGCACCAAGATCACCCCAAGCCCCTTAGCAGAGCTGCGCGTTCTCACGATGCGGTCACCGCGCCACCCGCCGGAAAGCGGTACATGTCCACACAGTGACCACCAAGCCTTCCCCACGGCATAACAAGACAGTCACATCATCAGCGGACCCGTCCCGCACCCCCTCACCTGCCCTTAGAGTCACGGCCAGTCACCGCGCCGCCGGGCGCGTCTGCTGCACGGCCCTGTATCGGCCAGTACGGCCCGGCGATCGTTACGGCACCTCATGCAGAGGAGGCCGCGCCAGGGAAAGGACCTTTCGTGCGACACCGTTCTTTGATCATCCTCACAGCAGTGCTCACCACCGGTGCCCTCACGCTCACCGCCTGCGGGTCGCGCGACGACAACGGCAAGGGCGACAAGGGTGGCGACAGCAAGACCACCGTCGTCATCGGCGTCGACGCCCCGCTGACCGGATCCCTCTCCGCCCTCGGCCAGGGCATCAAGAACTCCGTGGACCTCGCGGCCAAGACCGCGAACAAGAACAACGAGGTCCCCGGCATCGAGTTCAAGATCGAAGCCCTCGACGACCAGGCCGTCCCCGCCTCCGGACAGGCCAACGCCACCAAGCTCGTCGGCACCAAGGAAGTCATCGGCGCCGTCGGCCCCCTGAACTCCGGCGTCGCCCAGTCCATGCAGGGTGTCTTCGAGAAGGCCGACATGGCCCAGGTCTCCCCCGCCAACACCAACCCCGCCCTCAGCCAGGGCGACAACTGGGGCAAGGGCGACTCCAAGCGCGTCTTCAAGACGTACTTCCGCACCTGCGCCACCGACGTCGTCCAGGGCAAGTTCGCCGCCCAGTACCTGTACAACGACGCCAAGAAGAAGAAGGTCTACGTCGTCGACGACAAGCAGACCTACGGCGCCGGCCTCGCCGCCATCTTCTCCGCGGAGTTCGAGCGCCTCGGCGGCAAGGTCGTCGGCACCGACCACGTCACGGTCAAGGAGACCGACTTCTCCAGCACCGCCGACAAGGTCAAGACCTCCGGCGCCGACTCCGTCTACTACGGCGGCCAGTACCCCGAGGGCGGCCTGCTCTCCGACCAGATCAAGAAGACCGGCGCCAAGATCCCCACCATGGGCGGCGACGGCATCTACGACCCCGCCTTCATCAGCGCCTCCGGTGAGGCCAACGACGGCGACTTCGCCACCTCCGTCGGCTACCCCGTCGAGGCCCTCCCGACGGCCAAGCAGTTCATCGCCGACTACAACGCCGGCGGCTACAAGGACCCGTTCGCGGCCTACGGCGGCTACTCCTACGACGCCGGATGGGCCATCATCCAGGCCGTCAAGGCCGTCGTCGCCGACAACGACGGCAAGCTCCCCGAGGACGCCCGCGCCAAGGTCACCGAGGCCATGGCCAAGGTCTCCTTCGACGGCGTGACCGGCAAGGTCTCCTTCGACGAGTTCGGTGACACCACCAACAAGCAGCTCACCGTCTACGAGGTCCAGAAGGGCGCCTGGAAGGACGTCAAGAGCGCCACGTTCGAGGACTGACCGACCAGCACCACCCCAGCACACGCTCCTGACCGCGCGAGGGCGCAAACAGCGCCCTCGCGCGGTGTCATATCCGACAAGCTCATCGGAGGCACTGCGGTGAACGAACTGCCGCAACAGCTGGCGAACGGCCTCGCACTCGGCGCGCTCTATGGCCTCATAGCCATCGGGTACACCATGGTGTACGGCATCGTCCAGCTCATCAATTTCGCCCACGGCGAGATCTTCATGATCGGGGGCTTCGGCGCCCTCACCACCTACCTCGCGCTCCCCAGCGGAACCTCGCTCATGGTGGTCATACCCCTCATGATCATCGGAGGCGCCATCGCCTCCGTCGCCGTGGCGACGGCCGCGGAACGCTTCGCCTACCGCCCCCTGCGCGGCGCACCACGGCTGGCACCCCTCATCACCGCGATCGGCCTCTCGATCGTCCTCCAGCAGCTTGTCTGGGGCTTCTACCCCGACGCGAAGAAGCCGCGCAGCTTCCCGGAGTTCAAGGGCGAGTCGTTCAAGATCTTCGACAACCTCTACCTCCAGCGCGCCGACGCCTTCATCCTCGTCCTCGCCCCCCTGTGCATGCTCGCCCTCGGCATGTTCGTCGCCAAGAGCCGCAGCGGCCGCGCCATGCAGGCCACCGCACAGGACCCCGACACGGCCAAGCTCATGGGCATCAACACCGACCGCATCATCGTGATGGCCTTCGCCATCGGTGCCGCGTTCGCCGCCATCGCAGCCGTCGCCTACGGACTCGACAAGGGCCAGATCAACTTCGAGATGGGCTTCCTCCTCGGACTCAAGGCCTTCACCGCCGCCGTCCTCGGAGGCATCGGCAACATCTACGGCGCCATGGTCGGCGGAGTCGTCCTCGGCCTCGCCGAAGCCCTCTCCATCGCCTACATCGAAGAGATCCCCGGCATGCAGCAGCTCGGCGGCGGCGCCTGGGCCAACGTCTGGGCATTCGTACTTCTCATCGTCGTCCTCCTCGTCAGGCCACAAGGCCTGCTCGGCGAGCGCGTCGCGGATCGGGCGTGAGAACCATGACAACCGACACCACCACCACCGCCGCCGTCCCCACCCCCGCCGACACCGGCTCCCGGACCACCGGCCTGCGCCGCCTCACCGCCCTCGGCGGCATCGCGACCATCGCCGCCACCTTCATGTCCTGGACCTACACCGACGAGTTCCCCGGCGACCTCACCGTCTACGGCTACCCCGGCGGCCTCCAGGTCCTCACCCTCGTCGCGGGCGCCCTCGTACTCCTGTACGCCCTCGCCTCCCTCGACATCCGAGGCCTCCGCTGGCTCGCCCCCACCGGCACCACCAAGGCCCTCCAGTTCCTCGCCGTCGGCGCCTTCGCCACCACCTGGTTCACCGTCATCGCCATCGCGGTCGAACTCGGCGGAGTCGTCAACCTGGAACCCGGCGGCTACGTCGCGGCAGCCGCCTCCGCCATCCCTCTCGTCGCCTTCCTGCTCCCCGACGACACACGCAAGGCCTCCCGCCCCAAGGAACTCCCCTCCTGGGCCGAGATCCTCATCATCGTCGCGGCCTTCGCGACCGGCCTCTTCGTCGTCACCTACGGCATCGACACCGAATACGCCGAACTCTTCACCGGCTACATGATCACCGCCGGCTTCGCCGTCGGCGCCCTGGCCAAGTCCGGCATCATGGCCCGGCTCTCCGCCCTCACCACCAAGTACCGCTCCATCGCCGTAGCCGCCGCGTTCGTCTCCGCAGCGGCGTTCCCCTTCACCCAGAGCACCGACCAGTACACCCTCATCGCGGTCAACATCCTCATCTTCGCGACCGTCGCACTCGGGCTGAACATCGTCGTCGGCCTCGCCGGACTCCTCGACCTCGGATACGTCGCCTTCCTCGGCGTCGGCGCCTACACCGCCGCCCTCGTCTCAGGCACTACCGCATCCGCCTTCGACGTCCACTTCCCCTTCTGGGCCGCCGTCCTCACCGGAGCCGCCGTCTCCCTGATCTTCGGCGTCGTCATCGGAGCACCCACACTCCGCCTGCGCGGCGACTACCTCGCCATCGTCACCCTCGGCTTCGGCGAGATCTTCCGCATCACCGTCGGCAACCTCGACGGCGTCTCCGGACCCCAGATCACCAACGGCCCCAACGGCGTACCCAACATCCCCGACCTCGTCTTCTTCGGATACGACTTCGGCGAATCCCACACGATCCTCGGCATCGAACTCGGCGGATACGCCAACTACTACCTGCTCATGCTGCTCGCGATGATCCTCGTGGTCCTCGTCTTCAGCCGCGCCGGCAGCTCCCGCATCGGCCGCGCCTGGGTCGCCATCCGCGAGGACGAGACCGCCGCCACCGCCATGGGCATCAACGGCTTCCGCGTCAAACTCATCGCCTTCGCCCTCGGCGCCACCCTCGCCGGCCTCGCCGGAACCGTCCAGGCCCACGTACAGAGCACCGTCGTCCCGGAGATGTACGTCTTCGCCGGCCCCGTGCCGCCCAACTCCGCCTTCCTCCTCGCCGCGGTCATCCTCGGCGGCATGGGAACCATCAGCGGACCCCTGATCGGCGCGACCCTCCTGTACATGATCCCCGCCAAGCTGCAGTTCCTCCAGGACTACCAGCTCCTCGGCTTCGGCCTCGCACTCATCCTGCTGATGCGCTTCCGCCCCGAAGGCCTCATCGCCAACCGGCGCGCCCAGCTCGAATACCACGAGACCGGCCAACTCGACACACCCGAGGGCACACTGCCCGACTCCGGCGTCGGCACCGTGAAGGCGGGGGCGTGAACACCATGACGACCACCACCGAAACGACCACCACCCAGACCACCACCACACCCGTGCTCGACGCCTCCGGCGTCACCATGCGCTTCGGCGGACTCACCGCCGTACGCGACGTCGACCTCAAGGTCAACGCAGGCGAGATCGTCGGACTCATCGGCCCCAACGGCGCCGGCAAGACCACCTTCTTCAACTGCCTCACCGGCCTCTACGTCCCCACCGAGGGCACGGTCCGCTACAAGGGCACCGTCCTGCCGCCCAAGCCCCACCTCGTCACCCAGGCAGGAATCGCCCGCACCTTCCAGAACATCCGGCTCTTCGCCAACATGACCGTCCTGGAAAACGTCCTCGTCGGACGCCACACCAGGACCAAGGAAGGCCTCTGGTCCGCCCTCCTGCGCGGCCCCGGCTTCAAGAGGGCCGAAGCCGCGTCCCACGCACGCGCCATGGAACTCCTCGAGTTCATCGGCCTCCAGGACAAGGCCGACCACCTCGCACGCAACCTCCCCTACGGAGACCAGCGCAAGCTGGAAATCGCGCGCGCACTCGCCAGCGACCCGGGCCTCCTCCTCCTGGACGAGCCCACCGCCGGCATGAACCCGCAGGAAACCCGCGTCACCGAAGAACTCATCTTCGCCATCCGGGACATGGGCATCGCCGTACTCGTCATCGAGCACGACATGCGCTTCATCTTCAACCTCTGCGACCGCGTCGCCTGCCTCGTCCAGGGCGAGAAGCTCGTCGAAGGCACACCCGCCGTCGTCCAGGGCGACGAACGCGTCATCGCCGCCTACCTCGGCACCCCCTTCGAAGCGGACACCGCCGAGAACGCAGGCACACCCGCGGAAACACCGGACACCACCGCAGCCGAAGCCCCCGCGGCCGACGACGCGGAGCGCACCACCAGCACAGAAGGGGAAACCCAGTGACCGCACTGCTCGAGGTCGAAGACCTCAGGGTCGCCTACGGCAAGATCGAAGCCGTCAAGGGAATCTCCTTCACCGTCGAAGCCGGCCAGGTCGTCACCCTCATCGGCACCAACGGCGCCGGCAAGACCACCACCCTGCGCACCCTCTCCGGCCTCCTCAAGCCCTCCGGCGGCCGGATCCTCTTCGACGGGAAGCCCCTCGCCGGCATCCCCGCCCACAAGATCGTGGCACTGGGCCTCGCCCACTCCCCCGAGGGCCGCCACATCTTCCCCCGCCTCACCATCGCGGAGAACCTCCAGCTCGGCGCCTTCCTGCGCACCGACAAGGCAGGCATCGAGAAGGACATCCAGCGCGCCTACGACCTCTTCCCCATCCTCGGGGAACGCCGCAAGCAGGCCGCCGGAACCCTCTCGGGCGGCGAACAGCAGATGCTCGCCATGGGACGCGCCCTCATGTCCCAGCCCAAACTGCTCATGCTCGACGAGCCCTCCATGGGACTCTCCCCGATCATGATGCAGAAGATCATGGAGACCATCGTCGAACTCAAGGCGTCCGGCACCACGATCCTGCTCGTCGAACAGAACGCCCAGGCCGCCCTCTCCCTCGCGGACCAGGGCCACGTCATGGAGGTCGGCAAGGTCGTCCTCTCCGGCACCGGCGCCGACCTCCTCCACGACGAGTCGGTCCGCAAGGCCTACCTCGGCGAGGACTGAGCACCCGCCCACGCGAAAGGGCCCGCCCACGGAAGAACATCCGGGGCGGGCCCTTTCGTGCAGGCGGCCGACGACCTACTCGGCCGACTTCTTCTTCTCCTCGGCATCCTCGATCAGCGCCTCCGCCAGCTGCTGCATCGACATCCGGCGATCCATCGACGTCTTCTGGATCCAGCGGAACGCGGCAGGCTCCGACAGCCCGTAATCCGTCTGCAGAATGCTCTTCGCCCGGTCCACCAGCTTCCGCGTCTCCAGCCGCTGCGAGAGATCCGCGATCTCACCCTCCAGCGCCTTCAGCTCCGCGAACCGCGACACCGCCATCTCGATCGCCGGCACCACATCGCTCTTGCTGAACGGCTTCACCAGATACGCCATCGCCCCGGCGTCCCGGGCCCGCTCCACCAGATCCCGCTGCGAGAACGCCGTCAGCATCAGAACCGGGGCGATCGACTCCTCCGCGATCTTCTCCGCGGCCGAGATCCCGTCCAGCACCGGCATCTTCACGTCCAGGATCACGAGATCCGGGCGGTGCTCCCGGGCCAGCTCGACGGCCTGCTGACCGTCCCCGGCCTCACCGACGACCGAGTAGCCCTCCTCCTCCAGCATCTCCTTGAGGTCCAGGCGGATGAGCGCCTCGTCCTCGGCGATGACGACGCGGGTCGTCAGCGGCGGGACGTGCGACTTGTCGTCGTCGGCGGCGTCTACGGGCTGGGGCGACTCGGGGGTGGTCACGGGGCTCCTTGTTTCAGGGCAGGCACTGCTCCCTTGAGCCTACCCACCTGCGGTATGGTGGTCGCGCAGCGGGTCGGGGAAACCTTGGATTCCGCGAGCCCCGGTAGCCCAATTGGCAGCAGGCAATGGATTCAAAACCCATACAGTGTCGGTTCGAGTCCGACTCGGGGCACTTCTCCTTGGATTCCAAGGTCGCATAGGAATTAGCGAGACTTCACGCGCACGGGAAAGCAAAAGGCGCATTCCCAGGAAATTCCGGGCGGTTGACCCGGAATCGTCAGGCGGTATCACCTCTATACGCACCGGCACATTCAGGAAATCGGCGCACAGGACGTCCGCCCGAACTCCGTGAGCCGGCCGACGGCGTTCTCCCGCACAACCGTCCGTCGCCGGAGCGAACGGAATGGAACTCGCGCCCAGCACCCATGACCGGGCCAACGAATGCTCTCAAGGCTTCTGCGCCGACGAGTCCGGCGATATCCGCCGGACCTTGCAGCGGCACACACCCGCGGTCACAGATCGATTGGACGCACCGCTCCCGCACGGGGAGAGCACGACGACATCTCCGTAGCCCGACGGGCGTCCGTGGCTCTCATGGACGCTCACGTCGGGCCGAAGTACTGACGACCGTTACTTCGGGCTGTCGTCCTCGCCGATGTGGTGCACCCGTACCAAATTCGTCGAGCCCGCGACTCCGGGCGGCGAGCCGGCGGTGATGACCACGATGTCGCCCTTCTTGCAGCGCCCGATCCGCAGCAGTTCCTCGTCGACCTGCGCCACCATCGCGTCCGTCGAGTCCACGTGCGGCCCGAGGAAGGTCTCGACGCCCCACGTCAGATTCAGCTGCGCGCGGGTGGCCTGGTCCGGGGTGAAGGCCAGGAGCGGGATCGGGGAGCGGTAGCGGGAGAGGCGCTTGACCGTGTCGCCGCTCTGGGTGAAGGCCACGAGGAACTTGGCGCCGAGGAAGTCGCCCATCTCTGCTGCGGCGCGGGCGACGGCGCCGCCCTGGGTGCGGGGCTTGTTGCGGTCGGTGAGGGGCGGGAGGCCCTTGGCGAGGATGTCCTCTTCGGCGGCCTCGACGATGCGGGCCATGGTGCGGACCGTCTCGACGGGGTACTTGCCGACGCTGGTCTCGCCGGAGAGCATCACCGCGTCGGTGCCGTCGATGACGGCGTTGGCGACGTCGGAGGCCTCGGCGCGGGTGGGACGGGAGTTGTCGATCATCGAGTCGAGCATCTGGGTGGCGACGATGACCGGCTTGGCGTTGCGCTTGGCGAGCTTGATGGCGCGCTTCTGGACGATGGGGACCTGTTCCAGGGGCATTTCGACGCCGAGGTCGCCGCGGGCGACCATGATGCCGTCGAAGGCGGCGACGATGTCGTCGATGTTGTCGACGGCCTGGGGTTTTTCGACCTTGGCGATGACGGGGAGGCGGCGTTCCTCCTCGTCCATGATGCGGTGGACGTCGTCGATGTCGCGTCCGGTGCGCACGAAGGAGAGGGCGATGACGTCGGCGCCGGTGCGGAGGGCCCAGCGGAGGTCGTCGATGTCCTTTTCGCTGAGTGCGGGGACGGAGACGGCGACGCCGGGGAGGTTGAGTCCCTTGTGGTCGGAGACCATGCCGCCTTCGATGACGGTGGTGTGGACGCGGGGTCCGTCGACGTCGGTGACTTCGAGGGTGACGCGTCCGTCGTCGATGAGGATGCGTTCGCCGGTGGTGACGTCGGTGGCGAGTCCGTCGTAGGTGGTGCCGCAGGCGTGGCGGTCGCCTTCCATGGGTTCGACGGTGATGGTGAAGGTGTCGCCGCGTTCAAGGAGTACGGGGCCTTCGGCGAAGCGGCCGAGGCGGATCTTCGGGCCTTGAAGGTCGGCGAGGATTCCTACGCTGCGGCCGGTTTCTTCGGAGGCTTTGCGTACGTGGTTGTAGCGCTCTTCGTGTTCGGCGTAGGTGCCGTGGCTGAGGTTGAGGCGGGCGATGTCCATTCCCGCTTCGACGAGTGCCTTGATCTGCTCGTATGAGTCGGTGGCGGGTCCCAGGGTACAAACGATTTTTGCTCGTCGCATGGTTCGAGCCTAGACCTTACCTATGGGTAGGTATTTGTCTCTGCATGACTGTTCAACAGCCTTTGTGTGAAGGGTTATTGACAACTGTTGAATTGTGCGGCGGCGCGCTCCGATGAGCGTGCGCGGGGGTGGCGCGGGGTGGTGGTCCGGGGCGGCGGGTGGCCTGGTCATCAGATCGAAACCTGTGGGGGGTGTTGCGGGTGGTCGCGGCTGGGCCAGAATCTACGCGCGTTGTTCGCACGAACGAGGAGTCAAGGATGCCGTTGAACCGTAGGACGTTTCTGGGCCGGTCGGCTGTGGCCGGCGCCGGTGTGGCGCTTGCCGGTGGGGTCGGTGCGGGGTCCGCGGAGGCCGTGGGGCCGAAGGGGCACGGTCACGGGCGTCCGCCGAAGCGGTACTCGTTCACGGTGATGGGGACGACGGATCTGCATGGGAACGTCTTCAACTGGGATTACTTCACGGACAAGGAGTTCGACGACAAGGCGCACAACGACGTCGGTCTGGCGAAGATCTCGACGTTGGTGAACCGGATCCGTGAGGAGCGGGGGCGTGGCAACACGCTGCTGATCGACGCGGGCGACACGATCCAGGGCACGCAGTTGTCGTACTACTACGCGAAGGTCGATCCGATCACGGCGCGGCGTGGTCCGGTGCATCCGATGGCTCAGGCGATGAACAAGATCGGTTATGACGCTGCCGCGCTCGGTAACCACGAGTTCAACTACGGCATTCCGGTGCTGCGCAAGTTCGAGGAGCAGTGCGACTTTCCGCTGCTCGGTGCGAACGCGCTGGACGCGAAGACGCTGCGGCCGGCGTTCGCCCCGTATGTGATCAAGCGGGTGCGTACGCCGCACGGGCGCGATGTGCGGGTGGCGGTGCTGGGGTTGACGAATCCGGGTATCGCGATCTGGGACAAGGCGAATGTGGGCGGGAAGATGGTGTTCCCGGGTCTTGAGGAGCAGGCGGCGAAGTGGGTGCCGAGGCTTCGTTCGATGGGCGCGGATGTGGTGATCGTTTCTGCGCACTCGGGTTCGTCGGGCACTTCGTCGTACGGGGATCAGCTGCCGTACGTCGAGAACGCCGCGGGTCTGGTGGCGGAGCAGGTGCCGGGGATCGACGCGATTCTGGTGGGTCACGCGCATTCGGAGATTCCCGAGTACTTCGTGACGAACAAGGAGACGGGGAAGCGGGTCGTCCTCTCGGAACCGCTGAAGTGGGGCCAGCGGCTGACGCTGTTCGACTTCGACCTGGTGTGGGAGAAGGGCCGCTGGGTGGTCGAGAAGGTGGGCGCTTCGGTGCTGAACTCGAACACGGTGCCCGAGGACCCGCGGATCGCGTCGATGCTCGGGGACGAGCACAAGAAGGTCGTGGCGTATGTGAACCAGGTGATCGGTACGTCGGTGGCGGCGATGTCGACGGTGGACGCGCCGTGGAAGGACGAGCCGGTCATCGATCTGATCAACCTGGTGCAGGCGGAGACGGTGAAGGCGGCGCTGGCGGGTGGGGAGTACGCGGCGTTGCCGGTGCTGTCGCAGGCTGCCTGTTTCTCGCGTACGGCGGCGATTCCCGCGGGTGAGGTGACCATCAAGGACGCCGCGGGGCTGTATCCGTTCGAGAACACGCTGGAGGCGCGGCTTCTGACGGGTGCGCAGTTGAAGGACTATCTGGAGTTCTCGGCGAAGTACTACGTGCAGACGGCTGCGGGGGCGCCGGTGGATACGTCGAAGCTGACGAACGCGGAGAGCATTCCGGACTACAACTATGACGTGGTGTCGGGGGTGTCGTACGACATCGACATCGCGAAGCCGGCCGGTTCGCGGATCGTGGGGTTGTCGTTCGAGGGGGCGCCGGTGGATCCGGCGGCGCAGTTCGTGTTCGCGGTGAACAACTACCGGGCGAGCGGTGGGGGCAACTTCCCGCATGTTCCGGGTGCGAAGCAGTTGTGGGCGAATTCGGACGAGATCCGGAACACGATCATCGGTTGGGTGAAGGCGAAGGGTTCGGTGGATCCGGCGGAGTTCGCTTCGGTGGACTGGCGTCTGACGCGTGAGGGTGTGCCGGTGTTCTAGTTCCGGTCGTATCGCTCGTCCTCGGGTCCCCGTCGGTTCGCCGGCGGGGGCCCGGTGCGTTCCGGGCCGCGCTCGGGGCACCGGGATTGGGCGGGGATTCCGGCTTTCCGTGCTCGCCGCCCGAGTCGAGGTGTCCCTCGGGCGTCAGAGTTGCGCCGGGGCGCTTCTTGGACGGATCTCGCCACGTGGGGCTGCTGTGGTCCGCCCGCCCCTTCCGTGGTCAGGCTGCGGGAGGGGCGGGCGGGGCGCCTCAGATGGTGACGCAGATGCCGTCCTCGATGACGCGGCCGTCGCGTTCCAGGGCCCCGCACACGAGGCTGGCGTTGGCTTGCTCGTAGCCCACGGCCCAGCGGTGGCTGGCGGCCCCGACCCGTCCGGAGCGGAACTCTCCCCAGTAGGCGCGCAGGGTGCCGGAGTTTCCGTCCCTGGTCTGGACGGTGATGTCCTGGACGAACCTGTTGTGGTGGGCGGTCATGACGCAGATGTACTGCCCGCACTGGCTGTCGACTGCGGCGTTCGCGGGGGCGGCGGCGATCAGGGACAGGGCGCCGGCCGCGAACAGTGTCGCGAGCTTCCTCATGTTGATCATGCTTCCTCAACGATCATGCGGCGCATCCGTGACGGCTTGTGGTGAGGCTTCGCTTTTCCGGTGCGGCGGGGTGCGGGCGTGGCCTCGCCGGTCGGGCCGTCCGTGTCGTGTCAGTGGCCCTGCGCGAGGGGGGTCAGGGTGGGGTTCTGGCCGGGGATCGCGGGGGCGGTGCGGGGGGTGAGGCCGAAGGTGGTGAAGGCGGTGCGCTGCGGCAGGGGGTAGGGGGTGGTGCCGGTGAGGTTGTTGAGGATGGTGGCGCTGCGCCAGGCGGCGAGTCCGAGGTCGGGGGCGCCGACTCCGTGGGTGTGGCGTTCGGCGTTCTGTACGTAGATGTTGCCGGTGAGGGCGGGGTCGAGGTCGAGGCGGAAATCGGTGTGGATGCGGGGGCGTCCCTGGGTGTCGCGGCGGATGTGGGGGGCGATGCCGGTGAGGAGGGTGTCCAGGGGGCGTTCGCGGTAGCCGGTGGCGAGGACGACGGCGTCGGTGGTGAGGCGGCTTCGGGTGGCCTGCTGGGTGTGTTCGAGGTGGAGCTCGATGCGGTTTCCGCTGCCGGAGATGCGGCCCGCGGTGCGGACGCCGACCCCGGGGGTGAGGGTGGCGTCGGGCCAGCCGCCGTGGAGGGTGCGCCGGTAGAGCTCGTGGTGGATGGCGGCGATGGTGTCGGTGTCGATGCCCTTGTGGAGCTGCCACTGCTGGGGGACGAGGCTGTCGCGTACGTGCTCGGGGAGTGCGTGGAAGTAGTGGGTGTAGTCGGGGGTGAAGTGTTCGAGGCCGAGTTTCGAGTACTCCATGGGCGCGAAGGCCTGGGTCCGGGCGAGCCAGTGGATTCTCTCGACGCCCTGGGGACGGGCGCGGAGGAGGTCGAGGAAGATCTCGGCGCCCGACTGGCCGGAGCCGATGACGGTGATGTGCCCGGCTTCGAGGAGTTGGTCGCGGTGGTGGAGGTAGTCGGCGGAGTGGATGACGGGGACGCCGGGGGCTTCGGCGAGGGGCCGGAGGGGTTCGGGGATGAAGGGGGCGGTGCCGACGCCGAGGGCGATGTGGCGGGTGTGGGTGTGGCCGTGCGTGCGGGTTTCGCCGTCGGGGCCGAGGTGGGTGTAGTCGACTTCGTAGTGGGCCCGGTCGGTGTTCCAGCGGATGGAGTCGACCTGGTGGTTGAAGTGGATGGTGGGGAGTTGCTCGCTGACCCATCGGCAGTAGGCGTCGTATTCGGCGCGGTGGATGTGGAACTGCTCGGCGAAGTAGAAGGGGTAGAGGCGGTCGCGGGTGCGGAGGTAGTTGAGGAACGTCCAGGGACTGGTGGGGTCGGCGAGGGTGGTGAGGTCGGCGAGGAAGGGGACTTGGAGGGTGGCGCCCTCGATGAGGAGACCGGGGTGCCAGTGGAAGGCGGGGCGCTGCTCGTAGAAGGCGGTGGTGAGCGGCCGGTCCGCGGTGGTGGGGATGCCGTGGGCGAGGGCGGCGAGGGAGAGGTTGAAGGGGCCCAGGCCGATGCCGATGAGGTCGTGGGGCCGGTCGCCTGCGGGGGTGGTCCGGTCGGTCATCGGGGTGTGCTGCCTTCCTTGGTGGCGCCGGCGTGGGCGTGGGTGACGTGGTCGAGGAGGCGTTGGAGGTCGGTGGGGGTGGTGTGGGGGTTGAGGAGGGTGGCTTTGAACCACAGGCCGTTGTGGGTGCGGGCGCGGCCGAGTACGGCGTGGCCTTGGTCGAGGAGGGTGCGGCGGATGGTGGCGACGGTGGTGTCGTCGGCATGGGTGGGGCGGAAGAGGACGGTGCTGATGGTGGGGCGGTCGTAGAGGTCGAGGGCGGGGTGTCGGTGGATGAGGTCGGCGAGGTGGTGGGCGGAGGCGACGGTGCGGTCGATGAGGTCGGCGAGTCCGTCGCGGCCGAGTGCTTGGAGGGTGACGGCGATCTTCAGGGCGTCGGGACGGCGTGTGGTGCGCAGGGAGCGGCCGAGGAGGTCGGGGATGCCGGCTTCGGTGTCGTCGTCGGCGTTGAGGTAGGGCGCGTGGTGGTGCAGGGGGTGGAGGTCGTGGTGGTGGGGAACGGCGAGGATGCCGGCCGATGCGGGCTGCCAGCCGAGTTTGTGCAGGTCGAGGGTGACGCTGTGGGCACGGTGGAGGCTCTTGAGGGTGTGGCGGTGGGTGGGGCTGAAGAGCAGGGGACCGCCGTAGGCGGCGTCGATGTGGAGTTCGGCGCCGTGGGTGGTGGTGACGTCGGCGATGTCGGTGAGGGGGTCGATCTGGCCGGTGTCCGTGGTGCCGGCGGTGGCGGTGACGAGGAGGGGGCCTTGGAGCCGGGTGAGGGTGTTGTGGAGCGTGAGGGGTTCGATGGTGCCGGTGGGGGTGGGGATGACGACGGGTTCGGGGAGGCCGAGGAGCCAGGCGGCGCGGGTGATGCTGTGGTGGGCGTTGGCGCCGCAGATGGCGCGGACGGGGCCGTGGCGTTCGCGGGCGAGCAGGAGGGCCAGTTGGTTGGCTTCGGTGCCGCCGGTGGTGATGAGGGCGTCGGGGTGGGGGGTGTGGGGGTAGATCTCGCCGGCGAGTGCGGTGGTGAGGGCGGTTTCGAGGGCGGAGGCGGCGGGTGCCTGGTCCCAGGAGTCCATGGAGGGGTTGAGGGCGGAGGCCGCGAGGTCTGCCGCCGCGGCGAGGGCGAGGGGTGGGGTGTGGAGGTGGGCGGCGCAGTGGGGGTGTGCGGGGTCGGCGGCGCCTTCCGCGAGTGCGGTGACGAGGGTGCGCAGGGCGTGGTGGGGGCCGGTTCCGTGGTCGGGGATGAGGGGGCCGGTGGTGCGGTGGAGGTGCTGGGTGACGTGGTCGGGGCCGCCGGCGGGGAGGGGGCCGTCGCGGCGGGCGGCGCCTTGGTGGAGTGCGTCGAGGACGGTGTCGAGGAGGGGGCGCAGGTGAGTGGGGCCGGCGGTGCCTCCGGCGAGGGGTGGGGTGGGCATGGGTGGTGTGGTCCTTCGGGTGCGCGGGGCGGTGGTGTCAGCCTGTCCGGTGTGCGGAGGGGGCGGCCGAAGAGCCCAAC
This sequence comes from Streptomyces sp. NPDC001822, assembly GCF_042892135.1. Lineage (NCBI taxonomy): Bacteria > Bacillati > Actinomycetota > Actinomycetes > Kitasatosporales > Streptomycetaceae > Streptomyces > Streptomyces sp. NPDC001822. Next base: position 218,040 of record NZ_JBIATW010000009.1, read on the forward strand.
GATCTGAACCCGAAAGGGGTACTGCTGTCCGGTGTGGGCGAGGCGGGGGGTGTGGTGCTGGTAAAGGAGTTCGCTGTTCGCATGCCTGTGCCCGGCCCCTCGGGTGAGGGGCCGGGCACGGTTGTACCGGGGGTGCCGTGTGCGGCCGCCGCCGTGGGTCAGTGGGTCAGTGGGCGTTGCGTACGGCGAGTGCGCGGCGGAGGTCGTCGAGCTGGTCGGTGAGTTTGCGGCGGAGCGCGGGGGTGAGTGCGGGGTCGTTCAGGGCGTCGGTGCCGAGCTGGAGGCTGTGGGTGTCGACGGCGTGGGCGGGGAAGGCGTGGCGTCCGGCGGCTTCGGCGATGGCGGGGCCGCGGCGGGTGGCGAGCGCGGTGGCGTCGGGGTAGTAGCGGGCGATGTAGTCACGGGTGAGTGCGTGCTGTTCGGGCTGCCAGAAGCCTTGGGCGGTGGCGGTGAAGAGGTAGTTGGAGAGGGTGTCGTCGCTGAACATGGCGTGCCAGGCGGCGGCTTTGGCCTCGGGGGTGGGCAGGGCGGCGCGACAGCGGGCGGCGCCTTCCTGGCCGGTGGCGCTGGGGTCGCTGTCGAGTTCGCGCGCGATGGCGGTTTCGTCGGTGGCGCCGAGGACGGCGAGGCGGGTGAGGATGCGCCAGCGGAGTTCGGGGTCGAGTTCGGGTCCGCCGGGGACGGTGCCCTCGGCGAGCCAGTCCTGGATGGTGTCGGGCTGGGTGGCGGCGTCGATGAAGTGCCGTACGGCGGTGAGGCGGAGGCCGGGGTCGGGGCTGCCGGGGCGGGTGGTGTCGCGGCCGTGTTCCCAGTCCTTGGGAGTGAGGCCTTCGGTGCGGCGCAGGAGGTCTCGGCAGAGGGAGGTGAGGGTGGTGAGGGCGGTGTGGCGGTCTTCGGGCGGGAGGTAGCGGCCGGCGATGTGGGTGGAGGCGAATTCGAGTACGCCGTGGACGAGCGCGAGGTCGGTTTCGTAGGGGAGGTGCGTGCGGGCGGCGGTGAGGTGGACGGTGGGGTGGAGTTCGCCGTCGCGGACCATGTCGCGGGCGGTGTTCCAGATCAGGGCGCGGGTGAGGGCGTCGGGGATGCCGGAGAGGTGGGTGAGGGCGGTGTTCCAGGAGTCGGGGTCGAGGCGGACCTTGGCGTAGGTGAGGTCGTTGTCGTTGAGGACGACGAGGTCGGGGCGGGCGCCGGGCTGGGTGGTGGGGGTGTCCTGCTGGGGGACGTCGAGTTCGAAGCGGTCGCGCAGGATGAGCTGTTCGGTGCCGGTCTGGGTGTCGAGGCTGTGGTCGTAGGTGCCGACGGCGATGCGGTGGGGGCGGTTGCCGGCGCGGTCGACGGTGAGGTTCCAGCTGTGGCCGGTGTTCTCGACGTGGGCGGTGAGTGTGTCGGCGCCGGTGGTGCGGAGCCAGGCGGCGGCCCAGGTGTGGACGTCGCGGTCGGTGGCGCCGGCGAGGTTGTCGATGAAGTCCGCGAGGGTGGCGTTGGCGAACTTGTGCCGGGCGAAGTGGGCGTTGATTCCGGCGAGGAAGTCCTTCTCGCCGAGCCATGTGACGAGCTGGCGCAGCGCCGAGGCGCCCTTGGCGTAGGAGATGCCGTCGAAGTTGAGGAGGGCGGAGGCGGTGTCGGGGACGGCCTCGGGGTCGGGGGCGACGGGGTGGGTGCTGGGGCGTTGGTCCGCGTCGTAGCCCCAGCCCTTGCGGGCGACGCCGAAGTCGGTCCAGGTGCCGGTGAAGCGGGTGGCTTCGGTCAGGGTCTGGTAGCCCATGTATTCGGCGAAGGACTCGTTGAGCCAGATGTCGTCCCACCAGGTGAGGGTGACGAGGTCGCCGAACCACATGTGGGCCATCTCGTGGGCGATGGTCGTGGCGCGGGACTGGCGCTCGGTGTCGGTGACGGCGGAGCGGTAGATGTATTCGTCCCGGAAGGTGACGAGTCCGGGGTTCTCCATGGCGCCGGCGTTGAATTCGGGGACGAACGCCTGGTCGTAGGAGTCGAAGGGGTAGGGCTCGTCGAACTTCTCGTGGAAGCGGTCGTAGCAGTCGCGGGTGATGCCGAGGATCTCGTCGGCGTCGGCGTCGAGGTGGGGGGCGAGGGAGCGGCGGCAGTGGATGCCGAAGGGGAGGCCGGCGTGGGTGGTGGTGACCGAGTGCCAGGGGCCGGCGGCGACGGCGACGAGGTAGGTGGAGATGGGTGGGGTGGGTGCGATGGTCCAGTGGCCTTCGGCGCCCTGGGTGGCGGTGCCGTTGCCGAGGACGGTCCAGGCGGGGGGTGCGGTGACGGTGATATCGAAGACGGATTTGAGGTCGGGCTGGTCGAACGCGGCGAAGACGCGCTGGACGTCGTCGAGGAAGAGCTGGGTGTAGACGTAGGTCTCGCCGTCGGCGGGGTCGGTGAAGCGGTGCATGCCTTCGCCGGTGCGGGAGTAGCGCATGGTGGCGTCGACGGTGAGTTCGTGGGGGCCCGGGGTGAGGCGGTCCAGGGGGTAGCGGTTGCCGTCGAGGCGCTCGGGGTCCAGTGGCTGTCCGTCGAGGCTGAGTGAGCGCAGTGTCTCCGGCTTGATCTCGAAGAAGGTGTCCCCGGCGGTGTGGGCGGTGAACCGGATGACGGTCCGGGAGCCGAAGGTCTCCTCGCCCGTGGTGAGGTCGAGGCCGACGGCGTACCGGTCTACGTCGAGGAGCTGGGCGCGGGTCTGCGCTTCGTTGCGCGTCAGTACGGACATGGCGCCCATGCTGCCGTACGGCTGCCGGGCTGTGCAGTGGGGTTCTCGCAGGGCTGACGGACGGGCGGCGGGGCCGGGGCCGCGGGGTCCTCGGGGGCGGGGGCCCGGGTGGCTCGCGGGGCGGCGGGCGCGAGTCCCGGGGGTCCACAGCGCCCGCGGACGCCGGTTTCGGGGTCAGTCCTCCGTGCCGGCGGATTCCTCGGCGATGCGCTCGTGGTGGCGGATGACCTCGGCCACGATGAAGTTCAGCAGCTTCTCGGCGAAGGCGGGGTCGAGCCGGGCGCTTTCGGCGAGCTGCCTGAGCCGGGCGATCTGGCGGGCTTCGCGGGCGGGGTCGGCGGGCGGCAGGTGGTGCTGGGCTTTGAGGTGGCCCACCTGCTGGGTTGCCTTGAAGCGCTCGGCGAGCATGTGGACGACTGCGGCGTCGATGTTGTCGATGCTTTCGCGCAGCCGGTTCAGTTCGGCGGTGACGTGCGCGTCCGTGTTGCTCGTGGTCATGGTCGACGAGCTTAGACGTAACGGTGTGTGGGTGGCCGGGGTGGTGTCGGTGGCCGGGGGGCGGGGGCCCGGGATGCGGGGATGGACCGGGGGCCGGTGGGCGGCGATGCTGTGGGCCGGTACGGATCTCGGACACAGGGGTGCATGCGCGCGATGACTGACTTCGCTGTGGTGGGCGACGACTTCCTTCTCGACGGGAAGCCGGTGCGGTTGCTGTCGGGGGCGTTGCACTACTTCCGGGTGCATGAGGCCCAGTGGGAGCACCGGTTGTCGATGCTGCGGGCGATGGGCCTGAACTGTGTGGAGACGTACGTGCCGTGGAATCTGCACGAGCCGCGGCCGGGGGTGCTGCGCGACGTGGGGGCGCTGGGGCGGTTTCTGGACGCGGTGCAGCGGGCGGGGCTGCTGGCGATCGTGCGGCCGGGGCCGTACATCTGCGCCGAGTGGGAGAACGGCGGGCTGCCCGCGTGGGTGACGGGCAGGTTCGGCCGGCGCGTGCGGACGAGGGACGCGGAGTACGGGGCCGAGGTGGAGCGCTGGTTCGGGGAGCTGCTGCCCCAGGTGGTGCGGCGGCAGGCGGGGCGGGGCGGTCCCGTGGTCATGGTGCAGGTGGAGAACGAGTACGGGAGTTATGGCTCGGACGGGGTTCATCTGGAGTGGCTGGCGGGTCTTCTGCGGCGTTCCGGGGTGACGGTGCCGTTGTTCACGTCGGACGGGCCGGAGGATCACATGCTGACGGGGGGTTCGGTGCCGGGTGTGCTCGCGACGGCGAACTTCGGTTCGGGGGCGCGGGAGGCGTTCGCGGTGGTACGCCGTCATCGGCCTGCCGGGCCGTTGATGTGCATGGAGTTCTGGTGCGGCTGGTTCGTGCACTGGGGCGCGGAACCGGTGGTGCGGGACGCGGCGGAGACGGCGGAGGCGCTGCGGGAGATCCTGGAGTGCGGGGCCTCGGTGAATGTGTACATGGCGCACGGGGGGACGAACTTCGCGGGGTGGGCGGGGGCGAACCGGGCGGGTGAATTCCATGACGGGGCGCTGTCGGCGACGGTGACGTCGTACGACTACGACGCGCCGGTCGACGAGTACGGGCGGGCGACGGAGAAGTTCTGGCGCATGCGGAAGGTGCTGGAGGAGTACGCGGACGGTCCGCTGCCGTTGGTGCCGCCGGAGCCGGTGGGGTTGCGGGAGCCGGTGCGGGTGGCGCTGACGGGGGGTGCGCCGCTGGCGGGGGTGCTGGAGGTGCTGGGCGATCCGGAGACGGCGGAGTCGGGGGTGGCGCCGACGTTCGAGGAGCTGGGGGTCGATCGCGGTCTGGTGCGGTACCGGGTGGCGGTGCCGGGGCCGCGGCAGCCTTATCCGCTGGGTGTGGTGGGGCTGCGGGACCGGGCTGTGGTGTATGTGGACGGGGTGCGGGCGGGGGTGCTCACGGAGGAGGAGCACACGCTCGCGGGTCCGGTCGCGGGTCCGGCCGAGGTGGAGCTGTGGGTGGAGTCGCTGGGGCGGGTCAACTACGGGCCGCGGCTGGGTGAGCCGAAGGGTGTCACGGGTGGGGTGCTGCACGAGCGGCAGTATCTCCACGGGGTGCGGGCGCGGGCGTTGCGGCTGGACGCGTTCGACGAGCCCGGGGCGGTGGGCCGGGTGCCGTTCGGGGCCCCCGGGGAGGCGGGGCCGACGGGGTTGTTCCGCGGGTCGTTCGACATGAAGGACGCGGCGGGGACGGATCACGCGGGGCTGGAACTGCCGGGCTGGACCCGCGGGTTCGTCTGGGTCAACGGGTTCTGTCTGGGCCGGTACTGGTCGGTGGGGCCGGTGCGTCCGCTGTACGTGCCGGGGCCGGTGCTGCGTGAGGGTGCGAACGAGGTGTGGGTGCTGGAGCTGGAGGGGGCCGGGGACCTGTTCGTGGAGCTGGGTCCGGGGGCGCCCGTCGGGCCGGGCGCCCCCGGGGGCGTTGCTTCGGGGTGAGCGGTGTCAGAGGGTGGCGGCCGCGGACGCGATGGCCGAGGCGAAGGTGGACACCTGGGTGTACACGCCGGGGTAGCCGGGCCGGGCGCAGCCTTCGCCCCAGCTGACGATGCCGACCTGCGTCCATGCTCCGGCGTTGTCCTTGCGGAACATGGGGCCGCCGGAGTCGCCCTGACAGGTGTCGACGCCGCCGGTGCTGACGTATCCGGCGCAGATCTCCTCGCTGGGTACGAGGTCGCTGCCGTAGGCCTGCTGGCAGGTGGCGTCGGAGACGTAGGGGACGGTCGCCTTGAGGAGGTAGCGCTGCTGGCCGCCGCCCTCGGTGGCGGCGCCCCAGCCGGCGACGGTGAAGGTGCCGGTGTCGTAGGCGGTCGTGGTGGCGATCTTCAGGGTGGGCTGGTTGATGGGCTGGGCGAGTTTGATGAGCGCCCAGTCCTTGCCGGTCCCGTTGTAGCCGGGCGCCCGGAGGACCTTGGTGGAGCGGACCTTGACGGCGGCGGAGGACTGGAGGTCGACGACGCCTCCGGTGGCGGTGATGGAGGTGTTGTTGCCGGATCCGCTGACGCAGTGGGCGGCGGTGAGGACGACGTCCTGCCTGTAGAGGGCGCCGCCACAGCCCATGGAGAGCCGCACCATGAAGGGGAACTCACCTTGGGCGGCGCGGGTTCCGCCGACGACGGGGGCGGGGGCGGCGGTGGAGGCCGAGGGCTGGAGACTGAGGGCGGCGAGGGCCACCGCGGCTATGACGGAGCATCTCTTGAGGGTGCGCAGAAGCTGCTTCACGAGACGGCCTGCTTTCGTGTGGGGGGCCGGGCGGGGGGTGCTGCTGCAGGCGTGCGTGTCCTGGTCAGGGGCACGGCCACGTCATTCTCGGCATGCTCCCGACAAGAACGCCCCGATTATCGGGAAGCCGTCACCGCCGCCACAAGGCAGGGTTTCCGGCCAAGATCCCTCACCGTCCGCGGGCGGCCCTCCCCCGCGGACCGGCCTACAGTGAAGGTCCGTCGGGTGTCGTCGAGGGAGGGCCGGACGTGAGTGACGGCAGGAACGGCGGCGAGGTCGTCCACGGGTTCCCGCATCTGGACGCGGTCCGGTCCGCCATCACCGCGCTCTACCGGCGCGTCTCCCCCGAGGGTGTGCACGCCTACGCCACGAGCCTCCCCCCGGCGGACGCCGCCTTCTCCGACGTGGACGACCTGCACCTGGGCGCCCAGCGGGTGGCCGCCGCGCTCGTCGCCCACCTGCGTCTGCCGCAGGCCCGCGTCGTCGTCGGCTTCCGGCGGATGGAGCACGCGGCGAGTGTCGAACTCACTGCGGGGCCCGAGTACTTCATCGAGCTCAACGATCGTTTCCGCACGCACCGCAGGGACATCGGGGCGGCTCTGGCACACGAGATCACCCACGTGCTGCTGCACCGGCTCGGCCTGGAACTGCCCGGCACCCGCGACAACGAGATCCTCACCGACACGGTGACGGCGTATCTCGGTGCGGGCTGGCTCCTGCTGGACGCCTTCCGCCAGGACGCGGTGTCCAGCCAGAAGCTCGGCTATCTGACGCCCGAGGAGTTCGGGTACGTCCTCGCCAAACGGGCCCAGGCCTTCGGCGAGGACCCCTCCGTCTGGTTCACCAGCCCGCAGGCGTACACGGCGTACACCGAGGGGCGGGCCGAGGCGCTGCGGGACCTGCGGCGGCCGCCGCTGACGGCCGCCGGGTGGGCGGGCAGGCGCCGTTACGCCAAGGACCGCCGTGACGCCGAGGCCGCTCCGGGCACCGTCCGGGACCCGTCCGTGCCGTACGCCTTCGAGTCGGGGACGGACGGTCTGCGGGTGTCGTTCCCCTGCCCCACCTGCCACCAGCGCGTCCGCGTCCCGGTCCGGGGCAGGACACGGGCCAGGTGCGGGCTGTGCCGCACGGTGCTGGAGTGCGACACCTGACCCGGCGGCCCCCGTCCTGCCGGCCGTAGGGTCGGGGTATGACGAACGGTCCGGCCGAGGCTGCCACCTGCCTCTTCGACGCGCTGTACGACGGTGACGACGCCGTCGTGCGGGCGCTGCGGGCGGGCGCGTCCGCCGAGTCGCGCGACGAGGAGGGGACGACGGCGCTGTACCTGGCGTGCGTGCAGGACCTGCCCGGCACGGTGCGGATGCTGCTGGCCGCCGGAGCCGATCCGAACCGGGCGAGCGGGCCGGAGGACGGGGACCTGCCGCTGTGCGGGGCGGTGTGCGGCGGCCACACGGAGGTGGCGGAATCGCTGCTGGCCGCCGGGGCGGACCCCGACCTGCGCGAGGAGTTCGGGTTCACCGCACTGCACTGGGCGTGCGAGAGGGGCCTGGCGGAGGTGGCCGGCGTCCTCCTCGCGCACGGAGCCGATCCCGACCTGCCGGGCCCGCACGGTGAGCCGCCGCTGGTGGTCGCGGCCCGCCGGGGGTCCTCCCGCACCGTCCGCACCCTGCTCGGGCACGGCGCCGGCGCACTCTCCCCCGCCCTGGACGAGGCCGGGCGCGCGCTGGCGCTGGACGTGGAGCACGAAATGCGCGAGGGACTGCGCGCCCTGTACGGCGACGAGGGCCACGAGACGGTGGTGAGCCGCACACCGGTGGACGGCGGGGTGACGGTCTCCGTCGAACTGCGGCGGGACGGCGAGCCGTTCGCGGGCCAGGAGCGGCAGACGGGCCACGGGGCCGTCGCGACGCTCCTGGAGGAGGGGCTGGGGCTCCGGCGGCCGTTCGAGGAACTCGCGCTGCGGGCGCTGCGGGACCGGGACCCCGGCCTGGACAACTGGCTGGTGGCCGTCGGCGCGTTGTGGCTGCGGGGCGACGAGGAGACGTACCGGGCGGCGGCCGCGTGGACGGCGGACGACGATCCGCTGCGGCAGGCGTTCGGCGTGGACGTCCTGGCACGGCTCGGGTTCGGCACCAGCGGGAAGCCGTTCGCCGGCCGGGCGGTCCCGCTGCTGCGGGAGGTGGCGCGCAACGGCGCCCCGCTGCCCGCGGAGGCTGCGGCGCGCGCGCTCGCCGGATACGTGCAGACGCCCGGGGAGTGAGGGCCCGCGGAACGCGGTGACCGGCGGGTGCCGGTCACCGCGTCCTCAGGTCACGCGGCCCTGCGGCCTCGCCCGGGCGCGCTGCCGCGCCCGGTTCCCGCCGGCCGGCCGGTGCCGGCACCCCGGGCGGAACCGCCCGCGGACCCGGCACCGCCACGGGCCGCACCGGCACCACCGCGGGCTCCGGCGCCGCCACGGGACGCGCCGCCACCGCCCTGCGCGGCGCCCGGAGCAGAACCCGTGCCCGTGCCGCCGCGGCGGCCGCGGCCGCGGCTGCCCGAGCGGAAGGACCCGCCGCCGGAACCGGCGCCCTGGCCCCCGCGCGTGCGCGGCTTCGGCTGCGTCGGCTGCGGCACCTCGATGACGACGGCCACACCGGAGGGCTCACGCGCGCCCGTGATGCGGCTGAGCTCCTCGTCGCTGGACTTGATCCGGGTGGTGTGCGGCGCGATGCCCGCGTCCGACATCAGCCGGGTCATGTCGCGCTTCTCCTCGGGCAGCACGAGCGTGACGACGCTGCCGGACTCCCCGGCGCGCGCCGTGCGCCCGCCGCGGTGGAGGTAGTCCTTGTGGTCGGTCGGCGGGTCCACGTTGACGACGAGGTCGAGGTCGTCGATGTGGATGCCGCGGGCCGCGACGTTCGTGGCGACGAGAGCGGTGACCTCGCCGGTCTTGAACTGGTCCAGGGTGCGGTTGCGCTGCGGCTGGGAGCGTCCGCCGTGCAGGGCGGCGGCACGGACACCGCTGGCGAGGAGCCGCTTGGCGAAGCGGTCGGCCCCGCGCTTGGTGTCGACGAACATGATCACCCGGCCCTCGCGGGCGGCGATCCGGGTGGCGACGGCCTTCTTGTCGGTCTCGTCCGCCACGTGCAGCACGTGGTGCTCCATGGTGGTGACGGCACCGGCGGACGGGTCGACGGAGTGCACGACCGGGTCGGTGAGGAACATCTTGACCAGCCGGTCGATGTTCTTGTCGAGGGTGGCGGAGAACAGCATCCGCTGGCCGTCCGGCTCGACCTGCTTGAGGAGCGCGACGACCTGGGGCATGAAGCCCATGTCGGCCATCTGGTCCGCCTCGTCGAGGACGGTGATCGAGACCGCGTCGAGCCGGCAGTCGCCGCGCTCGATGAGGTCCTTCAGCCGCCCGGGGGTGGCGACGAGCACCTCGGCGCCACGGCGCAGCGCGCCGGACTGGCGGCTGATCGACATGCCGCCGACGACCGTGGCGACGCGCAGGTTCACGGCGGTGGCGTACGGGGTGAGCGCGTCGGTGACCTGCTGGGCGAGCTCGCGGGTGGGCACGAGCACGAGCGCCAGCGGGGCGTGCGGCTCGGAACGGCGGCCCGCGGTGCGGGCGAGCAGGGCCAGCCCGAAGGCCAGGGTCTTGCCGGAGCCGGTGCGGCCCCGGCCGAGGATGTCCCGTCCGGCCAGCGAGTTCGGCAGGGTCGCGCCCTGGATGGGGAAGGGGTCGGTCACGCCCTGCGCCGCGAGGGTCTTGAGCAGCGCGGCGGGCATGTCGAGCGCGTCGAACGACTCGACGGCGGGAAGCGCCGGGGTGAGGGTCTGCGGCAGGGCGAACTCGCCGCCCTGGGGCGGTGCGGGCTTGCGGCGGGCAGGAGCCCTGCCGGCGCCGCGGGTGTTCGCCTGCGGCCGGTCCGCGCCGCGTCCCTTTATCGGGCGGTTGCGGGTCGGTCGGTCCTGGCGTTCGGAGCGGGTCATACGGAATTGCCCTCCTGGGGGATTCCTGGGATTACCGCCGACTCCTGCGAACTGCTCGGTCTGTGCGCCCCAGGATGCATGCACAGAGCAGATGTCCCGGTGGCGGAGCCGACGGGACAGGACGAGTCGGAAACAGCACAAACCGGGGCCCGCACCTTCACGGTGCGGGCCCCGGCTGCGAGGTACGCGTCGCGGCAATTAGGCCGGGACGATGTTCTCCGCCTGCGGGCCCTTCTGGCCCTGCGTGACGTCGAAGGAGACCTTCTGGCCCTCCTGGAGCTCACGGAAGCCCGAGGTGGCGATGTTGGAGTAGTGGGCGAAGACGTCGGCGCCGCCGCCGTCCTGCTCGATGAAGCCGAAGCCCTTTTCCGAGTTGAACCACTTCACGGTTCCAGTAGCCATGTCATTCTCCTAAAAGAGGTGCAGTGCCGAGAATCCGCACTTTACGAATTCCAAGTCGCCGCATTGAGCCCCATCCGGAGAAAGCCGGAAAACAATAAAGCGCCTGAGGAGGGTTCCCGTCAGGCGCACATAAAGTTCATGGGTACCAAAACTGCAACTGGGCAACCGTAGCACGATCCGCCGCCGGACGGCAGGGCCGTCCGTACCGGCGTGGCGCGAGTCCCGCAGACCAGGGCCGCGGGCATGGTCCGTGCACGCGAGATGGCGAAAGTGTTCCCGGGCGCTTCCCCTTGTGTCTCCCGGGCGCCCGCCCGACCCGGTGCACCCGGGGCCGATTCCGTTCGGTGCGTCCCGGGTCGGCAGAGGGACGGCGGATTCACCTGAAAGCCTTACGGACGGCGCGGCCCGGAGCTCTCCGCGGGGGCGGTGGATTTCCGGGAGCGCTGGGCCGCCCGGGTGACCGGGCGGCCGGGGGCCGGGCTGCCGGGGGCCGGGCGGCCGCGGGATCACCCCTCGCGGACGGGGCTCGCGTCGGCACCTCTGCGCAGAGTGCGCAGCGGGTGGCCGGGGCGCCACACCTGCAGGACGATGTCGTCGCCGTCCAGCCCGGTGCGGACGACCTCGGTGGGTTCGGCGCGGAAGAGGAGGAAGGGCTCCGGCGGCGTGACCTCCTCGACGAAGCGGGACAGGACGGCGGGGTCGGTGACCTCCACGGCCCGGCCGGAGATCCGGACGTCACCGTCGGCCATCTCGGCGTCGGGCCCCGGGTTGGCCTGGATGGCGAAGCGGGGGTCACGCCGCAGGTCGAGCGCCTTGCGGGAGTTCGGCATCATGCCGAACCACAGCGTGTCCATCCGGAACTCCACCTCCAGGCCGGTGACGCGGGGGGAGCCGTCCTTGCGCAGGGTCGACAGGACGTGGTGCTTGTACTGCTGGAACCGCTTCTGCACGGTGTCGGCGAATGCGGGTTGCGCCGCGCGGAAGTCCTGCCAGGTGCTCGGGGCGCTCGGGGTGCTCGGTGTCATGAGATCCATCGAACCCGGTAATCCCGACATCCCCTGTCGGGTTTTCCCGCGTGTCACCGGATCGGCCGCCCCGCGCCTCGGCCGGCCCGGCCTGCCGTGTGACGCGGGCCGCGGGTGCCGCGACCGCCGCCTCTCCCGGCGTCCCGCCACCCGAGTGCGCCGCTCGTCACCGGCGTTCGCTATCTTGAGCGCCGCCGCCCCCAGCGGCCTCTCCCGCCCCGTCCACGAGTGAAGGAGCCGGCCATGGAGGCCGCCGCCACCGCGTGTTATCGCCACCCGTCGTTCGAGACGTATGTGCGCTGCACGCGCTGCGACCGCTACATCTGCCCGGACTGCATGCGTGAGGCGGCCGTCGGCCACCACTGCGTGGAGTGCGTGAGGGAGGGGCAGCGTTCGGTCCGCCGGGCGCGGTCGGTGTTCGGCGGCGAGGTGCCGACGGCGGCGGCCCCGGTCGTCACCTACGTCCTGATCGTGCTGAACGTCCTCGCGTACGTCGTCGAGGTGGTCAGGCCCGCGACGGTCGAGCGGTTCGAGATGCTCGGCGCGGCGCTGGTCGGTCCGGACGGCGGGCTCTACTCCTACACGGGCGGGACCACGGGCACCCCACTGGGGTTCGAACTGACGGGCGTGGCCGGCGGGGAGTGGTACCGGCTCCTGACGGGCGCGTTCCTGCACCTGCCCCCGGACACCTCCTTCGGGGTGATGCACCTCGTCTTCAACATGCTGGCCCTGTGGAACATCGGCCGGGTGGTGGAGGGCCAGCTCGGCCGCGCGCGCTATCTGGCGCTGTACCTGCTGTCCGCGCTGGGCGGTTCGGTGCTGGTCCACCTGATCTCGCCCGGCACCCCGGCGGTCGGCGCCTCGGGAGCGGTCTTCGGACTCGCGGCCTCCTTCTACGTCATCAGCCGGCGCCTGGGGCGGGACATGCGTCCGGTCAACCAGTTCATCGCGGGCTTCCTGATCTGGATGGTGGTGTCGGCGCTGTTCACCTCGTGGGAGGGGCACCTCGGTGGGCTGCTGACCGGTGGTCTCGTGACCTACGGGCTCGCCTACGCGCCGTCGAGGCTGCGGACCTCCGGGGTGCAGCTGGCCGGAGGGGTGGCCCTGGTGGCGCTGCTGGCGGTGGTGGTGGCCGTGCGGACGGCCGCGCTGACGGGCGCGGCCTGACCGCCGGGAAGCATTTCGGCCGTGGCGGTGCCGGTCACAGCGGTTCACCGACGGGCAGCCGCCTCACCTCCGGCAGGTGGGCGTCGAGCTCGCCGGGCGTGAAGCGGGTCATGCCCACGACGTGCCAGAACTCCCCCGCGGCGTCCCCGTCGTACTTGTAGCCGCCCGACGGGGTGAGGGTGGCCCAGCCGCCGGGCAGACCGATCAGGGTCGCCCTGGGGAGCGGCTGCGAACCGTCGGCGGGCAGGGTCCACAGGCGTACGGTGCCGTCCTCGCCCGCGGCGGCGAGGGTGCCGCCGTCCGGGCTGAAGGCCAGGGCGAGGATCCGACCGGCGTGGCCGGTGAGTCCGGCCAGGCGGGTCCCCGTCTCCGCGTGCCAGAGTCCGACGACGCGGTCGTCGCCCGCGGTGGCGAGGAGTGGTGCGGTGGGGTGTGCGGCGGCGGTCCAGAGCTTGCCCCGGTGTCCGGTGAGCGTGTGCGCGGCCTCGCCGTCGCGCCACACGACGGCGAGGCCGTCCCAGCCCGCGGTGACCAGCCAGGATCCGTCGTTGCCGAAGGCCGCCCCGTACACCCGGTCGGTGTGCGCCCGCAGGTCGGCGAGGAGGTCCCCCGACCAGGGGTCCCAGAGGCGGACGGCGCCGTCGTCGCAGCCGGTGGCGAGCAGGGGGCTGGAGCCGGCCGCGAAGGCGATGGACCTGACGCGGCCCCGGTGTTCGGTCAGGGTGGCGACGGGGGCGCCGGTCGAGCGGTACCAGAGCCGGACGGTGTCGTCGTCGTTCGCCGTCGCGATCAGCCGGCCGTCGGCGCTGAACGCCCCGGCCCAGATGTGCTCGGTCTCGGCGTCGATGTCCCGCAGGTGACCGCCGTCGGGGAGGGACCGCAGGTGGATGTCGCCGTCGTTGCCGGCGGCGGCGAGCACGTCCTCGGCGGGGCTGAAGAACGCGGAGACGAGCCGGTTGCCCCGGCCGGTGATCTCCTCGGTGCGGCGCCCCGTCGCCGTCTCCCAGAGGCGGACGATCCCGTCGTTGCCCGCCGCGGCGAGGCGGCTGCCGTCGGCGCTGAAGGAGAGTCCGGTGACCCGGCGTCCGTGGCCGCGCAGGATGCGCCGGCCCTGACCGGTGTCGGCGTCCCAGATCTGGGCGCCTCCGTCGTTGCCGACGGTGAGGAGCTGGTGGTCGCTGGGGCGGAAGGCGCATGCCCAGGCGGAGCCCCGGTGGGCGGTGGGCTGGCGGTCGTGGAGGGTGACGGTCCGGCCGCGGCGCGCGTCACCGGTGACTCTCCACAGCCTGACCTTGCCGTCGCTGTCGCAGGAGGTGAGGAGTTGCCCGGTGGGGTGGAAGAGGACCTGGTAGACGGCGCCCGTGCCGCGTTCCAGGGCGCCGGCGGGTGTGCCGACGACGGGATCCCAGAGGCGGACCTGGCCCTCGGTGCCTCCGGTGGCCAGGAGGTTGCCGTCGGGGTGGAAGTCGAGGGCGTAGACGCGTCCGCTGTGCCCGGTGAAGGTGTGCAGGAGCCGGAAGCCGACGGCGTCCCAGACGCGGACGGTGCCGCCGTCGGCGCCGCCCTGGTCGGCGGTGGCGAGGAGGGAGCCGTCCGGGCTGAACCGGGCGCGGTAGACGGAGCCCCGGTGGCCGGTGAGTTCGCCGGCGCAGGAGCCGTCCGAGAGGTCCCAGCGGCGGACCCGGCCGGAGGCGTCCCCGGTGATCAGGGTGTCCCCTCCGGGGGCGAACACGGCGGTGTAGACGGGGGCGGTGTGGCCGGGCAGCCGGTGCAGCGCGTCTCCGGAGGCGACGGACCAGACGGTGACGAGTCCGTCCTTGTCGCCGGTGGCGAGGAGGCCGCCGGTGCTGTCGAGGACGAGGGGCCAGACCCCGTCCGGATGGACGTCGAGGCGGTGGCGGCAGGCCCCCGACACCGGGTCCCACAGGCGTACGGTGCCGTCGGAGCTGCCGGTCGCGATCGTGTCGGCGGCGATCTTCACCGCGTACACGCGTCCCGAGTGGCCCTGGAGGGTGCGCAGGGCCTGACCGGTGCCCGCACCGCAGATGAGGACGCCGCCGTCCTCGCTGCCGACGGCGAGGAGTTCGCCGTCGGGACTGTAGGCGATGGGTTCGGGGAGCCTGCTGGTGCGCATGTCGAAGCCGTAGGGGACGCCGACGGAGGAAGGGCGGTGTCCGGCTTCGACGGCCATTCCGGGGGCCATGGCCGCTGCCGCGAGTTCCGGGGCGGCGCGCACGGCGTCGTCGAGGACGGGGGCGATGAGTGCGGCCCGGTGCCAGCGGCTGCCGGTGAGGTGCGCGCCCCGGAGGTCGGCCGCGGTGAGCCTGCTGCCGGTCAGGTCGGCGCGGGTGAGGTCGGCGCCGGTGAGGTCCGCGTGGTCGAGGCGTGCTCCGGCGAGGACGGCGTCCCGCAGGACCGCACCGGTGAGGCTGGTCCCGGTGAGCTGGGCGTCGGTGAGGTCGGCGCCGGTGAGGTCCGCGCCGGAGAAGTCGCGGTGGGAGAGGTTCTCGCCGGCGAGCCGGGCCCCGCGCAGGTCGACGCCGGCGGGGACGCGGAGCCGCTCGCCCATCCGCAGTGCGTTGGCCCGGGCGGTCTCCCCCGAGGGTGGCCCCTCGGGGTCGAGGGTGTCGTGCACCCAGCGGGCGCAGCGCTCGTGGTCGGCGAGGTCGCAGAGGAACTCGACGGCGAGCCTGCTGAGGGTGCGGGTGGCCAGGAGCCCGTCGTCGCCCCGGTCGAGGCGGTGGGCGGCCTCGCGGGCGACCAGCCATTCGAGTACGGAGCCGTGGATGAACTGGAAGACGCCGTCGTCGCCGCGCACGAGCAGGCTTCCGGCGCCGACGGCCTGGGCGCGTTCGGCGGTGGAGAGTTCGGGGGCGGTGAGGGAGGGGCCGGTGAGGCCGCTGAGGGTGACGGCCACGGTCTCGGTGAGTTCGTCCAGGCGCAGCGCGGTGCGTCCCGACTCCCAGAGGCGCAGGGCGAGGGCGGTGACGGAGGACCAGAGGGCTTCGGCGCCGAGTCCGGGTGCGGCGCCGGGTCCGCCCTGGCCGCGCCGTTCCTCGTGGCCGATCCAGGAGGTGAAGACGTCCTCGTAGAGGCGGGCGGGGCTGAGGGCGCGGCCGGCACCGGCGACGGCGTGCAGCCGGTCCTGGCCGAGTACGGCGGCGAAGGAGAGGAGGCGGGGGTTGCGGCACAGGGTGAGCAGGTCGGGGATGTCGCGCAGGAGCTGGAAGCGCTGTCCGGCGAGGCGTTCGTCGCCGTAGAGGCGTTCGAGGTAGGTGCGGATCTGGTCGGGGGTGAAGCCTTCGACGGAGAGGATCCGGCGTTGCGGGAGCAGGCCGACGCGTTCGCCGAGGGCGGTCAGGATCTGGTCGTGGGACTTGAAGTGCTGGGTGCGGCTGCTGACGACGATCTTCGCGCGGTCGACGGCCGCGTCGAGGAGGACCTGGAGGTGGTCGGCCGCCCGGTCGTAGCTGACGCGGTTGACGAGTTCGTCGAAGCCGTCGAAGAGGAGGACGACCCGGCCCTCGGCGAGCATGTAGCGCAGGGCGCGCAGGTCGATGACGTCGACGTCGTGGGCGGCGAGGTGGGCGGCGACGAGCCCTTCGAGCGTGTGGGCCCGGTCGAGGGTGTTGAGGGGGATGAGCAACGGGATGAGGTGGGGCAGCTGCTCCGGGATGCGGCGGGCGAGCTCGCGCAGGGCGAAGGTCTTGCCGTGGCCGAAGTCTCCGAGGAGCAGCAGGAAGCGGCCGTGGTCGCTGTCCAGCAGGTCGATGAGGTCCTCGACGAGCCCGGTGTGCTCGCCGCCGCCGGTGCGGTCGGCGTCGCGGTAGCGCTGGGTGAGGTAGCGGGCGGGCGGGTAGAGCTCGCTGCTCTCCAGACGCGCCGTCTGGGCGGCGACGTAGCCGCGCAGGTCGAGCAGGCCCTGGAACTCGATGAAGCTGCGGAGCCTGATCCGGACGCCGCCGGAGGCCGCGTACGCGCGCAGTGCGGGGCCGGGTGCCTCGCCGGCGTGGACGACGACGGCGTCGGCTCCGGTGCCCATGGCGTGGGCCTGGGCGCTGAAGCGGTCGAGTTCGGCCTCGGTGGGCACGTCGGGGTGGATGGCGATGCGCTGCTGGCGCACCACTCCGTCCTCCTGCCAGGTGGCCATGATCTGGGCCATGTCGCCGGGGCCCCGGCGAGGGATGTCGCGGAGGCCGACGCCTTCGCGGCGGGCCCGGCAGATCTCCTTGACGCGGGCGGTGAGGGAGTCGTCGGGTGCGTCGGAGGGGGACGGCCGGTCGAAGTCGGGCGCGGTGGGTGCGTCCGCGCGGGCGGGGAAGGCGCGGCCGGTGTGCCGCCAGGGTCCGGTCGTGATCCGGGAGGGGCCCGCTCCGGGGGTGCGGTCGTCCCAGCGGGTGACGCCGTCGGCGGCGATCCGCAGCAGCTGGAAGCGCGCGGGTGCGGCCGAGCCGAAGACGGGCAGCCGGGTGGCTCCCGCGTCCGCTTCGGAGTGGGTGGGTTCGCCTCCGGTGGTGCGGGGGCCGCCCGTGGGTCCGTGGAGCAGGAGGTTGAGGCGGGGGCCGGTGAGCCGGGTGAGGACGTCGGCGTCGCGCAGCGGGCCGGGGCCTCCGGCGGTGTCGGCCCGGTGGCGGGCGTCGGTGAGCGGGTGGCGCAGGGCGCCGATCCGCAGCCATCCCTCCTCCTCGTAACCGCGCAGGGCCTCGGCGAACCAGGCGACCTGGTCCCGGCCTACGGAGCCGTACTGGTCGTCGGGGCGGTGGCTGAAGGCCATGGTGGAGTTGAACCCGGCGATGACGGTGCTGAGTTCGGGTACGGGGAAGAGGGTCCAGGGCTGATCGCTGTCGAAGACGGTGTCGAGGCCCTGGTAGAGGCTGCGGAAGAGCCGGGTGTAGTGGCGCCACTTGGGCCAGTAGGGGGCCTGGGGGGCGACCTCGTCCGCCTCGCAGGTGTGGAAGTAGCCGCGGCAGGCTGCCTGGTTGACGTCCTGCGCGCCGGGTACGACGACCACGCGCTGCGGAGGGAGTTCCAGCTGCGAGCGCAGCGCGGTGAGGAAGCCGAGCGCCTGGTCGCATTCGCGTGGGCTGCCGGACGAGGTGAGGTCTCCGGTGACGACCAGCAGGTCGGGGGCGGGCGCTCCGGCGTCCCGGAGTTCGACGATGTCGCCGCGGAGCTGCCGGGCCAGGGTCTCGGGTTCGCGGCCGCGCCCGAAGTCGGGGCCGGCGAGGTGCAGCACGGTGACGGTGTCGCGGCCGGGGGCGGCGGTGGCGACGGGCGGGTAGCCGGGGGCGCGGGCGGGCCTGCGCCGTCCGGTCCGGCCGGGTCCCCGGCCGGTGTCGCGGTCCGGGTCGGGCGGATAGGCGCCGGGGCGCACGGCCCGGCCGGGGGCAGGCGGGGAACCCGGGTATCCGGGGCGCCGTGACGGCCGGGCGTGTCCGTCCAGGGCCTGTTCCACGCGGGTCAGGAGCAGGGAGCGGGCGGCGTCGGCGGTGGCGACGCCGACGAGGTCGACGTAGGTGAGGGTGGCGAGGAGCCCTTCGATGGGCATGTCGTCGACCCGCACGGTGAGCAGCCGCCGCTCCGGTGCCTCGGGGGCGGCCCGCAGGGCGGCCTGCCACTCCATCCGGCCGTAGACGGAGCGTTCGTAGTGCCGGGAGAGCACGGCGATGACGGCGGCGGACTCGCTGACCCCGCGGTCCATGTAGTCGATGAAGTTGGTGCCGGGGACGAAGTCCCACGCCTGGACGACGGTGCGGTAGCCGGCTTCCTCGAGCGTCCACGCCATCCAGGCCGCCCAGGGCTCGTCGGCGGGCGAATAACTGATGAAGAAATCGAACTCGCTTGCTCCTGAACTGAGTTCACCGTCTGACACCATCGTCCCATGGTAAGAGATTTCTCATGGGGGCGACTGTGGTCCGGCCGGTCCGGGAACGGTGGGCCGAAAGCCGCCGTACGGGGGCTGCATCCGCTCGACTGGCTCGCGGGCGGCCTGCTGGCCCTGGGGCTGCTCGCGGTGGTGACCGGGCTGCTGCCCACCGGTCCGGCGGAGGACCAGCTGCGGCGCGTCGGGCCGCTGGTGGTGTTCCTCGGCACCGTGATCGTGATGGCCGAACTGACGGGCAGGGCACAGGTCTTCGACGTCGTGGCCTCCTGGGTGGCGCGGACGGGACGCGGCCGCTACGCGCTGCTGTTCGGGCTGTGCGTGGTGTTCGCCTCGCTGACCACGATCACCCTGAACCTGGACACCACGGCGGTGCTGCTCACCCCGGTCATGCTGGCGATGGCGACCCGCGTGGGGATCGCGGCGGTCCCGCTGGCGATGACGACGGTGTGGCTCGCGAACACCGCGAGTCTGCTGCTGCCGGTGTCGAACCTGACGAATCTGCTGGCGGCGGACCGGGTGGCGCTCTCGCCGTCCGGTCTGGCCGCGGTGATGTGGCTGCCGCAGCTCGCGGCGATCGGTGTGACGGCGGCCTGCCTGTGGGCGTTCTACTGGCGGCGCGGGCGGCGGGGGCAGGACCGCTACACCCCGCCGGAGCCGCCGGTGGCCGAGGACCCCGTCCTGCTGCGGATCTGCGCGGTGGCCTGTGCCGGGTTCCTGCTGGCGATCCTGGTCGCCGACGTGCCGCTGTGGTCGGCGTCGCTGACAGCGATGCTGGTCGTGGTGGTGGCGTTCGCCGTGCGCCGCAGGGCGGAGCTGAGCCTGTCGCTGGTGCCGTGGCGGCTGCTGGTCCTGGTGCCGGGGATGTTCCTGGTCGTGGAGACGGTCAACGCGCACGGTCTGCACGAACTGCTGGAGTGGGTCCTCGGCACGGACAACGGTTTCGCGGGGATGCTGCGGTCGGCCGCCGTCGGGGCGGGGATGTCCAACGTCCTGAACAACCTGCCGGCCTATGTGGCGGGCGAGGCTGTCGTGCCGGCGGGGAACCACGAGCAGCTGCTGGCCCTGCTCATCGGTGTCAACGTGGGCCCGGTCATCACCCCGTGGGCCTCCTTGGCGACGCTGCTGTGGTTCGAGCGGTGCCGCTTCCACGGGACGCGGATCGGCATGGGCCGCTTCCTGTGGACGGGGCTGGTCCTGTCGGTGACGGGCACGCTCGCCGCGGTCTGCGCGCTGGCGCTGGTCAGCTGACCCTGCGGCGGCCGGAGGCGCGGCTCTCCACCGCGGCGACCTGGGCGAGCAGGTAGTCCAGGGTGTCGGCGCGGGCGGCGACGAAGCTGCGGTCCTCTCCGGGACCCTCGAAGCCGGGTCTGAACACCCCGCCGCCCAGGGTCCGCAGGAGCACCCCGGACTCGGCCGCGAGGAGCGCCCCGGCGGGCAGGTCGAGCCCTTCGGCCCGGTAGCCGACGAAGCCGTCGATGGTGCCCCTGGCCAGCATGCTCCAGCCGAGCAGCGGCGCCCACAGCTGGAGCACGCGCCGGCAGCCGAGTTCGAGGTGCTGGCGCAGGGCGGCGGCCCGGACGTTCCCGCGGCCCACGGCGTGCCCCTGGGTCCAGGCGATGACCGGTCCGGGGGCGGGAAGTCTGCCGTCGGGCCCGGTCAGCGGACCGGTGTCGGCGTGCGCCCCGTGCCCGGACACGGCGTGCCAGGTGCGGCCGGTCAGCGGTTCGTGGACGACCCCGAGCACGGGTGTGCCGGCCACGCACAGCGCGATGCCGACGACGTAGGCGGGCAGCCCCACCGCCACGTTGTTCGTGCCGTCGAGCGGGTCGACCAGCCAGGTGCGGTGGCCGGGCCCGCCCAGCATCCCTGCCTCCTCGGACAGGATGCTGTCGGAGGGGAAGTGGCGCCGCAAACGGGCGAGGACGATCTCCTCGGCTGCCAGGTCGAGCGCGGTGACCACGTCACCGGAGGCGTCCTTGGCACGCACCGCGAGGGGGGCGCGGAAGCGTTCCCGGAGCATGTGTCCGGCGGCCTCGGCCGCGGCGACGGCGACGGCCCGTTCCTCCGCGTACCGTCCGGCGCCTCCGGGCAGCGGCCCGGCGGCGGGACCGGGATCAGGCGCTGACGTGCTCATCGATCCTCCTGAGGGCGGTACGGGCGGCCGCCGCCGTGTGTTCCTCGTCGTACAGTCCGCGGGTCATGGTGCGCGCGGGGCCGTCCAGCGGCCCGAGCGAGAGGTCGGTGCCGCCGGGCACGGTCCGGCCCAGCACGAGGGTGGCGGCCGGGGTGCGGCCGTCGGTGCAGGTGGCGTGGAACTCGCCGGCGGGCAGGGTGTACGTCTCTCCGGGGCCGTTGACGCGTTCGCGGCCGGGTTCGCCGCGCACGAGTGCGGCGGTGGGGACTATCTCGTCCACTCCCCCGGGCCCGCTGCGGACTTCGAACACGCGGTGCGTGGGGTGGCCGGCGGACGGGGTGACCCGCAGCGGCACGTTGGTGACGCGTCCGTACAGGACGTGGCTGCGCAGTTCCCAGCTGTGCGCGTGCCAGGGCTCGGCGTCGGGCCCGATGCCGTGGTCCGGGTCGAAGAGGTGGACGCAGACGCCGCGCGGCCCTTCGCGCAGGAGGGGCAGGCAGAGGAAGCCCAGGGGGTGGCGCACTGCACGCAGGACCCGGGCTCCGGTGGCGACCTCGGTGAGGGCGCCCACCGCGGGCGTTCGCGGGTCGGGGTGACCGGATCCGCCGCCGGACAGGGCCAGTTCGAGCTCGTCGTAGTCCATGGGGTCGCGCCCTCAGGCGCCTCACCTCCGGTAGGGGTCCTCCGCGTGCAGGGCCTTGACGATGATCTCCCCGATGTCGCTGTCGGTGAACGTCCGGGGCAGGGCGAGGTCCAGGGCCTCGAACAGCGCCCGGGTCTCGTCGACGGTGGGTTCCTCGCCCAGGGGCACACCCACGCGGACGGGGACCGGGACCGCCTGTGCGCGGCTCTGGTGGAGTTCGGTGACGTAGTAGTCGTACAGGGGCTGTCCGCGCTCGACCAGGAGGTTGACGCGTGAGGTGTCGTCCTGGGTGATGATCAGGCAGGACTCGGACAGGTCGAAGCGCAGGGTCGGGACGGTGGAGGACAGGTGCACCGTGATGTCCATGGTGGTGAGCCTGTCCTGGTACCAGCACGCGGCGAGGACGGTCGCGTAGGACTCCTTGCGCACCCGGTCGGTCGTCCAGTGGCCGGCGTGCCCGGTGCTGGTGCGGGTGGCGAACATCTGGCGGAAGCGGGCGTAGGCCTGGCAGGCCCGCTCGTCGGCCGGGTTGATGATGTCGATCTTCATCGTGAGCTGGGAGCGCTGTTCCCGCGCCGCGGCGACGCACTGGGGCAGGGTGACGGCCCGCAGGTAGGTGCCGGTGCCGCCCTTGAAGTACCAGAGGTGGGTGCGCCGGCGGGCGACGCCCAGGGCTTCGGCGACCTCGTTGCCTGCGAGGGAGCGGACCATGGTGAGGTCTTCGAGGGCGCGCCGTGTGCCGGCCATGGCCTCCTCGATCGTGGCGGGCTGGCGCACGCGTTCCACTATCGAGCCGAGCGCCAGGGCGCCGAGGACCACGAGCGTGGCGCCCGACGCGACGTCGCTGGTGATGACGTCGCCGAAGATGTCGAGGAACCCGATGGTGAGCGCCACGCCGGCGGCGATCACCACGTCGACGTTCTTGAGGGTCCAGGCGACGGACCGCTCCAGGCGCCGTCCGCGCACCGCCATGTGATTCCGCCTCCCCCGTGGACTCCTTCGATCGTAGGAGAACGGGGCGGCCCGCCGCCAGGGGGTACGGAGGGGCTCACGGGGGCGGCCGGGGCGCCCGCGCCGTGCGGGGACGGCCGTGCGGGGTCGGGGCGGCGAGGCGCCGGGTGCCCCGGACGCGCCACGGCGCCCACCGGTCCGGTCGGGGACTGGGCGGGCGCCGCGTTCAGTTCCGTACGCCGTTGTACGGGACGTCTGTTGTGCCGTGATCAGACCGTCAGGGAACGGTCCGTCGGGCGGATCGGGGCGGGCAGTGCGCTCGTCCCGGTCAGGAAGCGGTCCACCCCGCGTGCCGCGGAGCGGCCCTCGGCGATGGCCCACACGATGAGGGACTGGCCTCGGCCGGCGTCACCGGCGACGTAGACGCCGTCGACGTTGGTCGCGTAGTCGTCGTCGCGGGCGACGTTGCCGCGCTCGTCGAGTTCGAGGCCGAACTGCTGGACGAGGCCGTTGGCCTGGTCGGTGCCGGTGAAGCCCATGGCCAGCGTGACGAGCTGGGCCGGGATGACGCGCTCGGTGCCGGCCTTCTGCTCCAGCTTGCCGTCCTTGAACTCCACCTCGATCAGGTGGAGGGCCTGGACGTTGCCGTCCTCGTCGCCCTCGAAGTGGGTGGTGGAGACGGAGTAGACCCGCTCACCGCCCTCCTCGTGCGCGGAGGTGACCTTGTAGAGCATCGGGAAGGTCGGCCAGGGCTGGTTGGCGTTCCGCTCCTCGCCGGGCCGGGGCATGATCTCCAGCTGGGTGACGGAGGCCGCGCCCTGCCGGTGGGCGGTGCCGACGCAGTCGGCGCCGGTGTCGCCACCGCCGATGACGACGACGTGCTTGCCCTCGGCGGTGATCGGGGAGACCGTCAGGTCGCCCTCCTGCACCTTGTTGGCCAGCGGGAGGTACTCCATCGCGAAGTGCACGCCGTTCAGCTCACGGCCCGGGACGGGCAGGTCGCGGGAGACGGTGGCACCGGCGGCGATGACGACCGCGTCGTAGCGGCGGCGGAGCTTGGCGGCGTCGATGTCCTTGCCGATCTCCACCTCCGTGCGGAACTTGGTGCCCTCCGCGCGCATCTGCTCGATGCGGCGGTTGATGTGCGACTTCTCCATCTTGAACTCGGGGATGCCGTACCGGAGAAGACCTCCGATGCGGTCCGCGCGCTCGAAGACGGCGACCGTGTGACCGGCCCGGGTCAGCTGCTGTGCGGCCGCGAGACCCGCCGGGCCGGAGCCGATGACGGCGACCGTCTTGCCGGAGAGGCGCTCGGGCGGCTGCGGGGTGACGTCGCCGCTGTCCCACGCCTTGTCGATGATCGAGACTTCGACGTTCTTGATCGTGACAGCCGGCTGGTTGATGCCGAGGACGCACGCCGACTCGCACGGAGCGGGGCACAGCCGGCCCGTGAACTCCGGGAAGTTGTTCGTGGCGTGCAGGCGCTCGGACGCCGCCGACCAGTCCTCGCGGTAGGCGTAGTCGTTCCACTCGGGAATGAGGTTTCCGAGGGGACAGCCGTTGTGGCAGAACGGGATGCCGCAGTCCATGCAGCGGCCGGCCTGCTTGCTGATGATCGGGAGCAGCGAGCCCGGAACGTAGACCTCGTTCCAGTCCTTGACGCGCTCGCCGACGGGGCGGGTCTGGGCGACCTCGCGTCCGGTGGTCAGGAAGCCCTTGGGGTCAGCCATTGGTCGCCGCCTCCATCATCTTCTCGGTGGTCTCCTGCTCGGAGAGACCGGCGAGCTCAGCGGCGTCCTTGGCGGCGAGCACTGCCTTGTAGGTGGACGGGATGATCTTGCTGAAGCGGGCGGCCGCCGTGTCCCAGTCGGCCAGCAGCTTCTCGGCGACCGTGGACCCGGTCTCCTCCTGGTGGCGGCGCACGACGTCGTGCAGCCACTGCCTGTCGGTGTCGTCCAGCGTCTCGACGGCGCCGACGTTGCCGGTGTTGACGTTGTCGAGGTCGAGGTCGATGACGTACGCGATGCCGCCGGACATGCCGGCCGCGAAGTTGCGTCCGGTCTCGCCGAGGACGACCGCGTGTCCGCCGGTCATGTACTCGCAGCCGTGGTCGCCCACGCCCTCCGAGACGACCGTGGCACCGGAGTTGCGGACGCAGAAGCGCTCGCCGGTCCGGCCGCGGAGGAAGAGCTCGCCGCCGGTGGCGCCGTAGCCGATGGTGTTGCCGGCGATGGTGGAGTACTCGGCCAGGTGGTCGGCGCCGCGGTCCGGGCGGACGATGACGCGGCCGCCGGAGAGGCCCTTGCCGACGTAGTCGTTGGCGTCGCCCTCCAGCCGCAGCGTCACACCGCGCGGTACGAACGCGCCGAAGGACTGCCCGGCGGACCCGGTGAAGGTGATGTCGATGGTGTCGTCGGGCAGGCCCGCACCGCCGAACTTCTTGGTCACCTCGTGGCCGAGCATGGTGCCGACGGTCCGGTTGATGTTGCGGATCGCGATCTGCGCGCGCACCGGCTGGGCCGACTCGGCGCTGTCGGCACCGAGGGCGTCGGCGGCGAGCTTGATCAGCTCGTTGTCGAGCGCCTTGGCCAGGCCGTGGTCCTGCTCGGCGATCTGGTGGCGCACCGCGCCCTCGGGGAGCTCGGGCACGTGGAAGAGGGGCGCGAGGTCGAGGCCCTGGGCCTTCCAGTGGGTGACGGCCCGCTCGGTGTCGAGGAGTTCGGCGTGGCCGACGGCCTCCTCGATCGTGCGGAAGCCGAGCTCGGCGAGGATCTCGCGGACCTCCTCGGCGATGAACTCGAAGAAGTTGACGATGTACTCGGCCTTGCCGGAGAACCGCTCGCGCAGGACGGGGTTCTGGGTGGCGATGCCGACCGGACAGGTGTCGAGGTGGCAGACGCGCATCATGACGCAGCCGGAGACGACGAGCGGCGCGGTCGCGAAACCGAACTCCTCGGCGCCCAGCAGCGCGGCGATGACGACGTCGCGGCCGGTCTTGAGCTGGCCGTCGGTCTGCACGACGATGCGGTCGCGCAGGCCGTTGAGCAGCAGGGTCTGCTGGGTCTCGGCGAGGCCGAGCTCCCAGGGTCCGCCCGCGTGCTTGAGGGAGGTGAGGGGCGAGGCGCCCGTACCGCCGTCGTGGCCGGAGATGAGGACGACGTCCGCGTGGGCCTTGGAGACACCGGCCGCGACCGTGCCGACACCGACCTCGGAGACCAGCTTCACGTGGATGCGGGCCGCCGGGTTGGCGTTCTTGAGGTCGTGGATCAGCTGGGCCAGATCCTCGATGGAGTAGATGTCGTGGTGCGGCGGGGGCGAGATCAGGCCGACACCCGGGGTGGAGTGCCGGGTCTTGGCGACCCAGGGATAGACCTTGTGGCCGGGCAGCTGGCCGCCCTCGCCGGGCTTGGCGCCCTGCGCCATCTTGATCTGGATGTCGTCCGCGTTGACCAGGTATTCGCTGGTCACACCGAAGCGGCCGGAGGCGACCTGCTTGATGGACGAGCGGCGGGCCGGGTCGTACAGGCGCTCGGCGTCCTCGCCGCCCTCGCCGGTGTTGGACTTGCCGCCCAGCTGGTTCATGGCGATCGCGAGGGTCTCGTGCGCCTCCTGCGAGATGGAGCCGTACGACATGGCGCCGGTGGAGAAGCGCCTGACGATCTCGGAGGCGGGCTCGACCTGGTCGATGGAGATCGGCTCGCGGCCGCTCCTGAAGCCGAACAGGCCGCGGAGCGTCATGAGGCGCTCGGACTGCTCGTTGACCCGGCCGGTGTACTTCTTGAAGATGTCGTACCGGCGGTTGCGGGTGGCGTGCTGGAGACGGAAGACCGTGTCCGGGTCGAAGAGGTGCGGCTCGCCCTCACGGCGCCACTGGTACTCGCCGCCGATCTCCAGGGCGCGGTGCGACGCGGAGATGCCGGACGCGGGGTACGCCTTGGTGTGCCGGGCGGCGACCTCCTTGGCGACGACGTCGAGTCCGGCGCCGCCGATCTTGGTGGCGGTTCCCTTGAAGTACTGGTCGACGAAGGCGTCGTCCAGGCCGACGGCCTCGAACACCTGCGCGCCGCGGTAGGAGGCGACGGTCGAGATGCCCATCTTGGACATGACCTTCAAGACACCCTTGCCGAGCGCGTAGATCAGGTTGCGGATGGCCAGCTCGGGCTCGATGCCCTCGATGAACGTACCGGCGCGGACGAGGTCCTCGACGGACTCCATCGCGAGGTACGGGTTGACGGCGGCGGCGCCGTAGCCGATGAGCAGCGCGACGTGGTGGACCTCGCGGACGTCACCGGCCTCGACCAGCAGGCCCACCTGGGTGCGCTGCTTGGTGCGGATGAGGTGGTGGTGGACGGCCGAGGTGAGCAGCAGCGACGGGATCGGGGCGTGCTCGGCGTCGGAGTGCCGGTCGGACAGGACGATCAGGCGGGCACCGTCCTCCATGGCGGCGTCGACCTCGGCGCAGATCTGCTCGATCCGGGCGGCCAGGGCCTCGCCGCCGCCGCTGACGCGGTAGAGGCCGGCCAGCGTGGCCGCCTTCATCCCCGGCATGTCGCCGTCGGCGTTGATGTGTATCAGCTTGGCCAGCTCGTCGTTGTCGATCACCGGGAACGGCAGCGTGACGCTGCGGCACGTGGCGGCGGTCGGCTCCAGGATGTTGCCCTGGGGGCCCAGCGAGGAGCGCAGCGAGGTGACGAGCTCCTCGCGGATGGCGTCCAGCGGCGGGTTGGTGACCTGGGCGAAGAGCTGGGTGAAGTAGTCGAAGAGCAGCCGGGGGCGCTCGGACAGCGCGGCGATGGGCGAGTCGGTGCCCATGGAGCCGAGGGGTTCGCCGGCGGTGCGGGCCATCGGGGCGAGGAGGACGCGGAGCTCCTCCTCGGTGTAGCCGAAGGTCTGCTGGCGGCGGGTGACCGAGGCGTGGGTGTGGACGATGTGCTCGCGCTCGGGGAGGTCCTCGAGCTCGATCTCGCCGGTTTCCAGCCACTCCTCGTACGGGTTCTCGGCGGCCAGGGACGCCTTGATCTCGTCGTCCTCGATGATGCGGTGCTCGGCGGTGTCGACGAGGAACATCCGGCCGGGCTGGAGGCGGCCCTTGCGGACGACCTTGGCCGGGTCGATGTCCAGGACGCCGACCTCGGAGGAGAGGACGACGAGGCCGTCGTCGGTGACCCAGTAGCGGCCGGGACGCAGACCGTTGCGGTCGAGGACCGCGCCGACCTGGGTGCCGTCGGTGAAGGTGACGCAGGCCGGTCCGTCCCAGGGCTCCATCATCGTGGAGTGGTACTGGTAGAAGGCGCGGCGGGCCGGGGCCATGGAGGCGTGGTTCTCCCAGGCCTCGGGGACCATCATCAGCACCGAGTGGGGCAGCGAGCGGCCGCCGAGGTGGAGCAGCTCCAGCACCTCGTCGAAGGAGGCCGAGTCCGAGGCGTCCGGGGTGCAGACGGGGAAGATCCGGTCGAGCTGCGCCTCGCCGAAGAGGCTGGAGGCGAGCTGGGACTCGCGGGCCTTCATCCAGTTGCGGTTGCCCTTGACCGTGTTGATCTCGCCGTTGTGCGCGACGAAGCGGTAGGGGTGGGCGAGCGGCCAGCTCGGGAAGGTGTTCGTGGAGAAGCGGGAGTGGACCAGCGCGACCGCGGTGGCGAAACGGCGGTCGGAGAGGTCCGGGAAGAACGGCTCCAGCTGTCCGGTGGTGAGCATGCCCTTGTAGACGATCGTGCGTGCGGAGAGCGAGGGGAAGTACACCCCGGCCTCACGCTCGGCGCGCTTGCGCAGGACGAACGCCTTGCGGTCCAGCGCGATGCCGGTGCTCGTGCGGTCCGCGACGAACAGCTGGCGGAATTCCGGCATGACGGCGCGGGCGCCGTTGCCGAGGATGTCCGGCGTGACCGGGACCTGACGCCAGCCGAGGACGTCGAGGCCCTCTTCGGCGGCGATCTTCTCGATCTGCTGGACGGCGTCGGTGGAGTCGTCCGCAGGCAGGAAGGCGATGCCGACGGCGTACGAGCCGGCCTCGGGGAGCGGGAAGCCGGCCTCTTCACGGAGGAAGGCGTCCGGGACCTGAAGGAGGATGCCGGCGCCGTCACCCGAGTCGGGCTCGGATCCCGTGGCGCCGCGGTGTTCGAGGTTGCGCAGTACGGTCAGCGCCTGCTCGACCAGCTCATGGCTGGCCACACCGGTCAGAGTGGCCACGAACCCGACGCCGCAGGCGTCGTGCTCGTTACGGGGGTCGTACATCCCCTGCTGGGCGGGGCGACCGTCCATGGGCGACCAGGCGTGGATGCGCATCGGCACTCCCGTCGTCGTCGTGGCATGTGCTGTGCCGAGGGACGACGTTGGCCCTCTGCGAAATTTCGTGCAGGTTACATGATGGAACGCTTCTCAAAAAGCGGATAGGACGTTCCAACATGCGGACACCGCGGAGCCGCGGTGCGGGTGGGTCACGAGGGGACGGATCATGGTGGATCACTGTCCTGGGAGACCGCAGAGAGCGAGCGTCGTTGCCCGCGATGTCTACGGCTCTTGCCCGCCGGTCATGGAATCGAAACCGCCGGGTAACGGCTACTTATGTGTAGCACTGCATAGCATCTCACTCTACGGGCCGCTCACCCGTACGCCCAGTGACGTGCGCCAAGACGTACATCACACATCTGCGACGCCGCGGGACGCGGGCGCGGTCCCGCATCCGCGGCCGGGGACGAGCCCGGCGGGCGGCGGGGCGGGACGCCCCCCGCGCGCCGGGACATCCCGGTGCCGCGCCGCCGGCGTCAGCCCGCGGCTACGCCGAACAGGGTGCCCAGTCCGTACGTGAGCGCGGCGGCCGCTCCGCCGAGGAGGAGCTGACGCAGGCCACTGAACCACCAGCTCCGGGCGGTCACCCTGGCCACCACGGCGCCGCAGCCGAACAGGCCCAGCAGGGCGAGCAGCACGGCGGGCCACAGCCGGGTGGAGCCGAGCAGGAAGGGCAGCACGGGGAGCAGTGCGCCCAGGGCGAAGGCGCCGAAGGACGACACGGCGGCGACCAGCGGTGAGGGCAGGTCACCCGGGTCGATGCCCAGCTCCTCGCGGGCGTGGATCTCCAGGGCCTGCTCGGGGTCCCTGGACAGCTGCCGGGCGACCTCGCGGGCGAGCAGGGGTTCGACGCCCCGGGACTCGTACAGGGAGGCGAGCTCCTCCATCTCGTCGGCGGGGTGCCTGCGCAGCTCGCGGCGCTCGACGGCGAGCTCCGCCTCGACGAGCTCGCGCTGCGAGGCGACGGAGGTGTACTCCCCGGCGGCCATCGAGAACGCACCGGCGGCCAGTCCGGCGAGGCCCGTGATCACGATGGTCTGGTGGGAGACCGCGCCACCCGCGACGCCCGTCATGAGCGCGAGGTTGGAGACCAGGCCGTCCATGGCCCCGAAGACCGCGGGACGCAGCCAGCCGCCGTTGACGTCACGGTGGGTGTGGTTGTCCCGGTGCGCCTCGTGCAGGACGGCGTCGGTCTCGATGATGGACACAGCTCTCCCCATTTCCGGGAGCGGCCCCGAACGTCTCACTTCCGCTCCGCATACTCGAAAGTACGCACGAAAAAGGCCTCCCGCCAGCAAGGAAGGCCGAACTTACCTGCCCCGGAGCGTCACCCGGGCGGCCGATTTATACGGTGGGAACGCCTCTCTTCCGCCCGCGCGTGGAATCCCCTTCTATCCGGGTCCATCCGGTTCGTCCGGTGACTCCGGATGCGAGCGACGGATGCGAGCGAAGGGGCGACACGATGGAGCTGACGGCGGACGGCCCGGCGGCGGACACGGGCGACCGGGCGCGGGGGGCGATGCTGGGCCTCGCGGTCGGTGACGCCCTCGGCGCCCCGGCGGAGAACCTGCGGCCGTCGGAGATCCGCCGCCGCTGGGGCCGCATCGAGGGCTTCGTCAGCGACGACCCGGCGGGAACCGATGACACCGAGTACGCGATCTTCTCCGGGCTGCTGCTGGCCAGACACGGTTCCGCGCTGACCGTCCCGCACGTCGAGCGGGCCTGGCACCACTGGATCGCGGATCTCGACGAGGGGCCCTTCCGGGGCGCGGGGTTCAGCGAGCGGGGCACCCTGGAGAACCTCCGCAGGGGGCTCGCCGCGCCGATCTCGGCGCAGCACCGGCACGCCTGGAGCGACGGTCTCGCCATGCGGGCGGCGCCGTTCGGGGTCTTCGCGGCGGGACGGCCTGCGGAGGCAGCCCGGCTGGTGGCCGTGGACGGACGGGTCAGCCATGAGGGCGAGGGCATCTACGGCGGTCAGGCGGTCGCGGCCGGGGTGGCGGCAGCGATGGTCGGGGAGGGGCTCGCGTCGGTGATCGCCGCCGCGCTCTCCGTCGTGCCGATGGACTCCTGGACCGCCCGTTCGCTGCGCCGCGCGGTCACGGCCGCGCAGCGCTCGTACCCGGACCGGCTGGCGGGGGAACGCGCGGTGCGCTCCGCCGTGGTGATCGGCGGCTACCCGTGGACGGATCTGGCGCCCGAGGCGGTGGGCCTGGCGTTCGGGGCGTTCACGGCGGCGCGCGGCGACTTCCGTACGGCGGTGCTCATGGCCGTGAACATGGGCCGGGACGCCGACACCACGGCGGCCGTCGCGGGGGCGCTGGCCGGGGCGCTGCACGGGGCGTCGGCGATCCCCCGTGAATGGGCGTCGGCGATCGGGCCGGTCCGGGGCAGCTGTCTGCCGTCGATGCGGGGCTATCACGTGCTGGACATCGCGGAGCTGCTGACACCGGACGAGGCCGAGGATCCTCCGAGGGCCCCGGGGGCACCGCCCGCCCCGCACCGGGAGCACGCCCTCGCCACGCCGCCCGGCGGAGGCGGCCGGGCCGCTCCGGTTCCCGCTGCCCCCGGCGCCCGCGCCGGGCGGGCCGGCCGGTGACCGCCGCCCGGCGCGCGCCCGGGAGCGCGTCCCCCGCCACCGCCGATCCGGCGGCGCCCCACGTCGCCATCCGCATCACCACCGAACCGGCCGGCCGCCCGGCCTCCGCCACCCAGGGGCCCGGGGACCCGGGCAGGCAGGCCAGGATCGAGGGGCTGCTGCTGGGCCTGGCGGCCGGGGACGCGGCCGGATGGCCCGCGGCGCGGCACCGGGCCGCGCGCATGCCGGAGTGGACCCGGCGGCTGACCCGGGAGCTGGACACCTTCGCGGAGCAGAACGCGACCACGACGCTCCCCGTCCCCATCGCCCTCAACCAGCCGCCGGAGCCGCTGCGGCTGGGGCCGTCCGACGACGCCGAGTGGGCCGCGTTCGCCGCCCGGACGGTGCTGGCCGCCGCGGCGGACCACGCGCCCGGGCTCTCCCCCGGGGTGCGGATGCGGGACGCGATCGACCGGTCGTGGAACGCGCTGGCCGCGAAGGTGGCCGCCGCGAGCGCCCGCGCGCCCGAGGTCGAGGCCGCCGTGCTCCCCCTGCGGGCCCGGATCTCGGTCCGGGCCGGGCTGGGCAATCTGGCCGCCGGGCTGCGGCCGCCCGCCACCGGCCACGACAACCCGCACTACTTCGACGACGCCGCCTGTGTGCGGGCCGCGGTGCTGGCGGTGGTGCACTCCGGCGACCCGTCGGCGGCGGCGGACCTCGCCGAGTTCGACGCCCGCTACACCCAGGACGGTGACGGGGTGCACGGCGCGCGGGCGGTCGCCGCCGCGATCGCCGTGGCGCTCGCGGGGGCGGACGTCGACACGGTGGTCGACGCGGCGCTCGAACAGCTGCCCGACGGCACGGAGATCGCCCGCAACGCCGTCCACGCCGTGCGGCTGGCCCGGGAGTTCGCCGGTGAGGCGGCGGGGGCCTTCGCGCTCGTCCCGGTGCTGGAGCATCAGATCGTGGACCACGTCTACAGCTACGGGATCGCCGCCGCCGAGACCGTGCCGGTCGCCCTGGCCCTGACGGCCGCGGCCCGGGGGGAGATCGCGCAGGCCGTCCCGGCCGCGGCCTGCCTGTCCCGGGTCGCCGATTCGGCGCCCGCCCTCGCAGGGGCGCTGACCGGCGCGCTGGGCGGGATCGGCGCGGTGCCGGCGGGCTGGCGGGAGGCCTGCCGCACGCTCGCCGGGTGCGCCCTGCCGCGCCTGGCCGGCACCGATCTGATCGAACTCGCCGGGCTGCTGGCAGCCACGGAACCGGTCACCCCGGGTAGACAATTCCGACATGGCACACAAAACGACCCAAGCGCTCGCGGCCGTCACGACCCTCACCCTGGATGAGCGCATCACCGGAGCACTCGTCGGCGCGGCCGTCGGCGACGCCCTCGGAGGACCCGTCGAGGGCTGGACCCCCGAGCAGATCGCCGAGCGTCACGGCGGCCGGGTGAGCGGTGTCGTCGGCCCCTGGTACGGCGACGACTGGCGCACCGCACGGCCCATCGCGCCGTACCACAAGGGCGACGGGCACGTCACCGACGACACCCTGATGACCCATGCGCTGGTGCGGGTGTACGGGACGGTCCGCGGCCACCTCGACGCGTACGCCGTCGCCGACCACCTCGTGCCGGACCTGATGTCGCGGCCGCGCTGGATCCCCGAACTGGAGGCCGAGGCGCTCCCCCTGCAGCGGATCTTCCTCGCCGAGAAGTGGATCGTCACTCGGCTGCACTACGGCCACGCCGACCCCCGCGAGGCGGGCTCGGGCAACATCGTGAACTGCGGGGCGGCGATGTACATGGCGCCGGTCGGCCTGGTGAACGCCGCCCACCCGGAGGCCGCGTACGCGGAGGCGCTCGACGTCGCGGGGGCCCACCAGTCCTCGTACGGCCGGGAGGCCGCCGGGGTCCTGGCCGCCGCCGTCGCCGCCGCCTGCGTCCCGGGCGCCACACCGGCGTCCGTCGTCGACGCGGCCCTCGCACTCGCCAAGGACGGCACCCGTTCGGCCATCGAGGCCGTCTGCGAAGTGGCATCCCGGCACACGGACTTCGAGTCGGCGCTGGCCCCGCTGCGCGCCGCCGTCGCACCGTTCGACACGGTGGGCCCCCACTACCGCGAGCCCTCGCTCGGTGCGCGCAGGCCCTCCCGGCTGCACTCCATCGAGGAGCTGCCGGTCGCGCTCGGCATGCTGCTCGTGGGCGGGGGCGACTACCGCCGCACGGTGCTCGGTTCGGTCAACTACGGCCGCGACTGCGACTCGATCGCCACGATGAGCGGCGCTCTGGCGGGGGCGCTCCACGGCGAACAGGGCATTCCCGTCGACTGGGTGAAGACGGTCGCCGAGGCCAGCCGCCTCGATCTGCACGCTCCCGCGCGGGTCCTGGCGGAGGTCGCCCGCGAGGTCTTCGCACAGGACACGGCACGGCGGCGCACGCACGAGGCGGCGTTCGCCGCGCTGGCGGGCGGCGAGCGGTGAGCGTGCGCCTGACGTGGGTCCAGCCCGAAGACCTGGTGGGCCACGAGCTGCGCCAGGCCGCACAGGACGGCCGGGACGCCGGGGACATCGGGGAGCGGTGGTACGCGGCGGGCGGCGCTCCGGCCCCCGAGCGGGCGGGGGCCTCCGCACCGCACGCACCGCCCGGACTGCGCCCGCTGGCCGAGGAACTGCTGGACGAACTCGGCAGGCTGGACAGCCCGTCGGCGCGGGACGAGCCGACGGAGCTCTCCGCGATCAGGGCCGCGTGCCCCCGCTGGCCGGCCCCGGGCTCCCGCGCGGTGGCACCGGGACCCGACCGCCTCCACGCCGCCTGGCTGGGCCGGGCGGCCGGCTGCCTGCTCGGCAAGCCGGTCGAGAAGCTCCCGCTGGACGGCATCCGGGCCATCGGCCGCGCCACCGGGAACTGGCCGCTCACCACCTGGTTCACCGCCCGGGGGCTGCCCGCCGCCCTCGCCGCCGCACACCCGTGGAACCGGCGTTCGGCGCCCACCTCCCTCGCCGAGAACATCGACGGCATGCCGGAGGACGACGACCTCAACTTCCCACTGCTGGCACTGCTGTTGCTCCAGCGTCACGGACCGGACTTCACCACGGACGACGTCGCACGCCTCTGGCTCGCCGAACTCCCCGCCGGACGCGTCTTCACCGCCGAACGCGTCGCCTACCGCAACCTCCTCGACGGCGTCGAGCCACCGGACACCGCACGCCACCGCAACCCCTTCCGGGAGTGGATCGGCGCCCAGATCCGGGCGGACGTCCACGGCTGGACCCATCCCGGCGACCCGGCGGCCGCGGCCGCGCAGGCGCACCGGGACGCGGTGCTGACGCACACGGCCAACGGGGTGTACGGCGCGATGTTCACGGCCGCGGCGCTCGCGGAGGCGGCGGGCGGCGAGACGGACGTGCACGGCTGCCTCGCGGCGGGACTCCGCGTGGTCCCGCCCCGCTCCCGCTACGCCGCGGCCGTCCGCCTCGGCATCGCGGCGGCCCGCGAGGAGCCGGACTTCGACACGGTCGTGGACCGGCTGCACACCGCCTACGCGGCCACCCACCACTGGGTGCACGTCCTGCCCAACGCGGCACTGCTCGCCGCCGCCCTCACCCACGCGGACGGGGACTTCGCCGGCTCCGTCTGCCGCGCGGTGTCCGGCGGCTGGGACACCGACTCGAACGGCGCGACCGCCGGTTCGCTCACGGGCCTGCTCGCCGGCCGGGCCGACGCGCTGCCCGACCGGTGGACCGCGCCGCTCAAGAACAGGCTCGCCACGTCCGTGGCCGGCTTCGGCTCCATCGGCTTCGACACCCTCGCGGAACTGACCTACCAGGAGGTACGCCGCCCATGACAGCGATCGCGGTGCTCGGCAGCACCAATATGGACCTCGTCGCCTACGTCGCCCGGGCACCCGGGCTCGGGGAGACCGTCACCGGACGCGAGTTCCGGACCGTACCCGGCGGCAAGGGCGCCAACCAGGCCGTCGCGGCGGCGCGTGCGGGAGGTGACGTCGTGATGATCGGCGCGGTCGGCACGGACGAGTACGGCTCGCGGCTGCGGACGAACCTGGAACACGCGGGCGTGGACACGGAACTGCTGCACACCGCCGCGGGCCCCAGCGGCACCGCGCACATCGTCGTCGACGACGAGGGGGCCAACTCGATCGTGGTCGTCCCGGGCGCGAACGGCACCGTGATCACGCTGGGCGCGGGCGAGGAGGCCGCCATCGCGGCGGCCGGCCTGCTGCTCCTCCAGCTGGAGCTCCCGCTCGCCGTGGTGACCGAGGCGGCGCGGACGGCCAGGGCACGGGGCGTGCGCACGATCCTCACGCCGTCGCCCGTACAGCCGCTGCCGTCAGAACTCCTGGACGCGGTCGACCTGTTGATCCCCAACGAGCACGAGGCCGAAGCGCTCACCGGTTTCGGGGAACCGCACGCGGCGGCGCAGATCCTGCTCCGGCAGGTCCCGGAGGTGGTGATCACACTCGGGAGCAGGGGCTGCCTGTACGCGGCGCGGGGCGGCGAGCCCGTGCTGTTCCCGGCGCCCGAGGTCACCGCCGTCGACACGACGGGGGCCGGGGACACCTTCGTCGGGACGCTCGCCGTGGCCCTCGGCGAGGGAAGGTCCGTGCCCGAGGCGCTGGCCTGGGCGTCCTCGGCCGCGGCACTGTGCGTGCAGCGGGCGGGCGCCTCGACGTCGATGCCGTACCGCAGCGAGATCGATGCCGTATGACCGGCCCCGGAACGACGCCGCTCGCCGGCCTGCGGGTCCTGGACCTCGCCACGCTCTTCGCCGGGCCTCTCGCGGCCACGATGCTCGGGGACTTCGGGGCCGAGGTCATCAAGGTCGAGCACCCCCGCAGACCCGACCCCTCACGCGGCCACGGCCCCTCCAAGGACGGCGTCGGGCTCTGGTGGAAACTGCTCGGCCGCAACAAGCGCACGCTGACCCTGGACCTGTCCGCCCCCGGCGGCCGGGACGTCCTGCTGCGGCTGGCGGCGGACACCGATGTGATCATCGAGAACTTCCGGCCCGGGACCCTGGAGCGCTGGGGGCTGGGCTGGGAGGAGCTGAGTGCCGTCAATCCCCGGCTCGTACTCACCCGCGTCACGGGCTTCGGCCAGACCGGTCCCTACGCGCACCGGCCCGGGTTCGGCACACTGGCCGAGGCGATGAGCGGCTTCGCCGCCGTCACCGGGGAACCGGACGGTCCGCCCACCCTGCCGCCGTTCGGGCTCGCCGACTCGATCGCGGCGCTCGCCACGGCGTACGCGGTGATGACGGCGCTCGCCGGTCGTGACCGCACCGGCGGCGGACAGGTGGTGGACATGGCGATCATCGAGCCCATCCTCACCGTGCTGGGACCGCAGCCGCTCTGGTACGACCAGCTCGGCTACGTCCAGCCGCGCACCGGCAACCGCTCGCGCAACAACGCCCCGCGCAACACCTATCGCACCTCCGACGGGCACTGGGTCGCCGTGTCGACCTCGGCCCAGTCGGTCGCGGAGCGCGTCATGCGTCTGGTGGGGCGCCCCGAGCTGATCGACGAACCGTGGTTCGGTGCCGGCAGCTCCCGCGCCGAGCACGCCGACGAACTCGACGAGGCCGTGGGGCACTGGATCGCCCGGCGCACCCGCGAGGAGGCCGTGGACGCCTTCGAGAAGGCCGAGGCGGCCATCGCGCCGATCCAGGACGTGCGGGACGTGATGGAGGACCCCCAGTACCGGGCGCTCGGCTCGATCGTCGAGGTCGACGACCCGGAGCTGGGGCCGCTGCGGATGCAGAACGTGCTGTTCCGGCTGTCGGAGACCCCCGGGGCGATCCGCTGGGCGGGCCGGCCGCACGGGGCGGACACGGAGGAGATCCTGACGGCGCTCGGGCTCTCCGCGCCGAGGATCGCCGAACTGCGGGAGGAGGGTGCGCTGTGAACGGGGCCGCGGTGGCACTGACCTGGCTCTACGTCCCCGGGGACAAGCCCGCCGTGGTCCGCAAGGCCCTGGGCTCGGGCGCGGACGTGGTCATCGTCGACCTGGAGGACGCCGTCGCCCACGACCGCAAGGAGTACGCCCGGTCGGCGACGGCGGAGCTGCTGTCCGATCCCCCGGCGCCCGGCCCGTCGGGGGCCCCGGTCCATGTCAGGGTCCACGGCGAGGGGGACGTCAAGGCCCTGGCCGGGCTGCCCGGGCTGTCGGGGATGCGGCTTCCCAAGATCACCCACGCGGCGTCGGTGCACCACGTCGCGGCCCTGGCACCCGGCGTCCCGCTCTATCCGCTGCTGGAGTCGGCGCTGGCGATCGAGCACGCGTACTCGATCGCCGGGGCGCATCACGACGTGCGGGGGATCGCGCTGGGCGAGGCGGACCTGCGCGCGGATCTGGGGGTGCGGGACGACGCCGGACTCGACTGGTCGCGCAGCCGTGTGGTGATCGCGGCGCGCGCGGCCGGTCTGGCCCCGCCCGTCATGTCGGTGTTCCCCGACGTCCGGGACCTGTCCGGGCTGCGGTCGTCCTGCGCCCACGGGCGAGGCCTCGGCCTGCTGGGCCGGGCGGCGATCCATCCGCGGCAACTCCCGGTGATCGAGCGGGCGTTCCGCCCGACATCGCGTGAGGTCGAGGCGGCCGAGCAGATCGTGGAGGCGTCCCGGGCCCAGGAGGGCGCCCAGGCCCTGCCGGACGGTCGGTTCGTGGACGCGGCCGTGGTGGCGAGCGCGGAGCGCACGCTGGCACTGGCCCGCCGCCGCTGAGTCCCCGGGCGGCCCCGGACCGGCCGGGGACGACGTGAAGGGGCCGTCCGGCCCGTGCGGGTCGGACGGCCCCTTCGGGTGTCGTCGGTGTCAGCTCCGGTCGGCCTTCTGCGGGGCGGCTCCGTCGCCCTCCGGCTCACCGGCCCCGTCGGCGGAGACACCGGGCGCGTCCTCGGAGGCGGCGTTCTCCCCGGAGGCCGTGCCGTCGGAGGAGGAGTCCTCTGCCGAGGCGTCGTCCGGGGAGGCGCCCTCGGTGGAGGCGTCGTCGGATCCGCTCTTCCCGTCGTCCTTCGTCAGGTCGGGCTCGACGATCTCCTCGCGGCCCGGGCGCACCTTCGCCGAGATCACGATGTAGGTGACCGCCAGCGCGAACACGACGATCGCGGTCCACACGTTGAGCCGGAGGCCCAGCACGTGGTGCGCCTCGTCGACGCGCAGGTACTCGAT
Source organism: Streptomyces sp. NPDC001822 (assembly GCF_042892135.1). NCBI lineage: Bacteria > Bacillati > Actinomycetota > Actinomycetes > Kitasatosporales > Streptomycetaceae > Streptomyces > Streptomyces sp. NPDC001822. The sequence continues at coordinate 256,227 of NZ_JBIATW010000009.1, forward strand.
CCACCCGCGGCCCACGCAGTACGCCGCGACGTAGAGCGCGAACGCCCGGCCGTGGCCCAGCTTGAAGCGGCGGTCGGCCCAGATCACCAGCAGTGCGACACCGATGCACCACAGGGACTCGTAGAGGAACGTCGGGTGGTAGGTGCCCGCGACCCGGTTCGTGCCCTCGCTGATCTTGAGGCCCCAGGGGAGGTCCGTGGGCTTGCCGTACAGCTCCTGGTTGAACCAGTTGCCCCAGCGGCCGATCGCCTGGGCGAAGGCGATCCCGGGCGCCAGTGCGTCGGCCCACGCCGGGAGCGGGATGCCGCGGCGCCGGCAGCCGATCCAGGCACCGACCGCGCCGAGCGCGATCGCGCCCCAGATACCGAGGCCGCCCTCCCAGATCTTGAAGGCGTCCACCCAGTCCTCACCGTCGCTGAAGTACAGCTGGTAGTCGGTGATGACGTGGTAGAGCCTGCCGCCGACGAGGCCGAAGGGCACGGCCCAGACGGCGATGTCGGCCACGGTGCCGGCTTTGCCGCCCCTGGCGATCCAGCGCTTGTTGCCGAACCAGACGGCGACGAAGACACCGATGATGATGCAGAACGCGTAGCCGCGGAGCGGGATCGGGCCGAGCTCGATCACCCCGGTCGACGGGCTGGGAATGAAGGCAGAGTTCATGACGAGGTCGACGCTACCCTGCCGGACGGGACGTACGGCAAGCCGTCGGGCAACTTCTGGGTAACGAGGCCCGGCGGGACACGCCCTCCGCCGGGCCGGAACAGCGCCTCGGGGACGGCGCTCAGGACGACGAGGGCGTCGCCCCGACCGTGCCGGGCTTCTTGCCCTTGTTGGCCTCGGCCACCCACTTCTTGATGTTGGCGTCGGAGATCTGCTCGTTCCCCTTCTTCGGGAAGATCGACTCGCCGTTGAGGAGTGCCGTCGGCGTGCCCTCGAAGCCGCCCTCGGTGAACGCCTTGTTCGACTTCTCGACCCAGCTGTCGTGGGTGCCGTCCTCGACACAGCTGCGGAAGGCGGGCGTGTCGAGGCCCTTCACCGAACCGGCCAGCTCGATCAGCCTGCTGTTCTTGGAGAAGGCGTCGTCGGTCTCCGCCGGCTGGTTGCGGTAGAGGACGTCGTGGTACGGGGCGAACTTGCCGGCGTCCTGCGCGCAGGCGGCCGCGTTGGCCGCACGCAGGGAGCCGCTGCCGCCGAGGTTGCCGTCGATGATCGTGGCCAGGTGGTACTGCACCTTGAGCTGTCCGCTCTCCGCGAGCTCCGTGATGGTGCCGCGGAACGCGTTCTCGAACTGGGCGCAGACCGGGCAGCGGAAGTCCTCCCAGATCGTGAGCGTGGACGGGGCGTCGTCCGCTCCGACCTGGAGGGCGAGCCCGTCCTCCCCCATCGCCCCGGACGGGGTGACGGCCGGCCCGGCCTCGGAGTCCTGGTCGTCCTTGCCCGCGTTCGCGGCGATCAGGCCGATCACGGCGGCCAGCGCCAGCACCCCCACCACCGCCGTCGAGACGATCAGTGTGCGGCGGCGGCGCTCCCGCGCCCGGTCCTGCTCGCGCTGCTGGACGAGCCGGTCGCGCGCGGTCCTGTTTCGGTCTTGGTTCTCGCTCACACCGCGCAAACGAACCGGGGAGGCACGTCAGCGCCTCCCCGGTCCCAGGTCCACCCATACGGATGACGGGCGCTGTCAGCGCTTTCGAACGCCTTCGGCCAGTTCGGCCGCCAGCGCGCGCACCGCTTCGAGACCCGCGGCCTCGTCCGGCGCGTCGAGCATCCGCTTCACGAAGGCCGAGCCGACGATCACCCCGTCGGCGAAGGCCGCGACCTGCTGCGCGTGCTCGGCCGTGGACACCCCGATGCCCACACAGACCGGGAGGGAGCTGGTGGCGCGGGTGCGCCGCACCAGGTCCTGGGCCTGCTCGCCGACGGATTCGCGGGTGCCGGTGACGCCCATCAGCGAGGCGGCGTACACGAAACCGGAGCCGGCGGCCGTGATGGTCGCGAGACGGTCGTCCCTGCTGCTCGGCGCGACGACGAACACGGTGGCGAGGTCGTGTTTGTCGGCGTGCTCGCGCCACAGCGCGGACTCCTGGACCGGAAGGTCGGGCAGGATGCACCCGGCGCCGCCCGCGTCGGCCAGTTCGGCGGTGAAGCGTTCCACGCCGTACCGGTCGATCGGGTTCCAGTACGTCATCACGAGGATCGGCGCGCCCGTCGCCTCGTGGGTCTCGCGGACCGTGCGCATGATGTCGGCGATCTTGACGCCGCCGCGCAGGGCGATGTCGTCGGCGGTCTGGATGACCGGTCCGTCGAGCACCGGGTCGCTGTGCGGGAGGCCCACCTCGATGATGTCGGCGCCGCCGTCGACGGCCGCCTTGACGGCCTCGATCCCTCCGTCGACGGTGGGGAACCCGCCGGGCAGGTAGGCGATCAGCGCCGCCCGGTCCTCGGACGCCGCCTCCGCCAGCTTCGCTTCGAGGAGCTCTCGGTTGCCGCTCACCTGGTGACCTCCGCCTCTCCGCCGGCCACGTCGGCCTCGACGACGGCGTCGGCGCCGTCGTACAGACCGAAGTAGCGCGCGGCCGTGTCCATGTCCTTGTCGCCGCGGCCGGACAGGTTGATCAGGATCAGTCCGTCCTCACCGAGCTCGCGCCCGACCTCCAGGGCGCCGGCCAGCGCGTGCGCGCTCTCGATGGCCGGGATGATCCCCTCGGTGCGGGAGAGCAGGCGCAGCGCCTGCATGGCGGCGTCGTCGGTGACCGCGCGGTACTCGCCGCGGCCGACGTCCTTGAGGTAGGCGTGCTCGGGGCCGATGCCCGGGTAGTCGAGGCCGGCCGAGATCGAGTAGGGCTCGGTGATCTGGCCCTCCTCGTCCTGGAGGACGTACGACCGTGAGCCGTGCAGGATGCCCGGCTCGCCCGCGGTGAGGGTCGCCGCGTGCTCGCCGGTCTCCACGCCGTGTCCGGCGGGTTCGCAGCCGATCAGCCGGACGTCCGCGTCCGGGATGAAGGCGTGGAAGAGGCCGATGGCGTTGGACCCGCCGCCGACGCACGCGACCGCGGCGTCCGGCAGCCGGCCCGTGCGCTCCAGGATCTGGCGCCGGGCCTCGACGCCGATGACGCGGTGGAAGTCGCGGACCATCGCCGGGAAGGGGTGCGGCCCGGCGACCGTGCCGAAGAGGTAGTGGGTGCGGTCCACGTTGGCGACCCAGTCGCGGAACGCCTCGTTGATGGCGTCCTTCAGCGTCCGGGAGCCGGACTTCACGGCCACGACCTCGGCGCCGAGCATCCGCATCCGCGCCACGTTCAGCGCCTGCCGCTCGGTGTCGATCTCGCCCATGTAGATGGTGCACTCCAGGCCGAAGAGCGCGCAGGCGGTCGCCGTGGCGACACCGTGCTGACCGGCCCCGGTCTCCGCGATGATGCGGGTCTTGCCCATGCGCTTGGTGAGGAGCGCCTGGCCCAGCACGTTGTTGATCTTGTGCGAACCGGTGTGGTTGAGGTCCTCGCGCTTGAGGAAGACGCGGGCTCCCCCGGCGTGCTCGGCGAAGCGCGCGACCTCGGTCAGTGCGCTGGGCCGGCCGGTGTAGTCGACCATGAGCGCGTTGAGCTCGGCGGCGAAGGCCGGGTCGGCCTTGGCCTTGTCGTACTCGACGGCGACCTCGTCCACGGCGGCGACCAGCGCCTCCGGGATGAACTTGCCACCGAACGCGCCGAAATACCCCTCGGCGCTGGGGATCAGACCCTCGGGGTCCGGAATGAAGAAGTCGGACGACATGCGACGTGCTCCTCGACTTGCGACGGGTGGGTTCACCGTATGCGCCGTGAGCGAAGCGCCCCGCAGGCCGGCGGACGGCCGGCGGGGTGTGTCGTGCGGATCCCGCGCGGGGCGGGGATACGACGGCCGGGGCTCGCTACTGCGCGGACCCCGTGCGCCATCGCATGCCGTTGACCTGTCCGGGCTCGTCGCCGATGACGTACCGCACGCGCCGGCCGTGCACACGCCGTGCCGGAGCGCGGCAGCCGCGCGGCCTGCAGCCGCGCGCCAGAGGTGCGTGCGGGTCCCTGGCCCGCGCCCCGGCGGGGCGCGGGCCCGGGAGGACGCGGGCGGCGGGACGGACGGCGGGCACGGGCCGGATCAGCCCCGCCCGTGCCGCAGGGCGGGGTGCGCGCCGGCGGCGACCAGGTCGGCGACGGCTGCCCGCGGGTCGCGGCCGGTGACCAGGGACTCGCCGACGAGCACCGCGTCCGCGCCGGAGTTGGCGTAGGCGATGAGGTCGTGCGGGCCCCGGACGCCGGACTCGGCGACCTTGACGATGTGGTCGGGGATCTCGGGGGCGACCCGCTCGAAGGTGGAGCGGTCGACCTTGAGGTCCTTCAGGTTGCGCGCGTTGACACCGATGATCTTCGCTCCGGCGTCCACGGCACGCTCCGCCTCCTCCTCGTCGTGCGCCTCGACGAGCGGCGTCAGGCCGATCGACTCGGCGCGCTCGATCAGGGAGACGAGGGCCTCCTGGTCGAGGGCGGCGACGATCAGCAGGGCGAGGTCGGCGCCGTAGGCACGCGCCTCCCACAGCTGGTACGAGGTGACGATGAAGTCCTTGCGCAGGACCGGGATGTCGACCTTGGCCCGGACGGCCTCCAGGTCGGCGAGCGAACCGCCGAAGCGGCGCTGCTCGGTGAGGACCGAGATGACGGACGCGCCGCCGGCCTCGTAGTCCGCGGCGAGCGCGGCCGGGTCGGCGATGGCGGCGAGGGCGCCCTTGGAGGGGCTGGAGCGCTTGACCTCGCAGATGACGGTCACGCCCTCGCCGCGCAGGGCGGCGACCCCGTCCTTGGCCCGGGGAGCGCGCGCGGCGCGTTCCTTGAGCTCGTCGAGGCTGACGCGCGCCTGCCGCTCCGCGAGGTCGGCGCGGACGCCGTCGATGATCTCGTCGAGCACACTCACGCGAGCGGCCCCCTTCCGAAGCGGTGATGAGGAACAGGATCAGCCGTGTCGATGGTATCCGCAGGAGGACGCGGAGCCCGCATCCGGCGACCGTGCGTCCCACCGACTGGGCACTCAGGGTGCCAGCGCCGCCCCGAACGGAAGGTTGCGGACCACCGAGAAGACCAGCAGCACCGCGCCGGCACCCCACCAGTAGGCCGGCGCGACGGCGATCCGCAGGGGCCGGCCCCTGCTCGCGCGGACGGTCCAGAGCAGCCAGACCGCGGCGAACACGACGTACCCGACGACGGCCAGGGCGTTGGAGCCCAGGGCCGCCGGGATGTCCCCGTGGGCGAACGCGTGGGCGCTGCGCAGGCCGCCGCACCCGGGGCAGAACACCCCGGTGAAGCGGAGCAGGGGGCAGACCGGGTAGTGGCCCGGCTCATGGGGATCGACGGCCGCGACGTAGCCGAAGGCGGCGACGACGGCGGCCATGACCCCGGCGGGGGCGGCCAGCCGCCTGGCCCGGGAGACCGGGGCGGGGGCCGGCGGGACGGCGGGACCGGGCGCCCGGGGTACGGGGGCCGGGTCCGGGGCTGCGGGAGAGGCTGAGGCGTCCACGCGGTGATTCTCCCCGTCGGCGCGAAGAGGCGCAGCCCGGTCCGGGCTGCGCCTCGTGTCGTGTCGCGTCGTGTCCGGATCCGCACCGGTTCACCCGGGGCGTGCGCGGCCCCGTGTGGCCCTGGCACCGCTCCCGGATCCGGCCCGATCGGAACCGGGTGGCCTTAGGCCGTGACCTGGGCCCGCGCGGCGCGGTCCCGGGCGGCGGCCATCTCGGCCGACTCCTTCGGCATGCCGAGGCCGGCCGTCTTCATCGCGAGACCGACGATCCCGCCGAGGGCGACGACACCCATGCCGGCCCAGAAGCCGACCGGCTCGGCCGCCACCATGAAGACGCCTGCGATGCAGAAGCCGATGAAGCAGATGATGGCACCTGTCCAGGCGGCCGGGGTGTGTCCGTGGCTGCTGCCCGCCATGTGTTGCTCCTTGTTGATGTCGCTCTGAGGATGACGCTGTCGAAAAAGCTCTCTGCCATTGTCCCGTACGTACGGAGTGACATGAGGCCCGGGGGTCATGCGCCGCGCGTCGGGTCCTCGCCCCGGTCCAGGGCCTTCCAGAGTTCCTCGGGACGGTCGGGGTCCGGGGCGGTGCGGGGGGCCCTGCGGGGGCGGGGGGTGCCGTCGCGCTCGTACCGCCCGGACATGGCGGGCCAGCCGCGGCCGAAGCGCAGGGCGAGCAGCCCGGCGAGGAGGATCAGCAGACCGCCGGCCGCGGTGACGTAGGGCCAGGCGGTGTGGCTGAGCGCCTCGACCGTGGCCGCGGTGTTGCCGGTCGTCTGCGCGGCCTGCTCGTCCAGGGCGGCGCTGTCCGAGGCGCCCGCCCAGGCGCTCAGCCCGGCGCCGAGGCCGCTGAGCGCGAGGAGCCCGGCGACGAGGACCCGGCTGCCGCCGCGCACGGCGAAGACCGCGACCAGGGCGGCCAGGCCGACGACGGCCAGGGCCGCCGGGAGGCCGGTGACGTCCTGGCCGTCGGCGCTGAGCGGCAGGATGCCACCGCCGACGGCTGCCTGGCCCTCGGCCCAGGTCTGCCCGGAGGCGAGGAGGACCACGGTGGCGCCGGCGGCCCCGAGGAGCAGGCCGGCGCCGAGGCTCCGGCGGCTTCCCGCGCTGTCGGGCGCGGAGGCGGCTCGGGGACGGGGCTGGGGTACGGGGACGGCACTCACGGGCTCCACTATCCCCTACCGGCTCAGTGGGCCCGGAGGCGGTTGGCCGTATGGACCGCCCGCAGGACCGCGGCGGCCTTGTTGCGGCACTCCGTGTCCTCGGCGACGGGGTCGGAGTCGGCGACGATGCCCGCTCCGGCCTGCACGTATGCGGTGCCGTCGCGGAGCAGGGCGGTCCTGATGGCGATCGCGGTGTCGGAGTCCCCGGCGAAGTCGAGATATCCGACACATCCTCCGTAGAGGCCGCGGCGGCTCGGTTCCAGCTCCTCGATGATCTGCAGGGCCCGTGGCTTGGGGGCGCCGGAGAGGGTGCCGGCGGGGAAGCACGCGGTGAGCACGTCGAACGCGGTGCGTCCCTCGGCCACGCGCCCGGTGACGGTGGAGACGATGTGCATCACGTGCGAGTAGCGCTCGACGGACATGAAGTCGACGACCTCGACGCTGCCGGGGGCGCAGACCCGGCCCAGGTCGTTGCGGCCGAGGTCGACGAGCATCAGGTGCTCGGCGCGCTCCTTCGGGTCGGCGAGGAGTTCGTCGGCGAGGGCCTGGTCCTCGTGCGGGGTGGCGCCGCGGTGCCGGGTCCCGGCGATGGGGTGCACCATGGCCCGGCCGTCCTCGACCTTCACGAGCGCCTCGGGGCTGGAGCCGACGACGTCGAAGCCGTCGAAGCGGAAGAGGTACATGTACGGCGACGGGTTGGTCGCCCGCAGGACCCGGTAGACGTCCAGCGCGCTCGCGGTGCACGGGGTCTCGAAGCGCTGCGAGGGGACGACCTGGAAGGCCTCCCCCGCCCTGATGCGCTCCTTGATGTCGGCGACGGCGTCCTGGAAGGCCTGGCCGCCCCAGAGCGCGGTGTACGGGGGGAGTTCGGAGGGAGGTAGGGCGGCGGGGACGTTCTCCACCGGCCGGGACAGGTCCCGCTCCATGGCGTCGAGCCGGGCGACGGCGTCGGCGTACGCCTCGTCGACCCCGGTGTCCAGGTCGTTGTGGTTGATCGCGTTGGCGATCAGCAGCACCGTGCCGTTCACGTGGTCGAGCACGGCGAGGTCCGAGGTGAGCAGCATCGTGAGCTCGGGCAGCTTCAGGTCGTCGCCGCCGTGCTCGGTGATCCGCTCCAGCCGGCGCACGACGTCGTAGCCGAGGTAGCCGACCATGCCCCCGGTGAACGGCGGCAGCCCGTCGTCGCCGACCAGGTCGCGCGGGGTGTGCAGGGTCTCGATCGTGGCTCTCAGGGTCTCCAGCGGGTCGCCGTCGACGGGGACGCCGACGGGCGGCGTGCCGAGCCAGCGGGCCTGTCCGCCGACGGCGGTCAGGGCTGCGGCGCTGCGTACCCCGATGAAGGAGTAACGGGACCAGCTGCGGCCGTTCTCCGCGGATTCGAGGAGGAACGTGCCGGTGCGCTCGGCCGCGAGCTTGCGGTACAGCCCGACCGGGGTGTCGCCGTCCGCCAGGAGCCGGCGGCTCACGGGGATGACGCGCCGGTCGACGGCGAGCTTGCGGAAGGTCTCAAGATCCATGGCGGCTGACCTTACCGGGGCCCGGTGAGCGGGAGGACGTCCTCGTCGAAGCAGGTGCGGGCGCCGGTGTGGCAGGCGGCGCCCGTCTGGTCGACCTTGACCAGCACGGTGTCGGCGTCGCAGTCGAGGGCGACGGATTTCACCCGTTGGACGTGGCCCGAGGTGTCGCCCTTGACCCAGTACTCCTGGCGGCTGCGGGACCAGTAGGTGCAGCGGCCGGTGGTCAGGGTCCGGTGCAGCGCCTCGTCGTCCATCCAGCCGAGCATGAGCACCTCGCCGGTGTCGTACTGCTGTGCGATGGCCGGGACGAGTCCGTCGGGGCCGCGTTTGAGGCGGGCGGCGACTGCCGGGTCGAGACTGCTTGCGGGTACGGGGCCGGGCGCGCTGGTCATGCGCCCCATTGTGCCGCGCCGGACGGGGCGTCCGGCCGTGCGTCCACTGGGCGGACCCCGTGCGGCGGCCGTACGCTGGCGGGCATGTCGACCCATGCGAAGCGTGAACGTCTTCTGCTCGCCGACCTGTTGGAGGCGGCGGGCCCGGAGTCCCTGACCCTGTGCAACGGCTGGAAGACCCGGGACCTGGCCGCCCACGTCGTGGTGCGCGAACGCCGGGCGGACGCGGCGGGCGGAATCCTGCTCGGCGCCCTGAAGAACCGGCTGGAGCGGGTGCAGGCCGAGTTCGCCGCCAAGCCGTACGAGGAGCTGATCCAGCTCATCCGTACGGGACCTCCGCGGATGTCCCCCTTCGGGCTGAAGCAGCTGGACGAGGCGGCCAACACCGTGGAGTTCTACATCCACGCGGAGGACGTGCGCCGGGCCCAGCCCGACTGGTCGCAGCGGGAACTGGACCCCGTCTTCGCCGACGTCCTGTGGTCACGAACCGAGAAGACCGCCCGGATGATGGGCCGCCGGGCTCCGGTGGGTCTGGTGCTGCGGCGTCCGGACGGCCAGACGGTGGTGGCCCACAAGGGCGCCCCGGTGGTGACGGTCACCGGGGAGCCGGGCGAACTGCTGCTGTTCGCGGCGGGGCGCCAGGACGCGGCCCGGGTGGAGCTGGAGGGGGACAAGGACGCGCTGGCCCGGCTGCACACGGCGGAACTGGGTCTGTAGGACCGCGGGCCCGCCCGGCCGCCGCCGTCACCCCGTCCGCTCGGGCACCGCTGCGGGCCGGGGCCGGCGGTGGCGTCGCCGGGCCTCTTCGCCGGCGGCGTCCGGGCCGCGGCCGGTCCCCAGCAGGCCGAGGAGGAACCCCGCCGGGACGGTGACCAGGCCCGGCGTCTGGAGCGGGAACACGTCGAAGTCCCACTCCGGGAACAGCGCGACGGGCGTGCCGGAGAACGCCGGTGACAGGACCATCAGGACCGCGATCAGGGGAAGCGTCCCGTACACGGTCCACCGCACCCCCCGCGCGTCGAAGCGCGGGCGGAAGAGGGCGTACAGCAGGACGGGCGGCAGGACCGAGGCCGCCGCCGCGAACGACAGGGAGAGCAGCACCTGGGGGTTCCGGTCGTGGGTGTACGCCGAGAGCAGCACGGCGAGCGTCCCGATGACGGCGACGGCCCAGCGGGCCCGCCGGATCTCCCGGCCCGAGGCCGAGCCCTCGCCCTGGGCGCCCCGCCGCGCCGTGAAGTCGCGGGCCACGGACGACGCGGCCGCCAGGGTGATACCGGCCACCGCGGCCAGGGTGGTGGCGAACGCGGCGCAGGCGACGAGAGCGAACAGCGGGCTGTCGCGCGGTCCCGCGGCACCCGGGTCCAGGGCGCCCGTCACCATGAGCAGGGCCGTGCCGCCGGCCGGATCGGCGGCCCGCAGCAGGTCCCGGCCGATGAGGGCGGACGCTCCGAGGCCGACCACGACGATGCCCGCGCACAGCAGGGCGACCGGGGCCACGGCCCAGACGCCGGCCCGGCGCGCCGTCCGGGCGTCGCGGACCGGGTGGAGCCGCATCATGATGTGGGGCATGCAGGCGGCGCCGAGCACCAGGGTGATCTGGAAGCCTGCCAGGTCGAGTCCGCCCGCGAGTCCGTGCCCGAACTGCAGCCCGGGGCGCGCGTAGTCGCCGCCCGCCTTGCTGCCCGCCCGGGCCGCGTCGAACAGGGCGAACGGGGACCAGCCGAAGCGCGCGAGGACGAGCCCGGCGAGCAGGGTGACCGCGCCGAGGACGACGGCCACCTTGAGGATCTGGATGTAGCCGGTGCCGCGCATGCCGCCGAAGGCCGAGTAACAGACCATGAGCGCCCCGCTCGCGACGGTGCAGCCGGTGAGCGCACCGTCCGGCAGTCCGAACATGGCCGTCATGACGTGCCCGGCGGTGGTGAGCTGCACCAGCAGCAGTGGGGCCAGGACGACGAGGGTGGCCACGCCCAGTGCCCGGCGTACGGAACCGTCGCCCAGCCGGTCGGCGAGGAAGTCGCCGAGCGTGAACACGCCCCTGCGGCGCAGGCGTTCGGCGAACAGCCGCATGACCAGGGCCAGCGAGGCGACCGTCGCCAGGGCGAACAGCAGTCCGTCGAAGCCGGCGAGCGCGACGGATCCCGTGGTGGACAGGAGCGTGGCGGCGGACACGTAGTCCCCGGCTATGGCCAGTCCACCGCCGACGGGACCGAGGGTGGATCCGCCGGCGTAGAAGTGGTCCGGGTCGTCCTGGTCCGCGGCGGCGAGCCCGCACAACAGCAGGGACACCGCGACGAAACCGAGGAAGATGACCACGGCCAGGGACCGGGCGTCGACCGCGCCGCTCACCGGTTCCGCTCCGCCGGCAGGGCTCTGTATGCAGTTGAGGACATGCGCGCCATGGCATCAGCCGGGTCGCGTCCGGCCCAGGGGACGGGAGCGGGACGCGGCGCGGGTACAGCGCCTGCGGTGCGGATCTGTGCGTCCGCACAGGACCGGCTGCCGGAACCGCCGTCCACGTGAGGGGAGTTGCCGCCCGGATCGAGGGCCCGGCGTCCGGAGCGCGACGGGCCTCGCGGCGGCCGCGCGGCCCGCCGGGACCGGCGCGGCCCGCCGCCGGAGCCGGCCGCCACGCAGGTCGCCCCGGCCCGGGGGTGTTCAGCCCGCCAGCAGCCGGCGGGCGGCCAGCGCCAGGGAGACCTCGACCGCGTCCGTGGGCCGTGTCAGGCAACGCCCCGTGAGCTGCTCGAAGCGCCGCAGCCGGTTCAGCACGGTGTTGCGGTGGCAGTACAGCCGGGCCCCCGCCCGCTGCGCGGACCCGTCCGCGTCGAGCCAGGCGGTCAGCGTCTCGACGAGCACGTCGCGGTCCGCGGGGTCGAGCGCGTCCAGCTGCCCGAACACACGGTCGGCCAGCGCGGCTCCCAGGCCGGGCGACGACACGACGAGAGCGGTGGGCAGGTGTTCGTCCAGCAGGACGGTGCCGCCGGAGGCGGGGCAGGCCCGGAGCGCCGTCTCGGCCAGGACGCGCGCGTCCCCGACGGAGGCGAGTCCGTCGACCACGGAGCTGATGCCCACACGGGTTCCCGGCAGAACCGTCAGTCCGGCCGCCAGCAGGGCGAGTTCGTCACCGGGGCCGGAATCCGCGCCCGGGCCGGGAACACCGGCCGGGGCGCCGCCCGCGGCCGGCGCCGCCGGGGCCGCACCCTCCTCCCCGGCCGGCAGTCCGGCCTCCGCGGCGGGCCCGCCCGTACCGAGCGGGAGGACGGCCAGTTCCACGTCGCCCGCGGTGTGCCAGAGGGCCTGGACGCCGTCGGCCAGCGTGACCGGCGGCCGCCCCGCACCGTGCGGGGTCCGGCGCGCGCCCGTCACCGCGAGTACCGCGTACCGTCCCTGCACCGGCAGGCCCAGCATCACCGCGGCGTCGGGCAGGTCCGCGATCCGGGCGGTGCCGTCCAGGAGGGCCGCCGTCATCAGGCGCTGCCGGTTCTCGCGGCGCCAGGACAGCCGGCGTTCGGCCTGCCGGTACGCCTCGGCCACGACCGCGCAGTGCTCGTCCACGAAGTTCCACACGTCCGCCGCGACGTGGACGAGCAGCCGGGTGTCCTCCGGGTGGCGCCGGGCGGTGTCGTCGACCAGGTCCTGCCAGACCATCGCCCCGCCCATCCGGAAGGCGTGCATGACCGCGTCGAGCGGTACGCCCTGCTCGGCCCGGTTCTCGCCGATCCACCGGGATGTGCGGTGGGCGGCCTCCCTGAACTCCCGGGGCTGGACCAGGGAGGCGATGTTGTGGCGCAGCGAGTGGTGGACCTCCTGCCAGATCTCGGCCGGTTCGGTCTCCATCGCGGCGCGGTAGGCGGGCACCTGCTCCCTGAGCGCCTCGACCAGCCGGTCGGTGAGCTCCGGCAGCGCGTCCAGCAGCACGCGGGCCGCCCGGTGGAGTACCGCTACGGCCTCACGGTCGGCCAGGGACCGGGAGCGGTGCGGCATCGGTGAGACGGGGGGCGGTCCGTGCAGCGCCCTGATCCGTGAACGTACGACCTGCGGCATGGCGGCCTCCACCGGGAATCGGCCGGCCGCGGTTGGGCCGGCCCCGGTGTGCGCCCGGCCCGGCGTTGGGCGGGCGCACACCGATCGATCCTGACGACCGCAGAATGGCATACCGCCCGGTCGGTACCTAGGGGTGTGCGCGGTTCTTCTCATCACGGTCCTGCAACCTCGCCCCGGACCCGCGGTCGAGCAGCCGCGCGAGCTCGGTCCGCGACCGGATCCCCAGCGCCGAGAACACGTTGCGGAGATGGTGGTCGACGGTCCTCGGGCTCACCGAGAGCCGCACCGCCACCTCGCGGTTGGTCGCTCCCTCCGCGACGCAACGGGCGATCCGCTGCTGCTGCGGGGTGAGCCCGGCCAACGGCCCCGGCCCGCCCCGGGCCGGGCCGTCCACCGCCTCGCCGGCGGCGCGCAGTTCCCCGCTCGCCCGGTCCGCCCACGCACGGGCCGAGCAGCGCTCGAAGCCGACCAGCGCGTCGCGCAGCGGGCCGCGCGCCTCGCGGGTGCGGCGCAGCCGGCGCAGCAACTGGCCGTGGAGCAGCCGGGTGCGGGCGCGCTCGAAGTCGTGGCCGGCCCGGTCGTGGTGGACCAGCGCCTCCTCGTAGCGCGCCGCGGCCTCGCCGGGCGGTGCGAGCAGAGCGCGGCAGCGCGCCAGCTGCGCCGGGACCTGCGGATCGACGGTGCGGGCGGTCCACAGGGCGAACTCCCGGACAGCCGCGGCGAGTTCTCCGGCTCCCTCGTCCGCGCGCCCGGAGAGCACCATCGCCTCGACGTAGCACGGCACCGCGAGCATCCGGGTGGCGAAGTGCCCGGTCCCCGGACCGGGCCTGACCAGTGGCCCGAGCCTGGCCGCCGCCTCGCCGGGCCGCCCGGCCGCCAGGTCCGCGCGGGCGACCGCCCAGGTGGCGAGCATGGCCGCCTGGGCGAGTCCGTGCGGTCCCGCACCGGCCAGAGCGGCGTCGGCGTGGGCGGCGCACGCCTCGGCCGGCCCCTCCACGGACGCCGCGAGCGCGAGCACGGCGTGCAGGTGGGTCGCGGCGTTGGGCTGCCCGGTGCGCCGCGCGGCGTGCAGCCCTTCCAGCGCGTGCGCCCGCGCCCTCGCATGCCGGCCGGTCCGCAGTTCGGCGTACGCGAGCTGTTCCAGTGCGTGCGGCAGCAGGGACTCGGGGCCCCGGGTGCGCACGGCGGCGAGCGCGCGGGCGCCCGCCCGGCAGGCGGCCTCGACCTCGCCGAGCACCAGCGCCGAGGCCGCCGCGCGCAGGAGTTCACCCGCGTCGTCGGTGCGGTCGGCGGAGTCCAGGCAGCACCGCAGCAGCGCGTGCCCTCGGCCGGGGTGGCCGGCCAGCACGGCGCACATGCCGGCACGGTACTGGGCCATGGGCCGGTCGGCGGCCGCCACGGGGACGCGGTTCATGGCGTCGAGGTAGGCGATGGCGTCCCCCATGGCCCACGCCGCCTCCGCCGCGCCGAACAGGGCGTCCAGGGTGCGCCGCGGATCGTGCGGGGCGAGCAGTCCGGCGGCGGTCAGAAGCGCTTCGCGGGCGTCGGCCGCCGGCCCGTCGCGCAGGGCGAGCATGCCGCGTACGTAGGGCGCGGCCCCTCCGGCCAGGTGCGGGCCGACGCGGGCCAGCATGGCGCGGGCCCGTCCGGTGTCACCGGCCAGCCTCGCCTGCTCGGCCGCGGCGGCGAAGCGTGCCGCGCGCAGGGAGTCGTCGGTGGAGAGCGCGGCGGCGCGGGCCAGCGCGGCGGAGCGTTCGCCGTGCGGGTAGGGGGCGACGGCGACCGCCTCCAGCCGCTCCGCGAGGGCCGCGTCCGGCCCGGGCGCCGCGCAGGCCCGCTGGACGAGGGCGGGCAGTGGTGGCGATCCGGGCCGGGTGAGCAGGCCCGCGAGCAGTTCGTGCACCGCACGCCGGCGGCCGGGCGGAGCCCGGTGCAGGACCGCGCGGCGCAGCAGCGGATGGCTGAAGTGCACGCGGCTGCCCGCTCGTTGCAGGGCTCCGGCCGTCCCGGCCGGGGCGAACAGCACCCGGTCGAGCTGCGCGGTGGCGAGCCCGGCCCGGGCACCGGCCCGCAGCAGCAGGGCCGCGTCGGACCCGGCGCCGTCCGGCTCGTGCTCCTCCGCGGCGGCGGCGAGCAGCAGCAGGGTGTGGGTGTCGGCGGAGAGCCCGGCCAGGTGTCCGGCGTGCGCGTCGAGGACGCTCTCGGCCCCGGGCAGCGGATACGGCAGCGCCGTGCGCCCCGCCAGCTGACCCGGGGTCAGGCGGCCGGCGAGACCGGCCAGCAGCCGCGGGTTGCCGGCCGCCTCCCGCAGCAGCTCGCTGCGTACGACGGGGTCGACGTCACCCCGGCCCGCGGTGAGCGAGTCGAGCAGCGCGGTCGCCGCGTCGTCGTCGAGCGGGGCGAGGCGCAGCGCGGGCAGTCCGGCGAAGGCGGTCTCGTCGGCCGAACCGATCACCACCGCGACGCGGCTGCCCGCGCCGAGTCTGCGGGCGGCGAAGCCGAGTGCGGCGCGCGAGTCCGGGTCCCAGGCGTGCGCGTCGTCGACGCAGACCAGCAGGGGATCCTCCGCCCCCAGGCCCCGCAGCACGGCGAGGAGGCCGCCCGGCGTGACGCCCGACCGCAGGAGCGTGTCGGGCAGGGGGCGCGGGGCGGAGCACAGGAGGGCGTGCAGTCCGCTGCGGGGCAGCCGTTGCTCGGTGGGGGCGGCCGCGGCGTACAGCACGGTCCCCCCGTGCCGTGCGAGGTGCTCGGCGGCGGCGCGTCGCAGCAGGGCGGTGCGGCCCAGGCCGGGCGGCGAGGTCAGCACGAGTGCTCCGCCGTCACCTGCCCGCAGCCGTCCCAGCAGGGTGTCGAGGATGGCGAGTTCGCCGCTGCGGCCGTACAGCCGGGGCGGACTGTGCACGGTCGTCGATGGGGTCACCTCATCGACGTTACTTCCGCGTAAACAGCGTCGGAAGGTGCGCGTCCGCTCCTGGTTCCCGCGCGGCCCGGAGCGGTGCGGGCTCCCAACAGAACGGCGGGGGCACTGTGCGGGGGCACAGACCCGGCGCGTTCCGGTGCGGCGCGCCCGTAGCGTCGCCGCATGACGGATGAACTGCGCACGCACGACGGCCTGACCCTGCGGTACCGGTCCTGGTCACGGGATCCGGACGGCGACCTGCCGCCGGTCGTGCTGCTCCACGGCTTCGCCGTCGACGCCCGGCTGAACTGGGAGGGTCCGGGGGTCGTGGAGGCGCTGGTGGCACGGGGGCGGCAGGTCTGCGCCCCGGACGCGCGCGGGCACGGCGAGTCGGACGGGCCGCACACCGACGCGCACTACGGCGAGTCGCTGATGGCCCGTGACGTGCGGCTGCTCATCGACCGGATCGGCGCGGACCGGGTGCATGTGGCCGGATATTCCATGGGCGCCGTGGTCGCGATCCTCGCCGCGGCGCAGGACGCCCGGATCAGCCGTCTCGTCGTGGGCGGGATCGGCGCGGGTGCGGTGGAGGTCGGCGGGCTCGACACCCGGGTGATCCCGCCGGACCTGGTGTCGGCGGCGCTGACGGCCGAGGACGCGGCGGACGCGCCCGAGCGGACCCGGGCCTTCCGCGTCCTGGCCGACGCGGCGGGCGGCGACCGGCAGGCGCTGGCCGCGCAGATACGTTCGGTGCACCGCGACGCGCTGCCGCTGGACCGGATCCGCGTCCCGACGCTGGTGCTCGCCGGAGCGGACGACCCTCTCGCGACCCGGCCCGAGGTGCTGGCCTCGGCGATCGCGGGCGCGGAGCTGACCGTGCTCCCGGGGGATCATCTGACGGCCGTACGCGATCCCGGGTTCGCCGGGAGCATCGCGGCGTTCCTCTCCCGCGACGGAGCCTGACCGCACACGTGGAGGGGCCGGACCGCGGTACGCGCGGTCCGGCCCCCGGTTCCCCCGTGGTCAGGAGCTGTGCGGGCAGGTGCCCCGGTACTCCGCGATGGTCAGGCTCGTCGACGGCAGCGGGCAGAGGAACTGCTCGTAGCGGGTGTCGTTGTCGATGAAGCGCTTCAGCCACGAGATGCTGTACTTCGCGATCGTCGTGTTGGAGGAGTTCGGGGTGAAGTGGGACGCCCCGCGCAGCTCCAGGTACGCCTTGTCCAGCGAGCTCGGCAGCGAGTTGTAGAAGGGCTCCGAGTGCGTGGCCACCGGTGCGACCGTGTCGCCGTCCGCCCCGATGACCAGGGTCGGTGTCTGCACCTCGGGCCAGGTCTTGTCCGTGTTCCAGCCGGTCAGCGGGATGGCCGCCTGGAGCGACGGCCGGTCCTTCGCCGCTTCGAGGGTGCCGCCGCCGCCCATGGAGTGGCCCATCACACCGAGCCGTGAGGCGTCGATGCGCGTACGGACCGAGCTTCTCTGCGTGAGGTAGTCCAGGGCGGCGAGCAGCTGGTCACCCCTGCTGGCCGGCTGGTCCACGGTCGAGTTGGTGTCGATGGTGAAGACCACGAAGCCCTGGGAGGCCAGGCGCGGGCCGAGCCAGGCGATGCTCGACTGGTAGGCGGTGAACCCGGGCGAGATGACGACCGCCCCGAAGGTGCCGTCCGAGGTCGACGTCGGGTAGTAGACCGTGCCGCCGCCGAACCCGCTGACGCTCAGCGAGGAGACGGTGGTCTGCGAGGTCGCGTAGGAGCCGCGGCTCGCCTCGATGCTGGAGTTGCTCGGGGCGGGCCCCCGCTCGTACGGGTTGTCCGCGGCCTGGGCTCCCGGTATCAGGGCGGTGACCAGCCCGGCGGTGGCCGCGGCGGCGGCCACGGCGAGCCTGACCGTACGGGAGCGGCTCTTCGGTATCCGGTGGCGCGGGGAGGTGTCGCCGGAGGGGAGGTGCTGCTGCACGAGGGGGGATCCTCTCGGTCGGGGCGGCACCGCACGCACCGGTCCCCGGCCCTCGTCCGGGGCTTCGGGGGTGCACCGCGTGGGTGGCGCCGTCATTCGCTGACGCCGCCACTCTCGCGGTGCGCCCCGGGCCCCGGCATCGGTGAGATCGCCGGTCTTCGGCTCCCGCCGCTCCCCCGCGCGGGTCAGCGGACCGGGTGGCCGGCCTCCCGCAGCGCGCCCTTGACCTCGGAGATCCGCAGGTCACCGAAGTGGAAGACGGACGCGGCCAGGACCGCGTCGGCACCGGCGCCGACCGCCGGGGCGAAGTCCGCCAACCGGCCCGCACCGCCCGAGGCGATGACGGGGACGGTGACGTGCGCCCGCACGGCCTCGATCATCTCGGTGTCGTAGCCGTCCTTCGTGCCGTCGGCGTCCATCGAGTTGAGGAGGATCTCCCCCGCGCCGAGCTCGGCGGCCCGGTGCGCCCACTCGACCGCGTCGATGCCGGTGCCCTTGCGGCCGCCGTGCGTGGTGACCTCGAAGCCGCCCGAGGGGGTGCGGCGGGCGTCGACGGAGAGCACGAGCACCTGCCGTCCGAACCGCTCGGCGATCTCGCGGACGAGGTCGGGGCGGGCGATGGCCGCGGTGTTGACGCCGACCTTGTCGGCGCCGGCCCGCAGGAGCTTGTCGACGTCGTCGGGGGTGCGGACGCCGCCGCCGACGGTGAGCGGGATGAAGACCTGCTCCGCGGTGCGGCGCACCACGTCGTAGGTCGTCTCGCGGTCACCGCTGGACGCGGTGATGTCGAGGAACGTCAGCTCGTCGGCACCCTCGGCGTCGTACAGCTTGGCCATCTCGACGGGGTCGCCCGCGTCGCGCAGGTTCTGGAAGTTGACGCCCTTGACGACCCGGCCGTTGTCGACGTCCAGGCACGGGATGACCCTTACGGCGAGGCTCATCGCTCACCCGCTCGGTAGGCCTCGACCTCGACCTCGACGACGAGCGACGGGTCGACCAGGCCGGCCACGACGATCATCGAGGCCGCGGGGCGGACGTCGTCGAACAGCTCCTTGTGGGCGCGGCCGACCTCGTCCACGTCCCGGGCGTGCGTGAGGTACATCCGGGTACGGACGACGTCCTCCCGCCCCAGGCCCGTCTGCTTGAGCGCGTCGAAGGCGGCCTGGAAGGAGGCGACGGCCTGCTCGTAGGGTCCGCCCTCCGCGATCTCGCCCTTGACCACGGAGGTGCATCCGGACACGAGGACCAGACCGCCCGGGAGCTGCACCGCACGGGAGTAGCCGAACTTCTCCTCCCACGGGGCGTCCGAGGAGACGCGGCGTACGGAGTCCGTCATGCGGAGACCGCCTTCAGTGCCTCCTCCAGCGTGAACGCCTCGGCGTACAGCGCCTTTCCGACGATCGCGCCCTCGACGCCTTCCGGGACGAGCAGGGAGATCGCGCGCAGGTCGGCCAGCGAGGAGACGCCGCCGGAGGCGACGACGGGCCGGTCGGTGGCCGCGCAGACGTCGCGCAGCAGGCCCAGGTTGGGGCCCTCCAGCGTGCCGTCCTTGGCGATGTCGGTCACGACGTAGCGGGCACAGCCCTCGGAGTCGAGGCGGGCGAGCGTCTCGTAGAGGTCGCCGCCGTCGCGGGTCCAGCCGCGTCCGCGCAGGGTCGTGCCGCGGACGTCGAGGCCGACGGCGATCTTGTCACCGTGCTCGGCGATGACCTTGGCGACCCATTCGGGGGTCTCCAGGGCGGCGGTGCCGAGGTTGACGCGGCGGCAGCCGGTGGCCAGGGCCGCCTCCAGCGAGGCGTCGTCGCGGATGCCGCCCGAGAGCTCCACCTTGATGTCCATCGCGCCGGCGACCTCGGCGATCAGGGCGCGGTTGTCGCCGGTGCCGAACGCGGCGTCCAGGTCGACGAGGTGCAGCCACTCGGCGCCGGAGCTCTGCCAGGCGAGGGCCGCGTCGAGCGGGGAGCCGTAGGAGGTCTCGGAGCCGGATTCACCGTGCACGAGGCGGACGGCCTGGCCGTCGCGGACGTCTACGGCGGGGAGCAGTTCAAGCTTCGGCATTACAGCGTCTCGATCCAGTTGGTCAGCAGCTGGGCGCCGGCATCGCCGGACTTCTCGGGGTGGAACTGGGTGGCCCACAGCGCGCCGTTCTCGACGGCCGCCACGAACCGCTCTCCGTGCGTCGCCCAGGTGACCTTGGGGGCACGGATCTTGGCGTTGGTCACTTCGAGGGACCAGTCGTGCGCCGCGTACGAGTGCACGAAGTAGTAGCGCTCGTCCCGGTCCAGGCCGGCGAAGAGCCGGGAGTCCTCGGGAGCCTCGACGGTGTTCCAGCCCATGTGCGGGACGACGTCGGCCTTGAGCGGTCCCACGGTGCCGGGCCACTCGTCGAGGCCCTCCGTCTCCACGCCGTGCTCGATCCCGCGCTCGAACAGGATCTGCATACCGACGCAGATGCCCATGACGGGCCGGCCGCCGGACAGCCTGCGGCCGATGATCCAGTCGCCGCGGGCCTGCTTCAGGCCCGTCATGCAGGCCGAGAAGGCGCCGACGCCGGGGACGAGCAGTCCGTCCGCGTTCATGGCGGTGTCGAAGTCCCGGGTGATCTCCACGTCCCCGCCGACGTGGGCGAGGGCCCGCTCCGCCGAACGGACGTTGCCGAAGCCGTAGTCGAAGACGACGATCTTCTTCTTGTCGCTCACAGATTCCTCAATCCCGGAGTCACTGGATCCGCAGGACGCCCGCGGCCAGGCACATCACGGAGCCGATTCCGAGGAGCACGACGACGCCCTTGGGCATCCCCTGCTTCCAGAAGGAGTAGACGCCGCCCGCCAGGAACAGGCCGACGACGATGAGAATGGTGTTGAGGCCGGTCACAGCGCGCCCTTCGTGGAGGGCAGGATGCCGGCGGCGCGCGGGTCGTGCTCGCTGGCGTAACGGAGCGCGCGGGCCAGTGCCTTGAACTGGCATTCCACGATGTGGTGGGCGTTGCGGCCGTACGGGACGTGGACGTGCAGCGCGATCTGCGCCTGCGCGACGAAGGACTCCAGGATGTGCCGGGTCATCGTCGTGTCGTACTCGCCGATCATCGGCGCCATCTTCTCCGGCTCGGTGTGCACCAGGTAGGGGCGGCCGGAGAGGTCGACGGTGACCTGGGCGAGCGACTCGTCCAGCGGGACCGTGCAGTTGCCGAAGCGGTAGATGCCGACCTTGTCGCCGAGCGCCTGCCTGAAGGCCGCGCCGAGCGCGAGGGCGGTGTCCTCGATGGTGTGGTGCGAGTCGATGTGCAGGTCGCCCTCGGTCTTGACCGTGAGGTCGAAGAGTCCGTGCCGGCCGAGCTGGTCGAGCATGTGGTCGTAGAAGCCGACCCCGGTCGCGACGTCGACCTTGCCGGTGCCGTCGAGGTCGATCTCGACGAGCACGGAGGTCTCCTTGGTGGTCCGCTGCACCCTGCCTACGCGGCTCATGCGTCGTGCTCCTTCTTCAGTTCGCGCACCGCATCGAGGAACGCGTCGTTCTCTGCCGGGGTCCCCGCGGAGACCCGCAGCCACCCCGGTACGCCGTTGTCCCGGACCAGGACGCCCCGGTCGAGGATCTCCCGCCAGGCGGCGTGGCTGTCGGCGAAGCGGCCGAACTGGACGAAGTTGGCGTCCGAGTCGGTCACGGCGAAGCCGAGCTCCCGCAGCCCGCCGACCAGCCGGTCGCGCTCGCTCTTGAGCTGCGCGACGTACCCGAGCAGCGTATCGGTGTGCTCCAGGGCGGCGAGCGCGGTGGCCTGGGTGACGGAGGACAGGTGGTAGGGCAGGCGCACCAGCTGCACGGCGTCGACGACGGCCGGGGCCGCGGCGAGGTAGCCGAGGCGCAGGCCCGCGGCGCCGAAGGCCTTGGACATGGTGCGCGAGAGCACCAGGTGGGGGCGGCCCTCGATGAGCGGGAGCAGGGAGGGGTGGTGGCTGAACTCGCCGTACGCCTCGTCGATGACGACCATCGAGGGCCGGGCGGCCTGGGCGGCGTCGTACAGCGCGACGACCGTGTCCGCGTCGACGGCGGTGCCGGTGGGGTTGTTGGGCGAGGTGATGAAGACGACTTCCGGCCGGTGCTCGGCGATGGCCTTCCTCGCGGCCTCCACGTCGATGGTGAAGTCCTCGTTGCGCGGGCCGGAGATCCAGCCGGTGCCGGTGCCGCGGGCGATGAGGGCGTGCATGGAGTACGAGGGTTCGAAGCCGATCGCGGTGCGCCCGGGGCCGCCGAAGGTCTGCAGGAGCTGCTGGAGGATCTCGTTGGAGCCGTTGGCCGCCCAGACTCCGGCGGCGGTGACCTCGTGTCCGGCGGTGCGGGTGAGGTAGCGGGCGAGCTCGGTGCGGAGCTCGACGGCGTCACGGTCGGGGTAGCGGTTGAGGTCGCGGGCGGCCTCGCGGACCCGTTCGGCGATGCGGTCGACGAGCGCGTCGGGCAGCGGGTAGGGGTTCTCGTTGGTGTTCAGCCGGACCGGCACGTCGAGCTGGGGCGCGCCGTACGGGGACTGGCCGCGCAGCTCGTCGCGGATCGGGAGCGCGTCCCAGGCGTTGGTGCTGTTCGTCACGCTTGCGGAACCTTCCAGCCGAACCTGGCCTTGAGCGCGGCGCCGTGGGCGGGGAGGTCCTCCGCCTCGGCGAGGGTCACCACGTGGTGGGTGACCTCGGCGAGGGCGTCGCGGGTGTAGTCGACGATGTGGATGCCGCGCAGGAAGGACTGCACGGAGAGGCCCGAGGAGTGGCAGGCGCAGCCGCCGGTGGGCAGGACGTGGTTGGAGCCGGCGCAGTAGTCGCCGAGGGAGACGGGCGACCAGGGGCCGACGAAGACGGCCCCCGCGTTGCGGACCCGGTCGGCGACGGCGGCGGCGTTCTCCGTCTGGATCTCCAGGTGTTCGGCCGCGTAGGCGTCGACGACCCTGAGTCCGTCCTCGATGTCCCGGACGAGGACGATCGCGGACTGGCGGCCGGCCAGTGCGGGACCGATCCGGTCGGTGACGTGCCGGGTCGCGGCGACCTGGGGCTTCAGTTCGGCCTCGGTGGCCGCGGCGAGCTCCTCCGAGTCGGTGACGAGGACGGCGGCGGCCAGGGGGTCGTGCTCGGCCTGGCTGATCAGGTCGGCGGCGACGTGCACGGGGTCGGCGCTCGCGTCGGCGAGGATCGCGATCTCGGTGGGGCCGGCCTCGGCGTCGATGCCGACGCGGCCCTTGAGGAGGCGCTTGGCGGCGGCGACGTAGATGTTGCCGGGTCCGGTGACGAGGTTCACGGGCGGGCAGTCCTCGGTGCCGTACGCGAACATCGCGACGGCCTGGGCGCCGCCGGCGGCGTACACCTCGTCGACGCCGAGGAGGGCGCAGGCCGCGAGGATCGTGGGGTGCGGCAGGCCGCCGAACTCCTTCTGCGGCGGGGACGCGACGGCGATGCCCTCGACGCCCGCCTCCTGGGCCGGGACCACGTTCATGACGACGGACGAGGGGTAGACCGAGCGGCCGCCGGGGACGTAGAGCCCGACGCGCTCGACGGGCACCCACTTCTCGGTGACGGTGCCGCCGGGGACGACCTGGGTGGTGTGCGTGGCGCGGCGCTGCTCGTGGTGGACGAGGCGGGCGCGGCGGACCGACTCCTCCAGTGCGGCGCGCACGGCGGGGTCGAGGGCTTCCAGGGCCGCGTCGACGGCCTCGGCGGGGACCCGGACCGAGTCCAGCCGCACGCCGTCGAACTTCTCTCCCCAGTCGATCACTGCCGCCGAGCCACGATGGCGTACGTCCTCGCAGATGGGCCGCACCGTCTCCAGGGCGGCTTCCACGTCGAACTCGGCACGGGGCAGCAGGTCGCGCAGGGCGCCGCCCTCGGGGAGGGCGGTGGCGCGCAGATCGATTCGAGAGATCACACCGCAATTCTCTCAGACCGGTTACGGCGCCCGGTCGCCCGTATCACTGGCTGATACATGCCCCGGCTGTCACTGCTGACCGTTAGCGTTCACGTCGTCACACAGCGGGAAGAACGGCTGTACGAAGCGCGGGGCGATCCGCGCGGGGCGGAGGTGGGGCGGTGACCGAACCGCACGACGGCGAGATCCCGGACGGGCTCAGCGCGGCGGAGCTGGGCATGTGGCAGTCGTTCCGGAACGGCACGACCTACGATCTGCGTTCCCACGACCCGGTGCGTGACGATCCGTTCGCGCCGCTCGTCTGGGGGCCCGAACGGAGTGTCGGCGCGAGGACGGTGGCGAGGCTGCTGCTGAGCGGGCCGGCGGCGCGGCCCGGGCGGGTGGCGGCGCTGAAGCTCCGGGGGGTGCGCATCACGGGGAAGCTGGACCTGGCGGGCGGGCGTGTCTCGCCGTACGTGGAGCTGACGGGCTGCCGCTTCGAGCAGGAGGTGGTCCTGCCCGAGTGCCATTTCACGACCCTGCGGATGGTGGGCTGCGCGGTGCCGCGCCTGGACGCGGCCCGGCTGCACACGGAGGGCGACCTGCACCTGCCGCGCTGCCGCATCGAGCGCGGCATCCGGCTGACCGACGCCCAGATCGGCACGGACCTGCTGATCAACCAGCTCTTCGCCGGACCGGACCGGCGCGGCCGTGCCTTCGTCGGCGACGGCATGTCGGTGGCGCAGGACCTGCAGGCCGAGATGATCGACACGCGCGGCGAGCTGAGCCTGCGCGGAGCGAAGGTCGGCGGGTCGCTGAGCCTGCGCGGGAGCCGCCTGCGCGCCTCGGACGGACGGCGGGCGCTGAACGCCCCGCAGCTCACCGTGGAGCGCTCGCTGTACATGACGGAGGCCTGGGTCAGCGTCGAGACGGGGAACCAGGGCACCACACCGCCGTACGGCATCGCGCGCGGCGGCGGCCCGGCGCGCGGGACCCGGGCCCAGGTCTTCGAGTGCCGGGGGGCCGTGCGGCTGGACGACGGGCGGTTCGGGGACGCGGTGGACCTGCACAAGGCCCGGTTCGCCCTCACCGGACGCGAGGAGCTGTCGCTGCGCAGGATCGTCACCCCGGAGCTGCGCTTCAACGCGGAGCGGCCGAGCGAGGGCAGGGTCGTGCTGAACGGCGCGAAGGTCGTGACGCTGATCGACGTGTCGACCAGCTGGCCCGGCCCGGGCGGCCTGTCGATGAGCGGTTTCGTCTACGAGAACCTCGTCCCGTACGGCCACTTCCCGCTCTCCCGGCGCCTGGAGTGGGTCCTGGCCGCGACGCCGGAGTACGTGCCGGAGCCCTACGAGCGCCTCGCGACGGTGATGCGCAACTGCGGCGAGGACGCCGACGCCCGCGAGGTGCTGCTGGCCAAGCAGCGGCGCAGGCGCGAGACACTCCCGCTCGCGGGCAGGATCTGGGGCTATCTGCAGGACTGGACGGTGGCGTACGGCTACCGTCCGGGCCGCGCGCTGGTGTGGATGGCGGTGCTGTGGGCTGCGGGGGCGGTGGCCTTCTCGCAGTACCGCCCGGAGTCGATCAAGGGGACCGAGCATCCGCAGTGGAATCCCGCGCTCTACGCACTGGATCTGCTGGTGCCGGTGATCGATCTCGGGCAGGACGGCTACTGGCTGCTGGAGGGCGGCTGGCAGTGGACGGCCGCCGCGCTCGTGCTGCTGGGCTGGATACTGGCCACGACGGTGGCGGCGGGGGCCTCCCGGCTCCTGCGGCGCGGCTGACCGCCGCCGCCCCTCCGGCCCCGGCGGATCCTTGCCGCCCCAGGGGTTCGAAAGGTCTGTCGAGACCCGGCAGGACGGGCGGTGCGCGAGCACCGTACCGTCGGGAACGAGCCGAAGTGGAACGTTTCCTTTGCTTTTTCTTGACTCAACGCAGGGCAACCCTCCCACTCGCCACAGAAGCTTCACAGCGGCCCTCTGGCGCCGTCCCGACCTGCGCTTTTCAATGGTCTGCACCATGGTCTCCCTCCGTGCACTGCTGAGTTCCGCGCGCACGTTCCGGTACGGCCCCGGGCACGCGGCCGGGCTGCCGTCCGACGACGCGGTGCTGCTCGACGCCCCCGACGAGCAGCTCTCCCCCGCGCTGGTCGCCGCGGCCCTGGGCGACTTCGGCCCCGCGGCCAAGCTGCTGGCCACGACCAGGGACGCCGCCGACTGGGAGACCCGCGACCGCAGCCTGTCCCGGCTCACCGCCTTCGCCCGCGGCCGCGACGGCTGGCTGACCGGCTGGCTGGCCGCCTCCCCGCACGATCCGGACGCCCTGCTCGTCAAGGCCGAACTGGCGGTGCGCCGCGCCTGGGAGTCCCCCGCGCACGCCGAGCTGCTGCGCGAGGTCGGCCCGCAGATCACCGCGGCGGCCGAGGCCGACCCGAGAGACCCCGTGCCGTGGCGCCTCGCGCTCGACCACGCCCGCGGCACGCACGCCCCGCACACGGTCTTCGAATCGCTGTGGGAGCAGGCCGTGCGCCGCTCCCCGCACCACTACGGCAGCCATGTCGCGGCGCTGCGGTACCTCTCGGCCGCCTGGTACGGCTCGCACCGCGAGTGCTTCGACTTCGCCGAGCGGGCGGCGGAGGACGCAGCCGCCGACTCCCTGGTGCAGGCGCTCCCCGTACGGGCGGCGTTCGCGCTGCTGCGGGACGAGAAGGCCGCCGCGCGGACGACCTCGGTGCAGCGGGACCGGATCGACGCCGCCGCCGACCTCGCGATCGGGCTGTCCGCCGGGTTCCCCGCCGGTGACCCCTGGCCGGCCGAGGTCCGCAACCTCCTCGCCTACGTCCTGGTGGCCAGGGGCCGCACGACGGAGGCGCTGGAGCAGTTCCGGCTGATCGGGCCCCACGCCACGTCGTTCCCGTGGGCCTCGGTGGCCGGCGAGGCGCTGGGCGCTTTCCTCGACGCGCGGGCGGACACCCGGCGCCGGGCGGCGCCTTCCGGGTGTCCGCGGCGCAGGCCGGAACACAGCGGGCGCCGCGGCCATTAGGCTTGCCCGTTGTGACCACCGCTCGCCTGCCACTCTTCCCGCTGAACGCGGTGCTGTTCCCCGGCCTCGTGCTGCCGCTCAACGTCTTCGAGGAGCGTTATCGCGCCATGATGCGCGAACTGCTCGCGATCGACGAGGACGAACCGCGCCGGTTCGTGGTGGTCGCGATCCGCGACGGCCGCGAGACCGCGCCGACGGCCACCGGGATGCCGGACACCGTCTCCGCCGCGCCCCCCGAGGAGCGGGCGCCGGCCGACGGCTTCGGTCCCGATCCCATCCAGACCTTCCACCGGGTCGGCTGCGTCGCCGACGCGGCGACGATCCGCGAGCGTGCCGACGGGAGCTTCGAGGTCCTGGCGACCGGCACGACGCGGGTCAGGCTGCTCTCCGTCGACACGAGCGGCCCGTTCCTGACGGCGGAGGTCGAGGAACTGCCCGAGGATCCGGGGGCCGCCGAGGGGGAGGACGAGGCCGCGGACGAGGCCGGGGCCCTCGCCGAGGGGGTCCTGCGGGCCTTCCTCAGCTACCAGAAGCGGCTCGCGGGGGCGAGCGAGCGGTCCCTGACGACCGGCGCCGACCTTCCTGACGACCCGTCCGTGGTCTCCTACCTGGTGGCCGCGGCGGCCGTACTGGACGTGCCCTCCAAACAGCGGCTCCTCCAGGCGCCGGACACCGCGACCCGGCTGCGCGAGGAGCTGGCGCTGCTGCGGAAGGAGACGGCGGTCATCCGGCACCTGCCGTCGCTGCCCGCGATCGACCTGACCCGCGCCCCCACGCACCCCAACTGACCCGAGGAGCGGCCCGGTGGCGAAGAAGTCCAGGAAACAGCAGTCCGGCGGAACCCCGGCCACCGTCGCCCTGACCTCGGCCGGCACCGCGTTCACGGTCCACTCCTACGCGCACGACCCGTCGTCGCCGTCCTACGGCGAGGAGGCCGCCGAGGCGCTCGGGGTGCCGCCCGACCGGGTGTTCAAGACCCTGGTCGCCGATGTGGACGGCGAGCTGGTCGTGGCCGTCGTCCCGGTCGCCGGCTCCCTGGACCTCAAGGCCCTGGCGTCGGCGGTGGGCGGCAAACGGGCGGCCATGGCCGACCCCGCCGCGGCGGAACGCACCACGGGCTACGTACGGGGCGGGATCTCCCCGCTGGGCCAGCGCAAACGGCTGCGCACGGTGCTCGACGCGTCGGCCGGGGCGCACCCGACCATCTGCGTCTCGGCGGGCCGCCGCGGTCTGGAGGTCGAGCTGTCGCCGTCGGACCTGGCGGCCCTGACGGGCGCGGCCCTGGCCCCGATCGGCCGCGGCTGACCCGCGCGGCGGCCCGTCAGGAGCGCTCGGGCGGCTGTCCCGGCGTACCGCCGTGCTCGGGGTCGGGACCCACCGGCCCCGGACCGAACGCCGACGCGGGCCCCGCGGGGGCGGGCGGGGCCGAGGGGTCCGGCGCGGCCGTCGGGGGCTCCCCGTAGGGCACGCCCCATTCGGG
This sequence comes from Streptomyces sp. NPDC001822, assembly GCF_042892135.1. Classification (NCBI taxonomy): domain Bacteria; kingdom Bacillati; phylum Actinomycetota; class Actinomycetes; order Kitasatosporales; family Streptomycetaceae; genus Streptomyces; species Streptomyces sp. NPDC001822. The sequence continues at coordinate 284,134 of NZ_JBIATW010000009.1, forward strand.
CTCGGGGTCCCTGGGGCCGAAGAGTGCCGTCAGGCCCAGGTGCACGATCATCGCCGCGATGGGCCAGGCGAGGATCGCCGCCCCGACCGCGTGCAGTTCGAGGGGTGCGTCGAAGGTGACGCCCTGGCCGACCTCCTTGGCGTGGGCGACCACGTCCGAGGTCGGCCCGAACCAGGTGCCGATCCCCCACGCGAGCAGGGAACCGAGCAGCCCGCCCAGGGCGAGCCCCACCACGAGCGGGATGCCGCCGCGCCGGCGGAAGAGGAAGACGGCGACGGCCGACACCAGACCGAAGGCCAGGGCGAGCAGGACGAACGTGCCGTCGGCTCCGATGGCCTGCTCGCCCTCGCTGTTCTTCAGGAACACGGCCGTCTCGTCGGAGACCAGGGGCACCCGGGGCGCCAGCAGCAGCCACAGCAGCCCGAGCGCGACACCGGCGACCGTCAGCAGTGCGGCGATCACGGCGCCCTGGCGCAGCTCCGCGCGCCGCTCGGACGCCTCCGGCTTCTCTCCGCCGGGCACGGCGTGGGACCCGGACGGCGGATCCTGCCACGGGTCGTGGGGCTGGGGCTGGTGCGGCGGCGTCAACGGTGCTGTCACGGTGCCATCGTGCCAGGCCGCCCCGCGTGCCGCCTCACCGGACCGCCGCCGGACGGACCTCACCGCCGCGCGGGCGCGGCCGGACCCGCCGCACCCCGGCGGGCACGGGTCAGCGCACGGCCGCCCGGCGGTACGCCCAGGTGGCGACGGCCAGGGACAGCACGCCGACGGCCGCGCACACCGCGAGGTCCAGGCCGACGACCGCCCAGTCGGGGTGGGCGTCGAACGAGCGCGACAGCGCCTCGACGCCGTACGTCGACGGGAGCAGGTCACGCGCCCAGCCGACGGGGCCGGGCAGCCGCTCGGCGGGCAGCACGCCCAGCAGCAGCGCGGCGGACATGCCCAGCTGCCCGAGCAGCGTCGCCAGCTCCTGCCTCGGTGCCAGCAGCCCGAGCGCGGCGCCCAGCCCCGAGAGCGCCGCGCCGGAGAGCGGGATGACCGCGACGAGCACCCAGAGGTGTGTCATGGGCAGCCCGAACAGCGCACTGCCCGCCACCGCCGTGACGATCGTGCCCGGCACCGTGAACGAGGCGTACGCACCCGCGGCCCCCAGCACCACCGCGGCGGGCGGGACCGGCAGGGTGGCGTAGTGGTCGAGGCCGCCGTCGGCCCGGAGCCGGCCGAAGTACTGGGCGAGCAGGTTCAGCGCGACGAAGGCCACGACCAGGACGCTCGATCCCGCGACCACGGCCCGCGCCTCCGCGCCGCCGTCGACGACCCCGCGCATCAGCACCATGATCCCGACGGACTGGAACGTGGCGACGAACAGCAGCGGGATCCGGGCGACCCTCGCCCGCGAGAGCTGCGCCCGGTAGACGGCCGCGAGCGAGGGCAGCAGCCCGGCCCTCGGCGCGAGGGCGGCGGGCGCGGTACGGGCGGCCCCTCCGGTCCGTACCGCGGAGGTCCGCGCCGCCTTCGGTCCCGTCGTCTTCGCGGACTCCGTGGGAACGATGCTCGTCACCTGGCACTGCTCCCGTTCGACTCCGGCTCGTATCCCGACACGCTGACGCTCACGCCTTCACCAGTCCCTCGGTGGCCCTGGCCGCGTCCCCGCCGAGCGCCAGATAGACGTCCTCCAGGCTGGGTGTGGCCAGGGTGAAGTCGTCCAGCGAGGAGAACGCCGCCCCGCCGGTCACCGCGGCCACCGCGGCCCGCGCCTCGTCTGGCCCGAGCCGCAGCACCCACCGGCGCCCGGACTCCTGCGCCAGGGCGCGCAGCGCGGCGACCTCGGGGACGTCCAGCGGCGCCCGCTCGCGCCACACCAGTTCGACCCGGACCTCGCCGGCCACCCGCTCCTTGAGCCCGGCCGGCGTGTCGCAGGCGATGACCCTGCCGCGTTCCATGACGGCGACCCGGTCAAGGACCGTCTCCGCCTCGATCACGTTGTGGGTCACGAGCAGGACCGTCGCGCCGTTCTCCGCCCGGCGCCGGTCCACGGCGGACCAGACGGCGCGCCGGGCCACGGGGTCCATCCCGGTCGTCGGCTCGTCCAGCACCAGGACAGGGCGCTCGCCGACCAGCGCCGCGGCGAAGCAGGCGAGCCGCCGCTGGCCGCCGGACAGCTTGTTCAGCGGGCGCCCGGCGAGCGCGGTCAGCCCCAGCTCCTCCAGCACGTCGTCGCGCGCGGCCCGCGCCTGGCGCACCGGGAGGCCCCTGAGCCGCCCGGTGGTCTCCGCGGCGAGCGACACGGTCAGCTCGTCGAGGGCGGTGGACTCCTGGCCCAGATAGCCGATGAGCCGTGAGGCGCGCTCGGGGTGGCGCACGAGATCGTGCCCCAGCACCTCGACGCACCCGGAGTCCGGGCGCATCAGCCCGGTGAGCTGGCGCACGAGCGTGGTCTTGCCCGCGCCGTTGGGCCCGAGCAGGCCGAAGATCTCGCCGCGCTCGACGTCGAGGCGGACACCGTCGGTGGCGCGCACCTCGGGCGTGGCGGCCCGGCCGCGCCGGGCGCGGACGGCGGGATAGGTCTTCACCAGATCACGCACCGCGCACACGGTCCCGGTCCCGGTCTGTGCCTGTGCTGTGCCCGTACTCACGAGGAATGAGACTACGGGGTCGGATGCCCCGGATTGCGCCCGGGGCCGGGCAGCGCCGCCCTTTCGGTGCCGGGGTCAGTCCCCCGCGGGGACGTGTTCGGCCGCCGCCCGGACGTCGATCTCCCGCCAGAACCCGGCACGGATGGCATAGCGGTCGTGCTCGTCGATCTGGTCGTCCTTGTGCGCGAGCAGCCCGAAGCGCGCCGCGTAGCGCAGGAGCTCGCCGTCGATGCGGTGCGGGATGCGGGGGTACATGGTGGACAGTTTCTGCAGGTGGACCGTCTCGGGGAGGCGTTCCATCCAGCGCCGGGCGAAGACCTGGCCGACCTCGAAGGGGTCGCCGCCGACGGTGGTGATGTCCTCCTCCCGGTCCGCCCAGCGCTGCTCGGCGCTCGTGAGCTGGGCCAGGGTCGGCAGCGACGCGGTCTCGGCGGGCTCCCCCAGGGGGCCGCCGCGCTCCACCCATCCCCTGTCCGACGACCAGCGCAGCGTGGCGTTGCCGACGGGCGGCTGTACGGGGTGGTGTGCGGCCTGCGGCCCGGGCGCGCGCAGGCTCGCGAGGTCCTTGGGGGTCGGTACGCCCTTGTGGCCGGGCGGGGGCTGCGTGTGGGGGGCGGGCTCCTCGGTCACCGCGCCGGCGCCGTTGCGGGCCGCGGCCTGCGCCTCCGACGCGCGCTCGGCCGAGGCCGCGAGCGCGGCCTCGGGCAGCGGCGCGGAGAGGATCGCGGCGATCTCGGGACGCGGGGCCGGCGGCGGCGCGCAGATTCCGCCCGTCTCCTTGGCGCGTACGGCCTTGGTGATCCAGGCCCGGTCGAGCACGCGCCGCTCGTCGGCCTCCGCGACCAGGTCCTCGGACTGGTTGTAGTCGCCGTCGGCCGCCTGCACGGCCCACAGGTGGACGGCGACACCGTGTTCCTTCGCCGACATGAGCCCCGGCAGCAGGTCGCCGTCGCCGGTCACGAGCACCACGTCGGAGCAGGCGCGATTTCTGGCCAGCTCGGTGAGCTCGGCGTGCATGGCCGCGTCGACGCCCTTCTGCGCCCACCGCCCGTCACTCCGTGTGAGGGCTCCGAGCCGAACGGTGACCCGGGGCATGACGCGCAGCCGGCGGTGTTCGGGCTGCGGCACGCGGTCGGGAGCGCCGTCGAACCAGTAGATGCGCAGCAGCGGCTGTTCCGTGTCGGCTTCGGCCCGCTCGCGCAGCCCCTGGATCAGCGCCGCGTGGTCCACGGTGATGCGGGAACGGGCGGGTTCTCCGGCCAGCAGACTCGCGGCTGCGCCCAGCAGGTAGCCGGCGTCCACCAGGACGACGCAACGGTCCACGCGTTCCACCCTCTTCCGGGAATTCGTGAGCGGATCAGCGTGGCCCGGGCAAGGGGGTCGGTCTGCTCACCCGGGGTTCGCTCACTCAGGGTTTCCTTCGAGTCTGCCCGACGGCGAGGGGGTTGAGGTCCGGAACTCGATCATCGGCGTGGCGGATCCGGAAAACGGCGCATCATACCTCCCGAATCACGTTGAGTGATGATCCAACATGCGGCTTATACGGTGCTATGTGAGTCTGACAGCGGTTCTGGACCCCCCGGATCCCTCTCCCTCACAGGAGGCATCAGCACCATGGCCAAGAACAAGAACCGCAAGCAGGGCAGTCAGCACGACCGCGCGTCCGCCGCCGAGCGCGGCGCGGAGGACGCCAAGTCGTCGGCGTACGAGTCGCAGACCCAGCCGCAGTCGCAGGCTCAGGGCAGCCCGTCCGACGTCGCCCGCAAGCACCAGAAGCGCTTCGGCCACAACTGACGGCCCGCGGGGCCGACAGGCCGAGAGGGGCGCCCCGCCGTCGGCGGGGCGCCCCTCTCGCGGGTGCGGGCAGGGCGGCCGTCAGCCGGCCAGGCAGGACGGGCCGAGCAGCACCTTCAGGTCGCCGAAGAGGGCGGGGTCGGGCTTGACCCGGTGCCGGTCGAGCCGCAGGACGGTGGTCTTGCGCGGGCCCTGGAGCCTGATGCGCACCTCGGTGTCGCCCCGGTGGCTGCTGAGGACCTCGCCGAGCCGGCTGACCATGGGCGGGGTGACCCTGACCGTGGGGATGGTCAGCACGACGGGCGCGTTGGACCCGGCGTTGGAGATGTCCGGGACCTGCATCTCCATCGCGACGAGGCGCGGCACGTCCTCCCGCTTGTCGAGACGGCCCTTGACGAAGACGACGGTGTCCTCCACGAGCTGCGTGGAGACCAGCTGGTAGGTCGCCGGGAAGAACATGCACTCGATGGAGCCCGCGAGGTCCTCGACCGTGGCGATGGCCCAGGCGTTGCCCTGCTTGGTCATCTTGCGCTGGAGGCCGGAGATGATGCCGCCCACGGTGACGATCGCCCCGTCGGCGTGCTCCCCGCCGGTGAGCTGCGAGATCGCCGCGTCCGACTTGTCGGACAGGACGTGCTCCAGCCCGAAGAGCGGGTGGTCGGAGACGTAGAGGCCGAGCATCTCGCGCTCCTGCGCGAGCAGGTAGGACTTCTCCCACTCGATGTCGGAGAACTCGACGTCGAGGCCGAAGCCCGGCTCGTCGCTCGCCTCGTCGCCCATGCCGCCGAAGAGGTCGAACTGCCCCTCGGCCTCCTTGCGCTTGACCTGCACCACGTTGTCGATCATCGGCTCGTGGTGGGCGACGAGCCCCTTGCGGGTGTGTCCCATCTCGTCGAAGGCGCCGGCCTTGATGAGCGACTCGACGGTGCGCTTGTTGCAGACGACCGCCTCGACCTTGTCGAGGAAGTCGGGGAACGTGGAGTACTTCCCCTTCGCCTTGCGGCACCTGATGATCGAGTCGACCACGTTCTGGCCGACGTTGCGGACGGCGGTCAGTCCGAAGAGGATCACGTCGTCACCCTGGGCGGCGAAGTTCGACTCGGACTCGTTGACGTTCGGCGGGAGCACCTTGATGCCCATGCGCCGGCACTCGTTGAGGTAGACCGCGGACTTGTCCTTGTCGTCCTTCACGGACGTCAGCAGGGCCGCCATGTATTCGGCGGGGTAGTTCGCCTTGAGGTAGGCGGTCCAGTAGGTGACCAGGCCGTACGCCGAGGAGTGCGCCTTGTTGAACGCGTATCCGGCGAAGGGCACCAGGACGTCCCACAGCGCCTTGATGGCCGCGTCGGAGAAGCCGTTCTTCTTGGCGCCGGCCTCGAACAGGACGAAGTTCTTCGCCAGCTCGTCGGGCTTCTTCTTGCCCATCACGCGGCGCAGGATGTCGGCCTCGCCCAGCGAGTAGCCGGCGACGATCTGGGCGGCCTTCTGCACCTGCTCCTGGTACACGATCAGGCCGTAGGTGAGCCCGAGGACCTCCTTGAGGGGCTCCTCCAGCTCCGGGTGGATCGGGGTGATCTCCTGCCGGGCGTTCTTGCGCTCGGCGTAGTTCGTGTGCGAGTTCATGCCCATCGGGCCCGGCCGGTAGAGCGCCGAGACGGCGGAGATGTCCTCGAAGTTGTCGGGCTGCATCTGGCGCAGCAGCGAGCGCATGGGGCCGCCGTCGAACTGGAACACCCCGAGCGTGTCGCCCCGGCAGAGCAGCTCGTACGTCTTCGGGTCGTCCAGCGGCAGGGCGAGCATCTCCAGCTCGACGCCCTTGTTGGCCTTCACCATCTTGATGGCGTCGTCCATGATCGTCAGGTTGCGCAGGCCGAGGAAGTCCATCTTCAGCAGGCCGAGCGACTCGCACTGGGGGTAGTCCCACTGCGTGATGGTGACGCCGTCGGTGTGCCGGACCCAGACGGGGGCGTGGTCGACGATGGGCTCGCTGGACATGATCACGCCGGCCGCGTGCACGCCCATCTGCCGGACGAGGCCCTCGACGCCCTTGGCGGTGTCGATGACCTTCTGGACGTCCGGCTCGTTCTCGTACATCCCCCGGATCTCGCCGGCCTCGCTGTAGCGCGGGTGCTTCGGGTCGGTGATGCCGCTGAGGTCGATGCCCTTGCCGAGGACGTCGGCGGGCATGGCCTTGGTGAGCCGGTCGCCCATCGCGTAGGGGTAGCCCAGGACACGCGCGGAGTCCTTGATCGCGTTCTTGGCCTTGATCTTGCCGTAGGTGCCGATCATGGCGACCTTGTCGGCGCCGTACTTCTCGGTGACGTAACGGATGACCTCGACGCGCCTGCGCTCGTCGAAGTCGATGTCGACGTCGGGCATGGACACGCGCTCGGGGTTGAGGAACCGCTCGAAGATCAGTCCGTGCGTGATCGGGTCGAGGTCGGTGATGCCCATGGCGTACGCGACGATCGAGCCCGCCGCGGAGCCTCGGCCGGGCCCGACCGCGATGCCGTTGTTCTTGGCCCACATGATGAAGTCGGCGACGACGAGGAAGTACCCCGGGAACCCCATCTGGATGATGATGTCCATCTCGTACTCGGCCTGCTTCTGCCGGTCGTCGGGCACACCGTCCGGGTAGCGGCGGCCCATGCCGGCCCGGACCTCCTCCTGGAACCAGGTGACCTCGGTGAAGCCCTCGGGGATCTCGAACTTCGGCATGAGGTCGCGCTTCTCGAACATGCCCGCGGTGTCGATCTGCTGCGCGACCAGCAGCGTGTTGGCACAGCCCTCCTGCCAGGCGTCCGAGGAGTCGACGCCGTACATCTCGTCCGTCGTCTTGAGGTAGTAGCCCGTGCCGTCGAAGCGGAAGCGGTCCGGGTCGGAGAGGTTCTTGCCGGTCTGGATGCAGAGCAGGGCGTCGTGCGCGGTCGCCTCGTTGGCGTAGGTGTAGTGCGAGTCGTTCGTCACGAGCGGCGGGATGCCGAGCTTCCTGCCGATCTCCAGGAGCCCGTCGCGGACCCGGCGCTCGATCTCGATGCCGTGGTCCATCAGCTCCAGGAAGTACCTGCCCTCGCCGAAGATGTCCTTGTAGTCGGACGCGGCCTGGACCGCCTCGTCGAACTGCCCGAGCCGCAGCCGCGTCTGCACCTCGCCGGAGGGGCACCCGGTGGAGGCGATGAGGCCCTCGGACCACTGGGAGATGGTCTCCTTGTCCATGCGGGGCCACTTCTGCAGCCAGCCCTCGGCGTACGCGTCCGAGGAGAGCCTGAAGAGGTTGTGCAGTCCGGTGCTGTTCGCCGCCCAGATCGTCTTGTGGGTGTAACCGCCGGAACCCGAGACGTCGTCGCGCTTCTGGTGCGGCTGGCCCCACTGGATCTTGCGCTTGTGCTTGCGCGACTCGGGCGCGACGTAGGCCTCGATCCCGATGATCGGGGTCACCCCGGCCTTCTTCGCCGAGTGGAAGAAGTCGTACGCCCCGTGGAGGTTGCCGTGGTCGGTCATGGCGATGTGCGACATGCCCATGTCGTTGCACGCCTCGAACATGTCCTTGAGCCGCGCGGCACCGTCCAGCAGCGAGTACTGGGTGTGGACGTGCAGGTGCGTGAAGGGCGGCTTGCTCACGGCGCTGTGCCTCCGGAATTCGGGAACGGGTGGGGCGCGGGGCGCCTCTGCGACGAGTGGTGATCGGGCGACGGCGGGGAGATGACGGCTTGGGGGGACAGCGTGGAAGTCTACGTCTCCGAGGTGACAAGCGGCGGGCACTCCGGGGTACGGTCGCGCGTTGGTAGAACGGGACGCCCGTCCCATTTGTCATGTACGCCATGCACCCAGGAGGCACCCAGCGATGTCGGACACGCAGACCGGCGCAGAGCAGCGCGGGGAGCAGATTCTCGCCGTTTTCGACACCGCTTTCGGCGAGCTCCTCGCCGCCGATCCCGCAGCCTTCCGGGTCAAGTTCCGCAAGATGGCGGGGTCCGCCTTCGCCTTCTACCGGGGCTCGGCCGGCCTGTTCTACGCCGACCTGGACCGCGAGCAGAACGGCGGCCCGTACCTCGACGAGCGGACCAGCCGGGTCTGGATCCACGGCGATCTGCACGCCGAGAACTTCGGCACGTACATGGACGCCAACGGCCGCCTCGTGTTCAACGTCAACGACTTCGACGAGGCCTACGTGGGCCCGTTCACCTGGGACCTCAAGCGCTTCGCCGCCTCCGTCGCCCTGATCGGCTACGCGAAGGCGCTGGGCGACGACCAGATCTCCGAGCTCGTCCGGGTCTTCGCCGGGGCCTACCGCGAGCGGATCCACGCACTGGCGACGGGCGCCAAGAACGACGAGGTGCCGCCCTTCACCCTGGACACCGCGGAGGGCCCCCTGCTGGGAGCGCTCCGGGTGGCCCGTTCCCTCACCCGCTTCGGTCTGCTGGACTCGATGACGGAGATCCGGGACTTCGAGCGCCGCTTCGGAGCGGGCGGCGGGGCGATCGACCTGGACGCCGCCACGCGCTACAAGGTCCTCGCCGCGTTCGACGGCTACCTGGAGACGCTGCCGGAGTCGAGCCTGACCCGGCCCGACTCCTACCGGGTCAAGGACGTCGTCGGGCGCCGCGGCATCGGCATCGGATCGGCCGGCCTGCCGTCGTACAACATCCTCCTGGAGGGCAACAGCGACGCCCTGGAGAACGACGTGGTGATCTACGTCAAGCAGGCGCAGACCCCCGCGGTCTCCCGGCACATCACGGACGCCGCCGTGCGGGACTACTTCCAGCACGAGGGGCACCGCACGGTGATCTCGCAGCGGGCGCTCCAGGCGCACGCCGACCCGTGGCTGGGCTGGACCGAGCTGGACGGTGCCGGTCAGCTCGTGGCCGAGGTGTCGCCGTACGCGGTGGACCTGGACTGGTCCGAGATCGACGAGCCCGAGGAGATCGCGGCGGTCGTCGCGGACCTCGGCCGGGCCACGGCGACGATGCACTCGGCGGCCGACGACGAGAGCGGTCACTCACTGGTGCCGTTCTCCACCGAGCGCGCCATCGACGCGGCCATCGCGGCCGACGAGGAGGGCTTCGCGGAGCTGCTGGTCGACTTCGCGCACAGCTACGGCGCGCGCGCCCGCGGCGACCACCAGATCTTCGTGGACCTCTTCCGCAACGGCCGCATCCCGGGCCTGTAGGCCGGGCCGACAGGTCCTTAGGGCTCGCTTACAGGAACGCATGGCACACTCTCCGGCGATGGACGTATCAGGGACGCAGATCAGAGCGGTACGCGCGGCGCTGTTCACCGCGCTCGTCGTCACGCTCTCCTCCGCGTCCCACGTGCTGCTCTCCCGGGTGCCCCTGCCGGTGGCGGCGGTCGCCCTGCTGGCCGCCGCCGTCTTCGCCGTCGCGTTCGCCCTGGCGGGCCGGGAGCGCGGTTTCGGGGCGATCGCCGGGCTGCTGGTTCCGCTGGAGCTGGCGGCCGACACGGTGTTCACCACCGGCCAGCACCTCTGCTACGGCGCGGCGGGCGGCCCCATCGCGGGGCCGCTGCGCTCCGTGGGTTTCGACGTGCTCTGCGGCGGCGAGGCCGGAGCGGGCCCGGACGGGCTCTCCGGTGTCGCCTCCGTCGGCACGCCGCTGGCCGGGGTGGCCGGCGGTCCCGCGGCCCTGCTGGCGTCGCCGGGCCCGGCCGTCCCGTGGCTGCTGCTGGCCGCACACGTCTCGGTCGGGCTCCTGGCGGCGGCCTGGCTGCGCCGCGGCGAGTCGGCTCTCGCCGGGCTCCTGCGCTCCGCCGCCGACTTCGCCTTCCGGCCGCTGCTGACCGCGGCCGCCGCGACCCGCGCGACGGCGCGGCGCACCCGGCCGGGCATCCGCCGGGGCGACCGCCCGCACCCGCTCGCCCCGGCCCGCTTCCTCGTGCACTCCGTGGGACGAAGGGGCCCTCCGCGCTCGGCCCGCACCTTCGCCTGAGTACGCGGAAAGATCCCTGAGCCACTCCCCCACCTACGGAGCACACCCATGAGCAACCGCAACAGCCACGCCAACAAGTCCGCCGCCCGCGAGCGGCTGCGCGTGGAGCGCGAGCGCCAGGTCAAGAAGGACAAGACCCGCAAGCAGATCGTCGTCGGCGTCTCCGTCGTCGCCGTGCTGGCGATCGCCGGCGGCGTCAGCTACGGCGTGATGCAGCTGAACAAGCCCTCCGCCTGGGAGGCGGCCGCGGACGCGAAGAACGTCACCGCCCCGAAGAACACCTCGGGCGCCGACGGCACGACCGTCGTCATCGGCAAGGCCGACGCCAAGAAGACCCTGGAGCTGTACGAGGACTCGCGCTGCCCGATCTGCGCCACCTTCGAGCAGACGGTCGGCAAGACGGTGACCGGCGACGTCGACGCCGGCAAGTACAAGATCAAGTACGTCGGTGCGACCTTCATCGACAACTCCGACAGCGGTGAGGGCTCGAAGAACGCGCTGAGCGCGCTGGGCGCGGCGCTCAACGTGAGCCCCGAAGCCTTCCTGGAGTACAAGGCCGCGCTCTACTCCGCGAAGTACCACCCCGAGGAGACCAGCGACAAGTTCGCCAAGGACGCCTACCTCATCGAGGTGGCGGACACGGTGGACGCGCTGAAGGGCAACGCGGCGTTCAAGAAGGACGTCGAGGACGGCACCTACGACGCCTGGGCGATCAAGATGTCCAAGGCGTTCGACAAGAGCGGCGTCCAGGGCACCCCGACCCTGAAGATGGACGGCAAGACGCTCACCGCGGAGGGCAGCAAGAACGCCCCCATGACGGTGGCCGACTTCGAGAAGGCGATCACCGCGGCCCTGAAGGGCTGACGGGAGAACCGCCGCCCGCCGGGGGCGACGGACACAATTCCAGGCGTCATCCGGCCAACAGGCGGGCGAACTTCCCCAGTTCGCCCGCCTGTTCGCTCTACTCGCCAGTAGGGTCATCGTCCGTGACCCGACACCTTTCAGCAGCACCCAGCCGCCGCACGGTCGTCAAGGCCGCCGCGGCCACCGCCGTCGCCGCTCCCGTCATCGCCGCCGCCACCGGCGCACGGGCCGCCGGCGGGCCCGCCTTCCTGCACGGCGTCGCCTCCGGGGACCCGCTGCCCGACGGGATACTCCTGTGGACCCGTGTCACCCCCGCCCCGGACGCCGTGCCCGGTTCGGGCCTCGGCGCCGACACCCCGGTGGACTGGGAGATCGCCGAGGACAGGGCGTTCTCCCGGATCGCCGCCCGGGGCACGACCGTCGCACGGTCCGCGTCCGACCACACCGTCAAGGCCGACGTCCGCGGGCTGCGTCCGGCCACCGCCTACTGGTTCAGGTTCTCGGCGGGCGGCGCCGGGCAGACGGTGCTCTCCCCCGCCGGCCGCACCCGCACGGCGCCCGCCAGGGACGCGGCCGTCCCCGGAGTCCGCTTCGGCGTCGTGTCCTGCGCCAACTGGGAGGCGGGCTGGTTCTCACCGTACCGGCACCTGGCGGCCCGTTCGGACCTGGACGCGGTCCTGCACCTCGGCGACTACATCTACGAGTACGCGTCCGGCAGTTATCCGACCCAGGACACCGTCGTGCGCCCGCACGCCCCGGCGCACGAGATCCTCACCCTGGCCGACTACCGCACGCGGCACGCCACGTACAAGACGGACACCGACCTCCAGTCCCTGCACGCAGCCCATCCGGTGATCGCGATATGGGACGACCACGAGTTCGCCAACGACGCGTGGTCGGGCGGGGCGGAGAACCACACCCCCGCCGCCGAGGGCGCGTGGACCGCCCGGGTGGCCGCGGCGAAGCAGGCGTACTTCGAGTGGATGCCGGTCCGCGCCTCCACCGAGGGAACCGTCTACCGGCGCCTGACCTTCGGCAGCCTGGCCGAGCTGCACCTGCTCGACCTGCGCAGCTTCCGGTCCGAACAGGCGTCGGTCGGCAACGGCGCCGTCGACGACCCGGAGCGCACGGTCACCGGGCGCGCGCAGCTGGACTGGCTGAAGGCCGGGCTCGCCGGGTCGGACGCCGCGTGGAAGCTGGTCGGCACGTCGGTGATGATCTCCCCGGTGGCCTTCGGCGCGCTCCCGGCCCATCTGCTGGCCCCCCTCGCGGAGCTGCTGGGACTGCCCGCGGAGGGTCTGGCGGTCAACGTCGACCAGTGGGACGGCTACACGGACGACCGCAGGGAGCTCATCTCCCACCTGCGCGACAGGGGGATCCGCGACACGGTCTTCCTGACCGGCGACATCCACATGGCGTGGGCCAACGACGTCCCCGTGAAGGCCGCGACGTATCCGCTGTCCGCCTCGGCGGCGACCGAGTTCGTCGTGACCTCGGTGACCTCGGACAACCTGGACGACATCCTGCGGGTGGCCCCGCAGACGGTGTCGCTCGTCGCCGCGGCTGCGGTGAAGGCGGCCAACCGCCATGTGAAATGGGTCGACATGGACTCGCACGGCTACGGCGTCCTCGACGTCACGGCCGAGCGTTCCCAGATGGACTACTACGCCGTCTCCGACAAGACCGCCGAGGACGCGACCTCGTCGTGGGTCCGGTCCTACCGCACCCTCAGGGGCACCCAGCGGATCGAGCGGGTCAGCGCCCCCGTGCGCTGACCGCGGCGAACCGCCGGGGGCCGCAGGCCGGGGGTGCGGCCCCCGGCGCCGGGCTGCAGCGCGCCCAGGAGGTCGGCTACAGCGTGGCGAGGAAGCCGATCGAGACCTTCCAGGTCAGGTCGGCGGCGGCCTGGTCGAAGTCGGGCAGGTCCGGGTCCGTGTAGAGGTGCCCCGCCCCGGGATAGCGGTAGACCTCGACGTCGGCCCCGGTCCGCCGCATCTGGAGGTACCAGCTGTTCAGCCAGTCCGGCGACTCGAAGGCGTCGGGGTCGGCGACGTGCAGCTGCACGGGCAGTTCGTCGACCGAGGCGTTCTCCGCGATGTCCGACGTCCCGTGGAGCAGCAGCAGGCCGCGGGCCTTCGCGTCACCGAGAGCGAGGGTCTGCGCCACCGACGCGCCGAAGGAGAATCCCGCGTACACGAGGCCCTGGTCGGAGTAGGGCGCGGCCGCCAGCACGGCCCGCTTGAGCAGCTCGTCCTTGCCCACCCGGTCCTTGAAGGCCATTCCCTCCTCGACCGTCTCGAAGGTGTGCCCCTCGAAGAGATCGGGCACGCGCACCTCGTGCCCGGCTGCGCGCAGCCGGTCGGCAGACGCGTGCACGGCCGGCCTCAGACCGTAGGTCGAGTGGAAAAGCATGATGTTCATGCGGTCCATGGTGCCAGGCGTGCCCCCGACTCTTGGAGGACGACGGAATGGAGAACCTACTGCGGCCGCTGCTCGTCGTGGGCGGGTCGCTGGTGATCACCCTGCTGGTGGGCTGGCTGGTGGACCTGCTGCTGCGCAGGGCCGACGACCGCCATCACGAGACGCCCGTCTGGGGCCTGCTGAGGCGCTGCCGGCCACCTCTGCAACTGGTGCTCTGCACGGCCCTGCTGAGGGCCAGCTTCGGTCAGCTGAAGCTCGAGATCGTGCGGGAGCACCGGCCCGGGATCAGCCAGGTGCTGACCCTGGTGCTGATCGCGGCGTCGGCCTGGCTGGTCATCCGCGTCGCCGCCACCGTGGTGCAGTCCTCGTACGCGCGTTACGCGACGGGCACCCGTGATCCCGCCCGTGTCCGCCGCGTCCGCACCCAGGTCACGCTGATCCAGCGCGTGGTGACCGCCGTGGTGGCGACGGTGGCCGTGGCGGCGATGCTGCTGACCTTCCCCGCGATGCGCACCGTCGGCACGTCGATGCTGGCGTCCGCCGGTGTCCTCGGCATCGTCGCCGGTGTCGCCGCCCAGTCGACGCTCGGCAACCTCTTCGCGGGGTTCCAGATCGCCTTCGGCGACATGGTGCGGATCGGCGACACCGTGGTGGTGGACGGGGAGTGGGGCACCGTGGAGGAGATCACCCTGACCTTCCTCGCGGTGCGGACCTGGGACGAGCGGCGCATCACCATGCCCGTGTCGTACTTCACGAGCAAGCCGTTCGAGAACTGGTCGCGCGGCGGGGCCCAGATGACCGGCACGGTCTTCCTCCAGCTCGACCACTCCGCCCCGGTCTCCGCCATGCGCGAGAAACTGCGCGACATCCTCGGCGAGTGCGCGGCCTGGGACGGCCGCGACTGGTCCCTGGCGGTGACGGACACCACCCCGTCGACGATCCAGGTGCGGGCCGTGGTCACGGCGAAGGACGCGGACGACATCTGGACGGTGCGCTGCGCCGTGCGGGAACAGCTGATCGGCTGGCTGCGCGACCACCACCCGTACGCGCTGCCGCGGATCGTGACGTCGCCCGCGGCGCTGCCGCCCGGCGACCACTGGCGGGAGCTGACCGGCGCCGAACCGGTCGGCCCGTCCGCCAACGGACGGCACGCCGATCAGGACGCGGCGCCCCGCACCGGGCGCGGCTGACGCCCCCGTCGGCGGCGTCGGCGCAGGCCGCGCACGCCGAGGTCCCGCGAGGGGCGGCCCCGCGCGGTCAGAGCGTGCGGCGCATCGCGCGGTGCGGCATCGCGGCGTCGTCGAACTCGGGTCCGTACGCGCGGTACCCGAGCCGCTCGTAGAAGCCGAGGGCGTGCGTCTGGGCGTGCAGGTCCACGGAGGCCAGGCCCAGCGCGCGGGCCTCCTCCTCGATGGCGCGGACCAGCGCCGCCCCGACACCGAGGCCGCGCGCGGCGCGGGTCACCGCGAGCCGCCCGAGCGAACCGGCCGTGGGGTCGCCATCGGTGCGGTCCGCCGCCGCCGCACCGTGCAGCAGCCGTCCGGTGCCGAGCGCGGAACCGTCCGCGGCGACGGCGATGACGTGCACCGCCGTGGCGTCGTGGACGTCGTACTCGATGTCCTCGGGCACGTTCTGTTCGGCGACGAAGACTTCCTTGCGCACCTGGAAGCAGGCCGCGAGGTCGCTCTCCTCCAGTGCCCTGCGGGTGGTGTACGCGACGGGCCCGGAGCTCATTCGCTCTCCGCAGCGATCGTGTCGAGGGCCCGGCGCAGGTCGTCCGGGTAGGTGCTGGCGAACTCGACCCAGCTGCCGTCGGCGGGGTGCTCGAAGCCGAGCCGGACCGCGTGCAGCCACTGCCGGGTCAGGCCCAGGCGCTTGGCCAGGGTGGGGTCGGCGCCGTAGGTCAGGTCTCCGACGCAGGGGTGCCGGTGCGCCGACATGTGCACGCGGATCTGGTGGGTGCGCCCGGTCTCCAGCTTGATGTCGAGCAGGCTCGCCGCGCGGTAGGCCTCGATGAGGTCGTAGTGCGTCACGGAGGGCTTGCCCTCGGCGGTGACGGCCCACTTGTAGTCGTGCTGCGGGTGACGGCCGATGGGGGCGTCGATCGTGCCGCTCATCGGGTCGGGGTGGCCCTGGACCAGCGCGTGGTACTTCTTCTCGACGACGCGGTCGCGGAACTGGGCCTTGAGCAGGGTGTAGGCCCGCTCGGACTTGGCCACGACCATCAGCCCGGAGGTACCAACGTCCAGCCGGTGCACGATGCCCTGGCGTTCCGAGGCACCCGAGGTCGAGATGCGGTAACCGGCCGCCGCGAGGCCGCCGATGACCGTGGTGCCGGTCCAGCCGGGGCTGGGGTGGGCGGCGACGCCGACCGGCTTCATGATGACGACGATGTCGTCGTCGTCATGGACGATCTCCATGCCCTCGACGGGCTCGGCGACGATCTGGACCGGGGCGGGTGCCTGGGGCATCTCGACCTCCATCCAGGCGCCGCCGTGCACGCGCTCGGACTTCCCGGCCACCGCACCGTCCACCTGCACCTTCCCGGCGGCGGCCAGCTCGGCGGCCTTCGTGCGGGAGAAACCGAACATACGGGAGATGGCGGCGTCGACACGCTCGCCCTCCAGACCGTCGGGTACGGGCAGGGTGCGGACCTCGGGATACGTACTCACCTGTCGAGTATGCCTTGCGCCCGCTAGTCCTTGTGCACGGTGCCGTCGGGGTCCAGACCCCTGAAGGAGAGGATCACGATGAGGATTCCGCCGCACACGATCGCGGAGTCCGCGAGGTTGAAGACGGCGAAGTGGGCGGGGGCGATGAAGTCGACCACGGCGCCCTTGAAGACTCCCGGAGCGCGGAAGATGCGGTCCGTGAGGTTGCCGAGTGCCCCGCCGAGCAGCAGGCCCAGCGCGATCGCCCAGGGCAGGCTGTAGAGCTTGCGGGCCAGCCGGACGATGACGACGATCACGACGGCGGCGATGGCCGTGAAGATCACGGTGAACGCCTCGCCGATCCCGAAGGCGGCGCCCGCGTTGCGGATCGCGTCGAACTTGAGCCAGTCGCCGAAGATCTCGATCGGCTCCTGGTGCTCCAGCTTCGCGACCACGATCATCTTGCTGATCAGGTCCAGCAGGTAGGCGAGGACCGCCACCCCGAGGAGCACCAGGACCTTCTTCCTGCCGCGCCCGCCGCCCGTGCCGTCGCTTCCGGCCGCGGTCGGGTCCTCCGCGGGCTTCCGGGGCTCAGCCCCGTCGGCCCCCTCGGCCTCGGGGATGTCCGGCGTACCGATGATGCGCTCCGCCTCTGCCACGTGAGTCCCTCAACCTAGGTGCCTGACTGAGGACGAGGGTACGACACACCCGGGCGGGGGGGGGGGGGCGGCCCCCCCCCCCCCCCCCCCGGGGGGCCCGGCCCCCCCCCCCCCCCGGGGGGGGGGGGGGGCCCGGCGGGGGGGGGGGGGGGCCCCCCCCCGCCCCGGGGGGCCCC
>NZ_JBIATW010000010.1:0-296984 GCF_042892135.1 Streptomyces sp. NPDC001822
GGGGGGCGGCGCGCGTGGGTCGCCGGGCGGGGGGGGGGGGCCCGGGGGGGGGCGCGCCGGGGGGGGGGGGGGCCCCCCCCGCGCCCCCCCCCCCGGCGGGGGGGGGGGGGGGCGCCCCCGGGGGGGGGGGGGCCCCCCCCCCCCCGCGTCTCGGGTTTCAGCCGGATGGTGCTCCGGCTGAATCGCGCTCAGCTGAAGGAGTCACCGCAGGCGCAGGAACCCGTCGCGTTCGGGTTGTCGATCGTGAAGCCCTGCTTCTCGATGGTGTCCACGAAGTCGACGGACGCGCCGCCCAGGTACGGGGCGCTCATGCGGTCGGTGACGACCTTGACTCCGCCGAAGTCCTTCACGACGTCACCGTCGAGCGAGCGCTCGTCGAAGAAGAGCTGGTACCGCAGGCCCGAGCAGCCGCCGGGCTGGACGGCGACGCGCAGCGCCAGGTCGTCCCGGCCCTCCTGCTCCAGCAGGGTCTTGACCTTGGATGCGGCGGCGTCGGACAGGAGGATGCCGTCGCTCACGGTGGTGGTCTCGTCCGATACGGACATCTGCTTCTCTCCCGGGTTGTACGGACTGCTTGCCGACGGTCCAACCATCGGGGCCTCGGATTCATTCCGGGCCGGGCGTGTCTGTTGCCTTCATGCTCGCACACCGCACCCGTGGGCGGATGCGTCACATCGACGCTATCGGCATCGTCAAGCTGACGCGAAGCGGTTATGATAGATAGCGTCAATTAGACGAAAAGGCGTTTCGCAGAAAAGAGAGGGTGCGTGTCGTGACCACCGCCCAGCCCCTGGATGTCCAGCCGACCCCGCTCGCCCTCCTGCTGCTCGGCCGCGAGGCCGACCCGCGGAGCGAGCGCGGGGTCGAATGCCCCGGCGACCTGCCCTCACCGTCCGACCCGGACCTGGTGGAGCGGGCCCGCGCGGCCAAGGAGAAGCTCGGGGACAAGGTGTTCATCCTCGGCCACCACTACCAGCGCGACGAGGTCATCCAGTTCGCGGACGTCACCGGCGACTCGTTCAAACTCGCCCGCGACGCCGCCGCCAGGCCCGAGGCGGAGTACATCGTCTTCTGCGGCGTGCACTTCATGGCGGAGTCCGCGGACATCCTCACCGGCGACGACCAGAAGGTCGTCCTGCCGGACCTGGCCGCGGGCTGCTCGATGGCCGACATGGCCACCGCCGAGCAGGTCGCCGAGTGCTGGGACGTGCTGACCGAGGCGGGAGTCGCCGACCAGGTCGTGCCCGTCTCGTACATGAACTCCTCCGCCGACATCAAGGCCTTCACGGGCAAGCACGGCGGCACGATCTGCACCTCCTCCAACGCGAAGCGCGCACTGGAGTGGGCCTTCGAGCAGAGGGAGCCCTCGGCGGGCAAGGTGCTCTTCCTGCCGGACCAGCACCTGGGCCGCAACACCGCCGTGCGTGACATGGGGATGAGCCTGGAGGACTGCGTCCTCTACAACCCGCACAAGCCGAACGGCGGACTGACCGCCGAGCAGCTGCGCGACGCGAAGATGATCCTGTGGCGCGGGCACTGCTCGGTGCACGGACGGTTCTCGGTGCAGTCCGTCGAGGACGTACGGGAGCGGATCCCCGGCGTCAACGTGCTGGTGCACCCGGAGTGCAAGCACGAGGTCGTGGCGGCCGCGGACTACGTGGGCTCGACGGAGTACATCATCAAGGCCCTGGAAGCCGCTCCGGCCGGTTCCAAGTGGGCCATCGGTACGGAACTGAACCTGGTGCAGCGGCTGGCGAACCGTTTCGCCGCCGAGGACAAGGAGATCGTCTTCCTCGACAGGACGGTCTGCTTCTGCTCGACGATGAACCGGATCGACCTGCCGCACCTGGTGTGGACCCTGGAGTCGCTGGCCGAGGGGAACCTGGTCAACCGCATCCAGGTCGACGAGGAGACTGAGAAGTTCGCGAAGCTGGCACTGGAGCGGATGCTGGCGCTTCCGTAGGGCGCGGCCCCGCGCACGGCCGAGGCGTACGCAGCCGTCGGCGCGCACGGCAGGGGCCCTTGGCACCATCCGGACGGACGGTGCCAAGGGCCCCTTCTTCTCGCGCCGTGAACCGCTTCCAGCGAAGCGCCGGCGGTCAGGCCTTCGCGGGCTCCGGCTCCTCGGAGGAGACCTCCTCCGGCGCCTCCGCGGCCGCCGTACCGGACTTCGCCTCACGCTTGGCGGCCTTCTTCTTCGCGCGGCGCTCCTTGCGGAGCTCCACCACCGCGTAGAGCGTCGGCACCAGGAGCAGCGTCAGCAGCGTGGAGGTGATCAGACCGCCGATCACCACGACCGCCAGCGGCTGCGAGATGAAGCCGCCCTCGCCGGTGACGCCGAGCGCCATCGGGAGCAGCGCGAAGATCGTCGCCAGTGCCGTCATGAGGATCGGGCGCAGACGGTGACGTCCGCCCTCCAGGACCGCCTCGACGACGCCCAGACCCTGTGACCTGTACTGGTTGATCAGGTCGATGAGCACGATCGCGTTGGTCACCACGATGCCGATCAGCATCAGCATGCCGATCATCGCCGGCACACCCATCGGGGTGCCCGTGAGGATCAGGAGGCCGATGGCTCCCGTCGCGGCGAACGGGATGGAGACCAGCAGGATCAGCGGCTGGATCAGCGACCGGAAGGTGGCCACCAGCAGCATGAAGACGATCGCGATGGCCGCCAGCATGGCCAGCCCCAGCTTCACGAAGGCGTCGCCCTGGTCCTGGGTGACACCGCCGATGGTCGCGGTGGCGCCCTCCGGGAGGTCCAGCCCGTCGATCTTCTGCTGGAGCGAGGCGCCGACCGCGCCGGTGTTGTCGCCGGTCGGCTTGGCGGTGATCGTCGCCGCGCGCTGACCGTCGATCCGGGTCATGGAGACCGGGCCGGGGACCAGTTCGACGTCGGCGATGTCGCCGAGCTTCACGGGGCCGAGGGACAGCGCCTTCAGCTCGGCCATGGTGGTGGCCGGACGCGAGGACTTCACGACGATGTCGCGCTCGGCGTCGTCCATGACCGCCTTGCCGGACGGGGTGCCCTGCACCGCGCCCGCGACCACTCCGCCGAGCGTGGTCTGGTCGAATCCGGCGTCCGCCGCCTTGGCGTTGGCCGTGACCGAGATGCGCGGCACACTCTGCGCCAGGTCGCTCTGGACGTCGGTGACGTCCTTCAGCTTCGCGACCTCTCCCCGGACCGCTTCGGACGCCTTCTTGAGGACGTCCGCGTCGGCGGCCTTGACCACGACGCTCAGGTCCTGGCTGCCGAACCCGTCGCCCGCCGCGATCGTGGTGTCGCCGATGCCGTCGAGCTTGCCGAGTGCCTCGTCGATCCGCTCCTGCGTGGCGTCGAAGTCGGCCGAGTCCTTGAGGGTGATCTGGTAGGAGGCCTGGTTGGCACCCGTGCCGCCGCCGAAGGCCGCCATGAAGCCTGAGGAGCCGACGGTGACCTGGTAGTCCTCGACGCCCTTGTCGGCGGCGAGGACCTTCTCGACCTTCCGCGCGGCCTCGTCCGCCGCTTCCAGGCTGGTGCCGGGGGTCAGCTCCTGCTTGATGGAGAGGACCTCCTGCTCGCCCTGGTCGAAGAAGTTCGTCTTCAGCAGCGGCGCCATGCCGAAGGTGCCGAACAGGACCGCGAAGGCGATGAGGATGCTGGTGACGCGACGCCGGGTGGCGAAGCGCAGCACGGGGACGTAGATCCGCTGGAGCCGGCTCGCGGCTTCCTTCTCCTCGGCCTTGCGGCGCGCCTCGTCCGGATCGGCGTCGGTGCCCTTGGGCGGCCGCAGGAACCAGTACGAGAGCACCGGGACGACGGTCAGCGAGACCAGCAGCGAGGCCAGCAGCGCCGCCGTGATGGTGAGGGAGAACGAGCCGAAGAGCTGCCCGACCATGCCGCCGACCAGCCCGATGGGCAGGAAGACCGCGACGGTGGTGAGCGTGGACGCGGTGACCGCGCCGGCCACCTCGCGGACGGCGGCGATGATCGCCGACTGCCGCTCCTCGCCGTAGCCGAGATGGCGCTTGATGTTCTCCAGGACCACGATCGAGTCGTCGACCACGCGGCCGATCGCGATGGTCAGCGCCCCGAGCGTGAGCATGTTCAGCGACAGGTCGCGGGTCCAGAGCACGATCAGCGCCAGGACCACGGACAGCGGGATGGAGACGGCGGTGACCAGCGTCGAGCGGATCGACGCGAGGAAGACCAGGATCACGACGACCGCGAAGACCAGGCCGAGCCCGCCCTCGGTGGTGAGACCGGAGATCGCCTTGGAGACCGCGGGTCCCTGGTCGGACACGACGGTCAGCTCGGCGCCGGCGCCGAGGTCCTTGCGCAGGTCGGGGAGCTTGTCCTGGACGGCGTCCGAGATGGCGACGGCGCTGCCGTCCTTGTCCATCGTCGCCATGACGGCGAGGCTCGGCTTGCCGTTCGTCCGCGTGATGGAGACCGCGGTGGCGGGCTCCTGCTTCACCGTGGCGATGTCGCCGACGCGGACGGCCTTGCCGCCCTTGCCGCCCCTGCCCGCGTCCCCGCCGGCCGGCGGGATCCTCAGGTCCTCGATCTGCTGGAGCGAGGAGTAGGCACCGCCGACCTGGATGGTGCGGCTCTTGCCCGACTCGGCGAACGAACCGGCCGGGACGGTGGCACCGCCCGCCTGGAGCGCCTGGGCCAGCGAGCCGGCGTTGAGACCGGCCGCCGCGAGCTTCCGGTCGTCCGGGACCACCGAGACCTGGAGGTCCTGTACGCCGTCGACCGTCACCTGGCCCACGCCGTCGATGTCCTCGAGCGCCGGGACGACCGTGCGGTCGAGCTGGTCGGCCAGCGCCTGCTGGTCCTTGTCCGAGGTGACCGCGAGGACGACGGTCGGGATGTCGTCGGTCGAGCCGGCGATGACCTGCGGGTCGACACTGTCGGGCAGCTGGATGCGGGCCCGGTTCACGGCCTGCTGGATGTCGGCGACGAGCTGCTTCGTGCCGTCGTCACCGAAGTCGAACGTCGCCATGATGACGGCGTTGCCCTCGCTGGCGGTCGAGGTGATGCCCTCGACGCCGTCGACGGCCTTGATGGAGTTCTCGAGGGGTTCGACGACCTGCTTCTCGACCACGTCGGGAGACGCACCCTGGTAGGGCGCCAGCACCGACACCATCGGGAGTTCGATGGTGGGCAGCAGCTGCTGCTTGAGCTGCGGGATCGCGATGGCTCCGAAGACGAGCGCGACGATCGAGATCAGCCCGATCAGGGCCCGTTGCGCGAGGCTGAATCTGGACAGCCAGGACATGGGTGGGTCTCTCTCTTCTGTGGCGTACGAGGCGGTCGGGCGGCTGTCGGTGGCACAGCAAGGGACAGGACAGGGGGACACCGCAGGGGACATCGCAGGGAACACGACGGGGGACAACAGCCCGCCCACCTATACGATCGCCGGTCCCGCGCGCGAAAACGTCGGCCCCCGGGCTGCTTTCTTATCCCGCGCATACCGCGCCTGGAGTACGCCGCCTCCACCTTTCGCTCCACCCGGGAGCAGGCCCGGCTCCACCCCTTACTCCACCCTGGGGCGCACCAGACCCGATTCGTACGCGATGACGACCAACTGGGCCCGGTCGCGCGCTCCCAGCTTGGCCATCGCCCGGTTCACATGCGTCTTCACGGTGAGGGGGCTGACGGCGAGACGCTCGGCGATCTGGTCGTTGGAGTGGCCGCCGGCGACCAGCACGAGCACCTCGCGCTCGCGCTGGGTGAGGGCGGCGAGGCGCTCGGAGTACTCCGCCGCGTCGGGCCCCGCGCCCGAAGTGCCGCCCTGGGCCAGGAAGGTGGCGATGAGGCCCTTGGTCGCGGCCGGGGAGAGCAGTGCCTCACCGGCGGCGGCGATGCGGATGGCGTTCAGCAGTTCGTCCGGCTCCGCGCCCTTGCCGAGGAATCCGGAGGCGCCGGCGCGCAGGGACTGCACCACGTAGTCGTCCACCTCGAAGGTGGTGAGCATGACGATCCGAACGCCTGCCAGGTCGGGGTCGGCGCTGATCATCCGGGTCGCGGTGAGTCCGTCGGTGCCCGGCATCCGGATGTCCATCAGCACGACGTCGGCGAGGGTCGAGCGGGCCAGCGAGACGGCCTCGGCACCGTCCGCCGCCTCACCCACGACCCGCATGTCGGGCTCGGAGTCCACCAGCACCCGGAACGCGCTGCGCAGCAGCGCCTGGTCGTCGGCCAGCAGCACCTTGATGGGCGTCATACGGATCCCCCCGTCGTCTCCGCGGTGACCGGCCCCTCCGGCGCACGTGTGCGGGACGTGACGGGCAGGATCGCATGGACCCGGAATCCGCCGCCGTAACGGGGCCCGGCCGTCAGTGTGCCGCCGAGCGCGGTGACCCGCTCGCGCATCCCGATCAGGCCGTGGCCACCGCCGCCGCCGTCGGAAGGTGTCGCGCCCGGAGCCGTCCCCCTCCCGTTGTCGAGCACCGTGATCTCCGCGGTCTCCCCGACCCGGACGACGCTGACCTCGGCCTTCGCCTCTCCCCCCGCGTGCTTGCGCACGTTCGTCAGGGCCTCCTGGATGATCCGGTACGCGGCGAGGTCGGCGGCGGCGGGCAGCGGACTGTCCCGGTCGGCGCAGGCCACCTCGACGGGCAGTCCCGCGTTGCGGAAGGTGTCGACCAGCGCGTCGAGGACCGCGAGCCCGGGTGCGGGTTCGGTGGGCGCCTCCGGATCTCCGGACTGCCGCAGGAGCCCGACGGTGGCCCGGAGCTCGTTGAGCGCGGAGCGGCTGGCCTCCCGTACGTGGGCGAGCGCCTCCTTCGCCTGGTCGGGGCGCTTGTCCATGACGTGGGCGGCCACCCCGGCCTGCACGTTGACCAGGGCGATGTGGTGGGCCACGACGTCGTGCAGGTCGCGGGCGATGCGCAGGCGCTCCTCGGCGACCCTGCGGCGGGCCTCCTCCTCGCGAGTGCGTTCCGCGCGCTCGGCCCGCTCCCTGATCGCGTCGATGAAAGCCCTGCGGCTGCGCACCGCGTCACCGGCCGCGCCCGCCAGGCCGGTCCAGGCGAGGACGCCGACGTTCTCCTGGCTGTACCAGGGGGTGCTGCCGACGACCATGGCGGCCACGGTCAGCACCCCCATCGTCAGCAGACCGACCCGCCAGGTGGTGGGCCGGTCGGTGCGGGACGCGACGGTGAACAGGGCGACGACCGCGCTCATCACGACGGGGGCGGGCGGGTCCATCAGGACGAACTCGACGGCGGACAGCACTCCCGTCGCGGCCAGCACGGCCATGGGCCTGCGCCTGCGCAGCACGAGCGCACCGGCGGCCAGCACCATCAGAAGCACACTGGACGGTTCCGGGGTGCGGGCGCCGAAGATGGGCTCGTGGCCCGGGTTCGGCTCGGCGAACGACGCGCAGATCATGCAGGCGAGAACGGCCGCGGCCAGTCCGCGGTCGAAGGCGAGGGGGTGGCCGCGAAGCCAGCGGCGGGGCCGCACGAAGCCGGTTCCGAGGGTGGTCACGTCGAGCAACGGTACGGCGTGGCATCGACGCCGCGGTCCGTGCCGTGTCAGGACGCCGTCACAGCGCCGGGGGCCGGGACGCGAGGGGGCTCCGGCAGCACGCCGCCCCGCCCCGGAGGGACCGGGGCGGGGCGGCGTACGGAGTGCGGCGGAGGGACGGCCCCGCTCAGCCGGGGATGAGCCCGTCGTCGCGGAGCATGGAGCGGACCTCTTCGAGGGTGGCGTCGGGTGCCGGAAGGATCAGTTCGGACGGCTCCAGGGAGTCGTCGGGGAGCGGCGATCCGAGCTCGCGCACCTTGTCCAGGAGCGCGTGGAGCGTGGTCCGGAAGCCCGGTCCGTCACCGCTCTCCATCTCCGCGAGGAGTATGTCGTCGAGCGCGTTCAGCTCGGCGATGTGACTGTCGGCCAGGCTGACCTGGCCCTCCCCCATGATCCGTACGATCATGACGCCACCCTCACTGCTTGTCGAACTTGTGCGGGGACTGCTGCGACTGCGGTGCCGCGTCCTGCGTGCCGCCCTCGATGGCCTGCTGCTGTCCGGCGGAGCCGCCGGCCAGCTCGGCCTTCATGCGCTGCAGCTCCAGCTCCACATCCGTACCACCGGAGATCCGGTCCAGCTCGGCGGCGATGTCGTCCTTCGCCGTGCCGGACGGGTCGTCGAGCGCGCCCGAGGCCAGCAGCTCGTCGATGGCCCCCGCACGCGCCTGCAGCTGCTGGGTCTTGTCCTCGGCCCGCTGGATCGCGAGACCGACGTCGCCCATCTCCTCGGAGATGCCCGAGAACGCCTCGCCGATGCGCGTCTGGGCCTGGGCGGCGGTGTAGGTGGCCTTGATGGTCTCCTTCTTCGTGCGGAAGGCGTCGACCTTCGCCTGCAGGCGCTGGGCCGCGAGAGTGAGCTTCTCCTCCTCGCCCTGCAGCGTCTGGTGCTGCGTCTCCAGGTCCGAGACCTGCTGCTGGAGGGCGGCACGCCGGGACAGCGCCTCGCGGGCCAGGTCCTCGCGACCGAGCGCGAGCGCCTTGCGGCCCTGGTCCTCCAGCTTGGACGACTGGCCCTGCAACTGGTTCAGCTGCAGCTCGAGCCGCTTGCGCGAGGTCGCCACGTCGGCGACGCCGCGGCGTACCTTCTGCAGCAGTTCGAGCTGCTTCTGGTACGAGTAATCGAGGGTCTCGCGCGGATCCTCGGCCCGGTCAAGGGCCTTGTTTGCCTTCGCGCGGAAGATCATTCCCATACGCTTCATGACACCGCTCATGGGCTTCGCGCGCCCCCTTCTGACGGACTGAGCTCCAGCACTCCAACAGAACCCACAGTACGGGCCCTGTCTCCATTACCGCACTGTTCGAGCACGGATGTGCTCCTCCCCAAGGACGACTGACGCCGGTCAGCGCTCCCGCCCAGGGAGTAGACGAAGATCAGGGGAAGTCACGGCGGCAGTCCGTTCTGCCCCTGTCACACCGCTTTTCTGGACGCGGGCCGTTGCCGGATCGTTCCCAGCCGGTCCCCGCTCGTCCCGGGCGACCCCTTACCCTTGGGTTTTGTGTTCCGTAGCCGTTCCAAGGAAGAGAAGGCCCCCACCGACAAGGTGACGGCGGACCTCTCCAAGCAGCCCCGCGACCCCCAGGCTCCCAAAGGTCGCCCGACCCCCCGGCGCAGCGACGCCCAGACGCAGCGCCGGCGCGCCTCCAGTGGTGCGCCGACGGACCGCAAGGAGGCCGCCAAGCGCCAGCGCGAAGCCCGCCGCTCCGACATGGCCCGGCAGCGCGAGGCGCTCGCCTCGGGCGACGAGCGCTACCTGCCGGCGCGGGACAAGGGCCCGGTGCGGCGCTACGTCCGTGACTTCGTGGACTCGCGCTTCTGCATCGCCGAGTGGTTCCTGCCCCTCGCGGTGATCATCCTGATCCTCAGCGTGATCCAGGTGCAGAACATCCAGAACATCTCCCTGCTGCTCTGGCTCGGCGTGATCGTGCTGATCGTCGTCGACTCCGTCGGCCTCGGCTTCCGGCTCAAGAAGCAGCTCGCGCAGCGCTTCCCGGACACCCCGAAGCGCGGCGCGGTGGCCTACGGGCTGATGCGCACGCTCCAGATGCGCCGCCTTCGTCTGCCCAAGCCGCAGGTCAAGCGGGGAGAGCGGCCCTGAGCACGGAGACCTCCGGCTTCACGGGGGTATCCTCCCAGTGGCTGGAGGGCCTCGGTGGACTGCGCAACACGGTCCGCCAGGAGCTCGTCGCCCGGCAGCTCGACGAGCAGATAGCCGGGCGCTTCCCCGTGGGGCAGCGGCTGCGGGTGCTCGACGTCGGCATGGGCCAGGGCACCCAGGCCCTGCGCCTCGCGCGGGCCGGCCACTCCGTGACGGGCCTGGAGTCCGACGCCGAGATGCTGCGGTCCGCGCGGGAGTCCCTGGCGGGCGAGCCCGAGGGCATCCGGGAACGGGTGCGGCTCATCGAGGGCGACGGCCGTGACACCGGGGTGCACTTCCTGCCCGGCAGCTTCGACGTGGTCCTCTGCCACGGCGTGCTGATGTATGTCCCCGAGCCCGATCCGATGCTGGCCGGCCTGGCCCGGATGCTGGCGCCCGGCGGCCTTCTCTCGCTGCTCGTGCGCAACGCGGACGCCCTGGCGATGCGGCCCGGAACCGCGGGCGACTTCGGCGCGGCTCTCGCGGCGTTCGACACGGACACCTACACGAACAGGCTCGGCCTCGAGGTCCGGGCCGACCGGCTCGGAACGCTGCGGGACACGCTCGCCGGCATCGCCGCGCCGCTGCACGCCTGGTACGGCGTGCGCGTCTTCACGGACAACGTGGACAACGCGGCGGAGCTGCCCGGCCCCGAGGAGCTGGCGCAGGTGTTCGCCGCCGAGGACCGGGCGGGGCGCACCGACCCCTACCGCGGGATCGCCGCCCTGCTCCACCTGTGCGGGGTACGCGGCTGATCCGGGCCCGGGCGTACGCCTGATCGGCCCACCAGCGCGGGGCACCGGCACGGCGGCCCGGCCATACTCCGGGCATGGACGCATCGCCGTACCGAAGCCGTGTACGCCGTTCCCTCGTGCCGTCGGCCGCCGCCGTGTGCGCGGCCGTCCTGGCGGGGAGCTGTGCGGGGCCCGGCCCCGCCCCGGCCGCGGCTCCGGCGCGGCAGGGGGTGGTGTCGCGCGCGGCGGGCGATCTGGAGGACCAGTACCAGGCGGTCATCAAGGACGTGCTGCCCTCCGTGGTGCAGATCGCCGCGGGAGACGGGCTCGGCTCGGGCATCGTCTACGACGACAAGGGCCACATCGTCACGAACGCGCACGTCGTCGACGGCGAGAAGACCTTCGACGTCAGCGTCGCGACCGGTGAGAAGGAGCTGAAGGCCACGCTGGTCTCCTCCTATCCGGAGCAGGACCTGGCGGTCATCAAGCTCGACGACGTGCCCGAGGGGCTGCGCGCCGCACGGTTCGGCGACACCGACACGGTCGAGGTGGGGCAGATCGTCCTGGCGATGGGTTCCCCGCTCGGGCTGTCCAGCAGCGTCACCCAGGGCATCGTCTCGGCCGTGGGCCGGACCGTCAGCGAGAGCGCGTCCGGCGGCGGCACGGGGGCGACCCTGGTCGACATGGTGCAGACGTCTGCGGCCATCAACCCCGGCAACAGCGGCGGCGCGCTGGTGAACCTGGACAGCGAGGTGATCGGCATCCCGACCCTCGCGGCGACCGATCCCCAGCTGGGCGGCAGCGCGGCTCCGGGGATCGGTTTCGCGATCCCCGTCTCCATGGTCCGTACGGTCGCCGACCAGATCATCAAGTCCGGCAGGGTCACCGACTCGGGCCGGGCGGCGCTGAACATCACGGGACGCACCGTCGTCGACGACGAGTACCGGCCGGCGGGCGTCGCGATCGTCAGCGTCCAGAAGGGCGGCGGGGCCGCCGACGCGGGTCTGCGCGTCGGGGACGTCATCACCCGGATCGGCGACGACCGGGTCACCACCATCACCTCGCTGTCCGAGGCGCTGGCCGGTGACAAGCCGGGCGAGAAGGTGACCGTGGCCTACACCCGGGGGGACGCGAAGAGGACGGTCCAGGTCACCCTGGGCGAGATCTAGGTCCTCCGGCCGGGCCGGGCGAGATCCAGGTCCTCCGAGGAGCGCGGCGCCGTCCGGCGGGAAGGCGGCGGACCCGCCCGGACGCAGGGGTCCGGGCGGGTCCGGGAGCCTCAGTCGGCCTGGAGACTCATGGGGCCGTAGATCTTCGTCGTGTCCTCGAAGAGCGACACCTGGTCGGCGCCGCCTTCCAGGAGCTCCTTCCAGAACTCACCGATCCAGGACTCCGCGTCGCCCTGCGTCGTGAACTCCTCCGGCTGCAGCGCCGGCTCCGTCTCCGTACCGTCGGACTTCTCGAACCGCCACGTCCACGCCATGTCCGCCTCCTGGGTCACGTTGCTCCCCGAAGACTAGTGGGTGTGCCGGGCGCGCAGGTGCCGCACGGACGCGGGAGGATCGGAGCGTGGAACTGACTCTGCTCGGCACCGGAGCCCCCGACGGGCTGCCGCGGCCCGACTGCCCGTGCGCCGTCTGCGCGTCGTCCCGCGGTGCGCGGGCCCGCGCCGCCACCGCGCTGCTCGTCGACGACGCCCTGCTGCTGGACCTCACACCGGGAGCCGTGTTCGCCGCGGCGCGCGCCGGCCGTTCGCTCTCGGGCGTGCGCCAGGTGCTGCTGACCCATCCTCACGACGGGCCCGCGGTGGAACTGCCCGCCTCGCTGCCCGCCGCCGGACGCGTGCCGGACGGCCAGGAGCTGACACTGATCAGCGGCCACCGGGTCCGGGCCATGGCGATGGACGCGCCGGGCACCGGCTACGAGGTGACGTCGCCGGAGGGCGAGCGCCTGCTCTATCTGCCTCCCGGGGCCTCCCCCGCCGGTCTGGCCGATCCGTTCGCCGAGCCGTACGACATGGTCGTGTGCGACGTGGTCGGCAGGCCGGACGCGGTGGCCAGGCTGCGGGCCGTCGGGGCCGTCACCACCGCCACCGAGGTCGTCGCGGTCCATCTGGACCACGACGCGCCGCCCGGCGCCGAGCTTGACCGGCGGCTCGCGGCCGCCGGGGCCCGGGCCGTGCCGGACGGGACGACCCTTCCGGTGGGCGCCTACCACGCCGTACCCGAAGTGCCCCGGCGCACGCTGGTGACGGGCGGCGCCCGGTCGGGGAAGTCGGTGGAGGCCGAGCAGCGCCTGGAGACGTACCCCGAGGTGGTGTACGTGGCGACCGGCGGCCGCCGGCAGGGCGACACCGAGTGGGAGGCCCGGATCGGGCTGCACCGGGAGCGCAGGCCCGCCGCGTGGCGCACCGAGGAGACGTGCGAACTCGCGGGGCTGCTGGAACAGGACGGGCCGCCGCTGCTGATCGACTGCCTGTCGCTGTGGCTGACGGACGCCATGGACCGGGTGGACGCGTGGGACGACACGGGGTGGACGGACGGCGGGCAGGAGAAGCTGCGCGCACGGGTCGGGGAGCTGGTCCGCGCCGTGCGCGGGACACGTCGCACGGTCGTCGCGGTGACCAACGAGGTCGGTTCCGGGGTGGTTCCGGCCACGGCCTCCGGCCGGCGCTTCCGGGATGAACTGGGCCGCCTGAACGCCGCGTTCGCCGCCGAGTGCGAGGAGGTGCTGCTGGTGGTGGCCGGGCGGGCCCTGGTGCTGCGCGGCTGATCGCCGCGGGGTGCCGGGGCGGGGACGCGTGCGGGGCTGCCGGGTACTGTTCCCGGCAGGAGCCCTCAGCGGGGTTCCGGCCCACCCTGTGACGACCCGCGAGGCAGACCCCCGTGAATCTGGACGACTTCTCCGACCTGATCGAACGCCCCGACGGGGGTGTGCGGCGTGATGCCGAGGAACGCCGGGAGCGGCTGGCCGTTCCCGTGGGCGCCCTCGGCCGTCTCGACGAACTGGGTGAATGGCTCTCGGCCGCCCAGCAGTCGGTGCCGGTCAGGCCGGTGGACCATCCGCGCGTCGTGCTGTTCGCCGGTGACCACGGGGTCGCCGAGCTGGGGGTGTCCGGCAGGGCCGCCGGGACCGCGCACCGGCTGGTGCGGGACACGCTGGACGGGACCAGCCCCGTCGCCGTGCTGGCCCGCCGCCTCTCCGTGCCCGTGCGCATCGTCGACGCCGGTCTGGACTGCGACCCGGAGCTGCTGCCGGACGCCGTCGTGCGCGACCGGGTGCGGCGGGGCAGCGGCCGGATCGACGTCGAGGACGCGCTCACGGCCGAGGAGGCCGAGCGGGCCGTACGCCTCGGGATGCGCATCGCCGACGAGGAGGCCGACTCCGGCACGGACCTCGTGGTGCTGGGTGACCTCAGCGTCGGCGGTACGACGGCGGCCTCGACCCTGATCGCGGCCCTGTGCGGCACGGACGCCTCGGTGGTGACGGGGCGCGGCGGCGCCCGCATCGACGACCTGGCGTGGATGCGCAAGTGCGCGGCGATCCGGGACGCGCTGCGCCGGGCCCGCCCCGTGCTCGGCGACCAGCTGGAGCTGCTGGCTGCGGTGGGCGGCGCGGATCTGGCGGCCATGACCGGCTTCCTGCTGCAGAGCGCGGTGCGCCGGATGCCCGTGGTGCTGGACGGCGTGGTCTCGGCTGCCTGCGCGCTGGTCGCCCAGCGGGCGGCCTTCCGGGCCCCCGACTGGTGGCTCGCCGGCCAGGTGAGCGGCGAGCCCGCTCAGGCCAAGGCGCTGGACCGGATGGCGCTGACACCGCTGCTGGACCACGGGGTGACGGTCGGTGAGGGCAGCGGCGCGCTGCTGGCCCTCCCGCTCGTCCAGGCCGCCGCGGCGCTCGCGGCGGAACTCCCCGAGCGGGTACGGGAGTCCGCCGGGGACGAGGAGAAGCCCTCCGGGGACGAGGAGAGGCTTTCCGGGGACGACCCGCAGGACGTGGATTCCGCGGAGGACGGCGAGACCCCCGGGGATCCTCGGCCCGCGGGGACGACGGGCTGACTCCTCAGAGCCCGCCGGGTCGCCTTCGATCGGAAAGCACGGGCGCCCGGTCGGAGGCCACCCGACGGGCGCTCAGAGCCCGGCGCCGGGCCGGGGCCCCGGGAGCGCGGTCCTGTCCGGCGCCCCGCCGATCAGGTCCTGGAAGCGGCGCCGGGGTCCGGCCCAGCGCACGTCGTGGTGATACGCCCTCAGCACCGCCCTGGCGCGGGCCCGATGGCGGCGGCGGTAGAAGCGCTTCGCCCAGAACGAGGCGGGCCGGGCCAGCCGGATCGCGCCGATCAGCGCGATGAACGGGATCAGCGTCCCGATCACCGCCATCCGGGCCTTGCCCTTGAACAGGGCGACCAGCACGAAGCCGAAGTTGCAGACGTACGTCAGGGCGACGCCCAGCCTGCTCTGCTGCTCCTCACCCGTCAGCTCGTCCACACCGAGCGGCGAGAAGCCGAGCAGCACGAGCAGGACGAGCGAGGCGGTGAGGACGACGACCTCCACGCTCTGCCGGCCCTCCTCGGTCCAGTACACGTCGTCCAGGTGCAGGATCAGCGCGAACTCGTCGAGCACGAGACCCGCGCCGATGCCGAAGACGACCGCGAAGACCCCGGCGGCCACGCCCTGCTGACCGCTCGCGACCGCACCGAACCCTCCGACCACCGAGAGCACGACCCCGGGCACCACATGGTGGACGTGCACGCCGCCGGGCGTGATGTTGCGGAACGGCCCCTTCCCCGCCCTGATCATGCGGGTGATCACCCGGGTGACCGCGAAGGTCAGGACGAAGGCGCTCAGGGCGATCAGCAGGGGGAGCTTGCCCGGCTCGACGATGTTCTGCTGGAACCAGTGACCCATGCCACCTCCACCCGGGGATCCACCTATACGGCTTTCGAGCCACTTTGCCCCATCTGGCGCCCGGTCACACCGGCTAGCCTGCGCGCGGTGACCTCCCTGAACAGCCACGGCCTGCGTTTCGCCTTCGGCACCCTGACCGCGCTCCCCGTCCGCGTCACCCGCTGGGACCGCCGGACCGCCCGCGCCGGCATGCTGTGCGCCCCCCTCGCCGGACTCGCCGTGGGCCTGCTCGCCGCCGCCTCCGGGAGTCTGCTGCTGCTCGGCGGGGCGGGAGCCCTGGTGGCGGCGGTCGCCTCCGCCGCGCTCCCGGCCGCGGTGACCAGGGGGCTGCACCTGGACGGGCTCGCGGACACCGCCGACGGACTCGGCAGCGCGCAGCCGGCCGAGGCCGCGCTGCGGATCATGAAGCAGTCGGACATCGGCCCGTTCGGCGTGATCACCCTGCTGTTCGTGCTGCTGGGCCAGGTCGCCGCCCTCTTCGAGCTCTACGGCCGGGGGTGGGCCGACGGCGCGCTGGGCGCGGTGGCCGCCGCCGTCACGGCCAGGCTCGCGCTGACGCTCGCCTCGCGGCGCGGTGTCCCGGCGGCGCGGCCCGAGGGGCTCGGCGCGGCGGTGGCGGAGACGGTCCCGCCCCGGGGCGCGGCGGCCGCGGCCTGTGCCGTGGTCGCCTGCTGCGCGGGGGCCGGCGCCCTGCTGGGCGGACACGGCGCGGCACTCCACCTGACGCTCGCCGTCCTGGCCGGCATCGGGGCGGCGCACCTGATGCTGCGTCACTGCGTACGGCGCTTCGGCGGCGTGACCGGCGACGTGTTCGGCGCGCTGGAGGAGACCGCGGTGACCACGGTCCTGCTGGCCCTCGCGCTGGGCTGACCGGCC
Organism: Streptomyces sp. NPDC001822; assembly: GCF_042892135.1. Classification (NCBI taxonomy): domain Bacteria; kingdom Bacillati; phylum Actinomycetota; class Actinomycetes; order Kitasatosporales; family Streptomycetaceae; genus Streptomyces; species Streptomyces sp. NPDC001822. Next base: position 16,166 of record NZ_JBIATW010000010.1, read on the forward strand.
GGGCCGAAGGGCGTCCGCGGGGCTCCCGCGGGCACCGCCGCGCGTACCCCCGCCCGGCGGACGGCCCGCCCCCGTGAGGCCGGGACTCGGGCGCGCGTAGGCTCATATCCGGCACATTGCGGCGGCGTCCACGATGCGCCGGGCCCGGTCGGCCCACCCCTCGACCGGCACACAACTCAACGGAAGCGAGATTTCACCACCGTGACTGCTCTCACTCTCAGCACCTCAGGTGCAGCGACGCTGCGCGCCGACGCACTCGTCGTCGGTGTCGCCAAGGGCGCTGGGTCCAAGTCCGGGGGCCTGGTCGTGGCACCGGGCGCCGAGGCCGTGGACAAGGCGTTCGACGGAAAGCTCGCCGCCGTCCTGGAGACGCTGGGCGCCTCCGGGGCCGAGGGCGAAGTGACCAAGCTCCCCGCCCCCTCCGGCCTGAAGGCCCCCGTCGTCATCGCGGTCGGACTCGGTCCGGTCCCGGAGAAGGACGACGCCTACGACGCCGAGACGCTGCGCCGGGCCGCCGGCAGCGCCGCCCGTGCGCTCAAGGGCTCGAAGAAGGCCGGATTCGCGCTGCCGACCGAGTCCGTCGAGGACGCCTCGGCCATCGCGGAGGGTGCGCTCCTCGGCGCGTACGCCTTCACCGCCTACCAGGGCGGCGAGAACAAGCTCGCCCCCAAGGACACCAAGCCCGACGCCCGGAAGCTGCCGCTCGGCGAGGTCGCCCTGCTCGGCACCAAGCCGCGCGACAAGGCCTTCAAGGCGGCCGCCGAGCGCGCCGTCGCGGTGGCCGAGGAGATCAACCGGGCCCGCGACCTGATCAACACCCCGCCGAACGACCTGTACCCCGAGTCCTTCGCCGCCGTGGCCACCGCCGCCGGCAAGGAGCACGGCATCAAGGTGCAGGTCCTCGACGAGAAGGCGCTCGTCAAGGGCGGCTACGGCGGTCTGCTCGGCGTCGGCCAGGGTTCCACCCACGGACCGCGCCTGGTCAAGCTGGCCTACACCCACCCCAAGGCCGAGAAGACCCTGGCGCTCGTGGGCAAGGGCATCACCTACGACTCGGGCGGCATCTCGCTCAAGCCGGCCGGGCACAACGAGACGATGAAGTGCGACATGAGCGGCGCGGCCGCCGTGTTCGCCGCCGTCGTCTCGGCGTCCCGCCTCGGCCTCCGGGTCAACGTCACCGGCTGGCTGGCCCTCGCCGAGAACATGCCGTCCGGCAACGCCACCCGCCCGGGTGACGTGCTGCACATGTACAGCGGCAAGACCGTCGAGGTCCTCAACACGGACGCCGAGGGCCGCCTGGTCCTCGCGGACGCGCTGACCCGCGCCTCGGAGGAGAAGCCCGACGCCATCGTCGACGTCGCGACCCTGACCGGCGCGATGGTCCTCGCCCTCGGCAACCGCACCTTCGGTGTGATGTCGAACGACGACGCCTTCCGTACGTCGATCCACGAGATCGCCGAGGAGGTCGGCGAGGCCTCGTGGCCGATGCCGCTCCCCGCCGACCTGCGCAAGGGCATGGACTCCTCGACCGCCGACATCGCCAACATGGGCGAGCGCATGGGCGGCGGCCTGGTGGCCGGTCTGTTCCTCCAGGAGTTCGTGGGCGAGGGCATCGCCTGGGCGCACCTGGACATCGCCGGCCCGGCGTTCCACGAGGGCGCGCCGTACGGCTACACGCCCAAGGGCGGCACCGGTTCCGCGGTCCGCACCCTGGTCAGGCTGGCCGAGCGCACGGCGGCCGGCGACCTCGGCTGAGGTCCGCACCGGCCGTCCCGCACGGACGATCCGCCCGCGGTGCTCACGCGCCGTACACGGCCCCGGGCATACGTCCGGGGCCGTGGGCGTTCCCCCTTCGGCTCCGACCGGCTTTTCCGGAGATCTGTACGCATCGGTAACCGTTCGGGCCCGGTGATCGTCCGGCCCGGAGCAGGGGCCCGCGTCCCGTCCGCCCGCAACAAGTGCGAAGATGGGTTCTCGGCAGGACAGGGCCCCCACCACAGGGCCGAATAACGCAAGCGGCCGAACACCAGCCGACCGGCCGGTCACACCCCAGCGACGGGGCCCGGCATACGGCGCACATGCATGGAGGACGTGACGTGGCGAACGACGCCAGCACCGTTTTCGACCTAGTGATCCTCGGCGGTGGCAGTGGCGGTTACGCCGCGGCCCTGCGCGGAGCTCAGCTGGGCCTGGACGTCGCACTGATCGAGAAGGGCAAGGTCGGCGGCACCTGCCTGCACAACGGCTGTATCCCCACGAAGGCGCTGCTGCACGCCGGCGAGATCGCCGACCAGGCCCGCGAGGCCGAGCAGTTCGGCGTGAAGGCCACCTTCGAGGGCATCGACATGGCGGCCGTCCACAAGTACAAGGACGACGTGATCTCGGGCCTCTACAAGGGCCTGCAGGGACTCATCGCCTCGCGCAAGGTCCACTACATCGAGGGTGAGGGCCGCCTTTCGTCGCCCACCTCGGTGGACGTGAACGGCCAGCGCGTGCAGGGCCGCCACGTGCTCCTGGCGACCGGCTCCGTGCCGAAGTCGCTGCCGGGCCTGGAGATCGACGGCAACCGCATCATCTCCTCGGACCACGCGCTGAAGCTGGACCGCGTGCCCAAGTCCGCGATCGTCCTGGGCGGCGGCGTCATCGGCGTCGAGTTCGCCTCGGCGTGGAAGTCCTTCGGCACCGACGTCACGATCGTCGAGGGCCTGAAGCACCTGGTCCCGGTCGAGGACGAGAACAGCTCGAAGCTTCTTGAGCGCGCGTTCCGCAAGCGCGGCATCAAGTTCAACCTCGGCACCTTCTTCGACAAGGCCGAGTACACGCAGGACGGCGTGAAGGTCACCCTCGCCGACGGCAAGGCCTTCGAGGCGGAGGTGCTGCTGGTCGCGATCGGCCGCGGTCCCGTCTCCCAGGGTCTGGGCTACGAGGAGGCGGGTGTCGCGATGGACCGCGGCTACGTCCTCGTGGACGAGTACATGCAGACCAACGTCCCGACGATCTCGGCCGTGGGCGACCTCGCCCCGACCCTCCAGCTCGCGCACGTCGGCTTCGCCGAGGGCATCCTCGTGGCGGAGCGCCTGGCCGGCCTCAAGACCGTGCCGGTCGACTACGACGGTGTGCCGAAGGTGACGTACTGCCACCCCGAGGTCGCCTCCGTCGGCATCACCGAGGCGAAGGCCAAGGAGATCTACGGCGCGGACAAGGTCGTCGCGCTCAAGTACAACCTGGCGGGCAACGGCAAGAGCAAGATCCTCAAGACCGCGGGCGAGATCAAGCTCGTCCAGGTCAAGGACGGTGCCGTGGTCGGCGTCCACATGGTCGGTGACCGTATGGGCGAGCAGGTCGGCGAAGCCCAGCTGATCTACAACTGGGAGGCGCTGCCGGCCGAGGTCGCGCAGCTCATCCACGCCCACCCGACGCAGAACGAGGCCATGGGCGAGGCCCACCTGGCCCTGGCCGGCAAGCCTCTCCACTCCCACGACTGATCCAGTCCCGGGCGACGACCGACCACATCCGCACTTTCGTAAGGAGCAACTGAAACCATGTCGGTTTCCGTAACCCTTCCGGCGCTCGGCGAGAGCGTCACCGAGGGCACTGTCACCCGTTGGCTGAAGGCCGAGGGCGAGCGAGTCGAGGCCGACGAGCCGCTGCTCGAGGTCTCGACCGACAAGGTCGACACCGAGATCCCCGCGCCCGCCTCGGGCGTGCTCTCGTCCATCAAGGTGGCCGAGGACGAGACCGTCGAGGTCGGCGCCGAGCTGGCCGTCATCGACGACGGCTCGGGCGCACCCGCGGCCGAGTCCGCGCCGGCCGCCGAGCCGGAGGCCGCTCCGGCCCCGGCCGCCGAGGCCCCCGCGGCACCGGCGCCCGTCGCCGAGGCCCCCGCCGCCGAGGCGCCGGCCCCCGCCGCCGCTCCGGCCGGTGGCGCCTCCGGCACGGACGTCACCCTCCCCGCGCTGGGTGAGAGCGTCACCGAGGGCACCGTCACCCGCTGGCTGAAGGAGGTCGGCGAGGAGGTCGCGGAGGACGAGCCCCTGCTCGAGGTCTCCACGGACAAGGTCGACACCGAGATCCCCGCGCCGGTCGCCGGCGTGCTGCTGGAGATCGTCGTCGGTGAGGACGAGACCGCCGAGGTCGGCGCCAAGCTCGCCGTCATCGGTGCCCCGGGTGCCGCGCCCGCCGCCGCTCCGGCTCCGGCCGCACAGGCCCCCGCCGCCGCTCCGGCCCCCGCCGCCGCGCCCGCCCCGGCCGCACAGGCTCCGGCACCCGCCGCGCCGGCACCGGCACCGGCGGCCCCCGCGGCCCCGGCACCCGCCGCGCCCGCTCCGGCACCCGCTCCCGCCGCCGCACCCGCCCCGGCCGCACAGGCTCCGGCACCGGCAGCCCCGGCAGCGCCCGCCGCCGCGGCTCCCGCCGGGGACGACGGCGCGTACGTCACCCCGCTGGTCCGCAAGCTCGCCGCCGAGAACGGCGTCGACCTGGGCTCGGTCAAGGGCACCGGCGTCGGTGGCCGCATCCGCAAGCAGGACGTAGTGACCGCCGCGGAGGCCGCCAAGGCCGCCGCGGCCGCTCCGGCTCCGGCCGCCGCCGCTCCCGCGGCCAAGGCCGCGCCGAAGCTGGAGGCGTCCCCGCTGCGCGGTCAGACGGTCAAGATGACCCGCATGCGCAAGGTCATCGGCGACAACATGATGAAGGCGCTGCACTCGCAGGCCCAGCTGACCTCGGTGCTCGAGGTCGACGTCACGAAGCTGATGAAGCTGCGCAACCAGGCGAAGGACGCCTTCGCCGCCCGTGAGGGCGTCAAGCTGTCCCCGATGCCGTTCTACGTGAAGGCGGCGGCCCAGGCGCTGAAGGCCCACCCGGTCGTCAACGCCCGGATCAACGAGGACGAGGGCACCATCACGTACTTCGACTCGGAGAACATCGGCATCGCCGTCGACGCCGAGAAGGGTCTGATGACCCCGGTCATCAAGGGTGCGGGCGACCTGAACATCGCCGGTATCTCGAAGAAGACCGCCGAGCTGGCCGGCAAGGCGCGCGGTGGCGGCCTCACTCCGGACGACATGTCCGGCGCGACCTTCACCATCAGCAACACCGGTTCGCGCGGCGCGCTGTTCGACACGGTCATCGTGCCCCCGAACCAGGCCGCCATCCTGGGCATCGGTGCCACGGTGAAGCGTCCGGCGATCATCGAGACGGACGAGGGCACGGTCATCGGCATCCGCGACATGACCTACCTCTCGCTCTCCTACGACCACCGTCTGGTGGACGGCGCGGACGCCGCCCGTTACCTGACCACGGTCAAGGCGATCCTCGAGGCGGGCGAGTTCGAGGTCGAGCTCGGTCTCTGAGCGGTTCGGCTGTAACCAGCCTCACCAGCGGCGCCCCCGTCCGGAACACTTCCGGACGGGGGCGCCGCCGTATTGTCTAGACACCACCCGGTCGTTCCCCGGCCGCCGTTGTCGGTGCAGGCGTCGACGGTTCGCCACGAAGGAGCCCCTCATGACCCCGCCCGTCGTCCACTCGCTGCGCGAACAGATCCGCGAGCACATCGTGGAGGGAATAGTCAGCGGGCGCTGGAAGCCGGGTGAGCGGATCGTGGAGCGCCGCATCGCGACGGAACTGGAGGTCAGCCAGACCCCGGTGCGGGAGGCCCTGCGCGAGCTGGAGACGCTCCGGCTGATCGAGTCGGCCCCCAACAAGGGCGTCCGGGTGCGCAGCCTCACGGCGGCGGACCTGGAGGAGAGCTATCCCGTACGGGCGGGGCTGGAGCAGATCGCGGCCGAGCTGGCGGCCCCGGCCCTCGGCGAGGACTGCTCGGCGCTCGCTCCGCACGTGGCGGCCCTCTACGAGGCCGACCGGCTGGCCGACGGCGAGGCGCAGGTGCGGCACACGGTGGCCTTCCACCGCGAGATGGTGCGGGCCGCCGGGAACGCCGTGCTGCTGCACACCTGGGAGGGGCTGGGCATCGAGGTGTTCACGGCCCTGTCGATCCGCTGGCTGGGCACCGTGCAGAAGTCGTACGCGGAGGAGCACGAGGCGCTCATCGACGCGTTCCTGCGGCGGGACCCGCGGATCGCCGTCCTGGTGAAGGAGCACGTCCTCGGGTGCGCCCCGCGCGCATGAGAGGCGGCCCGACCTGCGCGCCCATCTGCGACGTAGCCCGCTCTGCCGTGCGGTTCGAGGTCCGGTTCACCCCTTTGATCCCGTCACTCCGTGCCCCGTTTCGCGGCACCGCATGCCACTTTTCTTCATATCGAGAAGTTTTGCCCTTCACCCTTTGATCGATCATCGATCGACGACTTACAGTTCAGTCGCGGGCCCACCGGCCCGATCGCCCTGTCCTGCCCGTCAGGGCCTTCTCCACCCCCCTCCACTCCGGAAGGCGGCGATCATGACCGACCCCGTAGCAAAGCTTCCGAGCGAGCTCGACCAGCTCCCGGACCGCGACCCCGAGGAGACCGCCGAATGGGCGGCCTCCCTGGACGCCGTCACCAAGGCCGCGGGCCCGCACCGCGCCGCGTACCTGATGCGGCGCTCGCTCCAGCACGCCGAGGGCGCCGGCATCGCGCTGCCCAAGCTGCTGGAGACCGATTACGTCAACACCATCCCCACCTCCGCGGAGCCCGCCTTCGACGGCGACCTGGAGATGGAATCGAAGATCACCGCATGGAACCGCTGGAACGCGGCCGCGATGGTCACCCGGGGAGCCCGGTACGGCGTCGGCGGCCACATCGCCACGTTCGCCTCGGCCGCCTGGCTGTACGAGACCGGCTTCAACCACTTCTTCCGCGGCAAGGAGGGTGACGGCTCCGGCGACCAGCTCTACATCCAGGGCCACGCCTCGCCCGGCATCTACGCCCGCGCCTTCCTCGACGGCCGCATCAGCGAGCAGCAGCTCGACAACTTCCGCCAGGAGTCGGGCGGAGACGGCCTGCCGTCCTACCCGCACCCGCGGCGGCTGCCCTGGCTGTGGGAGTTCCCCACCGTGTCGATGGGCCTCGGCCCGCTCTCGGCGATCTACCAGGCGCGCTTCAACCGCTACCTGGCGAACCGCAACATCAAGGACACGTCGAACTCGCACGTCTGGGCCTTCCTCGGCGACGGCGAGATGGACGAGCCCGAGTCGACCGCCGCCCTCGCCCTCGCGGCGCGTGAGCGGCTCGACAACCTGACCTTCGTCATCAACTGCAACCTGCAGCGTCTCGACGGTCCTGTCCGCGCCAACTTCCGCGTGGTCCAGGAGCTGGAGGGCGCGTTCCGCGGAGCCGGCTGGAACGTCATCAAGACGCTCTGGGGCAACGCCTGGGACGAGCTGTTCCAGCTGGACACCACGGGCGCGCTGCTCCGCCGTCTGCGCGAGGTGCCGGACGCGCAGTTCCAGACGTACGCCACCCGTGACGTGGCCTACATCCGCGAGCACTTCTTCGGCGCCGAGCCCGCGCTCGCCGAGCTGGCGAAGCTGCTGACCGACGCGAAGATCGCGGAGTGCTTCTACAGCTCCCGCGGCGGCCACGAGGCCCGCAAGGTGTACGCGGCCTACCGTGCGGCCGTCGAGCACAAGGGCGCGCCGACCGTGATCCTGGCCCAGACGGTCAAGGGCTACACCCTCGGCAAGGGCTTCGAGTCCAAGAACGCCAACCACCAGATGAAGAAGCTGTCGATCGACGAGTTCAAGGGCATGCGCGAGCTGCTCGGCCTCCCGATCCCGGACAGCGCCTTCGAGGACGGGCTGGTTCCCTACGGCCACCCGGGAGCCGACTCCCCCGAGGTCCGCTACCTCCAGGAGCGCCGTGCCGCCCTCGGCGGTCCGGCCCCCGCCCGCCGGGTGCACGCCGTGGCCCTGCCCGAGCCGGAGGAGCGCGCCTTCAAGGCCCTGTACAAGGGCTCCGGCAAGCAGGAGATGGCGACCACCATGGCGTTCGTGCGCCTGGTGAAGGACCTCATGCGGGACAAGGAGACCGGCAGGCGCTGGGTGCCGATCGTCCCGGACGAGGCCCGTACCTTCGGTATGGAGTCGCTGTTCCCGTCGGCCGGGATCTACTCGCCGCTGGGCCAGACGTACGATCCGGTCGACCGCGACCAGCTGATGTACTACAAGGAGGCCAAGGACGGCCAGATCCTCAACGAGGGGATCACCGAGGCCGGTGCCATGGCCGACTTCATCGCCGCCTCCACGTCGTACGCGACGCACGGCGAGCCGATGATCCCGTTCTACATCTTCTACTCGATGTTCGGCTGGCAGCGGACCGGCGACCAGATGTGGCAGCTCGCCGACCAGCTCGGCAAGGGCTTCATCGTCGGCGCCACCGCGGGCCGTACGACGCTGACCGGCGAGGGCCTGCAGCACGCGGACGGCCACTCGCACCTGATCGCGTCCACGAACCCGGCGTCGCTCAACTACGACCCGGCCTTCGCGTACGAGATCGCGGTGATCGTCAAGGACGGTCTGCGCAGGATGTACGGCCCGGAGGCCGAGAACGTCTTCTACTACCTGACGGTCTACAACGAGCCGAAGCAGCAGCCCGCGATGCCCGAGGGCGTCGAGGACGGCATCGTCAAGGGCCTCTACCGCTTCAAGGAGGGCGCTCCGGCAGCGGAGGACGCCCCGCGTATCCAGCTCATCGGTTCGGGTACGGCGATCCACTGGGCCCTGGAGGCCCAGGAACTGCTCGCCGCCGACTGGGGTGTCACGGCCGACGTCTGGTCCGCCACCTCGTGGGGCGAGCTGCGCCGGGACGCGCTGGAGTCCGACGCGGCGCTGCTGCGCGGCGAGGAGCGCGTGCCGTACGTGACCCAGGCGCTCTCCGGCGCGCCGGGCCCGGTGCTCGCGGTCAGCGACTGGATGCGCGCGGTCCCGGACCAGATCAGCCAGTGGGTGGAGCAGGACTGGTCCTCGCTCGGCACGGACGGCTTCGGCCTCTCCGACACCCGCCAGGGTGCGCGCCGCCACTTCGGGGTCGACGCCGAGTCGGTCGCGGTCGCCGCGCTGGCCCAGCTCGCCCGCCGCGGTGAGATCCCGGCCTCGAAGGTCAAGGAGGCCCGGGAGAAGTACGGGATGTGAGCCCTGGACGGGGGCGGGTACCGGGTTCGCCCGGTGCCCGCCCCCGTCGTCGTACCGCCGGGCGCCACAATGGTCCGCATGCGTGCCGCCCGCCTGATCAAGATGGTGCTGCTCCTGCAGTCCCGCGCCTCCATGACCGCCGCCGAACTGGCGCGGGAGCTGGAGGTGTCGGAGCGCACCGTGACCCGGGACGCCCAGGCCCTCTCCGAGGCCGGGGTGCCCGTGTACGCCGACCGGGGCCGGACGGGCGGCTACCGGCTCGTCGGGGGCTACCGGACGCGTCTCACGGGTCTGGCCCGCCATGAGGCCGAGGCGCTCTTCCTGTCGGGCCTGCCCTCCGCGCTGCGCGAGATGGGCCTCGACGACGCCGCGTCGGCCGCGCGGCTCAAGGTCTCGGCCGCGCTCCTCCCCTCGCTCCGGGACGCCTCGCACACGGCGGCCCGGCGCTTTCACCTGGACGCCCCCGGCTGGTACCACGACCCGGTCACCCCGGAGCTGCTGCCCGCCGTGGCGGAGGCCGTCTGGGACGACCGGCTCGTCCACGCGCGGTACCGCCGCGGGCCGGGCGCCGAGGTGGAGCGCGAGCTGGCTCCGTACGGACTCGTGCTGAAGGCCGGGGTCTGGTACGTCTGCGCGCGGGCGGACGAGGACTTCCGGGTGTACCGGGTCGACCGGTTCACCGCGGTCGCCGTGTCGGGAACCCGCTTCGAACGGGACGAGGACTTCGACCTGCCGGGTTTCTGGGAGGAGCGGGCGGCGCAGTTCGCCCGGTCGATCCTGCGCACGGAGGTGACCGTGCGGCTGTCCGAGGCGGGCGTGCGCCGGCTGCCGCACACCGTGGACCGGGCTGCGGCCGAGGAGGCCCTGGCCGGGGCGGCCGGTCCGGACGCCGGCGGGCTGCGCACGGTCGTGCTGCCGGTCGAGTCCGCCGATGTGGCCTACGAGCAGCTGCTGGCCCTCGGACCGGAGGCCGAGGTCCTCGCCCCCGCCGGCCTGCGCGAACGTTTTGCCGATACGGCCGAACGGTTGCGCGATCTCTATCGCTGAACGTCCCCGGAAGTGAGGCCGAAGGCCTCATTTCGGTGTCTGGGCGTGCGTCGCCCGTCGTCGGGGCAGATGCTGGATCCGTGATGGACGAGACGGAGTTCTGGCAGATCATCGACAGCACCCGCGAGGCCGCCGACGGCGACCCCGAGGACCACGCCGATCTGCTCGTCGAACGGCTGGTGCGGCTCGATCCCGACTCGGTGCTGGATTTCGCCCGGCACTTCGAGGCCCGCTACAACCGCGCGTACCGCTGGGACCTGTGGGGCGCGGCGGCCGTGCTGCTCGGCGGGGCGGGCGACGACGCGTTCGACTACTTCCGCTGCTGGCTGATCGCCCAGGGCCGGGAGGTCTTCGAGGGGGCGATGCACGATCCCGACAGCCTCGCCGAGCTGCTGGACGACTTCGGCGAGGAGCTCGACGGGGACGGCGAGGAGATCGGATTCGCCGCCGACGAGGCCTACGAGCAGCTCACGGGGGTGGTCGCGCCGGACCTCGGGCTGCCGCCGCAGGCCGCGAAACCGGAGGGCACGCCCTTCGGCCTCGACGACGACGGCGTGCTCGCTGAGCGCTACCCGGCGCTCTGGGAACGCTTCGGGCCGGCCTGACCGGAACCGCGCCGGGCGCCGGGCGCCGGGCGTCAGACGGTGAGAGAACGGCCCATCAGGACGTCGTCGACGTAGCGGCCGTGCAGGTGGAACTCCCCGGGCAGTATCCCCTCGACGGTGAAGCCCTCCGACGCGTAGAGCGCCCGCGCGGGGGCGTTGTGCCCGAGCACACGCAGGGTGAGCCGCCCCGCGCCCTGCCGCCGGGCCTCCGTGCAGGCGGCGCGCAGGAGGGCCCGTGCGATGCCGTGGCGCCGCGCCCACCCGGCGACGGCGAGACCCTGGATCTGGCGTACGTGGGCGTTGCACGCGAGCGGCGTCGGGCGGCCCAGCCGGAGGTAGCCCGCCGTCCGCTCCCCGTCCTCGGTGACGGCCTCGGCGACCAGGAAGTCCGCCGGCCTGTTCCGGTCGTCGAAGAAGGGCGCGTAGGGCGGCTGCGGCCTCGGCTGGACGGAGTGGAGGCCCGACCACGTCGCCCGGTCGAGCTCCGCCAGCCCGGCCTCGTCCTCGGGAACGGCGAAGCGGACGGGACGGAGGGAGCTGATCTGCGGCGCGGGCATGCGCGCCACTGTGCCACGCGGCCGCCCCGCCCGGCATCCGTGTTCCGCGCCCCGCGTCACGGATGAGCAGCCGCGTGTGGGGCAGGATGGACGCCATGCTGCGTTCCCGAATCGCCGTCACCGGATCGACAGGCCTCATCGGAGCGGCGCTCGTGCGCTCGCTGCGCGCCGACGGGCACGAGGTGGTGCGCCTGGTGCGCCGCCCGGCCGCGACCGGCGACGAGGTGGAGTGGGATCCGAAGCGCCAGTACGTCGATGTGGCAGGGCTGGTCGGCTGCGACGCGGTCGTGCACCTCGCCGGTGCCGGCGTCGGCGACCACCGGTGGACCGACGCGTACAAGCGGGAGATCCGGGACAGCCGGGTCCTGGGCACGGCTGCCGTCGCCGAGGCGGTCGCTTCCCTCGACACCCCGCCGAAGGTGCTGCTGTCCGGGTCCGCCATCGGTTACTACGGCGACACCGGTGACCGCGCGGTCGACGAGAGCGCCCCGCCCGGCGAAGGTTTCCTGCCGTCCGTGTGCGTCGAGTGGGAGGAGGCCACCGCGCCGGCCGAGGAGGCCGGTGTCCGCACGGTCCACGCCAGGACCGGGCTGGTCGTCTCCCGGGAGGGCGGGGCCTGGGGCCGCCTCTTCCCGCTGTTCAGAGCGGGGCTGGGCGGGCGGCTGGGCAGCGGCCGGCAGTACTGGAGCTACATCGCCCTGCACGACCACGTCGCCGCCCTGCGGTACGCCCTGGACACGGAGAGCCTGTCGGGCCCGGTGAACCTGACGGCCCCCTCCCCCGTCACGAACGCGCAGGTGACGGCCGCGATGGGGCGGGTGCTGAAACGCCCCACCCTGTTCACCGCCCCGGCCCCGGCGCTGAAGCTCGCGCTCGGCGAGTTCTCCGATGACGTCCTCGGCAGTCAGCGGGTGCTGCCCGGCCGGCTCCTCGACTCCGGCTTCGCGTTCGCCTTCCCCGGCATCGACGAGGCCATCCGCGCCGCGCTGCGCTGACCCGCCCTCCCCGGGCCACGGCGGCCCGCCCGTGCGGCCGCCGTGCGACCCCGTGCACCGGTGCCCCTGGGTGCGCGCGACTGCGCCCGTATCGGCCATCCACCTAGCCTCGACCCGAACTCCGGCATTCCGGGGCCGCGTTGGGGGAAATAGCCCCCCAGCATTCGCACCGACTCGGGGAGGGGCACGTGCTCACGGCACACACAGCAGACCACGCGGATGTGGTCATCATCGGGGCCGGTATCGCCGGCCTGTCGGCGGCTCACCAGCTGATCGGCGCGGGAGTGCACGTCAGTGTCCTGGAGGCCGCCGACGAGGTGGGGGGCCGGTTGGCCACCCATGAGGTCGACGGCTTCCGGCTCGACGGTCCGGGCCCCTTGCTCAGCACGGCGTATCCGGATCTCACGGCCTCTCCGGGGCTCGACGGCCTGGTCCTGCGGGAGTTCACGCCCGGCGTCCTCGTCCACAGCGGAGGGCGGCAGTACCTCGCCGGCGACATACGGAGCGCGCGGGGCGCACTCCGCGCAGTGCGCTCCCGGTCGAGCGCCCCCAGTGCGCCCCTGGGAGGAGCGATCGAACAGGCCCGCCTCGGCGCCTGGCTGGCCCGTCTCGCCACCACCCCCGAGTCCCGCATCACCGGCCGGCCCGACAGGCCCGCGCTCACGGCGCTGTCGGCACGCGGCCTGTCGCCCCGCACCCTCGGCGGGTTCGTCCGGCCGCTGCTCTCGGCGCTGCTCTGCGACCCGGAACTGACCACGTCGAGCCGCTGCGCCGAACTCGCCCTCCGCGACTACGCGCGCGGCCGGCTCTGCGTGCCCTCGGGCGGCTCCGCGGCCCTGCCCCGACTGCTGGCCGCCGCCCTGCCGCCCGGGACCGTACGCACCGGGGTGCACGTGACGGCCGCCGGCATCACCTCCGTACGCACCAAGGAACACGGCGAGCTCGGCTGCCGGTCGCTGCTGCTGGCGACCGGCGCGGGCGCCGCCGCCGAACTGCTCCCCGGTCTGCGCACACCGGCGTTCCACCCGGTGACGGTGCTGCACCACACGGCGCCCCGGGCGCCGTCGACCGGGGCGCGTCTCCTGCTGGACGCGGACCGGTCGGGTCCGGTCGCCCACACAGCGGTGATGAGCGAGGTGGACCCCTCGCGCGCACCGCGCGGCCGCGTCCTGATCACCTCCACGGTGCTCGGCCCGCAGCCGCCGGACCTGGACCGCACCGTACGCGCGCACCTCGCCGGGCTGTACGGGACGCCCACGCACGACTGGGAACTCCTGGCCGCCCGTCACGACCCGGAGGCCGTCCCCGCGATGGTGCCGCCTCATGATCCGCAGCGGCCCGTCCGGCTGCTCGCCGGACTGTACGTGTGCGGCGACCACCGCGACGTGAGCAGCGTCCAGGGCGCCCTGGCATCGGGCCGGCGGGCGGCCTCGGCGATCCTCGCGGACCTGGGGGTGAGCCGGCCCCGCGAGGACGGGACTCGCCTCCGCGCCGCCGCTTAGGCGGTCATCCCAGGGCGGCGACCCGGTCGCGGTAGCCCCGCACGGCGACGGCGTCGCGGTACGGCTCCAGGCGCCGTTCGAAGTCCCGGACGTACTCCGTCGCGCGCGCCGACCGCATCTCGGCCGCCTGCTGGGCCGCCTCGGCACCCAGCAGGCAGGCCTGGTCCAGTTCGCCGAGCCCGAGACGCGCCGAGGCCAGGACCACACGGCAGAACAGTCTGCTCCGCGCGAAGGCGGGCGCGCGGAGCTGGAGCGACCGCTCGGCGTGCTGTGCGGCCACCCGGTACTGCTGCAGATCGCGGTGGCAGTGGCCGAACTCGTCGGCGAGCTGGGCCTCGTCGAAGAAGCGCGCCCAGTGCGGCACGTCGTCCCCGGGCCTCGCGCCCTGCAACGCGCGCTCCGACCGGACGAGGGCGGCGACACAGGCCCTGGTCTCCCCCAGGACGCCGTGCCCGCGCGCCTCCACCGCGTGCAGCAGCGCCATGACGATCTGCGGCGCGGCGGAGCCGATGCCCTGCTGGGCGACGCGGGCGAGCTGGATGGCCTCCCTGCCGTGCCCGAGATAGACGGCCTGCCGGCTCATCGTGATCAGGACGAAGGCCCCGTACGCCCGGTCACCGGCAGCCTGGGCCAGCCGCAGCGCCTGCACGAAGTAGCGCTGGGCGAGACCGTGCGCCGCGATGTCGTACGAGGTCCAGCCCGCCAGCCTGGTCAGGTCGGCGGCCGCCGAGAACAGCCGCCTGCCCATGGCCTCTCCGTAGCTCCCGCGGAGCATGGGCTCGGCCTCGTGCTCCAGGTAGCGGACGAGGGCCTGCCGGGCGTGGCCGCCGCCGTAGGCGTTGTCCAGGGTGCGGAAGAGCTCGCAGACCGAGCGCAGCGCGGCGACGTCACCGCTGCCGACCCGCAGGCCCGCACCCCGCTCGGTCTGCCGCTGGCGCGGGACGCCCAGGGGCGGTGCCGCGGGCGCGGGAGGCCGTGGGAGGCCGGGACCACGGGCGCCGTTCGGCACTCCGGGGGTACCGGGGGCCTGCGGGACGCCGCTCCCGTTCGCCTGGTGGAGTCCCTGCGGGGGCCGGGCCTCCGTGGCGGTGCGGGGGGCGGGTGCCGGGGCTGGGCCGCCCGCCCGGTCCGCCGTCCCGCCGCGGCCGACCCACTCGTCGGCGCGACCGATGAGCCAGTCCCTGCTGGGGACGACGAGTCCGGCCGGGGTGAAGGCGATCTTGCGCAGCTCGGTGTGACTGCCCGAGTCCTTGCGCCACAGACCGCTGACGATGTCGACCGCCTCCGCCGGTGTCGCCGCGAACTCGAGGCCCGCGTAGACGGGTGCGCACGCGTCCAGGCCCAGGTCCTGCGCCGAGAGCCTGCGCCCGAGGCGCCGGGTGAAGACCTCGGCGATCAGTGCGGGGGTGGTGCCGCGGGGCTGCTGGCCGCGCAGCCAGCGGGTCACCGAGGTCTTGTCGTATCGCAGGTCGAGCCCGTGTTCGAGGCCGAGCTGGTCCACCCGGCGGGCCAGCCCGGCATGCGAGAACCCGGCCTCCGCGATGAGAGCGGCGAGCCGCCGGTTCGGGGTGCGCTGGGGCGGTCGTTCCGACATCAGCTGAAAGGTCTCCTGCCATCGAGCACGGGCGGGCAGCCCTCCCGGGCTCCCCCGCGAGTGGGAGCGGGCGAGCCCGTTATGGAACGGCGCGAATTTAGCCGTCCCGGCCGCGGTCCCAGCGCCCTTCGCTCCACGTTCATCCGATCGTGTGAGGATTGCCCGGATCGCTGACGGATTCGACCGCGTACGGCCTGCCGGACCGGGTGTCCGGGACCGGTCGTACAGTGGCTGGGGGCGCACATCAGTGCATGGTGACGTGGTTCCGGGGACACCCTCCGGCCGCGCGGCACCGCGAGTAGGGAGGCACCCGAGTGAGTGAGCTGCGGTTCGTCCGTCTGGGATTCGGCGAGGAAGCCGTCGAATACCAGGAGGCCTGGCAGAAGCAGCGCGAGGTGCATGCCGCACGGTTCGAGGACACCGTCCCCGACACCTGCCTGCTCCTTGAGCACCCCTCCGTCTACACGGCGGGCCGGCGCACGACGGAGAGCGAGCGCCCGCTGGACGGCACGCCCGTCATCGACGTCGACCGCGGCGGGAAGATCACCTGGCACGGCCCCGGGCAGCTCATCGGCTACCCGATCCTGAAGCTGCCCCGCCCGGTGGACGTGGTCGCCCACGTGCGCCGGCTGGAGGACGCGCTGATCCTCACGGCCGCGGAGTTCGGTCTGGAGACCAGCCGCGTGGAGGGCCGCAGCGGTGTCTGGGTGCTCGGCGACCCGGTCGAGGACCGCCCGGCCCTCGGCGGACTCTCGCTGGACTTCGACCCCCGGCTGCACGACGAGGAGTTCGACCCCCGGCTGAACGGCCCCGAGTACGCGCCGTCCAACGCGGGCCAGCGCCGGGAGGACCGCAAGCTCGCGGCGATCGGGATCAGGGTCGCCAAGGGCGTGACCATGCACGGCTTCTCGCTGAACGTGAACCCGGACAACACGTCCTTCGACCGGATCGTGCCGTGCGGCATCCGGGACGCGGGCGTGACCTCGCTCTCGTACGAGCTGGGCCGTGAGATCACGATCGACGACGTGCTGCCGGTCGCCGAGCGGCACCTGCGGGAGGTCCTGGAGAACGCCGAGCCGGCGCCGCGCGTCATAGGCGCCCCCGAGGCCGCGGCGACACCCGCCTGAGAGGGCTCTCACGGGCCCGTCGGGAATAGGGCCTGTCGGCCACAGGTTGGGCAGACGTAAGACCGTTCTAACCACGGGCGTACCCTGGTGTTCGCCGAAGATTCCAATGCAGTGAGAGCTAAGGGGAGTGCCGGAGTGTCCGCTGTCGCACCCGACGGGCGCAAGATGCTGCGCCTCGAGGTCCGGAACAGCCAGACCCCCATCGAGCGCAAGCCCGAGTGGATCAAGACCCGGGCGAAGATGGGCCCCGAGTACAACCAGTTGCAGAAACTCGTGAAGAGCGAGGGGCTGCACACGGTGTGCCAGGAGGCCGGCTGCCCCAACATCTTCGAATGCTGGGAGGACCGCGAGGCCACCTTCCTCATCGGCGGGGACCAGTGCACGAGGCGCTGCGACTTCTGCCAGATCGACACGGGGAAGCCGCAGGCGCTCGACCGCGACGAGCCCCGCCGCGTGGGCGAGTCCGTGGTCACGATGGACCTGAACTACGCCACCATCACCGGCGTCGCCCGCGACGACCTGGAGGACGGCGGTGCCTGGCTGTACGCGGAGACCGTGCGCCAGATCCACGCGCTGACAGCGGAGCGGGAGGCGGGCGCGACCAAGGTCGAGCTGCTGATCCCCGACTTCAACGCCGAGCCCGAGCAGCTGGCCGAGGTCTTCTCCTCGCGCCCGGAGGTGCTGGCGCACAACGTGGAGACGGTGCCGCGGATCTTCAAGCGCATCCGCCCCGGCTTCCGTTACGAGCGTTCCCTGGAAGTCATCACGCGGGCCCGCGAGGCCGGTCTGGTGACCAAGTCCAACCTGATCCTCGGCATGGGCGAGACCCGCGAGGAGGTCAGCGAGGCGCTCCAGGACCTGTACGACGCGG
Source organism: Streptomyces sp. NPDC001822 (assembly GCF_042892135.1). Classification (NCBI taxonomy): domain Bacteria; kingdom Bacillati; phylum Actinomycetota; class Actinomycetes; order Kitasatosporales; family Streptomycetaceae; genus Streptomyces; species Streptomyces sp. NPDC001822. The sequence continues at coordinate 33,528 of NZ_JBIATW010000010.1, forward strand.
GTTGCGAGCTCATCACGATCACCCAGTACCTGAGGCCCTCCGTCCGGCACCACCCGGTCGAGCGCTGGGTGAAGCCGCACGAGTTCGTGGAGCTCAAGGACGAGGCCGACGCGATCGGTTACTCCGGCGTCATGTCGGGTCCGCTGGTGCGCTCGTCCTACCGCGCCGGACGCCTCTTCCAGCAGGCGATCGAGCGCCGCGGCGCCGCCACCGCGGCCACGCCCTCCGTGTGAATCGGCGCACAACCGATTACTGAACAGTAATAGCCGCGACGACGCGGTCCGTACGCCCCCCGCAGGTCGGGGGCCCGTATGGGCCGCGTCGACGTGCGCGGCGCCGAAATCAGAGTTTCATTGGTGTTTGACCGACCGGTCATGCACTGGTAACACCGAGCAGTGACCCTAGGTACATACGCGATGGCTCCCGTGGCCACCGCGGTCATTGCTTCCCGCTACTCAGTGCGCGCCGGGTGCGCGCATCCGCTCCGAGGGGGAACGTCCACGATGCATGCCGCGCCGGTACGAGCCAACGCGATCCCGACCGTCACCACCGCACTCCGCGCCGTCGAGTCACTGCTCCTCAGCAGCGGCCAGCGCACCGCCCGCCGGAACGCCTGGACGGCGGTCCTCGAGGACCGTCGCAGGGCACAGGACCGGGTCGAGGCGGAGCACGTGCTGAAGGCTGTGGCCGACCACCGTTCCTAGGTCACCTCCGGGCCACGTAAACTTCGGTACATGGCGAGGAAGGCAAACACTGACGGCGCGGACAGCGCCGAGAACGCGGGGCGGCTCAAGCAGATCGCCCTGACCTACAAGATGACCAGGCGGTCGGACCCGAAGGTGGGTCTCGTCGTCGCGGGTGTGGGAATCATCACCTTCGGTGTCCTCCTCGCCATCGGTTTCGTGATCGGTCACCCGGTCTACGCGGGCATCCTGGGCTTCGTACTGGCGTTCCTCGCGATGGCGATCATCTTCGGACGCCGCGCGGAGCGGGCCGCGTTCGGGCAGATGGAGGGGCAGCCGGGCGCCGCCGCGGCGGTGCTGGACCGTGTCGGCCGCGGCTGGACCACGACCCCGGCGGTCGCGATGAACCGGAGCCAGGACGTCGTCCACCGGGCGGTCGGCAAGGCGGGGATCGTGCTCGTGGCCGAGGGCAACCCGAACCGGGTGAAGAGCCTCCTGGCCGCCGAGAAGAAGCGGATGGCCCGCATCGTGGTCGACGTACCCGTGCACGACATCATCGTCGGCGACGGCGAGGGCCAGGTGCCGCTGAAGAAGGTGCGCACCAGGATGCTGAAGCTTCCGCGGGTCCTCACCGGCCCGCAGGTGACCGCGGCCAACGACCGGCTGCGCGCGATGGGCGACCTGATGAGCAACATGCCGCTGCCGAAGGGCCCGATGCCGAAGGGCATGCGGATGCCGCGCGGCGGAAAGATGCGCTGACGCCGCTGAAGCGTGGGACGGCGCGGCCCCGGACGAGATCTCGTCCGGGGCCGCGCCGTTTCGCTGTCCGGTGCCCTTGCGCGCACCCGTCACGTGTTCTGTCCGGGATGCGGACGGCTCAGATACGGACCTGTACGGCGCGCGCCAGCCGGTCGTGGAGGCCCCGGCTGTCGCGGTCCCAGACGATGGCCGGGATGACCAGGAGGAGCAGCACGCTCCGCACGACGACCCGCACCGTCCCGAGCCGCCCGCCGTCCTCGGCGACGACCCGCAGGCCCATGATCCGCTTGCCCGGGGTGGAACCGATGGTTCCGACCGTCAGCAGGCTCATGACGAGGAAGACGCCGAGCGCCCAGTTCCCCGCCGCCTGCTGGTCACCGCGAGCGAGCAGGCCGTATGCGATCACCATGCACGCGATCCAGTCGATGAAGAGGGCCCCGAAGCGCCGGCCGAGCGGGGCGATCGACCCCGGGCCCTCCTTGGGCAGACCGAGGCGTTCGCCCCGGTGACCGAAGTCGGCGCCCATCTCCTCGGCCGCCGCGCGAGGGCCCGAGAGCCACGATCCGATTGCTTGCCTGTTGTCCACCCGACCACGGTACTGCGCGCGCGTTTGCACCCGGCCGGGCGGGGCACGGAACACGTCGCCGAGGTGTCCCGGGCAACCGGGCTGGTTAACTTGTGCGAAACAAATGGGTCATGCTGGAGAAATCCCTTCTGCCTATGGTCGGGTCCAGCGTGTGCCACCGCACTGGCCACACAGACGAGCTGCAACCCCGCCCTTTCCCGGGTCGGGAGTAGGAGGAGTTGGATGTTCCAGAACGCCGACGAAGTCCAGAAGTACATCGCCGACAACGACGTCAAGTTCGTCGACGTCCGGTTCTGCGACCTGCCGGGTGTGATGCAGCACTTCACGATCCCCGCGGCGTCCTTCGACCCGTCCGAGGAACTGGCATTCGACGGCTCGTCGATCCGCGGCTTCCAGGCCATCCACGAGTCCGACATGGCGCTCCGCGCCGATCTGTCGACGGCCCGTGTCGACCCGTTCCGCCGCGACAAGACCGTGAACATCAACTTCTTCATCCACGACCCGATCACCGGCGAGCAGTACAGCCGTGACCCGCGGAACGTCGCGAAGAAGGCCGAGGCCTACCTCGCCTCCACCGGTGTCGCCGACACCGCCTACTTCGGTCCCGAGGCCGAGTTCTACGTCTTCGACAACGTCCGCTTCCAGACGTCGGCGAACGAGAGCTTTTACCACATCGACTCCGAGGCCGGCGCCTGGAACACCGGTGCGGTCGAGAACAACCGGGGTTACAAGGTCCGCTACAAGGGCGGCTACTTCCCGACCCCGCCGGTCGACCACTTCGCCGACCTGCGTGCCGAGATCTCCATGGAGCTGGACAAGAACGGCCTCCAGGTCGAGCGCCAGCACCACGAGGTCGGCACCGCCGGCCAGGCCGAGATCAACTACAAGTTCAACACGCTGCTCGCCGCGGCCGACGACCTGATGCTCTTCAAGTACATCGTGAAGAACGTCGCCTGGCGCAACGGCAAGACCGCGACCTTCATGCCGAAGCCGATCTTCGGTGACAACGGCTCGGGCATGCACGTGCACCAGTCCCTGTGGTCCGGCGGCTCCCCGCTGTTCTACGACGAGCAGGGCTACGCCGGTCTCTCGGACATGGCGCGCTACTACATCGGCGGCATCCTGAAGCACGCCCCGTCGCTGCTCGCCTTCACCAACCCGACGGTGAACTCCTACCACCGCCTGGTGCCCGGCTTCGAGGCCCCGGTCAACATGGTGTACTCGCAGCGCAACCGCTCCGCCGCGATGCGCATCCCGATCACGGGCTCCAACCCGAAGGCCAAGCGCGTCGAGTTCCGCGCGCCGGACCCGTCCTCGAACCCGTACCTGGCGTTCTCGGCCCTGCTGATGGCCGGCCTCGACGGCGTCAAGAACAAGATCGAGCCGCCGGAGCCGATCGACAAGGACCTCTACGAGCTGGCTCCCGAGGAGCACGCTGGTGTCCAGCAGGTCCCGACCTCGCTGCCCGCCGTCCTCGACGCCCTGGAGGCCGACCACGAGTACCTCCAGGCCGGCGGCGTCTTCACGCCCGACCTGATCGAGACGTGGATCGACTACAAGCGCACGAACGAGATCGCCCCGATCCAGCTGCGCCCGCACCCGCACGAGTTCGAGCTGTACTACGACCTGTAGAACGCGGGGCGGAAGCCCCTGGCCGATGCCTGCAACGTGCCGTTCCGGCCGTTCCCGCCCGGCCTCGGAATGAGCGGCGAGGGCCGGTTCCCCCATCCGGGGAGCCGGCCCTCGCTGTCGTATGCCGGAACGCCGTCACCGACGGGGGGTCGGGGCGTCGTCGGCGGAGCGGCAGAGCGCCCGGCGGAGCCGGTGGAAGAGCCGAGGACAATAATGAATTCTTGACGACATGAAGTCGTCAATACGCACGGGTCCTTGACGCGACGTGTCCTACTGTCGATACGCGGGGGTCGGTGACGGGTCTTCAGAACGCTGGAGAGAAATTCCAGCCGGAAGTCCTGGTCATTTCTTCCGCGACCATCAGAACCATTTATTGACGTAGGCGAGTGATTTCATGAAGCTGAAGACGATAACCCGTGCAGCCGTCGTTTCCACCGGCGTGGCCGTAGCTGGGCTGACCCTGGCGACGTCCCCCGCCTCGGCCGCGGCCGCGGCCGACTGCGGCTCCGCCTGCTCCGTCTCCAAGCACGTCAATACCGGCATCGAGACGGCCGACTACCAGGCGCAGGTCAACAACAGCACATCGGGCTCCGGGGTGACGAGCTGGATCTGGGTCTGGTCGAACAATTCCGGGGCCCACGCCGACTACTACCTGAACGGCGACGGGAGCATGCACAAGATTTACGGCCCGGCCAAGGGTGCGGCGTCCACGACTCTTTCCCGGGACGTCACGTCGTTCAGGGTCTGCGGGCCCAACGGATTCGGCGCCGACACCTGTTCGGCCTGGGCGCACCCCCAGTACTAGCCTCGGTATTCCCCGAAGCCAAATCTCGAATTCCCCCGGAACACGAGGGCCGGACATTCCCGACCGGGGTGATCGTCCGATGGCGCGGGCATGAGACCAGGGCCTCTCGGCAACTCGGAGACATTTGTCGAACCGAGCGGACCGGGAGGCCCTGACGCAGTTGTGCGGAGGACAGGCGCGCGCCGCTCTGCCCTCCGCCCCGCAGAGGCGGTCCGGGGTGTCAGTCGGCAAGCAGGTCCCGCAGCTCCGTCACCGCCTCGCGGAGCCGGTCGGCGAAGGCGTGCATCTGGTCGGCGACCGCGCGCGGGGTGCTCAGGTAGAGGTTGAACCGCTGCGGCAGCAGGACGTAGGCCACACCGATGCAGCGGCTGCTCGTGGAGCCGAAGCCGAAGTACTGGATGTTCTCGGACGGTGCCGAGCTCGTGCTCAGGTAGTCGTCCCGCATGATCAGCCATCCCGGGGAGCGGTACAGGGAGGGCTGTTCGCCGACGCCGAGCTCCTCGCCCCGGCGGCGCTGGATCAGTTCCAGCTCCCAGAGGTGCTGCTCGGGCGCGTCGCCTGCCTGGCACTCCTTCGCCCGGGCGACATGGGCGGCCGCGGCGGCCCGGAACGCCGCGCGGCGGGCCTCCCGGTCGGCCACGGGGTCCTCCATCGCCGCGACGAAGGCCGGCATCTCGGGGGTCACCACCCGCATCGCCTCGGTGCGGCCGTGGCGGAACTGCCGGGTGGCGATCGACTCGTACGTCGCGCCCAGGTGCCCCTTGGCGCGCTGGTGGGCCAGTTGGTACGCGGCCTGCACGAACGCGTCCGGGGACACCCCGAGCGCCTTGGCCGCCGTGCTGCCGAAGTCCCCGAAGGAGACCGTGGTGGTGGCGGTGTCCCGCCCGTACGCGGCGAACGCGTCGGCGGCTGTGCGTACCCGTTCCCGCAGCGGCTCGTCCAGGTCGAAGGCGAGCGGGTTCGGGACCGGCTCGCCCTGGGAGCGTGCGCCGGAGAGGCGGGAGTGCTCGTCGGGCGGGGTGCCGAGCAGCGCGTCGGTGAAGCTGAGGATGGTCGTCCCGTCCAGCTCGCAGTGCTCGACGTTGATGCCCGCCCGGCCGTCCGCGTAGACGACGAAGGAGACGGCCTTGTCGAACCACCGGTTTCCCCGGTCTCCGTAGAGCAGTTCGTCGCAGGTCCCCTGGGTGTCCCCGGGTGCGAAGTCCTCCAGGCAGACGCAGAAGAGGGCGGTCTCGACGTCGTCCAGCGTCCGGGCGTTGCCCGGGCTCCTGGCCAGCAGCTCCTGCCGGGCGGCCGCCCACTCGGCCCGCGCCATGGTGGTCAGGTGACCTGTCCGGTCCTCGTCCGCCGTGTGGACGTCGGCCTTGGTCACCGCGCGGAGCCCCGCCTCGATCTCGTCGAGGCTGTGCGGGACGCCGTCGGGGCCGATGACGTCCAGCCGGAACATGGTGCCGCGAAAGAAGACGACGATGTGCCGCGCCGTCGAGGGCCCGGGCGCCTGCTCGCTGTACGGGGCGCGCACGGTGTCCAGCGGCACTCCGGGGATGCGCGTGGTGGAGAAGAGGTACTTGTTCTGCACCATCGACTGCGGAACCCCGCGCTGTTCCACCGGTGCCACGAGACCCTCGCCGAGACGCCGTTTGTAGTGGAGCGCCCCGGCGACGAGTCCGGCCGCGCGGTCGAGCTGCCCCTCCCCGGTGTCCTGGAAGAGGAAGAAGAAGTTGGCGTTGAGCGCGATGCGGTCCCGGCGGCCGAGGTAGCGGTAGGGCCAGAAGGTGTCGAGCCAGCTGTGCACCCCCTCCGTCGCGTCGTACTCCTCCAGCGCCGCGTGCAGTGTCCGGCCCGGGCCGCCGGGCCGCAGGAAGGCCGCGACCTCGGCCTCGGTGGCCGCCCGCTCCTCCTCGTTCAGCAGGGGGGCGCACCAGGCGAGGAACCTCTCGCAGCTCGCCTCCAGCGTGGGCAGCGGCACCTTCGGCAGACTGCCTTCACGGGCGAAGGTCGCTCCGGCTGCTGCTTCCTGACTGACGTTCAATGCGGCTCTCTTCTCGGTGAGTGGGTGGGAAAGGGATCTACCGGTTCCGGGGCGTGGAGAGGTGGAGCTGGGCGTAGAGCCAGCCATCCTCCTCCAGTCCCCTCGCGTCCACCTCGGCCGCGGCCATGCCGTCCAGGACCCGTCGCTGTTCCTGGGGCCCGGCGAACCGCCGCTGTCTGAAGACCCCGTCGACCGTGATCGTGCGGTAGCCGAGGCCGGCCAGGGCCCGCTCGACGGGGTCGAAGGGGAACATGCGCAGGACGAAGTGCGCCATCCAGGGAAGACGGCCGTCCTGGGCGCGGACGACGCGGACGAGCGTGCGTTCGGTGACGTAGCCGATGCATCCGGTCGAGATCACCAGGTCGGTGCCGGCGAGCCGGGCGCGCTGCTGCGGGGTGGGGTCGTACGTCTCCAGGTCGGCGTGGACCGTGTCGTCGAGGAAGCCGGCCTCGCGGGCGTAGGCCAGTGCGCCGGTGGAGGCGTCCAGGCCGGTGAACCGCAGGCCGTTCGCGGGGCTGCGGGAGCGCGAGAGGTCCTGGTCCCGTGCCAGGAGCCCGGCGCGTGTGGTGGGGCCGGTGCCGTCGTAGCGCGCGTAGAGCTCGTCCATCGTGAGGTCGTACTTGAGCAGGGCCGCGTTGATCCCGTACGAGCAGCCGATGTCGAGCACCCGGGGGGCGGCGATGCCTTCGGTCTCGCGGTACTCCTTGACGAGCTTCTCGAAGTAGGGCTTGGCCAGTTGGGGCACGCAGTAGCCGAGGGGGCGCAGTTCCTGGAAGTAGGTCCGGGGATCGGGTGCCGTGTAGATGTGGTCCAGCGAGACTTTTCCGGTCGCGTCGAGGCGCAAGGGGCTTCTCCTTGGTGGATCGCGTGGCTGGGCCCGGGTCGGGAGAAGTCCGTCAGTCCAGCAGCCGGTCCCCCCGCACCGCGCGGCCCTCCGCGGCCAGGTGCTCGGGCAGCACGCGGCCGAAGAGCTGCCTGGTGCGGGCCACGCTCCCGATGACGCCGGGGCGCTCGCTGTAGGCGAAGATCGCGCTGTGCCGCGCCCGGCCGCCCCGCACGGGGCTGACCCGGTGCAGCGAATAGCGGCCCATGAACAGCTGGAGGTCGCCCGGCTTCAGCAGGAGGCGCCGGGTCGGCGGTCCGCCGCCGTCCAGGACGTCCCGGACGTCGTCGAAGCACTCGTCGTCGGCGGACCTGATGTGCGGGCAGTACTCGAAGTCGCCGCCGCTCTCTGCCTCCTGGGTCAGCATGCTGACCGTGTACTCGTTGGTGTCGAAGTGCCAGGGGTGCTCCATTCCCGGGCGTACGACGTTGAGGACGAGTCCCGAGAGCGGATCGGCGAGCTCGTGCAGGCGGGGCAGTGCGAAGCAGTCGGCCACGAAGCGCTGGAACAGCCCGTTGCCGTAGAGCCGGCCGATGAGGGCGTCGGCGGGCACGCGGTCGCGGGCGACGAAGGCGTTGCCGCGCTGGAAGGTGCGCCGCCCGGGGTGGTCGTCGGGCAGGCCGGCGTCCACGTCGATGTTGTAGACGTTCACCGTCTCCACGTCGAAGTACGCCTGCGGGGCGATGGCCGCGCACTCCTGCCGCAGGACCTCGTGGAGCGCGGGCCGGATGAAGTCCGGGAGCACGGTGCAGCCGACCTCGGCCAGTTCGCCGCGCGCCCGCGCGACCACGGCCTCGTATCCCGGGCTCTCCGGGTCCGACAGGGGGTAGCGGTCCGTGTCGACCACCTGGTCGAGCGTGATGGCTTGCAGAGTGCTCATTCGACCCTCTCCACGCGCACGTCGGGACTGGACGTCGTCAACTCAACTGATGAGTAGCAGAGTTGAAGTTCCCACAGCCCTGCCGCGATGTCTGTGACACGTCACACGTCCACAGGGGCGCGTGGGCCGCCCGACGGCCGGCCGGAGGTGCGGAGGGGCCGTCGGCGCCCTCGGGCCCGGCCGTCCCGCCCGGCAGGTGACCAGCCACGGGGCCGGAGGGCGGGAGACGCCGGGCGGGGCGACGGCCTCGCGGCGCCGTCACCCCGCGGACCGGGCACCGAAGGGTGGCCGCCGCTCCTCACCGGTGCGCGTCGGATGCCCTGATCGCGGCGCGCAGCATCGGGCCGACCTGCTCGGACAGGTCGGCGGAGTGCTGGGCGGCCCACGAGAGGCCGAGTGCGACCGCGATGACCGCGCGGATGGTCAGCTCGGGGCGGATGAGACCGGCCTCCTGTGCCCGTTCGAGCAGTCGGCCGCCGGCGGAGTTCATACGGTCGCACGCCTCGTGCAGCCCTGATTCCTCGTTGGCCAGGGCATCCATGATCGACTCCGGGAGGCCCTGGTACGTCGCCGATCCGGCTGCCATCTCCTCAAGCCATGCCAGGAGCGCGGCCTCCGGGTCGGGGGACGCGAACAGGCCGTCGGCACGCGCGCGCAGGGCGTCGAAGTTCGCGTCGAGCAGCGCCTCGAGGAGTACGTCACGGGTGGGGAAGTGGCGGTAGAGCGTGCCGATGCCCACGCCGGCCCTGCGGGCGACGTCGCGAAGGGACGCGTTGGTGCCGTGTTCGGCGATGACCTCCCCCGCCGCCGTCAGCAGCAGGGCGCGATTTCTGAGCGCATCGGCGCGAGTTGTCGGTGGCACGTCATGACCTCACACGGGACGGAGCGGTACGTCGTTCGTTTAGCGGAGCACCGCTCCGCTATGATCTCTTCCGGAGCGTCGCTCCGGCGTCATCGACATCGTACGGAGCGGCGCCCGGGCACGCGACGGCACCGCCGGACGGGCGGGAGTGCGCCCCTGGCGCACGCAGGCGGGCGGCGACGCCCCACCACAGGCAACGACAGAGGGAGAGAACCGTGCGCGCGATCATCGTCGGGTCATCCGCGGGACAGAGTGTGGCGTCAGTGGGGGACCTCCCCGATCCCGAGCCCGCCGCCGGGCAGGTTCGCATCAGGATGGCGGGCGCCGCGGTCAACCCCGCGGATCTGCACGCCCTCGACGGCCGCGCCCCCGAGATCGGCGACGGGCGGCTGCGGGGGCTGGGACTGGACGTCTCGGGCGTCGTGGACGCGGTGGGCCCCGGTGTGCGGGGCCTGACGGCCGGTATGCCGGTGGCCGCGATGACGTTCCCCCACGCACCCCACTCAGCAGCCGGAGCGGCCGCGGAGTACGTGATCGTGCCGGCCGCCGACGTGGCGCCCGTGCCCGACGGGGTCGGCCTGCTCGACGCCGCCACGGTCCCGCTCAACTCGCTGACCGCTGACCAGCTCATCACCCTGCTCGGCCCCTCCCGCGGCAGGAGCCTGCTGGTCACCGGAGCGGCCGGCGGGGTCGGAGGGTACGCGGTGGCCCTCGCCGCGCTCGCCGGCTGGTCCGTCACCGGACTCGCCCGCGCCTCCGACGCGGACTTCCTGGTGCGGGCCGGAGCCACGGCGACGATCACCTCCCTGGAGGGAGTCACGGGCTTCGACGCGGTACTGGACGCGGCGCGTCTGAACGGCCCGGCGCTGAAGGCCGTACGCGACCAAGGGGCGTACGCCGGTGTCTTCCCCGGTGCTGAGCCGCCGGCCGAGCGGGGCATCACCGTCGTCAGTGCGGTCGTCGTCCCGGACGGCGGCCGGTTGCGCGAGATGCTGCGACTGACCGCGGAGGGACGGCTCGAAGCGCGCCGGGCCGGCACGGTCCCGCTGGCCGAGGCCGCGACCGCCTACCGGGCCCTCCGCGACGGTGGCAGCCGGGGACGCTGGGTACTGACGCCGTGATCAGGGCGGCCGGGTCCGGTGCCGGGGCGGACGTCGAGCCTCTGAACACCCCCACCCCCCGGCGCCGTTCAGGACTTCGGCCGTCGACGGACGCCCCGTCGGCGGCGCGCGGCGAAGGCTGAGCGGGGTGCCGCGGCTCCGGCCCGGCACTCCCGCCGTATACGGAATCGCCCGTGCCCCCGGGCCCGCCGGGCGACGGCGGACCCGTGCCCCCGACGATCCGGGGGCACGGGCGGTGCGGTCAGCGGCCGTAGCGGATCAGGGCGCGGACCATGCGGCAGGTGGTGTCGGACGGCGGGTGGATGGCGAGACGGTCGGCGGTCGTGCGTATCCGGTCGTTGTCGGCGCTCGACGGCTGGTAGACGCCGCTGTCGAGCAGGGCGATCGCCAGGCGCATGGCCTTCAGGCGACGGTTGTGCGAGACGTACCACTCGCGGGGCCGGCCCGCGGGGAGCGGCTTCTTGCGCGGTGGCGTGTGGAGCGGCTCGGTCGTGACTGTGGCGACGGCCATCGGCAACCTCCTGGCACGGTGGTGGAACCCTCACGAACTCCCACCATTTTACTGCCGCGCACTGACAATCGCCCCTGGCCAGAGGCCTTTTCGGGGTCACTCCCGTACCCTGGGCCCCATGGAGATCTGGATCAATCCCGCCTGTTCCAAGTGCCGCAGCGCGGTGAGTCTGCTCGATGCCGAGGGCGCCGACTACACCGTCCGCCGGTACCTGGAGGACGTGCCCTCTCCCGAGGAGATCCGGGACGTGCTCGGCCGCCTCGGGCTGGAGCCGTGGGACATCACCCGCACCGGGGAGGCCGACGCCGTGGACCTCGGGATCAAGGAGTGGCCGAGGGAGGCCGGCTCGCGCGAGCGGTGGATCACCGCGCTCGCCGGACACCCCGCGCTGATCCAGCGCCCGATCATCACCGCCGAGGACGGGACCGCCGTGGTGGCCAGGTCCGAGGAGGCCGTCCGGGACGCGCTCGGGCGCTGAACCACCGGATCAGGCGCGCACCGGCGCGAGCTGCGCCTCGGCCTCGGCGAGCAGCTCGGTGAGCCGCAGCCCGAACCGTACGTCGCAGGGGTGTGCCACACCCGTACGCGCCGCCTCCGCGAGCGCGTCCACGGCGATCCGGAAAGCGTCGCTCGCGTCCACCGCGTCCGCGGGCAGGCTGGACACACCGGCCTCTCCCCGGACCTCCAGCTCGGTCCCGGTCGCTCCTTCCGGTGCGTCCAGGGCGAGCGTCAGCGTGCTCGACGCACCGGAGGCGTGGCGCAGGAGCAGGTGCGCGGCGTCCGCGGGTCCGCGGACCGCGGTCATCTCCGTCACCTCGCCCAGCACCGGGACGAGGACCGAGAGCGCGTGCGGGCCGACGTCCCAGAGGCCGCCCTTCTCCCGGCGCCAGGGCGAGGCGCCGAACTCGTTGTCCGCGCCCGGGGCGAACAGTGCGCCGATCCACATGGCCCGTGCCGTGAACCAGCCGCCCTCGGCGGCCCGGTCGGCGATCCAGGCGGCGGTGCCCGCGTCGAACCGCATGGTGCAGAAGACCACGGAGGCGACACCGGCCCGCCCGGCCGCCTCGGCGACCTCGCGCGCGCCCGCGACCGTGGTCGCGACGGGCTTGTCCAGCAGCAGGTGGCGCCCCGCGGCGGCCGCCCGTACGGCGAGCGGCGCCTGGACGTCCGGCGGCACGGCGAAGGCGATCGCGTCGCTGCCGGCCACCAGCGCGTCGAATCCCGCGTCGCCCGTGAAGGCCTCGGTCCCGTGCGCCGACGCGAGCGTCTCCGCGGCTTCGGGGCGCCGGCCCCAGATGCCGCTCAGTACGACGTCCGGATGGGAGGCGAGGGCGGGGGCGTGGGTCATGCGGGCCCAGGGACCGGCGCCGACGAGGCCGATGCGCAGCGGTCCGCCGGAGGCGACGTGTGTGTTCATGCTACAAGTGTGCCTGGACGCGGCCGCGCGACGCGCCCCGCACCCCGCGCACCGTGCGGTGGTGCGGGCCCCGGCGGAGGTGCGCCGGTCCTCGACACCCGGGGGAAACACCGGTAACACGCGGTTCACATACGGGCAACGGCCGGGAAATCGCGGCTTGCGAAGCTGCGCACCATAGACCGCAGCACCCGCAAAGGATGGCGTCCGTGACGTTCAAGGCTGAGTACATCTGGATCGACGGCACCGAGCCGACCGCCAAGCTCCGCTCCAAGACGAAGATCATGTCCGGAAGCCCGTCCGCGGACGTGGCGGACCTGCCCATCTGGGGCTTCGACGGTTCGAGCACCAGCCAGGCCGAGGGGCACGCCTCCGACCGGGTGCTGAAGCCGGTCTTCACGTGTCCGGACCCGATCCGCGGCGGTGACGACGTCCTCGTCCTGTGCGAGGTCTTCGACATCGACATGACTCCGCACGAGTCGAACACCCGCGCGCTGCTGCGCCCGGTCGCGGAGCAGTTCGCGGGCCAGGAGCCGATCTTCGGCATCGAGCAGGAGTACACCTTCTTCGACGGCCACCGCCCGCTGGGCTTCCCCGAGGGCGGCTTCCCGGCCGCGCAGGGCGGCTACTACTGCGGTGTGGGCGCGGACGAGATCTTCGGCCGTGAGATCGTCGAGAAGCACCTCGACAACTGCCTGAAGGCGGGCCTGGCCATCTCCGGCATCAACGCCGAGGTCATGCCCGGCCAGTGGGAATTCCAGGTCGGGCCGGTCTCGCCGCTGGAGGTCTCCGACCACCTGTGGGTCGCACGCTGGCTGCTGTACCGCACCGCCGAGGACTTCGACGTCTCCGCGACGCTGGACCCGAAGCCCGTCAAGGGCGACTGGAACGGCGCGGGCGCGCACACCAACTTCTCGACGAAGGCGATGCGCGAGGGCTACGACGCGATCATCACCGCGGCCGAGTCGCTGGGTGAGGGCTCGAAGCCGATGGACCACGTCAAGAACTACGGCGCGGGCATCGACGACCGTCTGACGGGCCTGCACGAGACCGCCCCGTGGAACGAGTACAGCTACGGCGTCTCCGACCGCGGCGCCTCGGTCCGTATCCCGTGGCAGGTCGAGCAGGACCGGAAGGGCTACATCGAGGACCGCCGCCCGAACGCCAACGTCGACCCGTACGTCGTCACGCGGCTGATCGTCGACACCTGCTGCACCGCGCTGGAGAAGGCCGGCCAGGCCTGATCCCCACCGGACCGGCCGGCCCGGCCCCACCGGCACCGTCACCGAGGGGCGTCCGCACGCGGGCGCCCCTCGGGTGTGCCCGGACACCCGCCGCACGCCCGCGGGACGGGCGGTGCGCCGGAGAGGGGTGAGGGGTCCGGCACCGGGTGCGTATCGACGGGTGAGAGGGCTCTGATGCACAGCCGTAATCTCTGCTTCAATGGGGACATGGCCAGCTTCCAGCACACCGCGTCGGGTCGCAGCGACCTCGAGCCGTTCTGGCCCTCCCGTCAGCACCATGACTTCGACCGGGTGTGTTGCCGCGCAAGGAACGCGCAGGCCCTCTAAAGCCGCCTCACACCGGCCTTCGGCCCGCGCGCACGACGTACGTCCTCGACGACTCCTCGCGCGAAAGAGCTGACCCCATGACGAACGCCCGTACCCTCTCCACCGCGTCCGCCGCCACCGCGGCGTCCTCGGTACCCGCCGCGGCCTCCGCCACCGCCCGCGCCGCCCTCTCCCCCAACCGTCCCAGGCTGCGCGCCGTCGACCGTGACGAGGTGGTCGAACTCGCGGACGTGGCGGGCTTCCTGCCGCCGGGCGCCACCTGGCTGCCCGCGCCCCAGCACACCCTGCCGGCGCTGCCGGGCCGGCCGCCGATGGTCGGCTACCTGGTGCTCGTGCCCGCGGACCAGCAGCCGGCCCTCGCCGGGGCCGTGGCCACGGCCCGGCATCAGCAGCTCGTGCCGGAGCCGGTGGACGCTCCCGCGAGCGGCCCCGTGCGGATCGACTCCACCCGGCGCACCGCCGCTGTGGACGGCCTCACGCTGGACCTCACCTACCTCGAGTTCGAGCTGCTGGCACACCTGGTGGCGCATCCGCACCGGGTGCACACCCGCGACCAGCTGGTGACGACGGTCTGGGGCTACGGGCACGTGGGCGACGGGCGGACCGTCGACGTCCACGTGGCCCGCCTGCGCCGCAAGCTGGGTGCGGAGCACCGGCGGTCGATCCAGACGGTGCGGCGCGTGGGCTACAAGTACGCGCCCTGAGCACGGGCGCACGCTGCGGGAGGCCCCGGGGACCTGGTCCCCGGGGCCTCCCGTCGTCGGCCGGCAACCGCGGTCCGGACGCCCGGGGGTGGTGCCGGGTACACCCTCGGGCGGGTGGCTGAACGGCTGACGGCGCACCGTCCGCAGGGGCGAGACTGTGCGTCGAACGGGATCCGACGGGGGCCCGGCGAGGGGAGACACGCCATGCAGGCAACACGCAGCCGGGTGAGGACCGCGGCGCTGACCGCCGGGCGGGCGTTCGTCCTCTCGTTCGCGAGCATCGCCGGCTCCACCGCGCTCTTCGTCCTGTCGGTCCTCTCCCTGGCCTTCGTCCCGCTGGGCGTGGGGCTGGTGACCACACCGTGGGTCCTGGAGGCGGTGCGCGCCCACGCGAACCGGCGCCGGCTGCTGGCCGCGGCCTGGTCCGGCGTCCGAATCCCGGTGCCCTACCGGCCGTTCCCGAAGGATCTGCGCACCGGTCTCACCGGCCGGGTCGAGCGGTCCACGTTGCTGCTGAAGGACCCGGCCACCTGGCGGGACCTGAGGTGGCTGCTGACGGACATGACGGCCGGCTACGTACTGCTGGTCCTCACCTTCGCGCTGATGGTCTATCCGCTGGAGGGGCTGGTCCTGGCGGCGGGGCTGTGGCGGGTGTTCGAGGACAGCGCGTACTGGTACGGCTTCGTGCCGGTCGACAGCCAGCTGACGGGGCTGGCGGCGGCGGCCCTCGGCATCGCGGTGTTCCACGTCGGTCTGTGGGCGGCCGAACCGCTGCTCCGGGCCCACTTCGTCCTCGCCCGGTCGGCGCTGGCGCCCGCTCAGGGCGAACTCGCGCAGCGCATCGACCGGCTGACCGAGACCCGGCACGAGGCCGTGGACACGGCGGCCTCCGAACTGCGGCGCATCGAGAGGGACCTGCACGACGGGGCGCAGGCCCGGCTGGTGGCGATGGGGATGAACCTCGGCACCATCGAGGCGCTGGTCGAGAAGGACCCGGCGCAGGCCAAGAAGCTGCTGGCGATGGCGCGTACGTCGTCGGCGGAGGCCCTGGCCGAGCTGCGTGACCTCGTGCGGGGCATCCATCCGCCGGTGCTCGCCGAGCGGGGTCTGGGAGACGCGGTGCGCGCGCTGGCCCTGCGCATGCCGGTGCCCTCGGAGGTGACGGTGGAGCTCTCGGGCCGTGCCGGGGCACCGGTCGAGTCGGCGGCGTACTTCGCGGTCAGCGAGGTACTGACGAACGCGGTGAAGCACGCGGGTGCGGACCGCATGTGGGTGGACGTGCACCACGCCGAGGGCATGCTGCGGATCTCCGTCACCGACGACGGCAGGGGCGGTGCGGCGGTCACGGACGGTTCGGGACTCCGCGGAATCGAACGCCGGCTGGGTACATTCGACGGCGTACTCGCCGTCAGCAGTCCCGCGGGCGGCCCCACCATGGTGACCATGGAGATCCCTTGCGCGTTGTCCTAGCCGAAGATCTCTTCCTGCTCCGCGACGGCCTCGTGCGCATGCTGGAGGCATACGACTTCGAGGTCGTCGCGGCCGTCGAGTCGGGCCCCGAACTGACGCGCTCCCTGGCGGAGTCGGACCCCGACGTCGCCGTCGTCGACGTACGGCTCCCGCCGTCCCACACCGACGAGGGCCTGCAGTGCGCGCTCGCCGCCCGCCGCACCCGGCCGGGGCTGCCGGTGCTGGTCCTGTCCCAGCACGTGGAGCAGTTGTACGCCCGTGAGCTGCTGGCCGACGGCGCCGGCGGCATCGGGTACCTGCTGAAGGACCGGGTGTTCGACGCGGACCAGTTCGTCGACGCCGTGCGCAGGGTCGCCGCGGGCGGCACGGCGATGGACCCGCAGGTCATCTCTCAGCTGCTGTCCCGGCGTTCCGCGGACAAGCCGATGGGGGGCCTCACGCCCCGGGAGCGTGAGGTCATGGAGCTGATGGCGCAGGGCCGTTCCAACGGGGCGATCGCGGCGCAACTGGTGGTGACGGAGCGCGCGGTGGCCAAGCACACCTCGAACATCTTCGCCAAGCTCGGCCTGCCGGTGTCCGACGACGACAACCGCCGCGTGCTGGCGGTGCTCGCCTACCTCGACCGGGGCTGACGCCGCCGTCCGCAGCTCGTCGGCCGCGCGGCCGGAGCGCCCGTGGCCGGGGCCCCGGCGTGATCCGCCGAGGGAATTCGGGGCCGGGGTGAACGCACGGGGCGCCCCGTGCGTATGGGACGTCACGCTTCTGACTCGAAGCCCCGAAGCGGAGGAGTTCCATGGGACGCACATCGCGCAGGAAACGTTCGACACTGGCCAACCGGGCGATCGTCGCCTCGGCCGCGCTGATTCTGGGTGGAGGTGGGCTGGTCGCCGTCAACGTCTACGCGAGTGCGGGCGAGAGCGGCTCCGGCTCGCCTCCCGGACAGGATCGGGCGGCGGCTCGCCAGATGTCCACCATCGACTGCCCCGACGCGGGAACAGCCCTTCCCGACGTACCGGAACAGGCGCGGCCGGAGGTCGACCGCGAACTGGCAGCCATGGATACGCAGATCACCGACGCGTACCGGCAGTTCGCCGACCGCAGGGAGCAGATCTCCCGGGATCCCGGTCTGGCGCAGAACGCGGTGCTGGGCCCGTTGCAGAGCAAGCGGACGGCCAGCCTGGACCGCATCGGGACCGCCGTGGAGCGGGTGGCGGGCGACCGCCCCCAGGGGCTCGACGGGCTCGCCGGATGCAGCCTGCGCGCCGACGACGAGGGCGGCGGGACCGGGGGCCAGGGCGAGGGCGGGGGTGACGGCCAGGACGGCGGCCAGGATCCCGGGGAGGGTGCGGACCAGGGCCAGGACGGGGGCGGAGGTGACGCCCAGGACGGCGGTCAGGACGGCGGTCAGGACGGCGGTGACGGCCAGGGAGGCGACCAGGGACAGCAGGGCAACGGCCCCGAGGCCTCCGACTTCGTCGACATCGAGTCGGTCCGGCCCAACGTCGACCGCCCCCGCCTCCGCCGGGGAGCCTCGCGCGGTACGTTCACCACCTCCTGCGGCCGCAACGAGAACGGCAAGTTCAACCCCGACAACGTCATCGCGGCCCCGGGTGTGAGCAACGGCGCCCACCACATGCACGACTACGTCGGGAACCAGGCCACGGACGCCTTCGCCGGCGACGACGACCTGGCGGCCGGCGAGACGACCTGCCGCAACCGCGGCGACCGGTCCACCTACTACTGGCCCGTGCTGCGTCTGCAGAACGGCCAGGACGAGGACGACGTGGCCGCGGACGGGGGCGGCAAGGACCAGAACACCGGGGAGATCCAGACGCCTTCCCAGGTCACGCTGAAGTTCGTGGGCTCCCCCGCCGGGAAGGTCACGGCCATGCCGCGCTTCCTGCGCATCATCACCGGGGACGCCAAGTCGCTCACCAACGGCGACGCCAACGCGAACGCCTCCTGGAGCTGTACCGGTTTCGAGAACAGGCAGCTCAAGGACAAGTACCCGATCTGTCCCGAAGGCAGCCAGGTGGTGCGCTCCTTCGCCTTCCAGAGCTGCTGGGACGGCCGGAACACCGACAGCGCCAACCACCGCACGCACGTCGCGTTCGCGCAGGACGACGGGCGGTGTCCCAGCGGCTTCAGGGCCATCCCGCAGCTGGTGCAGCGCATCGTGTACGACGTCCCGCCGGGCCCCGGCTTCGCCGTGGACTCGTTCCCGGAGCAGCTGCACAAGCCGGTCACCGATCACGGCGACTTCATCAACGTCTTCGACGACAGGCTGATGAAGAAGGTGGTGAGCTGCATCAACGGCGCACGCAAGTGCCGCTGACGCGGTGACCCCGGCACCCGGGGGCACCGTCCGGACCGGGGCCCTCAGCCCGGCGGTGTCCGGGCGGGGGCCCCGCGGCCGGCCCCGGACCTGCGCGGTCAGCTCCCGTGGTGACCGGAGTGCCCGCCCTCGCTCCCCCCACCGCCACTGTTCCCCGAGTGGTGCGGCGAGGCGGTCTCCACCGTCCCCCCGAGCCGGCCGCGCAGCGCCGCGACCACCTCGGCGTCACCGACGGCGACCCACTTCCGGCCGACGAGGTAGGACCCGCCGTAGTCGTTGGCCTCGTTGATCCACTCCCGCTGCCCCCGGTCGGTGGCGAAGGTGGCGAGCACATAACGTCCGTCGCCGGTGGTGCAGTTCGCCTGGCGGAGTTCCTCGGCGTCCGTCTGCACGTCGGGATCGCAGTCCGCCTTCGAGGCAAGCTGTTCCAGTGTCCCCTTCGCGGTGGCCGGCACGTCGGGCCCGTCGCCGCCGTCCGCTCCCCCGCCGCAGGCGGTGAGCAGGACCAACCCCGCCAGCACGGCTGCGGCGGCCCGGGGGGCCCGTACTCGTCGCCACTCCTGCTGTTGCACCATCCGGCCATCGTGCCCCGGTGGTACCACCCGGCGCGGGGAAACCACGCAACCCGCTCCCGGGGGCGCGCGTGCCGGAGTGACCATCGCACCATTCGCTCGTTCTGCTGAACATGCCCCCACTGCGAGCAGTACCGCCGCCCGCCGGCCGCCCGTTCGCGACGCCGGCCGCCTCGGACCGGACCGAGGCCGCGCCCGCCGAGCACTACGCGCGCCTGGTCCGGGTCGCCTACCTCGTGCTGGCCCCCTCGCTCGGCCGCAACCGCCGGGTCGTGTCGGCCCACTGGCTGGTGCAGCGGGCCCTGGCGGCCGGGGAGGGCGCGGACCCGGGTCACGCGTACGCGCACGTGCGGCTCCGGGTGGTGCGCTCCGCGCTGGAGGCCGGGCTGCCGTTGCTGCGGTTCGCCCGGCCCCGTCGGGCGCAGTTCCCTCCGCTGGTGCCGCAGGTGTGGGGGCTGCGGCTTTTCCCGCACTCGTGCGGGGCGGAGGAACTGGCCCTGGAGCAGGCGCTGGCCGGTGTCTCGGGGCCCTCCCGGGCCGCGCACGTCCTCCGGGGGCTGGAGGGGCTCGACGACGCCGAGGTGTGCGGGGTGCTCGAAGCAGCGGGCGTCGCGGACCCGCGGGCCGCGCTGCTGGAGGCCGACGCGCTCACCGCGCCGTACGCCCTGCTGTCGTCGCCGGAGTTCGACCCGTGCTCGCTCCAGGTCAGACCCACCGACGCGGCCCGCCGGGGGCGGCGCGGGCGGGCCGTCCTCGCGGGGCTCGGGGCCGCCCTGGTCTGCGGGACGCTGCTGCTCACCCCGGGGGACGGTCTCAGCGGCCCGGGCCCCGCATCCGCGCCGCTCTACTCCCTGCACCACTCCGCCCAGCGCGCTCTGGACCCGGCCGCGTTGCGCAGGGTGCCGGCCGGGCTCTGGCGGGGCTCGGAGCGTGCGGACTTCACCGTCTGGCCGACGCGCGGCGACCGGACCGGGGACACCAGGCTGCTGCGCCGCGCCCTCGCCGCGTGGGCGCGGCCTGGGCCCGCGGTGGCCGCGTCCGCGACGCCGGGTACTCCCGACGGGCCCCCGATGGGCCCTCCCCAGCTCCTCTACGCGGGCGAGGTGGGTCCGGCGGCGGTGGTCCTGTTCCACGACGGTCTGCGGGTGGTGCGCTACGCCGAACCGCGCAACGCCGATCCGGCCGGGGGCGCCGCCCTGGACTTCGCCCGGGTGGACGGGGCGGACGCGCTGTCCGCGAGTGCCCTGGTGGTGCAGCGCCGGGAGGGGCGGGTCCGCTATCTGACCGCGCCCTGGGTGCGCGAGGCGGCCGTACGCGATCTGCTCACGCCCCGCCGGGCGCCCCGGGCACTGGCCCTGGACCGGCACGGGGTCACGGATCCGGTGGCCGCGCCGGAGCCGCGGGAGGACGGCCGGTCGGACTGCCGGTCCTGGCAGGCGCTGGAGGTACGGGACGGCACGGCCGCACGGCTGATGACGGACCTCGGCGAACTCACCCCCGCCCGGCTCACGTCGGGGGCGCCGTCCGCTCCGCACGACGTGTCGGGCCGGGCCGAGCGGGAGAGCTGGGCGCGCACGGCCTGCCTGCTCCCGGCGGTGCGGTCCCACGGCGTCCGCTCGGTGAACTCCTGGGCGTACGCACGGCAGCAGCTCCCTGAGGGGGAGGGCGCCGCACAGTGGCTGTGCACCAGGGCGGACACCTGGCGGGGCACGGGGAGCAGGGTTCTGGCGCAGTTCCAGGCCCCGCCCGAGCTGTCGGGCGGGGCGGGGGCGCCGGGTGCGGTCGCGGCGCGCGCCGAGGACTCCCCGGACTGCGGGATGCGCAGGCCGAGGGTGCTGGCGGGGGTGCTGTGGAAGTCGGACGGCGGGCGGTGGTACGTGCTCGCCGCGGGCTCACGGCAGTTCGCCTCGCTGACGGCGGCCGGCGGGGTGCGGGGGCGGGCCGACGGAAGGCTGCTGGCGCTGCCGGCCAGGGCGGGCGACCGGGCGCGGCTGGCCGGGGTGCTGGTGGACGGCAGCAGGGTGGGCGCTCTGCGCTGACCGGCACCCTCGCGGCTCCCGCCGGGAACTGCCCGGTGGAGGTGGCGGACCGGCGCGTGGCCACCCCCCGTTAGGCTGTCCGGCATGACGACCGGTGTGCGGCGCAGGATGGGCGTCGATGAGCGCAGGGCCCAGCTGATCGGCGTCGCGCTGGAGTTGTTCAGCCACCGCTCGCCCGACGACGTGTCGATCGACGAGATCGCGGTGGCGGCCGGCATCTCGCGTCCGCTCGTCTACCACTACTTCCCCGGCAAGCGGAGCCTGTACGAGGCCGCGCTGAAGCGGGCGGCCGATGATCTGGCCGGCCGTTTCCTGGAGGCGCACGAGGGTCCGCTGGGGGCCAGGCTGCTCCGGGTGATGCACCGCTTCTTCGACTTCGTCGAGGAGCACGGGCCGGGCTTCGCCGCGCTGATGCGCGGGGGCCCCGCGGGGGGTTCGTCCACGGCGGACGCCCTCGTCGACGGGGTGCGGCAGGCGGCCTACGAGCAGATCGTCGCGCATCTCGGTGTGCCGTCGCCGCCCGCGCGGCTCGAACTGGTCGTGCGGTCCTGGGTGTCGCTCGCCGAGTCGACGGCCCTGCTCTGGCTGGACGGGAAGCGCGTCCCGCGTGCGGAGCTGGAGTTGCAGCTCGTGCACGACTTCGCGGCGCTCGCGTCGGTGAGTGCCGCGTACGACCAGGAGATGGCGGGGATCATGCTGCGGGTCTTCGCCCAGGAACCGGCGGACGGCCCGTTCGACGAGCTGCTCTCGCGGCTCGCCGCCCTGGCGCCCGCCGTGCCTGTGGTGCCCGCGGTGCCTGTGGTGCCGCCGCAGCGGCGGGTCTGAGCCCTCAGCGCTTGGCGTAGGACGGGTCGAGGTCCCTGATCTCGGCAGAGGTGTGGACGGCCAGGCCGTCGGCGGGCTTCAGGTGGCCGGCCAGCAGGTCCAGGATCGTCTCGGCCAGCCGTTCCTTGAGCTCGGGTGTGCGGCCGGCCAGCAGCGCGACCTCGACGTGCACGATCGCGTCGCCCGCCGGGGCGTCCCCGACGACCGACTCCTCGACGCGGCGGAAGCGGGTCTTGCAGCTCGGGACCTTCGTGGTGACGGTCTCGGCGACCATCGGGTGGAGGGCGAGGGCGAAGCCGCGTCGGTCGAAGCCGTCGTCGAGCTCGGCGGAGTAGTCGACGGTGATCTGCGGCATCAAACGCTCCTGGTGCGGGTGCGGTGGGACTGTCGGACCTCAGCTTTCCCCGATCGTCGCGGTGGCACAAGGCGGTCTTGCCGGGTGGGACCCCGGAGACGGAGACGGCCGGTCCCGCCACCGGACCACGGGGGCGGTGGCGGGACCGGCCGGTGCGGACCGTCAGCGCGCGGAGAACACGGCGACCGTGCGCCCCGGCACGGTGAAGCTGCCCGACGTCCCTTCGTACGAGGCCTTCTTGACCGTGGAGTCGGCGCCCGCCGCCTGGACGGGGTGCAGGGCGTAGGACTTTCCGGCCAGGCCGGGGACGGCCTGGGTCCGTGTCCCCGGGGTGGCGTTCAGGACGACGACGAGTTCACCGAGCCGCATGGTGATCACTCCGGGCGTCTCGTCCGTGCCGGACAGCGGGAAGGACAGGGCCTCCTGCACCTGTGCGGTGGTGGCGAGGCCGAAGCCCTGCTCCGTGGTCCGGATCGTGAGCAGGTCCTGGTAGGCGGCGGACGCCCCCGTGATCTCCGCGCACCCGGGGGTGAGTGCGGCGGAGGTCAGCAGCGGCTTGCCGTACGGCCACTTGTCCTTGTTGTCGGCGGCGGGCGGCAGCCCCCGGCCGAAGCCGTTGCCCTTGCGGCAGTCCCAGTGCAGCGCGTTGAACCAGTCGCCGCTGTCGTAGGAGTTGCGGTCCAGCGACTTGGAGCGCAGCAGGTCGGTGCCCGCCTGGGAGAGCGCGGGCCCCTGGGAGAGCGCGGCCGTCGCCATGGCCAGCACCTGCATGCGGGCCCGGTCGGCGGCCGGGGTGCCGGCCGGGAGCTTGAAGGCGAGGGCGTCGTAGAGCGTCTCGTTGTCGTGGGCGTCGGCGTAGGCGAGTGCGTCGCCGGGTGCCGCCGCGTAGCCGGCCGGGGCGCCGTTGTAGTCGACCTCGGATCCCGTGACCGTGCGGCCCCGGCTGTCGGTGAAGGTGTAGTCGGCGAGGTTTCCGGTGAGGCCGACCTTGATCAGGTCCTGGTAGTGGAGGAGCCGGGCCTTCTGCTCGGCCTCGGTGCCGTTGGCGGGTGAGGTGTTGGGGTCGGTGTAGAGGCCGGAGGCGAAGCCCTGGATTCCGGGGTCCTCGTCGAAGGGGCCGCCGCCGCGCACGGCGTCGCGGGCCCGGTCGGAGAAGGTGGCGATGCCGGTGCCGGCCATGTTCTTCTGGGTGGCCTGGACGAAGCGGGCGTCGTCGGCGATCTCACCGAAGTTCCAGCCCTCGCCGTACAGGATGATCTTCTTGCCGTCGACGCCGTCCCTGGCGACGGTCAGCTCGTCGAGGGCCTTGCGCACCGCGAGGATGTTGGCCTTGGGGTGGTGTCCCATGAGGTCGAAGCGGAAGCCGTCGACCTTGTACTCCCTGGCCCAGGTGACGACCGAGTCGACGACGAGCTTGCCCATCATGGTGTTCTCGGTCGCGGTGTTGGCGCAGCAGGTCGACGTGGCGACGGTGCCGTCCTCCAGGAGCCGCTGGTAGTAGCCGGGGACGATCCTGTCGAGGACGGACTTGTCGTCCTGGCCGGAGGCGACGGTGTGGTTGTAGACGACGTCCATCACGGTCCGCAGTCCGGCGCCGTTGAGCCCCTGGACCATCTGCCGGAACTCGGTGGTGCGCTTCGTGCCGTCGGGGTCGGAGGCGTAGGAGCCTTCGGGAACCGTGTAGTGCAGCGGGTCGTAGCCCCAGTTGAAGCCGTCCTGCGCCGCCGCCTTCGTGACGCAGGCCTGCTGCTCCTCGGAGTCGGGGGCGTACACGGACAGGTCGCAGGCGGGCTGCTGCCGGTCGGACTTCTTCTCCGGGATGGTCCCGATGTCGAAGACGGGCAGCAGGTGCACGTAGCTGGTGCCGGAGTCCGCGAGCTCCTTGAGGTGCTTCATGCCGTCGGAGCGGGTGTCGGTGAAGGCGAGGTACTCGCCGGGGTGTTTCGACGTGGAGTCCGTGACCGAGAAGTCACGGACGTGCAGCTCCTGGATCTGGGCGTCGCGGAGCGGGACGGCGGCGGGCTTCTTCAGCGCGGACCAGCCGCGCGGAGCGAGCTCCGGGCCGGCGAGGTCGACGACGAGGCTGCGGGCGGAGTCGGCGGTGAGGGCGGTGGAGTAGGGGTCGGTGACCTTGTTGGTGACCAGCTTCTGGACGGTGGGCGCCCAGACCTGGACGGCGTAGCGGTAGGGCTTGCCCGTCCAGGACTTCGTGCCGGTGACCGACCAGACGCCGGTGCGGCCGTCGCGCCGCATCGGGACGGTCCGTCCGTCGAGTTCGAGCGAGACGGTGCGGGCGGTGGGTGCCCACACGGAGAGCGTCGGGCTGCCCTTGCGGAAGACCGGGCCGAGGGCGGCGCCGCTCGCCGCCTTGCCGTACAGCTCGTCCAGCACTCCGGCGGTCTGGACGCCGGTGGCGGCGAGCAGGGCGCCGTTGGCTGCACGCTGGGTGGCTATCAGCTGGCCGCGCAGGGACTCGCGGACGCGGTCCCGGTCGCGGGTGTCGACGGTGAACGCCGGATAGTCCTTCAGGTGCGGGTACTTCGCCTTCTGGGCGTCGGTGAGTCCGGTGGCGCCGAGGCGCAGCCACCGCCCCTCGTCGGACAGGGCGCCGTCGACGACGGAGATGCCGCCCTTCTCCGCATACACGAGCTGCTGGCTGGTGGCGTCGGTCGCCTTCACCTTCCAGACAACGGTGTCCGCGTCGATCCACTGGGCTTCGGCCTTGGTGAGATCGGGCGTCGGGGCACCGCCCGTCTGCGGGAGCAGGTAGCCGGGCCGGCCGCCGAGCATCCAGACCTCGTGGCCGTAGGAGGCGATGTCGAGGGACTGGTCGCTCGGGAGGTCCTTCTCGTCGCCCTTGTGGAGGATGTAGCTGAGCGAGGTGGCACCGTCGGTGAGCGGGACCTCGAAGGTCACGCCGTACGCGTCGGTCCTCGCGGGCTGCAGCGGCTTGGCCCAGTCCGTGGGGGCGGCGGCGCCGGTCCAGGTGTGCAGGCCCCAGCCGGTGTAGTCGCCGTCGGCGCGGTGGTAGTGCAGGACCGCCTTGGAGGTGTCCTGGGGAGGGGCTTCGGGTGCCTCGGCGGACTGCTCGTCCTTGCCCTGCTCGATCCATACCTGGCCGGTCCGCGCGAGGTCGACGGTCCGCTCGGGCCCGTCGGCCGTGCCGTCCTTCTCGACGGTGTACGGGACCGAGGAGGCGTCTTCGTCCAGATCGATCCAGGCGAACGCGCCGTAGGCGTCCCGGCCGGTGAAGTCGGCCGTCGTGTCTCCGGACTTGAGCTGCCAGCCCTCGTAGTCGCCGTCCGCGCGCTTGTAGTGGACGACCGCATGGTCGCGGTCGACGGCGACGGGCTTCGGGGCGGGCGGGGCCTGGCCCGCGGTCGTGGAGGCGAGGGCGCTCGCGGTGCGACCGGCCCGGTCGACGACCACGGCCTTGTAGCGCAGCGCGGTCCCGGCCTTCACCGAGTCGTCGAGGTGCTGGGTGACCTTGTACGGGGCGTGGTCGGCAGAGCCGAGGGTGGTCCACTTCCCGTCGCCGGTCTGCGCGGCGAACACCACGCGGTTCAGGTCTCCGCCGCCGGCCTCGGCGCTGATCTCGACGGTGCCGGTGGCCCCGGCGGCCGGGGCCTTCAGGGTGATCGAGGGCGTGGCCGCAGGTGTGCCGAGCGGCTTGTCGGCGCGGAGCACGATGCTGGACAGCGCGGGCACGGTGACCTTGACGGTCCTGTCGGCGGCGCTGCGCACGGCTCCTGAACCGCCGTACAGCATACGGAAGTTCATCCCGATCGACTCGGTGGGCAGCTGGACGGTCCGCGCCTCGGTGGAGTTGTTCGAGGCGACGACGTACTCGTACGGCTTCCTGGTGTCCGTACGCGAGAAGGCGTGGACGGAGCCCTCGGCGTAGCGTTCGGTCTGGGTGCCGTCCCGCAGCGCCGGGTGCTCCCGGGTGAGCTTCGAGAGGGCGGCTATGGACCGGTAGAGAGGGTGTGAGGTGTCGTACGCGTCGGACGCGTGGGTGCGGTCGGTGCCGATCTGGTCGTCGTCGAGGTAGTCGGCGGTCTTCGAGGCGAAGAGCGTCTGGCGGGCCTCCTTGTCGCCGCCGGCTCCGGTGTAGCCCTGTTCGTCGCCGTAGTAGATCACCGGGTTGCCGCGGCCGAGGAACATCAGCTCGTCGGCCAGGCGGGCGCGCTTCAGGAGTTCGGCGTCGCCGGCCTTCGGCTTGTCCTGCTTCAGGAAGGTCCCGATGCGGCCCATGTCGTGGTTGCCGAGGAAGGTGACCTGTTCGTAGGCGTTCGCCTTGTCGGTGGTGTAGCGGTAGTCGTCCGCGTAGACGTCGGCGAGCTTCGAGGCCGGGGCGCCCTGGGACGCGTACTGACGGGCGGCCTCCTGGAACGGGAAGTCAAGGGTCGCGTCGAGCCTGCCCCGTGTCACGTAGGGCGAGGTGATCTCGGTGTCGGCGGAGTAGACCTC
Source organism: Streptomyces sp. NPDC001822 (assembly GCF_042892135.1). Classification (NCBI taxonomy): domain Bacteria; kingdom Bacillati; phylum Actinomycetota; class Actinomycetes; order Kitasatosporales; family Streptomycetaceae; genus Streptomyces; species Streptomyces sp. NPDC001822. The sequence goes on from NZ_JBIATW010000010.1 coordinate 60,037, forward strand.
GCCGAACATGAAGAAGTCGTCCCGGCCGTGCTTCGCCGCGTAGCCGTCGAGGGCGGTGGCCCACCGGGTCCAGAAGTCGAGGTCGACGTGCTTGACCGTGTCGATGCGGAAGCCGTCGATGTCGAAGTCGCGGACCCACTTCTCGTAGATCTTCTCCATGCCGGAGACGACCTCGGGGCGTTCGGTCCACAGGTCGTCGAGGCCGGAGAAGTCGCCGTACTCGGTGGATTCACCGGCATAGGTCGAGTCGCCCCGGTTGTGATACATCGTGGTGTCGTTGAGCCAGGCCGGGACCTTCTTCCCCGTGTTGGCGGGGGTGTACGGGAAGGAGTCGGCGTCCACCTCCTCGACGCCCCGGCTGTCGTCGAACGGACGCCCGTCCTCGTCGAGATAGGGGAAAGCGCCCTTGGGCTTGTAGCCGTACTTCTTCTCGGCGTAGTCGACGGTGTCGGCCGTGTGGTTGGTGATGACGTCGAAGAAGACCTTCATGCCCTTGCCGTGGGCCTTGTCGATCAGCTTCGTGAGATCGGCGTTCGTCCCGAAGTGCGGGTCGACCTGGGTGAAGTCGGTGATCCAGTAGCCGTGGTAGCCGGCCGAGGCTTGGTCCCCCGTGCCCTGCACGGGCCGGTTCTTGAAGATCGGCGCGAGCCAGATCGCGGTGGTGCCGAGGCCCTTGATGTAGTCGAGCCGCTGGGTGAGGCCCTTGAGGTCGCCGCCCTGGTAGAACCCCTTGTCCGTGGGGTCGTAGCCGGTCTCCAGCCGCGAGCCGGTGAGACCGCCCCGGTCGTTGGAGGTGTCACCGTTCGCGAACCGGTCGGGCAGCACGAAGTAGAACTGCTCGCGGGTCAGGTCGTGCCTGGCCGGCTCCTTCGCGAGCTTCGCGTCCGAGGGCGGGGACGGCGGTCCGGGCGCGGCGGACGCGGAGGCCGCCGGTACGACGGGCAGCAGCGCCGCGCACAGTGCGGCGACGGCTCCCCGGCGGAGGGTGGTTCGGGACACGGGCGGGTACTCCTCGGCTTTCGGGGATCGGGCGGTGGAGCGGTGCGGGCCGGGGACGCTCACCCTCGCGTCCCCGGCCCGGCGGTGAACGGGGTCAGCCGCGCCAGACGTCGGCGGTCAGCGTGACCTTTCCGGAGGACGGCACGGTGGCGGTGCGGTTGGCGCCGCTCTCCCAGGTGGTGTTGCCGCTCGCGTCCTTGCGGAGGTACTTGTACTCGAAGGAGGTCCCGGCGGGCAGGGCCACGTCGAGCTTCCACACGGGATAGGCCGCCGGGTCGAGCTTCAGGGCGCTGCCGGGCGACCAGGTGCCGAGGGCCGCCTGGTTCCCGGTGACGTAGATGTTCTGGCCCGGCTGGGTGGTGGCGTTGACGCCGAAGGAGGCACCGGACCCGGTGCCGGGGTCGGGGGTCGTGCCGCCGCCCGTGCAGGTCCGGGCGCCCACGTGCAGGGCCACGGCGGTGTTCGCGCCGAGGGTGGCCGTGAACTGCCCGGACCCGTTGACGGTGACGCCCTTGCCGGACTGGACGTCGCAGTAGTCACCGGCGGGCAGCGAGGTCTGGAACGTACGGCTCAGCGACGAGCCCTCGTGGTTGATGGCGACGTACGCCTTGGAGCCCCGGCCGAACGCGATCTGGTCGCCGCCGTTGTCCCACCAGTCCGTGACGGCCTGCCCTCGGGCCGAGTTGCGGAAGCCGACCATGGAGGAGATCTCGCGCCAGGCGTGCTGGCACTTCCAGCCGTCGCTGTAACAGGCGTTGACCTGACCGCCGTTGGGCGGACCGGCGTCCTTGTCGGACCACTCGTAGCCGGAGTGGACGTCCGGGGAGCCGTAGGGGTACGCCAGCATGAAGACGTTCGCCAGGGTGTAGTTGGCGCCGTCCTTGTAGTTCAGGGTGTCGCCGCCGCGCTCGGTGTCGTGGTTGTCGACGAAGACGGCGGACTTCCCGGACTGCATGAAGCCCCAGCCCTCACCGAAGTTCTTGAGGTAGGCGAGGTTCTCGTTGTTGAAGACCTGCTTGAGGCTCCGGGCGTAGCGGAACTCCTGGACGTCGCCGCTGCCGAGGTACTCGGAGGGCGAGACGGCCTCGCCCGCCCCGTAGATCGCCTCGTGCTTCCAGTACACGCCGGGGTTGCTCAGCCGGGACTTGATGTTCGCGAGGTCGGCGGCCGGCATGTGCTTGGCGGCGTCGATGCGGAAGCCGTCGACGCCGAGGGACAGCAGGTCGTTGAGGTAGCCGGCGATCTTTCCGCGTACGTAGTCCTCTCCGGTGTCCAGGTCCGCCAGGCCGACCAGTTCGCAGTTCTGGACGTTGGCCCGGTCGCCGTAGTTGTTGATCTGCGACTGGCAGTCGTTCATGTCGTTGACCGAGTAGAGGCCCGGGTAGTCGTACTTGCTGTAGCCGGAGCCGCCTGTGCCCGTGCCGGAACCGGCGGACATGTGGTTGATGACCGAGTCCGCGATGACCTTGACACCCGCACCGTGACAGGTGGAGACCATGTTCGCGAAGGCGTTGCGGTCACCGAGCCGGCCGGCGATCCGGTAACTGACGGGCTGGTACGAGGTCCACCACTGGCCCCCCTGGATGTGCTCCTGGGGCGGGGAGACCTGGACGAAGCCGTAACCGGCGGGCCCGAGGCTGTCGGTGCAGGCCTTCGCCACGGAGGCGAACTTCCACTCGAACATCACGGCGGTGACGTCCTTGTCGCCGGGCGGCGCGGCCTGAACGGTGCCGGCGGGTATGGCGAGGACGGCGGCGCCCGTGGCGAGGGCGAGCGCGGCAGACAGGGATCTGCGTGCCATGACTTTCCTCCTGCGGTGGGGGAAGTGCGGGGGATGGCGGAGCAGCCTCACGTGGCAACGCGCCGTGCCGTCCAAGGCCTTGAAGGTTCTTGCAGCAAGAATGCAAAAACTTCGGTGCGGCAGACCGTACGAGTCCGGCCAGTCCCGGTCAACCCCCGGGACACGACGCGATCACCTCCCGCTCACATCTGTGAAATACGGGAGATCGCGACCTGCAAGGCCTTACGCAACTTATTGCGGGGCTGTTAAGTTCACCCCGACTCCGGTCCGGCCGGCCGGGGGTCCGGCACCCCGGGCCCCACGCGCCCGGCCGGCCGGGCCGGTCACGCCACGGAGAGGCCCGGACGTCGCTTCCCCGCCGGCCCACCCAGGGCCGACGCCCGGGCCCCTCCTGGCGCACCCGCACCCCCGACGCCGGACTCGGCACCCATGGCCGGCCACCCCTCCCCGACGGGCACGTACGGCGAGATCCGACAACCCCACGCACCGGCCCCACGAGGCGGCCCCACCCCCAACTACTTGACCAGGCAACTTATTCTTGCGATTCTTGGATCACCGGAAAAGCCGTATCTGGCGTCATATACGAATGACAGGGCGTCAGGCGCAACAGCGAAGAATCGAAGGGAATTGACGTGAGTGTCGCCGAGCCTGAATTCGTGGTGAGGGATTTCTGGGAGAGCTTCGGTCCCACCTGTGATGACGCGATCGCCACCTGCAAGCGGCTCGTCGCCGACGAGGTCGCCTGGGAATCGGTCCTCGCGGACGCCAACCCCATCGGCACCCTCGATGAACTGGTGAACGATCTCGAACGTGCTCGCCGCGACCTCGGCGCCGAGGGCTATCAGTTCGACGTCAAGTACATCGCCACGCAGGGGGACGTCGTCCTCAGCCAGCGCGTGGAGAAGATCCTGGCAAAGGACGGCAGCACCCTGCTCGTATTCGACGTGATGGCTCTCACGCGCGTGGAGAACGGCAAGATCACCTGGAACCGCGACTACTTCTACAGCACACAGCCCAAGGAATGGGGCCGTGACGAGTGACGAATCGATCCCGGCCGACCGGCCACGGCGGGGTTCGGACGGCCGGGGAATGAGTGGGGCGGGGAGATCCACCTCGCCCCACTCGAAGCCGGGCAGGCTCGGAAATATATACTTGCATCGTCAAATCTGAGCGGGTGCGGTGAGTCCACACCATGCGCCCGAGGACGGGAGCGATATGACCACGCCGGCGTCGGACGGCTATCGACAGACATGCCTGCCCGTCGACGAATGGCTCTCGCAGCGTCTGCTCGGAACGGGAGTCGTCGGTGCGGAGAGGGACGCGCTGGTCCAGACGGCCCGCGAGGAGTTCAAGAAGATCTACCGGGACGTCCTCGACGAACTGTTGGACCAAGCCCGTGGGGCCGCAGCAGAGAAGCAGCCGGCTGCGGAAAGGGTGACGCGGGCTGAGGCCGTGAGTGGCAGGGACGCCGACAGCCGGAGCATTCGTGAGGCTCTGACGGGGATGGTGGCGGACGCGCCGACGGCGTCGCAGCCGGACATGGCCCCGTCCGGAGTTCTTCCTCTGGCTGAGAGCCGCCCGGGGGCTTCACCACTTTCTGATACCTCCGATCGTGGCCTGACGGCGTCCGTCAGGGAGGCTGTCGGAGCGGAGGTGATCGTCCGGTACCCGGAGATTCCCGAGGTTCTGGTGGTGCGGGCCGTTGAGCTGTATCACGGGCTGCGGCCGGTCTCTACGTTCGTGACCGCCGCTGACAGCGCTCAGTACGTGGTCGATGTGGGCGACGTGGCGCGAGCGGGTCTGGAGCACGTGGCGACAGGGCCGAAGCATCCGGAAGTGTCGGCTGTCACCGAAGCGGCCGAACGCGCCATGAGGACTGAGGCGTTGAGGCGTGCGGAGGACGCCGAACGTACCGCGCGGGGCGGCCGGAGCTCTGTCGCTGCGGGGGCGGAGGGATTCACCGCTGATGACCTGAGGGCCCTGGCCCGAGTGCAACGCGAGCGGAATTCAGGGGACGAGCGCGAGAAACTCGAGCAGGCCTTGAGTCTGGGGCAGGCCGCTACGGCACGTGCCTTCGGGAACATGCCGATGCTGATCAGCGAGTCGACGGACCCGGAGCCGTACTCGCAGCAGCCCTTCGAGTGGCAGGTGGCTGCTGTCGTGGCGAATCTGTTCCTCGACAACGGCGTCAGCGAGCGGACCCTTGTCGCGGCGCAGGAAACGGCAGACCGGCTGGCCGGGCGAGAGTCTTCTTCCCAGCGCAATGCGGTCAGAGCACCCGGGGGTGTCCGCGGCAGGAACGCCGGTCATGTGCGCGGTGATCAGCCGCAGGCCGGGCCCTCGGCGAACCCCGCAGCGGGGCCTCATCAGGGATACCCCGTAAATGAGCCGGACCGGCAGGCAGCAGCTCCGCAGCAGAATTATCGAGGTGGGCCGGGATGGCAATTCCATAGGCAAAGGGGTTGGGAGCCGGACCCTGCATACCGTCCGCCAGGACAGGAGCGCAATCCCGCCTACAGGTATCCCGGCTACGAGTTGATGGACTATGTGCCTGGCCAGGGTTGGGTTCCCTCTCCCAACCCCGGCCAGGCACAATGGATGCCGCCCGCTCCCGATGTGTGGCGTGGGGCGCTGCCGCCGGCCCAGCCGGCCCTTCGCCACGGGCCCGGACGCGAGGGCCTTTCCGTTGATCCCCGAGCAGTCGGTTCGACCGAGCCCGTGAACTTCACCCTGGATCTGATGGTCCGTCAGGACGGTGACACGATAAGGGGTGGACAGCTCAACGTAGGACACTCCTGGGTGGCGATGCACACCCAGAAGGGTCACAACAAATCAACCACCACCTACGGTTTCTATCCCGCAGAATTCAATCACGACCGCCCATTCAATAAGTACCCCGGCGTGGTGCGTGAAAACTACGACGATCCGCACATCGCGGACGCAAAATTCTCCGTGGACATCAGTCGGGAGCAGTACAACAGGGCAGTAGATTTCATAGCGAGGAGCACCAACCTCGAATACCACCTGTTGGCTTACAACTGCACTACGTTCGCCCGCGAAGTTTACAAGGTGGCCATCGGGAGAAGCGCCCCGGGAAAAACCGCTCCGGGAATGCCGGACACCCCCGCCGAGCTCCGTAAGGATATCGAGCGGCGGAACGCCGCCGGCTCGTCGAGTAGGTCGGGTTTGTTCAATCCGTTCCGCCGGCCGGGCGGCTCACGCGACGCGGATCTGAACCCCGCAGGACTGCCCCTGGGGCACGCCCTGGTGCTCGGGCAGCCGCGTTTCGGCGGTGCGGTCGAGGTCGATTCATCCGTGGTGACGCGGTCCGCCGGCACCCGGACGCAAGCGAAGCGGCACGAGACCCTGACCAGGTTCGAGCTTCCTGATCCGAGCCGCTCCGAAGTCCTGTTCGGTTACGACGTCAGCGATACCGGCGAGATTCATCTGCTCCACGACGGGAACACCGTCCACCTGCCCGCCGACGGCTGGATGTCCTACGGAGACGATTTTCTGCACGGGCGGGGCTACCTGCTGCGCGGAGACAGCGGCTGGATCGGGCAGGTCGAGAACTGGGACGGGCTGCGCGCGGAACTGCCACCGAGTGCGATGCAACATCAATTGGTGGTGCACGACGAACAGCTGTACATCGTTCCCGCGCAGGGAAGCAGAGCGGTGATACTGCCGCTGAACGCGATAGAGCCGGCACACGTCGCTGAGCCGAGCCCGCCCGCCTATGAGGAGGAAATCCCCACCCACGGGCTCGCCGGGGACGAACAGCAGGCGGCCTCGAACGCCTCTTCCACTGACGACGTCGTGGGCACGAGCCGTGACAACGTCCCACTCGGTCGAGTCGGCACATCGCATGCACCGCAGGCCGCCGGTCCGGCATCCGCCACGTCATCCGGCCCGGGCCTCCTCGCCTTCCTCGACGCACCCCGCGGAACAGGGACGGGGACGCCGCGGACGGATCCGAAGGAGGGCGTTTCCGACGGGCTCTCCGCGCACCCGCAGACCGCGGATGGGATTCCGGCTCCGCAGGAGCAACGCCCTGCGATGCCGCGACAGGCCGCTCCGGAGGCGCAGGAGGCGCGGGACGTCGGGCAGGAGCGGGTCGGAGACGGTGGGCCGGGTGCGGATCAGTCGCAGCACGTGGGCCACGACTCCTCGAACACTGCCGGCACGTCAGGCGCCGAGGTCGTGCCCTTGGCCGAGGATTCACCCGCCACGGAGTGGCTGGGGTCCCTGCTCGTCCGGCTCAACGAGGACGTCCGGCCGACGGTCCGGATCTGGGAACGGTCGGCCGGCGGTCATGTCGAGGTGCTGAAGGACGTTCTGGCGGAACCCGGCTCGCGGTCCCTGGTCTTCGGTGCGCAGTGGGGGAACCCCGTATGGGCCATCAACATGGCAGGCACGATCAGATGGTTCTCCCTCAATGCCGAACAGGTGCCGGTCCCGCATTTCGCCGACGGTTCGTTCGCCTCGATCGACATCGACCGCAGGGGTCAGCTGACCGGACCTGCCGCGAGCGTCCTGAAGACGACCGGGCCGCCGGCACTGCACGGGGCGAAAACCGGGTTCTGTGATCTGAACATGGGCGTAGACCTCGGGGCCGTACTCGGGTGGCAGGCGAGGGCGTAGGCGTGAGGCCGCGCCGGGTGCGGCGGTGCTTACCGGAAGAGTCCGCGCATCCGTCGGCTCCGGGTCCTGCAACCCTCAGAGCCTCCGGCAAGGTCTTCCACCGCGTCACCGCCCACCGGGCCGCGCGCTCGCGCGACCCGGTGGGCGGTCACCGCACGAGGTCGACTTCGGCCCACACCGTCTTGCGCGGGGCGGGCCCCGCATCGGTGCCCCAGCGGTCCGCGAGTGCCCCGACGATCAGCAGGCCGCGCCCCGACTCCGCCTCCCCGTCCGGCAGGCCGACGGCCTCGGGTGCGGGAGGCATCCGTTCGCCGCGCGCGTCGGTCACCTCGATCCGCAGCAGCGCACCGCGATGCACCGCGAGACACAGCCTGAAGTCCCGGCCCGGTACGCGGCCGTGCGCGACGGCGTTCGCGGCCAGTTCGGCCACGATGTGGGCGGCCGGCTCCGCGGGCAGCCCCCAGTGGCTCAGATGGGCGGTGGCGAGCAATCGGGCGAGCCTGGCCCCCCGGCGGGTGGGCGAGAGCAGCACGGCGAACTGCCGTGTCGGAGCGGAATGTTCGGTTCGGGTGATTTCTTGGGTCACGCCTCCCAGCCTGACCCCGCCTGCCTACCGTGAAGAGCGACAAGGCGGTTACGTACGGTGATTGTCCAGTCCTTGTCCCGTGCTGTCCCGGCTGTCCAGGGTGACCAGCTGGGGACGACAGAGGTTGGTGGAGAACCGCAGGCGCGTCGGAAGTGGGGCACGGATGAGCGTGGAGCAGGTCGGTACGTCAGGCGGCGGCGACGGAGCGGACGAACCGGGTTGGGAGGTCGATCCCGATGACGAGTCGAGCGCGGCGCTGGTCGGCTCCGTAGGCCGTCAGATCAAGGCCTGGCGGGAGTCGGCGGGCATGCGGGCCGGCGAGTTCGGGGCCGCGATCGGGTACGGCGAGGACCTGGTCTACAAGGTCGAGGGTGGCCGCCGCATCCCCCGGCCGGAGTTCCTGGACCGCGCGGACGACGTGCTGGGGGCGGGCGGGAAGCTCGCCATGCTGAAGCGGGAGTTGGCGGAGGTCCGGTATCCGAAGAAGGTACGGGACCTGGCGCGCCTTGAGGCACAGGCTGTCGAACTGCTGGCGTACGGCGATCACAACCTGCACGGGTTGCTTCAGACCTCGGAGTACGCGAGGGCCCTGTTCGAGATGCGGCTCCCGCAGTACGAGCCGGACGAGGTCGAGCAGGCCGTCGCGGCGCGCGTGGCCAGGCAAACGATCTTCGATCGAACCCCGGCTCCCGCGCTCAGTTTCGTACAGGAGGAAGCGACGCTGCGGCGCCCGCTTGGGGGCACAATGGTTCTGCGTCGCCAGCTGGAACGCCTGCTGATGGTGGGCAAGTTGCGGAACGTTTCCCTCCAGGTCATGCCGATCGACCGCGAGGAACATGCCGGAATGCAGGGGGAGACGCAGGTGCTGAAGTTCAAGGACGGCTCGGCTCTGGGGCGCTCGGAAGGGGCGTACAACGGTCGGGCGGTCTCCGATCCGAAGCAGCTCCGAATCCTTGAGCTGCGCTATGGCATGATCCGGGCCCAGGCTCTCACCCCTCGCGAGTCACTGGCCTTCATCGAGCAACTCCTGGGAGAAACATGATCAGCGAGCTCTCCGCCGAGGGCACCCATCAGCTGAACTGGCTTAAGAGCAGCTACAGCAGCAACAGCAGCGAGGCTGACTGCGTCGAGGTGGCGACCACCCCCGGAACAGTGCACGTGCGCGACTCCAAGAACACCCGGGGCCCGTTTCTCGGGTTCGCCCCCACCACATGGGACGCCTTCCTGACCTACGCCTCGGAGCGCTGAGAGGGGCCGGGTCCCCCCTCCGGACCCGGCCCCTCCCGCGTCCCGCCCCCGCGCGGCGTCAGGCGCTCCGCACCGCCGCCGTGGACCCTCGTACCACCAACTCGGGCTGGAACACGTACTCCGTGCGCTGTACGGGGCTCCCGCCGATCTCCTCCAGCAGCGCGCCCACGGCCGCCGCCGCCATCGCCTGCACCGGCTGGCGCACGGTGGTCAGGGGCGGGTCGGTGAAGGCGATGAGCTGGGAGTCGTCGAAGCCGACGACCGAGACGTCGCGCGGCACGTCGAGGCCTCTCCCCCGCGAAGCCCGGACCACGCCGAGCGCCATCAGGTCGCTGCCGCACACGATTCCCGTGCAGCCCCTGTCGAGCAGCGCACCGGCCGCGACCTGTCCGCCCTCGACGCTGAACAGCGTCGAGCAGACGAGGAGTCCGGCCTCCTCCCGGTCCATGCCCAGCACCTCTACGGCCGCGTCGACGAAGCCGTCGCGCTTGCGCCGGGAGGGCACGTAGCGCTGCGGTCCGATGGCCAGGCCGATCCGCCGGTGACCGAGTTCGGCGAGGTGCCCGACGGCCATCCGCACGGCGGCCTGGTCGTCGGGCGAGACGAACGGGGCGCTGATGCGCTCGTTGTAGCCGTTGATGAGGACGAACGGCACACCCCGGTCGCTGAGCGCCGCGTACCTCGCCGGGTCCGCCGAGGTGTCGGCGTGCAGCCCGGACAGGAACACGATCCCGCCGACGCCTCGCTCCACGAGCTGTTCGACGAGCTCGTCCTCGGTCGCGCCGCCGGGGAGCTGGGTGCAGAGCACGGGCGTGTAGCCGTGTCCCGCGAGCACCTGCTCCACGGACTGCGCGAACGCCGGGAAGATCGGGTTGGTGAGTTCGGGCGTGACCAGCCCGATCAGCCCGGCGCTGCGCTGCCGCAGCCGTACGGGGCGTTCGTAGCCCAGGATGTCGAGCGCCGCGAGCACCCGCTGACGCGTGGTGTCCGCGACGCCCGGCTTCCCGTTCAGGACGCGGCTGACGGTGGCCTCGCTGACGGCCGCCTGTCCGGCGATGTCGGAGAGCCGCAGCGCCGGTCCGGTCCTGGGTGCGGGGACGGTCACACCGTCCACCACACCGTGGTGTCGGCGGGCAGGTCGACCGTGCCGCCGTCCACGGTCACGCGGTCGCTGGAGAGCAGCGGGGTGCCGGGGGCGGTGATCCGCACGGGCGCGCCCGTGGTGTTGACGGTGCACACGAAGCCGGGGCGGCCGAAGGCGAGTACGCCTTCGGGGGCGTCCAGCCAGCGGACGTCCGTGCCGACGCCGAGTCCGGGGTGCTCGCGCCGGGCGGCGATCGCGGTGCGGTACAGCTCCAGCGTGGAGCCGTCCCTGCCGCTCTGCGCCTCGACGGACAGCTCGCCCCAGCTGTCGGGCTGCGGCAGCCAGCTGCCGCCGGTCCCGAAGCCGTAGGAGCTGCCTCCGCGGGTCCACGGGATCGGCACGCGGCAGCCGTCGCGGAAGCCGTCCTGGCCCTCGGCGCGGAAGTACGACGGGTCCTGGCGCACCTCGTCGGGCAGGTCGGTGACGTCGGGGAGGCCGAGCTCCTCGCCCTGGTAGACGTAGGCGGAGCCGGGCAGCGCCAGCATCAGCAGGGTCGCTGCGCGCGCCCTGCGCAGGCCGAGCGCGCGGTCGCCGGGGGTACGGATCTGGGTGCCCAGACCCGGCGGGTTGGCGAAGCGGGTGGCGTGCCGGGTGACGTCGTGGTTGGACAGCACCCAGGTGGTGGGGGCGCCCACCGGACGCATCGCGTCGAGCGAGGTGTCGATGACGGCGCGCAGCTCGGCGGCGTCCCAGGCGGTGGAGAGGTACTGGAAGTTGAAGGCCTGGTGCATCTCGTCGGGGCGCACGTAGTTCGCGGTTCGTTCGACGGTGGGCGTCCACGCCTCGGCGACCAGGATGCGATCGCCGGGGTACTCGTCGAGGATGGTGCGCCAGCTGCGGTAGATCTCGTGCACACCGTCCTGGTCGAAGAACGGCAGGCCATCGTCGGCGCTGCCCAGCAGCTTCAGCTGGTCGTGGGACCCGAGGTCGGGCAGTCCCTCGGCCTTGACCAGGCCGTGGGCGACGTCGACGCGGAAGCCGTCGACGCCCATGTCGAGCCAGAAGCGCAGGATCGAGCGGAACTCGTCGGCGACGGCGGGGTGTTCCCAGTTGAAGTCGGGCTGCTCGGGCGCGAAGAGGTGCAGGTACCACTCGCCGGGCGTGCCGTCCGGGTCGGTGGTGCGCGTCCACGCGGGTCCGCCGAAGATGGACTCCCAGTCGTTGGGCGGGAGTTCGCCGTCGGCGCCCTTGCCGGTGCGGAAGTGGTAGCGCTCGCGCAGCGCGGAGCCGGGGCCCTCGGTCAGGGCGCGCTTGAACCACTCGTGCTGGTCGGAGGAGTGGTTGGGCACCAGGTCGACGATGATGCGCAGCCCCAGGCCGTGGGCTTCGCGGATGAGCGCGTCGGCGTCGTGCAGTGTGCCGAACATGGGGTCGATCGCCCGGTAGTCGGCGACGTCGTAGCCTGCGTCGGCCTGCGGTGAGGCGTAGAAGGGGCTGAGCCAGACGGCGTCCACCCCGAGGTCCCTGAGGTACGGGAGCCGGGCGGTGACGCCCGCGAGGTCGCCCATGCCGTCGCCGTTGCCGTCGGCGAAGCTCCGTGGATAGACCTGGTAGATCACCGCGTCCTGCCACCAGCCGGTGCGGTGGCCCGGGGCGTCGTCGGACGTGCCGGTGGAGGGGGCAGCGAGGTGCTGGGTCATGTCGTCCCTGGGGTGTCTGGGTGGGGGGCGGCGCCGGGACCGGGTCGGGGATCCGGCGCCGCCGTGACGTGGCGTGCGGTCGTGCGGACTGGGCGCGTCAGCCCTTGACGGCTCCGGCGGACATGCCGGTGACGAGGTGCTTCTGCGCGAAGAGGAAGACCAGTGCGGCGGGGATGGCGATGAGCACGGACGCCGCGGTCATCGGGCCCCACTGGGCGCCGTACTGGTTGACGAACTTCTGCAGTCCGCCGGCGAGTGTCAGGTTCTCGTCGCCGACCATGAAGGCGGAGGCGTAGGCCACTTCGCCCCAGGCGGTGATGAAGGAGTAGAACGCGGTGACGGCGAGGCCGGGCTTGGCGAGCGGCAGGATGAGCCGCCAGAACGTGCCGAAGGGGGTGAGCCCGTCGACCTGCCCCGACTCGTCGATCTCCATGGGGATCGTGTCGAAGAAGCCCTTCATCATCCAGGCGCAGAACGGCACCGAGATGGTGAGGTAGGTGATGACCAGGCCGGCCGGCTGGTTGAGCAGGCCGATGGTCGACATGATGTTGTAGATCGGCACGATCAGGACGGCGACCGGGAACATCTGGGTGATCAGCAGCGTCCACATCAGCCCGCGCTTGCCGGGGAACCGGAAGCGGCTGACGGCGTAGCCGGTGGTGGCGGAGACGAAGACGCCGATGACGGTGGAGAGTCCCGCGACGACCACCGAGTTGCCGAACCAGCTCAGGAACTCGGTGTCCTTGATGAGGTTCGTGTAGTTCTCGTAGGTCGTCTCGCGGAAGAAGTCCGTCGTCGTCGCGTACCTGGCGGGCTTCAGCGAGGTCAGCAGGACCCACAGCACCGGGAAGACCGCGATCACCGAGGCGGTGATCAGGGTGAGGTGCAGGGCGACGGAGGCGGCCGGCGAGCGGTCGCCGCGGCGGCGGACCTTGCGCGCGCCGTGCCGGCTCGGGGTTGCCGTGGCGGTGGTCACCAGTTGTCTCCCTGCGTGCGGAGCACTCGCCGGTACACCATGGCGAAGAGCATCAGGAGTACGAGGATCAGCACGCCCCAGGTGGAGGACTGCGCGAAGTCGCGCGGGCTGATCTCGAACGAGAACTTGTACGCCTGCGTCACCAGGATCTGGGTGGCCTCACCGGGTCCGCCGCGGGTCAGCAGGAAGATCACGGGGAACATGTTGAAGGTCCAGATGGTGGAGAGCAGGATCACCGTCGTGGACACCGGGCGCAGCCCGGGCAGCGTGATGTGCCGGAAGCGCTGCCAGGCGGTGGCGCCGTCCATCTCCGCGGCCTCGTAGTGCTCGGAGGGGATCGACTGCAGCCCGCCGAGGAGGGCGACCATCATGAACGGCACGCCCAGCCAGACGTTGACGGCGATGACCGAGAACTTGGCCCACGCGGGGTCGTTCAGCCACGGTATGCCGTCGATCCCGGCGCCGCCGAGGATCTTGTTGAGCAGCCCGCGGTCCTCGTTGTAGAGGAAGCGCCAGGCGAACACCGAGACGAAGCCGGGGATGGCCCAGGGCAGGATCAGGGCCATGCGGTAGACGGAGCGTCCGGCGATCCGGCGGTTGAGGATGTTGGCGAGGGCCATGCCCAGGCAGAACGTGATGCCCACGCAGGAGACCGTCCACACCAGTGTCCAGCCGAGCGTGCCGAGGAACTGGGTACCCGTCAGCGCGTCGACGTAGTTGTCGACGCCCACGAACTCGTAGGTGGCGGGCAGTTCGTTGACACCGATGGACCGGGCGACGTTGCGCTCGTTCGCGTCGGTCAGCGACAGGTAGATGCCGCGGACCAGCGGGTATCCGATGATCACGCCGATCACGATCACGACCGGGGCGACCATGGTCCAGGCGTACCAGTGGACCGACACGGCCCGCCGGAGCCTGCTCGGTGGAGCGGATTGACCAGTACCGCGGCTCCGGCCGCGGGCGACGTCGTCGCCCGCGGCCTTCGCCACCGACTGGCTGGTGTGGACAGCCATCAGCCGGCCTGCCTTCCTGGGTTACTTCCAGCCCTTGAGGAGCTTGCGGTAGGAGTCGCCGGTCGTCGAAGCGGCCTTCTCCGGCGTGGTCTGGCCGGTGAGCACCTTGGTGTACTCGGTGACGAGCGGCGCGAAGAGGCTGCCGGTCTCCGGGATCCAGGGGCGCTCGACGGCGGTCTCGACGACGGGCTTGAAGAACTGCACGATCTCGCTGTGCACGGCCTGCTGCTTGGCGTACACGGAGGTGCGGGTCGGGAGCAGGTTCAGCTCACCGGCGGTCTGCGCCTGGGACTCCACCGAGGTCATGTAGTCGACGAAGGCGTAGGAGGCGTCCAGGTTCTTGGAGCCCGCGTACACGGCGAGGTTGTGGCCGCCCTGCGGGGCGCCCTGTCCGGCCGAGCCGGCCGGCACCGGGGAGATGCCGAGGTTCGCCTTGTCGGTGAACTCCTTGCCGGTCAGGGTGTCGGCGACGGCCCAGGGGCCGTTGATCATCATCGCGACCTTGCCGTCCTTGAACGACGACTGCATGTTCTCCCAGCCGTCGGTGGCGTCGGTCTTCGCGGCGCCCGAGTCGACGAGGTCCTTGACGGTCTCGAACGCCTTGACGCCCTCGGGCTTGTCCACGGTGACGGACTTGGAGGAGGCGTCGACCAGGTCGCCGCCCTCGCCGTAGAGGAAGGAGAGGAACCAGTACGCGTCGTCGCCACGCAGGTAGAGGCCGGTCTTGCCGGTCTTGTCCTTGATCGTCTTGGAGACGGTCTTGAGGTCGGCGATGTTCTTGGGGACCTCGACGCCGGCGTCCGCGAAGATCTTCTTGTTGTAGAAGATGCCCATGGAGTCGATGACCTGCGGGACCGCGTAGGTCTTGCCCTTGTACTCGGTCGACGCGGCGGCCTGCTCCAGGAAGTCGTCCTGGTCCTTCAGCGCGGTGGTGCCGTCCAGCGGGGCGAGGTAGCCGAGGTCGGCGAACTCGGGGGTCCAGGCGACCTCGGAGCGGATGACGTCCGGGGCACCGGCCCCGGCCTGGGCGGCGTTCTTGAACTTGTTCTGCGCCTCACCGAAGGGGACGTTGACGTACTTGACGTCGACCTTCGGGTGCTTCTTCTCGAAACCCTCGGCGAGCTTCTTGAAGACCTTGTCCTCACTGCCGACGGTCGAGGTGTCCCACCACGTCACCGTGCCGGAGAGCTCGCCCGAGCTCTTGCCGCCGCCGGACTCGTCGTCGCTGCCGCAGGCGGTCGCCGCGAGCGCCAGGGCCGCGACCAGGGCGGTGGCCGTTATGCCACGTCGCATCTGAACTCCTTCAACTGCCGTACCGCTCCGTCGCGGCGCCGGGTCGACGTGAACGTAACAAGGATGAAAGACGTCCGAAAGACTTTGCGGAAGATTTCTGCAAGCGCCGGTGATCGTTACATTGGCGTGTCCTCAAGGTTGCCGTCAAGCCTCTTGACGGAACCGCCGAACCCCTGCGCATGCCTGGCCAGAACCGTGCGGTGACCGGTAGGAAGATCGGATCGCAAGGGTGGATCGTCGCCCGCAAGCTCTTGCAAGATATTGCCGCCGCGAGCCCCGCGGGCGCGGCCGACCGGGTCGGACTGCCCGAATCCCGCTCATGGTGGGCAATCCGACACGCGCCCGGTACAGTCCCCTCATGACCGCACGGCTTGCCGATATCGCAACTCAGGCGGGGGTCAGCGAAGCGACGGTCAGCCGAGTACTGAACGGCAAGCCCGGTGTCGCAGCGGCCACCCGCGAATCCGTCCTCGCGGCGCTCGACGTACTCGGCTACGAACGCCCTGTGCGACTGCGCCGGCGCAGCGCGGGTCTGGTCGGCCTGATCACGCCCGAGCTGGAGAACCCGATCTTCCCGGCCCTGGCCCAGGTGATCGGCCAGGCGCTGACCAGGCAGGGCTACACCCCGGTGCTGGCGACCCAGACCCCCGGCGGCTCCACCGAGGACGAGCTCACCGAGATGCTCGTCGACCGCGGGGTCTCGGGCATCATCTTCGTCTCGGGGCTGCACGCCGACACCTCGGCCGACATGCAGCGCTACGAGCAACTGCGGGCCCAGGGTGTCCCGTTCGTGCTGGTCAACGGCTTCTCGCCCAAGGTCCAGGCGCCGTTCATCTCCCCCGACGACCGGGCGGCGATGCGGCTCGCGGTGACGCACCTGGTGGCCCTCGGCCACCAGCGCATCGGCCTGGCGGTCGGCCCCAAGCGCTTCGTGCCGGTGCTCCGCAAGATAGAGGGATTTCACGCCACGATGCAGGAACAGCTGAACCTCACGGCCGGTGCCGTGGAGGAGTTGATCCAGCACTCCCTGTACACGCTGGAGGGCGGCCAGGCGGCCGCCTCGGCGCTGATGGAGCGCGGTTGCACCGCGGTGGTGTGCGCGAGCGACATGATGGCGCTGGGCGCGATCCGGGCGGCGCGCAGGCTGTCGATGGAGGTCCCGGGGGACCTCTCGGTGGTCGGCTACGACGACTCGCCCCTCATAGCGTTCACCGATCCGCCGCTGACCACGATCCGTCAGCCGGTGACGGCGATGGGTCAGGCCGCCGTGCGCACACTGCTGGAGGAGATCGGCGGCACGCCCGCACCGCACAGCGAGTTCGTGTTCATGCCCGAGCTGGTCGTCCGCGGTTCGACGGCCTCCGGGCCCGGCCACTCAGCGGCAGCCCGCCCCCGTCCGTGAGGAACAGAACGTGCGACCGGAACCCGTCCGTAGGATCATCGGGCGGAGGGGGACGTATCTGGCAGACTCTGCGCCTATGGGTGAATCGCACGTGACCACACAGGAAGACCGCACGGCGGCCACCCCGTCACCCGTCGCGGACGGAGTGACGGAGTCCGGTTCCACCCGGGCGATCAAGGGGTCACGCCTGCGCACCCGCTTCTCCCTCGCGGCCCTCCGGGCCCCGCGCCGTCCGCGCCTCTGGTTCGAGATCCTGCTGATCGCGGTCAGTTACTGGCTGTACTCGCTGGTGCGCAACGCCGTGCCCGAGCAGAAGGACGCGGCCCTGCGCAACGCCGACTGGATCTGGTCGGTCGAGCACAGCCTGGGGCTCGCCTTCGAGGAGTCGGTCAACCACGCCGTCAATTCGGTGACATGGCTGATCGTGTCGATGAACTACTACTACGCGACGCTGCACTTCGTCGTGACGATCGGCGTGCTCATCTGGCTGTTCCGCCGCCACCCCGGCCGTTACGCGGCCACCCGCCTCGTCCTGTTCGCGACCACGGCGGTGGCGCTCCTCGGCTACTACCTCTTCCCGCTGGCCCCTCCCCGGCTGATGAACGGCGGGGGGTTCTTCGACACCGTGCTGCTGCACCAGACCTGGGGCTCCATGGCCTCGGGCAACTTCAAGCACATGTCGAACCAGTACGCGGCGATGCCGTCGATGCACATCGGCTGGTCGTTGTGGTGCGGGCTGACCATCTTCGCCCTGGCGTCCGCGCCCTGGGCGCGCATCCTCGGACTGCTCTACCCCATGGCCACGCTGGTCGTGATCGTGGCGACCGCGAACCACTTCTGGCTGGACGCGGTGGGCGGCATGGTGTGCCTGAGCTTCGGCCTCGCGCTCTCGTACGCCTGGTACGGGACGCTGCCGCACCGCCTCCCCCGACAGGTGGCCGCCCGCACCGGACGACTGCGCGCGCTGCGCCGCGATCCCCGGGCACGAGTGCGTCCGCGCGCGACCGCGTCGAGCGCCGCCGAGAAGGTCTGACCCTTCCGGGTCCGCCCGGCGGCGCTCCGGGCCCGGCACGCGGCCGGGTGCCCCTCAGCCGGCCGCGCCGTAGAACCTCTCCTCGACCACGGCCCGTGCCCGCCGGGTGATCCGCCGGTAGTCGTCCAGCATGTCCCCGACGTGCCCCGGCTCGTAGCCGAGGTAGCGCCCCACCGCGGTGAGTTCGCGCGGGTTCGAGGGGAAGGTGTCGCCCGGCCGCCCTCGCACCAGCATCACCGCGTTGCGCACCCGTGAGGCGAGGACCCAGGCCTCGTCCAGGGTCTGCGCCTCCTCCGCCGGGATCAGGCCGGCCGCGCACGCCGCGGCGAGGGCTTCCCGGGTGCGCGTGGTCCGCAGCCCGGGCTCGGCCCAGCCGTGCTGCATCTGCATGAGCTGCACCGTCCACTCGACGTCGCTCAGTCCGCCCCGCCCCAGCTTGGTGTGGAGCGTCGGGTCGGCGCCGCGCGGCATCCGCTCGGACTCCATCCGGGCCTTGAGCCGCCGGATCTCACGCACGGCGTCGTCCCCGAGGCCCTCCACCGGATACCTCAGGGGGTCGATCAGCTCCACGAAGGCCTGGCCCAGCTCCGCGTCACCGGCCATGGGCTCGGCACGGAGCAGCGCCTGGCTCTCCCAGACCAGCGACCACCGCCGGTAGTACGCCGCGTACGACTTCAGGGTGCGCACCAGGGGCCCGCTCTTGCCCTCCGGGCGGAGGTCGGCGTCGATGAGCAGCGGCGGATCGGCCGTCGGCAGCTCCAGCAGCCTGCGCATCTCGGTGATGACGGTGTTGGCCGCCCGCATCGCCTCCTCGTCGGCGACCCCTTCCCGGGGCTCGTGCACGAACAGGACGTCGGCGTCGGACCCGTAACCCAGCTCGTGTCCGCCGAAGCGGCCCATCCCGATGACGGCGAACCTGGTCGGCAGGGTGTCCCCCCACCGGGCGCGCACCGCGGCGCGCAGGGCGCCGGAGAGCGTGGCGGCGTTCAGGTCGGTGACCGCGGAGCCCACCCGGTCGACCAGCGCACCGGGATCGGGCTCCGCCGGGCTGTCCTCGGTGCCGTAGGAGCCGATGATGTCGGCCGCCGTCGTGCGGAACAGCTCCCGCCGCCGCACCCCGCGCGCCACCGCGACCGCCGCTTCCGCGCCCTGCGCCCGGCCGACCGCGGCGAGCACCTCCTGGTCCAGGTGTTCCCGGCGGCGCGGCTTCAGACCTTCGGGGTCGCCGAGGATGGCGACGGCCTCCGGGGCCCGCATGAGCAGGTCGGGGGCGAGCCGCCCGGCGGACAGCACCCGGGCGAGGTTCTCGGCGGCGGCGCCCTCGTCGCGCAGCAGGCGGAGGTACCAGGGGGTCTTGCCGAGCGCGTCGGAGACCTGCCGGAAGCCGAGGAGTCCCGCGTCCGGGTCGGCGGAGTCCGCGAACCAGCCGAGCAGCACCGGAAGCAGCGTGCGCTGGATGGCCGCCTTCCGGGACACCCCGGAGGACAGGGCCTCCAGGTGCCGGAGCGCGGCGGCGGGGTCGGCGTAGCCGAGGGCTTCGAGGCGCACGACGGCGGCCTTGGGGCTGAGCCTGCTCTCGCCGGGGGCGAGCTGGGCGACCGCGTCCAGGAGCGGCCGGTAGAAGAGCTTCTCGTGCAGCCGCCGCACCACGGACGCGTGCCGGCGCCACGCCCTGTTGAGCTCGGCGACCGGGTCCGTACGCAGCCCGAGCGAGCGCCCGAGCCGCCGCAGGTCGGCCTCGTCCTCGGGGACCAGGTGCGTGCGGCGCAGCCGGTAGAGCTGGATGCGGTGCTCCATGGAGCGCAGGAAGCGGTAGGCCTCGTCCAGCTGGGCGGCGTCGGCCCTGCCGACGTAGCCGCCGCCCGCGAGGGCCGCGAGGGCCTCCAGCGTGGACCCGGAGTGCAGGGTGCTGTCGCTGCGGCCGTGGACGAGTTGCAGGAGCTGTACGGCGAACTCGACGTCCCGCAGCCCGCCGGGGCCGAGCTTGAGCTCACGGTCGACCCGGTCGACGGGAATGTTGTCGACGACGCGGCGGCGCATCTTCTGCACGTCGCCGACGAAGTTCTCCCGTTCCGCGGCCTGCCAGACCAGCGGCGACACGGCCGCGACGTACTCCGCACCGAGGCCGGGGTCGCCGGCCACCGGCCGGGCCTTCAGCAGGGCCTGGAACTCCCACGTCTTGGCCCAGCGCTGGTAGTAGGCGAGGTGCGAGGACAGGGTGCGCACCAGGGGTCCGTTGCGGCCCTCCGGGCGGAGGTTGGCGTCCACGGGCCAGATGGTGCCCTCGACGGTGGTGTCCGAGCAGATGCGCATCATGTGGGCGGCGAGGCGGGTGGCGGCCTGCAGGGCGCCGCTCTCCTCCGCCCCCGCGACGGGCTCGCCCACGAAGATCACGTCGACGTCCGAGACGTAGTTGAGTTCGTGTCCGCCGCACTTCCCCATCGCGATGACGGCGAGCCGGCACTGCGCGGCGTCGGCGGGGGCCGCGGCGGCCGCCAGGGCGAGTGCCGCCCGCAGGGTGGCCGTCGCGAGGTCGGCCAGCTCGGCAGCGACTTGGGCGACGTCCGTCGTCCCGCACACGTCGCGTGCCGCGATGGACAGGAGGCACCGGCGATAGGCGACCCGGAGTCCGTCAGGATCCACGACACCATCGAGCATGCGTTCGAACTCGGGGACCCCGGGATGCAGATCGGTGGCCTCGTACGTGACGAGGGCGTGCCAGTCGTGCGGATGCCGTGCCAGGTGGTCCCCCAGCGCCTCCGAGGCGCCGAGCGCGCCGAGGAGCCGGTCCCGCAGCGGTTTCGCCGTGACGAGGGTGTCGAGGAGGACCTGCCGCTCGTCGGGCTCCTCGGCCTCCACGAGCCGGACGAGACTGTTCAGCGCCAGATCGGGGTCCGCGGTCGCCCCGAGCGCGTCGAAGAGGACCGGATCGGCCCGTACGGACGACAGCTCGGGCAGATCCAGCAGTCTCTCGGCGGCCGACGGATCGGTGAAACCGTGCCGCAGCAGCCTGGTGAACGTACTGCTCCTGCGCCCCGGCACCGTCGTCATCCCGTGTTCTCCCGCCAGCCGACCACCCATATCCGCCCTTCGAGCCTAGCCCTGTGCAGGTGAATACGGAGTGGGGGCGGAGCCCTCGCTCCCTCCGCGTCTCCGCCGGGGCGCGCGGGCCCCCTCCCTCACGCCTTCCCGACGGCGGGCCGAAGCGGCCGCGTCCCGATGACGACGGTGGCGTACAGCTCCTCGGAGACGACGACGCGGGGGATCAGCCCGCTGCCTCCCAGCGCCTCCTCGGCGCGCGCCGCCTGCCGCTCGCTCGCCTCGACCAGCAGGCTGCCTCCCGGGGCCAGCCAGCCCGTCGCCTCCGCGGCCACGCGCCTCATGACGTCGAGCCCGTCACCGCCGCCGTCGAGCGCGACGCGCGGCTCGTGGATGCGCGCCTCCGGGGGCAGCAGGGCCACGTCGTCCGTCGGCACGTACGGGACGTTGGCGAGGAGGACGTCGACGCGACCGCGCAGAGCGTGCGGCAGGGGCGCGAAGAGGTCGCCCTCGTAGACCGTCCCCCGGTCGCCGACGTTGCGCCGCGCGCAGCGCACCGCGGCGGGTTCGACATCGGCCGCGTGCAGTTCGGCCCCGGACAGCGAGGCGGTCAGCGCCGCGCCGAGCGCCCCCGAACCGCAGCACAGGTCGACGACGACGGCCCGCTCCGGAGCCAGGGCGGCGGCCTGCCGGACCAGGAACTCGGTGCGGCGCCTGGGCACGAAGACCCCGGGGTCCACCGCGATCCGCAGTCCGCAGAACTCGGCCCAGCCGAGCACGTGTTCAAGTGGCAGCCCGGCCACACGGCGGTCGACCATGGCGGCGAGCTCGGCGGGTCCGCCGGCCGTGGAGAGGAGGAGTCCGGCCTCGTCCTCGGCGAAGACACAGCCGGCGGCGCGCAGTGCGGTGACGATGGCGGAGAGGTCGAGCGGGGGCGGGAATTCCTGCATGGGGCGGAGCCTTTCGGGGAAACCGATGGGCGCTCCGCGGCCGCTCAGACCCGGTCGGGCCGGCGACGACGAGAGGGGAGCACCCGTCCTGCGACAGCGTTGATGGGTCTCACCTCCTGGGTCGGTCCCGGTCTCGGGAGGGGTCAGACTACCCGACCCCGGATGCGGCGGTACCTCGTACCGGCGACGCCCACCGGCCGGTGCGGGGCACACGCCCGCCCGCAGGTCCACGCGGGCGCCTCGCCCCATGGGCGTCACGACCGCGTGAGCGTCACCGCATGGGGGTCACATGGGCCTGACCATGGGCTCCAAGGAACTTTGCCCACTGCGCAACATGTTGGACCCCGTAGATAATGGCCCCATGGAGAGCTCTGTGGGACTGCGGGAACGCAAGAAGGCGGCCACCCGGCAGGCCGTGCACGAGGCGACACTGCGCCTGACCGTCGAGAACGGCTTCGACCACGTGACGGTGGAAGCGGTCGCGGACGCGGCCGGCATCTCCCGCAGGACCTTCTCCAACTACTTCACCAACAAGGAGGACGCCCTCCTCTACGGCGAGGAGCAGCAGATCGGCTCACTCGTCCGGGCGGTCCGCGAGCGCCCCGCGGACGAACCCGCCTGGACCGCGCTCAGGGCCGCGGTGGCGGAGTTCTCCGAACGCGTCGCTCCCCCGGAACGCGAGTGGGCCGTCCGCACCAGACTGGCCATGCGCCACCCCTCGCTCCTCGCCCGCCAGCTCGCCAACCACGCGGCGATGGAGCGGGACCTGGCGGACGCCATAGCCCTGCGCCGCGGGCCCGGCGGCGGGCCGGTGCGTCCGACGGTCCTGGCGGCCGCCTTCCTCTCCTCCCTGCGGATCGCGATGCGCATGTGGATCGAGGAGGATCTGGCCAGGGAGCCCGGCGAGGTCATCGACGAGATCCTCGACGAGATGGGCAGGGACTTCCGCCCCGGGGACTGAGCACCGGCCGTCGCACCCCGGGCCATCGGGCCGCTCCTGCGGCCGCCTCAGACCACGACGCGGTAATGGGTGGTCAGGCGCCCGTCGTCATCGAGGACGTGGAAGGCGAGACCGGGCGGCTGCTCACGGTCCGCCACCTCGTCGCCCTCCCACGGCAGGCGCAGCGTCCAGGTGGTCGCCGGGCCCACCACGAGAGGCCGGCCCGCGAACACGGAGGCCGCCGCGGTGTGGGCGTGCCCCGTGAGGACGGCGGCGACCCGCGGGTGGGCGCCGAGGAGCGCAGCGAGATCGCGCGGGTTCTCCAGCATGCAGCTGTCGGGGAGCGGGTGGTGGACCTCGACGGGCGGCTGGTGGAAGGCCAGCAAAGCCCTTGCTCCCGGCGGGAGTTCGCTCAGGGTCCTGTCGATCCAGGCGAGTGTCCCTGCGTCGAGGCGCCCTTCGTCCCGGCCCGGAACGGTGGAGTCGCACATCAGGATCGCGACACCCTTGACGTGGTGCACGCGGTTGACGGGTGCCGCGTCCGGCACCTCCCGCAGCAGGGCCTTCCGGTAGGCGGTGCGCACATCGTGGTTGCCCGGGCACATGAGCACCGGGAACGGCGCGGCCAGCAGACGCAAAGCCTCCTCGTACTCCGCCTCCTCCCCGTGATCCGCGATGTCCCCGGTCACGAGCAGCGCGTCGACCTGGCGGGGCAGGCCTCGGAGGTGGTCCATGACGCGTTCGGCGCGCCGGGTGGCCCGCTCACCGCCGTCCAGATGCAGGTCGCTGATCTGCGCGAGCAGTACGGCCACGATCCCCCCTCACGTCTGTTCACGGTCATCCGTTGGAGACCCTAGAGCGTCCGTGTCACCTCGGGAACCTGAACGACTCCGCCGCTCCCGTCCACGTCACGCAGGGCGGGGCGCGCCCGTCGCTCTGACGGGCGTACGCGCCGGTGAGTCAGCCGCGGCGGGCGGCGCCGTCCGGCCAGACGACGTCCACGGGCACTCCGGCCCTGCGGGCCTCCTCGACCAGGTCCGCCGTCCCACCGCCCCGGCCGGACGGCGGCGCCCCGTCCCACACGGCGACGACGCGGTCCGCCCGTCTCAACAGCTCGGCGTTGGCGGCTTCGTAGGCGGTGCGGCCGACGGATTCGTACGGCAGGGTGTGCACCTCGACGGCGGCCTCGCAGAGGTGGTCGAAGACCGGTCCGTCCTCCGGCTTCACGTGGACGTCGCGGTAGTCGAGGGACGGTATGACGACGACGAGGCGGCCGCCCAGGGCGCTGACCTCCTCAGCGAAGAGCGAATCGGCCCCGGCGGCGATGCACGACACCCCCGTGAGTCCCGCGCTGTACGGACCGAGGACCTCGCGCAGCGCCGCACGCACGAGCGGCACGGTCTCCTCGGTCAGGTCGATGTGCCCGGTCACGGCGATCGTGGTCATGCGCCGCCCCTCCTCAGCTCGGCTGCGGATCGTGAGACGCGAACGCGTCTCACGCGCCGGGGCCCCGTGGGACCACCGGCGCACGGATACAGCTGCCCCACCCACCCGCCGGCACGCCCGGACGCGGAACCCGGCGGCCGTCCGAAACATGGATCCTGCACCGTTCACCCACCCTTCTCCCGAAATTGAGCCGGGGCTCGTCCACCGCACGTAGCGTCCGACCGACATTGCCGGACAGTTCACGAAGTGGGATCACCATGTGCGACACACACCACATACCGGACGGGCCCCAGCTCGGCCTGAGCCGTCGGTCCATGCTCGTGGGCGCGGGACTCGCGGGGGCCGCCGTCGCGGGGCTGGCCGCGACGGCCCCGACGGCGTCGGCAGCCGGGGCCGAGGGGCGCGAGGGCACTTGGCGCCCCGACACCGACGACTCGCGGTTCACCATGGTCGTGATGCCGGACACGCAGTTCCTCTTCGACGGTGCGAGCATCCATCCGGCCCCCGTCGAGGCGACGTTCCGGTACCTCCTGGAACAGGCCGAGGACGAGAACATCGTCTTCCTGGCCCACCTCGGTGACATCACCCAGAACGGCCAGGCGAGCGAATTCGCGTCCGTCGACAAGGCGTTCCGCGTCCTGGACCGCAAGGGTGTCCCCTATAGCGTCGTCGCCGGCAACCACGACATCGGCTCCTCCACCGACGACACCCGGGGCGACTCTCCCTACCTGGACGTCTTCGGCCCGCACCGCTTCCGTCACGCGCCCGCCTTCGGCGGCGCAAGTCCGGGCGGCTACAACACCTACCACCTGTTCCGGGCGGCCGGCCGCGAGTGGATGGTGCTCTCCCTGGACTGGCGGCCGTCGCCGGTCGGCATCGCCTGGGCCAAGGACGTCATCGCCCGGCACCCCGGCACGCCGGTGATCCTCACCACCCACGAACTCGTCTACGCGGACACCTACGGCGACGAGGCCCGGTTCTCCGACCACGGCCAGGAGCTCTGGGACGAGCTGATCAACAGCACGGACCAGATCTTCCTCACCCTGAACGGTCACTACTGGCCGCCCGCCCGCACCACCCGGGCGAACGCGGCGGGCAACGACACCCACCTGCACATCACGAACTACCAGGACCGCTACTACGGCGGCGCCGCGATGATCCGGCTCTACCACTTCGACCTGGCCCGCAACACCATCGACGTCGAGACCCTCTCCCCCTGGATCCTGGGCCGCGTCGGCGAGGGACTGAACGCACTGGAGCGCGAGGAGGTCGAACTAACCGGCCCGCAGGACCGCTTCTCCGTCGGCATCGACTTCGAGGAGCGCTTCGCCGGCTTCGCCCCGGTCCGCGCACGCCCCTCCCGCCCGGCCTCGCGGATGCTGATCCCCGGCACGGTCGCCTACTGGCGCTTCGACGCCTCCCGCGACACCGACAGGGTCCGCGACCTGACCGGGCGCGGCAACGACCTCACCAAGGTCGTCGCCCCCGGTTCCGACCCGGCGACCGCCCTCACATGGTGCGCCGAGCACCATCCTGACCAGCCTGGCCACGCCAGCCTGTACTTCGCGGGCGACAAGACCCCGCTGCGCGGGGCACACCTCACCACCGGCGCCCACGCACCGCTCAACTCAGCGACCTTCCGGCGCGGTTACACCTTCGAGGCGTTCTTCAAGCTCCCCGGGGACTGGGACGACGGACGCAACGGCTGGGCCGCGCTCATCAGCCGCTGGGGACTGGCCCGCGAGGCGGGCAAGCTCAAGAACGACCCCGACGAGCCCGTCGCGACGCTCAGTCTCTCCGGCGGCCGCGAACTCCAGTGGTGTGTGTACCCGCAGGACCTCGACGAGTCGGTCAGCAACTGGGGTCACTCGCTGCCGCTCGACACCTGGTGGCACGTCGCCGTAGTCAACGACGGGCACCACACCATCATGTACGTCGACGGCTGCCCCGTAGCCCGCAACCCTTCGACCCGTAACACCGGTCTCACCAGTCTCGGACTGCCCTGGCTGCTCGGGGGTTACGAGTACGGCGGCAAGCTCGACCAGCTTCTGCACGGCTGGATCGGTGACGTCCGGATCAGCGAACGCGCCCTGAAGCCTGCCGAGTTCATGAACGCCCGATAGGGGCCGGACGGGAAGACGGCTTCGGGCCGACGGGTGGGACACCGTCGGCCCGAAGCCACGTACGAGCGCTCTACCGGAGCTGACCTGCGCCTACAGCACCGGCAGCAGGTTCTTCAGCTCGAAGGCCGTGACCTCGCTGCGGTACTCCTCCCACTCCTGCTTCTTGTTGCGCAGGAAGAAGTCGAAGACGTGCTCGCCCAGGGTCTCGGCGACCAGCTCGCTCTTCTCCATCAGCGAGATGGCCTCGCCCAGGTTCTGCGGGAGCGGCTCGATGCCCATCGCGCGGCGCTCCGAGTCGGACAGCGCCCAGACGTCGTCGTCGGCGCCGGCCGGGAGTTCGTAGCCCTCCTCGATGCCCTTGAGGCCCGCCGCGAGCAGGACGGCGTACGTCAGGTAGGGGTTGGCGCCGGAGTCGATGGAGCGGACCTCGACGCGGGCCGAGCCGGTCTTGCCGGGCTTGTACATCGGGACGCGGATCAGCGCGGAGCGGTTGTTGTGGCCCCAGCAGATGTACGAGGGGGCCTCGCCGCCGGCGCCGGCGGAGCGGGAGGAGCCGCCCCAGATCCGCTTGTAGGAGTTGACCCACTGGTTCGTCACGGCGGAGATCTCCGCGGCGTGCTTGAGCAGGCCCGCGATGAAGGAGCGGCCGACCTTGGAGAGCTGGTACTCGGCGCCCGACTCGTAGAAGGCGTTGCGGTCGCCCTCGAAGAGGGACAGGTGGGTGTGCATGCCGGAGCCCGGGTACTCGGAGAACGGCTTCGGCATGAAGGTCGCCTGCACGCCCTGCTCCAGAGCGACCTGCTTCATGACCAGGCGGAAGGTCATGATGTTGTCGGCGGTGGACAGCGCGTCCGCGTACCGCAGGTCGATCTCCTGCTGGCCGGGGGCGCCTTCGTGGTGGCTGAACTCGACCGAGATTCCCATGGATTCGAGCATGGTGATCGCCTGGCGGCGGAAGTCCATGCCGACGTTCTGCGGGGTGTGGTCGAAGTAGCCGGAGCTGTCGGCCGGGGTCGGGCGGCTGCCGTCGACCGGCTTGTTCTTCAGGAGGAAGAACTCGATCTCCGGGTGCGTGTAGAAGGTGAAGCCCAGGTCGGAGGTCTTGGCCAGGATGCGCTTGAGGACGAAGCGCGGGTCGGCGAAGGAGGGCGAACCGTCCGGCATCAGGATGTCGCAGAACATCCGCGCCGTCCCGGGGGCCTCCGCGCGCCACGGGAGGATCTGGAACGTGCCGGGGTCCGGCTTCGCGATCATGTCCGATTCGTATACACGGGCGAAGCCCTCGATGGCGGAGCCGTCGAAGCCGATGCCCTCGTCGAAGGCCTGCTCCAGCTCGGCAGGGGCCACGGCGACGGACTTGAGGTAACCGAGAACGTCGGTGAACCACAGGCGTACGAAGCGGATGTCACGCTCCTCAAGCGTCCTGAGGACGAATTCCTGCTGCTTGTCCATAGCCACATCCTTGCAGTTCAGACGGTCCGTTCACCACCGCCCGGGGTAGGGGGACACCTCAGTATCACGACCCCGGATTTCACCCACATTACGCACCGGGTGTGAGAGAGAGCACGCGACCACCCACTACGATCGGCGCCCATGGTGTGCAGGGGCCCGACGGGCCTCCCCACGGCCCCGCGCGCACCTGATCCCCGCTCGACCACCCGTCCCTCCCGACCCCTTGGCAGAAGGACCCGCCGACATGAGCTTCGACCGCAGGACCCGCATAGAGCAGATGCGCAGTGCCGACCGTGCGCGTGACCGCCGCAACCGGGTCCTCGCCATAGGCGTGAGTGCCGTGGTCGTGGCGGGACTGGTCGGCTTCGGGTCGTACATGGTGCTGGAGAAGTCGGAGGCCAAGGAGCGGAGCGAGGAGAGCCGGGCCCAGGACTCCAAGCAGACGGAGCAGGAGCGGAAGGACCTCGCCGCCGAGCCGATCACGGGCGAGAAGACGTGGGACGCGAAGAAGCTGACCCGCAACCACGTCACGACCGCGGTGAAGTACCCCATGGAGCCGCCGGTGGGCGGCGACCACAATCCGGCCTGGCTGAACTGCGACGGCGTCGTATACGAGAAGGCCGTCCCGAACGTCAACGCCGTGCACGCCCTGGAGCACGGCGCGGTCTGGGTGACGCACACCGACAAGGCGTCCGGCGCCGACGTCGGCAAACTCGCGTCGCGCGTCAGGAGCACCCCCTACTCCCTGATGTCCCCGTACGAGGGACAGGCCGGGGCGATCATGCTCAGCGCCTGGGGCAAGCAGGTCACGGTGGACAGCGCGGACGACCCCCGGGTGGCGCGGTTCTTCGCGAAGTACGTCCAGGGTGCTCAGACGCCCGAGCCCGGAGCCCCGTGCACCGGCGGGGTCGACGGGTGATCCCGTCGCGCACCCGCCGTGTCCGGTGGGCGGCGGGCTCCGCGGTGGGCCTCGCCCTGCTGTTCGCCGGCGCGGCGACGGTGGCTTCCGCCCGGGACGACGGGGCGGCGCCCCCGCCGGGTACGCCCGCCGCGGACTCGGCGGACGCGGGCTTCGCCCGGGACATGGCCGTCCACCACCAGCAGGCCGTGGAGATGTCCTTCATCGTCCGGGACGTGACCGATGACGCGGACGTGCGGCGTCTCGCGTACGACATCGCCAACACGCAGGCCAACCAGCGGGGCATGCTGCTGGGCTGGCTGGACCTGTGGGCACTGCCCAAGACGGCCCCGGACGGCGCGGCCCCGATGGCGTGGATGTCCGGCGGCGGCCACGACGGCGCCGGACACGGTGGCAGCGGGCACGACAGCGGCGCCCACGGCAGCAGCGGCCACGACATGGCGGACATGCCGGGCGCGGCGGCCACGCACGGCGCCGCCGGCCCGGATCGCGACGGGGCGCTGATGCCAGGGATGGCCACCCGTACCGAGCTGAGACAGCTGGGTGAGGCCGGCGGGCGGAAGGCCGAGATCCTGTTCCTGCGGCTGATGACCGACCACCACAAGGGGGGCGTCGCCATGGCCGAGGCCTGCGCCGAGCGGTGCGCGGTTCCGGCGGAGAAGCGGCTCGCCCGGGGCATGGTGGAGGCCCAGCGGTCCGAGCTGGACCTCATGGCGGACATGCTCGGGGAGCGAGGGGCCGCGCCCCGCACGTGATGGGTGCGAGCCGCGCTCCGCACGTGATGCGCGGGAGCCGCGCCCCGGCCCCCACGACCGGCCCCACGCCCCGGACACGGCCCGCTTCCCGCGGTGTCCGGGGCGGTGGGCGGCGCGGCGGCTGGGCGGGAGGCGCGACGGGGCCGGTACCCGTCCGTGGCGTACACCCGCCCGGGTGATCCGCCAGCGGTCGCGGGCGCCGGGCGGGCCCACCACAATGGTGGTGGCTCGGGGTCGTACGGCATGCCCACCGGCACGCGGGAGGAATCACATGACCACCGCCAAGGACATCATGAGCAGCGGGACCCACTGGATCCCCGCCCACGAGACGCTCGACCGCGCGGCACAGATGATGCGTGACCACGACGTCGGCGCCCTGCCCGTCTCCGCCAACGGGGAGCAGGACAGGATGGTCGGGATCATCACCGACCGCGACATCGTGACCAAGTGCGTGGCGTCGGGGCACGACCCGGCGCAGGTGACGGCGGCCGAGCTCTGCGACGGCACGCCCCGCTGGATCGACGCGGGCGCCGGTGTCGAGGCCGTGCTCGACGAGATGCAGAGCCACCGCATCCGCCGGCTCCCGGTCATCGAGGGCAAGAAGCTCGTCGGGATGATCAGCGAGGCCGATCTGGCCCGGCACCTCTCCGACGAGCAGGTCGCGGGCTGGGCCGAGAAGATCTACGCCGGCTCCTGAGCTCCCGTCGCGTCCCGGCCCGGCTCCCCCGCCCCGCGGGAGGGGAAGCCGGGCCGGCCGGGTGTCGGGGCGGTCGGGTGTCGGGGCGGTCGGATGTCGGGGCGGTCGGGTGTCCAGGTATCCGGACGGCCGGGTGTCGGGTAGCCGTGCGTATACCCGACAGGGGTACGGTGCGCAATATGTCTGAAATGCCCAGTCGTCGCGCCGTACTCGGCTCCAGCCTCGCCCTGGCGGGCACGGCGGCCCTCACCACCCGGTCCTACGCCGCCCCGCGCCGTGCCCCCTCGCCCGCGCGGGCGGCCGACACCTACGTCGCCCCCGACGGCCCGGAGGTGGCCGACGCCGAGGCAAGGCGGGGCACCGGCCCACTGCGGAAGGTCTCGCTCACCGCCACCGCCTCCAGCCTGGAGCTGGGCGGCGGCCTCACCGTCCCCACCTGGTCCTACGGCGACCGGCTGCCCGGACAGGCCGTCCGGGTCACCGCGGGCGACCACCTCGAACTCACCCTCGCCAACCGTCTGACGCAGTCGACCTCGATGCACTGGCACGGTCTCGCGCTGCGCAACGACATGGACGGCGTCCCCGGCCTGACCCAGAAGGCCATCGAGCCCGGCGCCGATTTCACCTACCGCTTCGCGGTCTCCCACCCGGGTACGCACTGGATCCACCCGCACTCGGGCGTCCAGCTGGACCGGGGCCTGTACGCGCCCCTGATCGTCGAGGACCCGAAGGAACCGCTCGCCTACGACAAGGAGTGGGTGGTCGTCCTCGACGACTGGCTCGACGGGGTGGAGGGCTCCACCCCCGACGCGGTCCTCGGCGAGCTCACCAAGGGCCGGGGCAGCAGCCACGACGCCACGGCCCACACGACGAAGGCCTCCCGCCGGCGCCGGGCGGCCGCCGACGGCGACGCTCCCTCACGGATCATGGTGGGCGCCAGCAGCGATCTGCTCGGCGGCCACGCCGGTGACGTCGCCTACCCGCACTACCTGGTCAACGGCCGCAGGGCGAGCGACCCTTCGGTCTTCGAGGCCAAGCCCGGGGACCGCATCCGGCTGCGCGTCATCAACGCGGGCGGCGACACGGCGTTCCGGCTGGCGCTCGGCGGCCACCGGATGACCGTGACGCACACGGACGGCTACCCCGTCCAGCACGCCGAGACCGACACCCTGCTGCTGGCGATGGGCGAGCGCTACGACGTGCTGGTGACCGCCGGGGACGGAGTCTTCCCGCTCACCGCGCTCGCCGAGGGCAAGGACGCGCAGGCACTGGCCGTGCTCAGGACGGCGTCGGGCGAGATCCCGCCCGCCACCGCCCGGCCCTCCGAGCTGGACGGCGAACTCGTCACCGCCGACCGGCTGGTGGCGGACGAGTCGGTGGCCCTGGCGGACCGTGAGCCCGACCGGACCGTGCGCATGACACTGACGGGCTCCATGGACGCGTACGACTGGGGCTTCGACGGCAAGCCCTACGCCCCGGCCGTGCGGCAGCCCGTGAAGGCCGGCGAGCGCGTGCGGCTGGTCTTCACCAACCGCACCTCGATGTGGCACCCGATCCATCTGCACGGCCACACGTTCGCGCTGGCCGGTACGGCCCTCGGAGCCCGCAAGGACACCGCGGCGGTCCTGCCCGGCCGGTCGCTGACGGTGGACCTGGACGCCGACAACCCCGGCCTGTGGATGCTGCACTGCCACAACGTGTACCACGCCGAGGCAGGCATGATGACGGTGCTCGGCTACCTCCGCTGAGCCCCGCGCGACGGCGTCCCCGCGCGGGACGGGCCCGGTGGACGGCGGCTCGCCAGGACATCGCGTCAGTCAGACGATTACACTGGTTCCGTGCCTCAACTACGTCTCGCACTGAACCAGATCGACGCGACCGTCGGTGACATCTCCGGCAACTGCGAGTCGATCGTCCACTGGACCCGGCACGCCGCCGAGCAGGGCGCCCACCTCGTGGCGTTCCCCGAGATGGTGCTGACCGGCTACCCCGTCGAGGACCTGGCGCTGCGCTCGTCCTTCGTCGAGGCGTCGCGGGAGGCGCTGCGCGCGCTCGCCTCCCGCCTCGCCGACGAGGGCTTCGGCGAACTGCCGGTCGTCGTCGGCTACCTGGACCGCTCGGAGCACGCCGCGGTGCGCTACGGGCAGCCCGCGGGGTCCCCGCGCAACGCCGCGGCCGTGCTGCACCGCGGCGGTGTCGCACTGAACTTCGCCAAGCACCACCTGCCCAACTACGGCGTGTTCGACGAGTTCCGGTACTTCGTGCCCGGCGACTCGATGCCCGTCGTGCGGGTCCACGGAATCGACGTGGCCCTGGCGATCTGCGAGGACCTCTGGCAGGACGGCGGGCGGGTCCCCGCCGCCCGCGCCGCCGGGGCGGGGCTCCTGCTGTCCGTCAACGCCTCGCCCTACGAGCGCGACAAGGACGACACGCGGCTCGAACTGGTCCGCAGGCGCGCCCGAGAGGCCGGTT
Source organism: Streptomyces sp. NPDC001822 (assembly GCF_042892135.1). NCBI lineage: Bacteria > Bacillati > Actinomycetota > Actinomycetes > Kitasatosporales > Streptomycetaceae > Streptomyces > Streptomyces sp. NPDC001822. Next base: position 92,606 of record NZ_JBIATW010000010.1, read on the forward strand.
GCACCACCGCCTACCTCGCGATGACCGGCGGTCAGGACGAGCTGGTCTTCGACGGCGACTCGATCGTGGTCGACAAGGACGGCGAAGTCATCGCCCGCGCACCCCAGTTCGCCGAGGGGAGCGTGATCCTGGATCTGGACCTGCCCGCCGCTCCGGCCGCGGCGCCGTCGGGGACCGTCGACGACGGGCTGCGGATCGACCACGTGGTACTGAGCGAGGATCCGCTCCCCGCCTACGAGCCCGAGCTGACGGGGGGCTGCGCCGAGCGGCTGGACGACGACGAGGAGCTGTATTCGGCGCTGGTGGTGGGACTGCGCGCGTACGCCGCGAAGAACGGTTTCAGCAGTGCGCTGATCGGGCTCTCGGGCGGTATCGACTCGGCGCTGGTCGCGGCGATCGCCTGCGACGCGCTCGGTGCCGCGCAGGTGTACGGGGTCTCGATGCCGTCGAAGTACTCCTCGGAGCACTCCAAGGGCGACGCCGCCGAGCTGGCCCGGCGCACGGGGCTGAACTTCCGCACCGTACCCATCGAGCCGATGTTCGACGCCTACATGGGCTCGCTGGCACTCACCGGGCTGGCCGAGGAGAACCTCCAGTCCCGGCTGCGCGGCACGATGCTGATGGCCCTGTCGAACCAGGAGGGCCAGATGGTGCTGGCGCCGGGCAACAAGTCCGAGCTGGCGGTGGGTTACTCCACGCTGTACGGGGACTCGGTCGGCGCCTACGGGCCGATCAAGGACGTGTACAAGACGTCGGTCTTCCGTCTGGCGAGGTGGCGTAACCGGGCCGCCGAGGAGCGGGGGCAGGTCCCGCCGATCCCGGAGGCCTCGATCACCAAGCCGCCGAGCGCCGAACTGCGGCCGGGCCAGGTCGACACGGACTCCCTGCCGGACTACGACGTGCTGGACCGGATCCTGGAGATGTACGTCGACCGGGACCAGGGCAGGGACGCGATCGTGGCCGCCGGCTTCGACGACGCCCTGGTGACGAGGACGCTGCGGATGGTGGACGCGGCCGAGTACAAGCGCCGGCAGTACCCGCCGGGCACGAAGATCTCGCCGAAGGGCTTCGGCAAGGACCGCAGGCTCCCGATCACCAACCAGTGGCGCGAGTCGACCTGACGGGGCCGCCGGTCCAGGTCCAGGTACCGGTGCCCGGGAGCTGGACCGGCGGCGGGCAGGCGGTCCGTGCGTCCGCCCCGCGGACGGGCCCGCGCGCCGGCTGAAACCGGTGTGCGGGCCGTGGACCGAGGGGCCGGGCCTCGCGCGGCTCAGGACTCGGAGGAGCGCGCCCCGGCCTGTTCGCGCACCGGGGCCTCCCCCGCCAGGGCGCCGGAGGCGACCACGCGGGACGCGCCGGGGGCGCGGTCCAGGAAGCCGGCCGTGGCCGCGACCCCGAGCCCGGCGACCGCCAGGACGGCGCCGACGAAGGCCGGGGACGTCCAGCCCCAGCCCGCCGCGATGGCCACACCGCCGAGCCAGGCCCCGCCCGCGTTGGCGAGGTTGAAGGCCGAGTGGTTGGAGGCGGAGGCGAGCGTGGGCGCGTCCTTGGCCTTGTTCATCACGAGCATCTGCAGCGGAGTGGTGGTCAGGAAGCCGATGCCGCCGAGCAGGACCACCATGACCAGCGCCGCCCACCGCACGTGGACCGTGAACGGGAAGACGACGAGGACGACGGCGAGCGCCGCCAGCGAGCTGTAGAGGGTGGGACGCAGCGCCCTGTCGGTCAGCGGTCCGGCCGCGAGGGCGCCCAGGGTCATGCCGATGCCGAAGAGCGCGAGCACCAGCGTGACCGAGGACTCGCCGAAGCCCATCGACTCGGTCGTCATGGAGGAGAGGTAGGAGTACACGGCGAAGACACCCGCGAAGCCGAGGACGGCGGTGAGCAGGCCGAGCAGCACCTGCCGGTTGCCCAGCGCGCTGAGCTCGCGGCGGATGTTCTGGTGCGCCTCGACGGGGATCTGCGGGACGAGACGGGCGAGCGCCGCCATCGCGCCGAGGCCGATGACCGCGACCACCAGGAAGGTGGCGCGCCAGCCGAGGTGCTGTCCCAGCAGGGTCGCGGCGGGGACACCGATGATGTTGGCGACGGTGAGTCCGAGGAACATCGTGGCGACGGCGCGGGCCTGCCGTCCGTCCGGCACGAGGCGGGCGGCGACGACGGCGCCGACGCCGAAGAAGGCCCCGTGCGGCAGCCCCGCCAGGAACCGGCCGGCCATGAGCCAGCCGAAGCCGGGTGCGAAGGCGGAGGCGGCGTTGCCGACGGTGAAGACGGCCATCAGCAGCAGGAGCATCCGCTTGCGCGGTATCCGGGAGCCGAGACCGGTGAGCAGGGGGGCACCGAGCACGACGCCGATCGCGTACGCCGAGACGAGGTAGCCGGCGGTGGGGACGGACGTTCCCAGATCGTCCGCGACGTTGGGCAGCAGCCCCATCATCACGAACTCGGTGGTGCCGATGCCGAAGGCGCTCACAGCGAGGGCGAGCAGGGCCAGGGGCATGGTGGGGACCTTTCGGGGGTGGCCACCCGGTCCGTGGAGGGCGGGAGGCGGCGGTGTGGTGGCGGGAGCGTCGGCGTCGTTGCCGGGACGGGTTATGTATCCCGTCGGAACAAAGTCTCTCAGACGTTTGATGCCCGGAGGTGAACGAGCCGTTGCGCCGAGGTGTGATGTGGGCATCACTCGGCGGGGCCGCGCACGACCGTACCCGGCGGGCGGCGGGCCGCGCACCTGTCCGACGGCACCCCAGGAGCCCTCGCCGGAGCGCGCCCGCGCACCGGTCCCTTGCGCGCAGGCGCAGTTCGGCCCGGCAGCGCTTCGCTGAGCGGAGGGACCGGCGGCGTCCGGCGGCGTCCGGCGAGGCGCACAGGGCTCGCCGGCGAGGCGCGGCAGCGGGCCGGGCGGCGTGAACTCCCCGGCGCCCCGGGCGAGTACGGCCGGTCCGGGGAGTCGGCCGGTCCGGGGAGTGGGCCGGTGCGCCCTGACGGCGGGCCGGGAAGCCCGCCCGCCGTCAGGGCGGGCCACTCACAGTTCGACGCGGGCGGCGATCGGAAGGTGGTCGCTGTCCGTGGCGGGAAGGGTCCAGGAGGCGAGGGGTTCGACGCCCCTGACCATGATCTGGTCGATCCGCGCCATCGGGAAGGACGCCGGCCAGCTGAAGCCGAAGCCGTCACCGGCCGCGCCCTGGGTGGAGCGCATCTGGGAGGTGACCGCGTGCAGCGAGCGGTCGTTCATCGTGCCGTTCAGGTCTCCGAGCAGTACGACCCTCTCCACCGGTTCGTGGGCGATCGCCTCGCCGAGCGCGTCCGCGCTGTCGTCGCGCTGGTTGGCCGTGAAGCCGGCGTTCAGCTTGACCCGCACGGACGGCAGGTGGGCGACGTACACCTTCACCGGGCCCTCGGGCGTCGTGACCGTGGCGCGCATGGCGCGGGTCCAGCCCAGCTTGATGTCGACGGGCCTGGAGTCCGACACGGGGTACTTGCTCCACAGTCCGACGGTGCCCTGCACGGAGTGGTGCGGGTAGCGCTCGGCGAGCGCGTCCTCGTAGGCCGACACCTTTCCGGTGGGCAGTTCCTGGAGGGCGACGACGTCCGCACCCGAGCCGGCGACCTGGCGGGCGGTCCCCGCGGGATCGGGGTTGCCCGCGTTGACGTTGTGCGTCGCGACGGTGAGGTCACCACCGGCGCCCGACTTGTCGCTGAACAGCAGGCCGCCGAAGAGGTTGAGCCAGACCGTGACGGGCAGGACCAGCGCGATCACCGCGGTCGCCGAGCGCCGTAGCAGGCCGAGTGCCAGCAGAACCGGCACGACGAGGCCGAACCAGGGCAGGAACGTCTCGATGAGACTGCCCAGGTTGCCCACGGTGTTGGGGATGTCGGCGTGCAGCATCATCACGAGGGTCAGGGCGACCGAGCAGAGCGCGAGAATGATGCCCCGCCGCCAGATGCCCCGGTCGGACGCGACTCTGCGGCGCAGGGCCCCGATACGTGAAACCGGCTGCGAACCCACGCCGGCGCTCTCGGTGTCCGCCTTGTACGCCTGCACCATCGCGCTCGTCCTCACTGACTTGCCGTACACATCACCGCGCCTCACGACCCTAGGCGATGGGTGACGCCATTGGTGCCGCCGACGACGGCAGTACTGCCATCAGGACGACGTGAACGACGCGACGGGTTCCCGCCCGTCGTCACGCTCGTCCGGCTTGTGACAGAACGATCACATTGCGGACGCCGCCGCCCCCGCGCCCGTGACCTGGGACTTCGGCGGCCGGGGCGCGAGGCCCTGGAGGAGGATCCGGATGATGCGGTCCGCGAGGTCCTCCGGCAGGGGCGCCTCGGGACGGTGGACGGTGCGTACGAGCATGGGGCCCAGGAAGAGGTCGTCCATGAAATCCACGTCGAGGTCGTCGCGGAGCTCCCCCGCGTCCACGGCCCGCCGCACCGCGGCCAGCATGGCGGCGCGGCGCGGCGCGATGACGGTGCTCTGGTACTCGGTCCACAGTCTGGGGTGCTTCTTCATCTGCACGAACACGTTGTGCAGGAGGGCCGACGAGCGCTGGGCGAGTCCTCGCGTCCGCATGGACTCCAGCAGGACGCGCAGGTCGTCGAGGCCCGCGGTGCCGGAGACGGTGGGCTCGGGGGGCTCGATGTCACGCAGGACGTCGACGAAGATCTCCTCCTTGCCGCTCCACCGGCGGTAGATGGTGGCCTTGCCGACGCCGGCGGTGCGGGCGATCCGCTCGATGGACAGGCCGTCGAGCGTCTCGCCCGCCTCCAGGAGTTCCACGACGGCGTCGAGGATGGCACGCTCCACGGCCGCGCTGCGCGGGCGGCCGCGGCGCGGCTCCGGGCCGGGAGCGGCCGGGTCGTGCGGCCCGTCCCGCTCCGGATCGTGCCCCGGGTTCTGTGCCGCCTGCCGCACGTGGCCGCCTCTCGCTGCGCCGTTCCGCCGTTCGCTGTCCGTCGTCCCGATTCTCGCCGACCGGCGGACGCGCGGCGACCGCCGGCCGGTGAGGGGATCAGGACTGCAGCACCCGTTCCTCGCTGACCTCGGGCGTGGCGGCCGGCGGCCTGCCGGGCAGGAAGGCGGCCACGACGGCGGCGCCGACCAGGGCGACGGCCGCGGAGCCGAGGGCGGTGACGTGCATCGCGCCGATGAACGCGTCGTGCGCCGCGGCGATCAGCGGCCTGCCGGCGGGGCCGAGCTTCTCCGCGACGCCCAGGGTCGCCTCGATGGACTCCCCCGCCGCGTCCCGCGCACCGGCCGGTACGCCGCCGAGGTGCCCCTCCATGTCGCTGCGGTAGACCGTGGAGAGCACCGAGCCGAGTACGGCGATGCCGAGCGCCCCGCCGACCTGGCGGAAGGTGTTGTTGATGGCGGAGCCGGAACCGGCCCGCTCGCGGGGCAGCGCCTGCATCACGGCGACGGTGACCGGCGGCATGATGTGGGCCATGCCCGTGCCCTGGACGAAGAAGACCAGGCACAGCACCCAGAGCGGTGTGTCCGCGTCGAACAGGGCGAAGGCCGCGAGACCGGCGGCGACGAAGAGCATTCCGGCGGTGCAGACCGCGCGGGCGCCGAAGCGGTCGACGACCAGACGGGTGCGCGGCGCGAACAGCATCTGGGCGACGGCGAGCGGCAGGATCAGCAGGCCGGACTCCAGCGCCGAGTAGCCGCGCACGCTCTGCAGGTAGAAGGCGGAGAAGAACGTGACGCCCATCAGCGCGAAGAAGACCAGCGCTATGGCCGCGACGGCGGCCGAGAAGGCGGGCTTGCGGAAGTAGCTGATGTCGATGGACGGGTGGCTGCTGCGCTTCTCGTGCCAGACGAAGCCCGTCAGCACCAGCAGGCCGCCGATCAGCGGTGCGAGGACGGTGACGTCGGCGAAGGAGGCCAGCTCGCCGCCCCGGATGATGCCGTACACCAGCAGGACCAGGCCGACGATGGACAGGACGACCCCGAGCGGGTCGACGCGGCCGGGGTTCGGATCGCGGGAGTCGGGGACGAGCAGGACCATCGCGATCAGGGCGACGATCACCACGGGCACGTTGACCAGGAAGATCGACCCCCACCAGAAGTGCTCCAGGAGCACCCCGCCGGTGATCGGGCCGATGGCGATGCCGAGCCCGACACTGCCGGCCCAGATGCCGATGGCCTTGGGCTGTTCGTCGCGCTCGAAGACGTTCATCAGGACGGCGAGGGTGGCGGGCATCACGAACGCCGCGCCGAAGCCCATCAGCGCGCGCCAGGTGATGAGCTCGCCGGGCGAGGTGGAGAGCGCGGCCAGGCCGGAGCCGATGCCGAAGACCAGGATTCCGGCCAGCAGGACCTTCTTGCGGCCGATGCGGTCGCCCAGGAGTCCGGCGGTGAAGAGCAGCCCGGCGAAGACGAGCGTGTAGGAGTTGATGGCCCACTCCAGCTCGCTCTGGGTGGCACCGATGCCGGTCGGGGCGGGGCTGGCGATCGTCTTGACCGCGACGTTCAGGATCGAGTTGTCGAGGACGACGATGAGCAGGCTGAACATGAGGACGCCGAGGATGGCCCAGCGGCGGCGGTGGACCGCCTCGGGGACACGGGGCGCGACGGCGGGGGCGCCGGACGGTATGGACATGGCCAGGACTCTAACCGACTTCCAATACGAGACCGTCTCGTATTTGAAAGACTTTACCCGGCCGCCGCGCACCGTTCGGGGGCCCCGGTGGGCCCACTTCCCGGGAACGGCCGCGGGATGCCACCATGGAAGGGATCCGGGGACGCCGTCAGGGCGCCACGAGATGACGAAGGAGCCGTTGGCCATGTCGCTTCAGGCTGCGCAGAACCAGTCCGTAACACCTTCCGCGGGTATCGCTCCCGGCGCCGGAAAGGCGCTGTACGGGGGCACGAGCACCCGCCGCATCACCGTCCACGACATCGCCGCCGCCACGGAGCGCGGCGAGAAGTGGCCGATGCTCACCGCCTACGACGCGATGACCGCGTCCGTCTTCGACGAGGCCGGCATCCCGGTCATGCTCGTCGGCGACTCCATGGGCAACTGTCACCTGGGCTACGAGACCACGGTGCCCGTCACCATGGACGAGATGGCCGTCCTGTCCGCGGCGGTCGTGCGGGGCACCAAGCGCGCCCTCGTCGTCGCCGACCTGCCCTTCGGGTCGTACCAGGAGGGCCCGGTCCAGGCCCTGCGCAACGCCACCCGGCTGATCAAGGACGCCGGCGTCGGCGCGGTCAAGCTGGAGGGCGGCGAACGCTCGCACGAGCAGATCCGCCTCCTGGTCGAGGCCGGCATCCCCGTCATGGGCCACATCGGCCTGACGCCGCAGTCCGTCAACGCCATGGGTTACCGGGTGCAGGGCCGCGGCGAGGAAGCCGCCCAGCAGCTCCTGCGCGACGCCAAGGCCGTGCAGGACGCGGGCGCGTTCGCCGTCGTCCTGGAGCTCGTGCCGGCCGAGCTGGCCGCCGAGGTCACCCGCACGCTCCACATCCCGACCGTCGGCATCGGCGCCGGGCCCGACACGGACGCCCAGGTCCTGGTCTACACCGACATGGTCGGGCTGACCGGCGGCAAGGTGCCGCGCTTCACCAAGCAGTACGCGAACCTGCGTCAGGTGCTCGCCGACGCCGCCAGGGAGTACGCCGAAGAGGTCGTCGGCGGTACGTTCCCGGCCGCGGAGCACACCTTCCACTGACGCCCCGCCGACCACTGCCGCACCACCGACAGCCCGCCGACTTCCCCCATCGGCGGGCTGTCGCCTTGGGTCGGCCCGCTGTCAGCGACATGTCGGTGACTTGTCGGTGGCTGCTGGTGTCATGGTGTCCATGAAGCGACACGACAAGAACCTCAGGGGCGGCGCGAACGCCGTCGAGGTGCGGGGGCTGGTCAAGCACTACGGCACGACCAAGGCGCTGGACGGGGTGGACCTCGACGTACGCGAGGGCACCGTCCTCGGCGTGCTCGGGCCCAACGGCGCCGGCAAGACCACTCTCGTACGCTGCCTGTCCACCCTGATCCTGCCCGACGCCGGGCACGCGGTCGTGGCGGGCTACGACGTGGTGAAGCAGCCCCGGCAGCTGCGCCGGACCATAGGCCTGACCGGGCAGTACGCCTCGGTGGACGAGAAGCTGTCCGGCTGGGAGAACCTCTACATGATCGGGCGGCTGCTCGACCTGCCGCGCAAGAAGGCCCGATCCCGCGCCGACGAGCTGCTGGAGCGCTTCTCGCTCACCGACGCGGCCCGGAAGGCCGCGATGGAGTACTCCGGCGGCATGCGGCGCCGGCTCGACCTGGCCGCCTCCATGATCGGCAGCCCGGCCGTCCTCTACCTGGACGAACCGACGACCGGGCTCGACCCCCGTACCCGCAACGAGGTCTGGGACGAGGTGCAGCGCATGGTCGCGGAAGGGGCGACCGTGCTCCTCACCACGCAGTACATGGAGGAGGCCGAACAGCTCGCCAGTGAGCTCACCGTCATCGACCAGGGCAAGATCATCGCCCGGGGCGGTGTCGACGAGCTCAAGGCGAAGGTCGGCGGCCGGACCCTGCAGATCCGTCCCTCCGACCCTGCCGAACTGGCCGCCATGGCGCAGGCGCTGCGGGAGGCCGGTCTCGACGGCGTCGCGGGCGCCCAGGCCGTCCCGGACGAGGGCCTGCTGTACGTACCGATCCTCAGCGACGAGCAGCTGACCGCCGTGATCGGGCTGCTCGGCACCCGCGGCTTCTCCCTCGCCCACGTCGCCACCGCGCTGCCCAGCCTGGACGAGGTCTTCCTCGCCATCACGGGCGACAAGGCCACCGTCACCGACTCGAACCCCCAGGAGGTCGCGGCATGAGCACGACGACGCTGACGCCCACGCCCACCGACGCCACCGCGACCGCTCCGGCCGCGGTGCTCCACGACGAGGGCCGGATCGGGCTGCGGAACAACCTGCGCCACATCGGGGCCCTGGTGCGGCGCAACCTGCTCCAGATCAAGAAGGATCCGGAGTCGATGTTCGACGCGCTCCTGATGCCTGTCGTCTTCACACTGCTGTTCGTGTACGTCTTCGGCGGCTCGGTCGGCGGCAGCCTGGGCGGCGGCAGGGAGGAGTACCTCAACTACCTGATCCCGGGCCTGATGGCCATGATGGGGATGAACATCGCCATGGCCGTCGGCTCCGGTGTCAACGACGACTTCCGCAAGGGGGTCATGGACCGGTTCCGCACGATGCCGATCGCCCGCTCCTCGGTGCTCATCGCGAAGATCGTGGTCGAACTCGGCCGGATGATGGTCGCCACGCTGATCCTGCTCGGCATGGGCTTCGCGCTCGGCATGGAGCTGCAGGAGTCGGTGCTCGGCCTCGTCGGGGCCATCGCGCTCTCCTCCGCGTTCGGCGCCGCGATCATGTGGATCTTCATCCTGCTCGGACTGACCATGAAGACCGCGCAGTCGGTCCAGGGGACGGGGATGCTCGTGCTGATGCCGCTCCAGTTCGGGTCCTCCATCTTCGCCCCGACCGGGACCATGCCCGGCTGGCTCCAGACGTTCACCGAGTACAACCCGCTGTCCAACCTGGCCGACTCCGCCCGTGCCCTGATGATGGGCGGCCCGCTCGCCCACTCGGTCTGGGTGACGCTCGGCTGGACCGTGGTCATCACCGGTGTCATGGCCCCGCTCGCGGTGGCCAGGTTCCGCAAGAAGTCCTGACGCCCGGGGTCCTCCGTCCGGACCGGGCCGGATCAGGGCACGCGAGCCCGGCCCGGCACGATCCGGACGAGAGGTCCTACGCCTCCCCGTACGTGCGCGCCAGAGCGGTGGCCTCCTCCAGTGCGAGGCCGCCGCCTTCGGCGTACGCGGCCTCGCGGACCGCCTCGTCCGGCTCCGCGGCGCGGACGGCGCGCTCCGCCTCGGCCAGGTTCTCCCGCTCGACGGCGCTCGGCACGTGACCCTTCGGCAGCAGCTTCCCCTGGAGGCCGAGCAGCATCGCCGCGTCCCGGCCGCCGCGCTCGCCGCCCAGCCCGGCGACGGCCCGGGCGAGGGTGGTCATGTGGGCGGAGGTCATCTGCGGCGCCACCATCCGCGCCAGCGAACCCCGCGAGTGCTCCAGGGCGTACAGGGCTCCGGTCAGCGCTTCCGCGTGACGGCCGTCCATGGTGTCGAGCCAGGCCAGCATGCCCACGACGAAGCCGTCGAAGATCGCCGCCGTCTCGGAGCCGAACTCGCCGCGCAGCGCGGTCAGCTGCTCCCGCGACTCGTCCACCCGGCCGGTCCGGCCCAGCCACTGGGCGAGCGCGAGCCTGGCGGCCGGCCGCGCCTCGTTCACCGGGGCCCGGCCCTCGGCGACCACCTCGCGCAGGATGCGCTCCCCCTCCTCGCCCCGGCCCGTCTCGCACAGCGCTGCTGCGTACCTGGCACGCAGCAGCGCCACCTGCGACTGGGCGCCGAGCCGCTCCGCGTATCCGACCGCGGCACGGAAGTCCTCGGCCGCCGCCGCGATGTCGCCGCTGCGCTCGTTGGCCTCGCCCCGGGAGGAATAGGCCTCCGCCACGCCCCACACGTCCCCGATGCGGACGAAGATGTCCAGGCTCTCGTCGGCGTCCTTCCGTGCCTCGCCCGCCCACTCGGGCCGGTTCGCCAGGAGGTTGGCCCGCAGTTGCAGGGCGGCTGCCAGATCCCAGGTGTAGCCGAGTTCCCGGCAGGCGCGCACGGTCTCGTCGGTGACGTCACGCAGCTCGTGGGACTCCGACTCCCCGGCGAAGATGATGGCGAACAGCCAGAGGGAGCCCGGCATCCGGCAGGTCTGCGGCTGGCCCGCCCGGTAGGTACGCGCGATCACCCGCAGCCGTGCCCGGCCCTCTTCGGTCGTCCAGCCGTCCGAGGCGTGGTCCAGGCTGGCCAGCTGGATCAGCCGGACGCCGCGCCGGGCCTCCTGGGCCTGCTCGGGTTCCCACGGCGGCGGCCGGTCCGTACAGCGTTCGAGCAGCGCGGGGGCGGGCTCGGCGGACTCGCCGAAGGGGTCGGGGCTGAGCGCGCCCACGGCCTCGGCCCACTGCCGGGCCTCGGTCCGCAGATCGCGCATGTGCCAGTACCAGGCGAGGGGGAGCACGAGGCAGAGCGCCTCGTGTTCCTCACGTGCCGCCGTCGCGCGGCGCAGGGCGGTGCGCAGGTTCTCGTATTCGTGCTCGAACCGCCGGAGCGCGGCGAGTTGGCCGGGGCCGCGGAGTCCGGGGTCGGTGGTGCGGGCCAGCTCCCGGTAGTGGACGAGGTGCCGGCGTTCGGCAGCGGTCCGCTCCCCCGCCTCGCCGAGGCGCTCGGAGGCGTATTCCGCGACGGTCTCCAGGAGGCGGTAGCGCATCTCCCCGTCGTCGCCGGGGGCGGCCACCACCAGGGACTTGTCGATCAGGGAGCCGAGGAGCGGAGCCACGTCGCGGGCGTCGGACAGGACCGCCCCGGGCAGGGAGCAGACCTCCTCGGCGGCGGCGAGGTCGCAGCCGCCGGCGAACACGGACAGCCTGCGCAGCGCGGCGCGTTCGTCCTCGCCGAGCAGGTCCCACGACCAGTCGACGACCGCGCGCAGGGTCTGCTGGCGGGGCAGCACGGTGCGGCTGCCGCTGGTCAGCAGACGGAAGCGGTCGTCGAGACGGTCGGCGATCCGGCGCGGGCCGAGCATGCGCAGCCGGGCGGCGGCCAGTTCGATGGCGAGCGGGAGCCCGTCGAGGCGCCTGCAGATCTCGGCGCAGGCCGCCGCCGTCTCCGCGTCGGCGTCGACCCGGAAGCCCGGCCTGGCGGCCGCGCCGCGGTCGGCGAACAGGCGCAGGGCCATGGGGTCGGGCAACGGGTCCACGGGGCGCACCAGTTCGCCGGGGACACCGAGGGGCTCACGGCTCGTCGCGAGGACGGTGAGGCCGGGACACCGGGCGAGGAGGTGGTCCGTGAGCCGGGCCGCCGCCTCGACCAGGTGCTCGCAGTTGTCGAGCAGCAGGAGCATGCGCCGCTGGGAGCAGTGCTCGACGAGGTGGGCGAGCGCGCTCCCGGCACCGGCCACCGAGCCCCGCTCCACGGCACGCAGTCCCTCCGCCCCGGCCCCGCGCAGCACGGTCTCGCGGGCGCCGAGCGCGCCGAGCACGGTCTCGGGCACCGCCTCCGGGTCGTCGACCGGGGCGAGTTCGACCAGCCACACACCGTCGGGCCAGGACGCGGCGACGGCCTCGGCGGCCTCCTGGGAGAGCCGGGTCTTCCCGGCGCCGCCGGGGCCGAGGAGCGTGACCAGCCGGGCACGGGTCAGGTCCTCGCGCAGGCCGGCGATGTCGGCGTCGCGTCCCACGAAGCTCGTGAGCCTGGCCCGCAGGTTCCCCCGGCGTACGGGCGGTGCGGAGGCCGCGGCCTCCGGGGCGGGGTCCCCGTGCAGCAGGTCCGCGTGCAGGGCGCGCAGGGCGGGACCCGGATCGGTGCCGAGCCGGTCGGCGAACAGGGTGCGGACCTCGTCGTAGGCCGCGAGGGCCTGGGCGGCGCGTCCGGCGTCCCGCAACGCCCCGATGCGCAGGACCTGCAGGGGCTCGTCGAGCGGGTGGTCGGCGCAGAGCCCGGCGAGTTCCGGCAGCGCCTCCTCGGCGCGGCCCAGGGCGAGGACGGCCCCGATGCGGATCCGCCGCGCGTCGAGGCGCCTGGCGTCCCACCGGGCTGCGGCCACCGCGCGGTCGGGCAGATCGGTGAGCGCGGGCCCGCGCCACAGGGCGAGGGCGTCGTCGAGGACGGCGACGGCCTTCACCGGGTCGCCCCGCTCCGCGGCCTGCGCGCCCTCGCCCGCGAGCCGCTCGAAGCGGTACAGGTCGACGTTCCCGGGCTCGGTGGCGAGGCGGTAGCCGCTCTCCGCGGATTCGACGGCCTGCGGACCGAGCGCCCGCCTGAGCCGGCCCACGAGTGCCTGGAGGGCGCCGACGGCGTCGGCGGGCGGGTCGCCGTCCCACACCTCGTCGACGAGTGTCCCGGCCGGGACCGTGCGGCCCGGGCGCAGGGCGAGCACGGTGAGCAGGGCGCGCAGCCGCGCCCCGCCGAGGTTGACGGCCGTGCCGTCGGCCCGGAGGGCGCGGGTGGTACCGAGGATGCCGTAGTGCACGCGCCCATTGTCCGTGACGGCCGTCCTCCGCGTGGAACTACCACCCGGCTACGAGACGTTCCCGCCGTGTCACCCGTAAGGTCGGGGGCCCGTCCCGTGCCGCGCAGCGCGGCCCAGCGCCTCAGGAGGGTCCTCGATGACCACCGCGTTCCGCCGCCCCAGCGACCGGCGGGTCAGCCCGGTCTTCCTCGGGATCGTCGCCGTCATGGCCGCCTCGGGCTGGGCGGTGTGGACCGGCTTCGCCGAGCAGACCGGGTTCGCGGTCTTCCTGTTCGTCACGGCTGCCTGGATCGTCTCGCTCTGCCTCCACGAGTACGCCCACGCACGCACCGCGCTGCACAGCGGCGACATCTCGATCGAGGCCAAGGGCTATCTCACCCTCAACCCGCTCAAGTACACCCACGCGCTGCTGAGCATCGTGTTGCCCGTGCTCTTCGTCATCATGGGCGGCATCGGCCTGCCGGGCGGGGCGGTCTACATCGAGCGGGGCCGTATCAGCGGGCGGTGGAAGCACAGCCTGATCTCCGCGGCCGGCCCGCTGACCAACGTGCTGTTCGCCGTCGTCTGCACCGCGCCGTTCTGGCTGGACGCCCTGGACGGTGTCCCGCTCTCCTTCCGGCTCGCGCTGGCGTTCCTGGCGCTGCTCCAGGTGACGGCGGCGATCCTGAACTTCCTGCCGGTCCCGGGGCTCGACGGCTACGGCGTGATCGAGCCGTGGCTGTCGGACGGCGTCCGGCGCCAGGTGGCGCCGTTCGCGCCGTTCGGGCTGATCGCCGTCTTCGCGCTCCTGTGGATCCCGGAGATCAACGGGGTCTTCTTCGACGCGGTGGACGCCCTGCTGCGGGGCCTGGGCGTCAGCGAGGCCGAGACGTACTGCGGCCTCGACACCTACCGCTTCTGGCAGGAGTGGTTCGGCGACCAGGACCCGGGCTGTGCGCTGATCGGCTAACGGGACAGCCCTGGGCCGGCCGCCCCGGCGCGGGCCTCCGCCCGGTGCTTGCGCACGTAGAACCAGGTCATGTTCGACGAGAGGCCGGCCAGCAGCACCCAGATGATGCCGAGGAAGCTGCCCTGGACGAAGGCGACCACGGCCGCGGCGACGGCGAGGACGCAGACGGCCAGGGAGTAGAGAGCGAGGCGGGGCATGAGGGCTGGTGCTCCTGTCCGGGGATGGTGCGCGGTCCCGTCCAGTGTCCCTCATGCCCGATTCGGCTCCCGGCACGGGCTCACACGTCGGTGGTGCGCAGCCCCGCGTGTGCCTTGTAACGGCGGTTGACGGAGATCAGGTTGGCCACCAGGGACTCGACCTGGTGCGCGTTGCGCAGCCGGCCGGCGAACACGCCGCGCATCCCGGGGATGCGGCTCGCGAGGGCCTGCACGGTGTCCGTGTCGGCGCGCGCCTCGCCCAGCACCATCACGTCGGTGTCGATCTCGTCGATCGTCTCGTCCTGGAGCAGCACCGCCGACAGGTGGTGGAAGGCGGCGGTGACCCGGGAGTCCGGCAGGAGGGCGGCCGCCTGCTCGGCGGCGCTGCCCTCCTCGGGCTTCAGGGCGTAGGCGCCCTTCTTGTCGAATCCCAGCGGGTTGACGCAGTCGACGACGAGCTTGCCGGCGAGCTCCTCGCGCAGGGACTCCAGCGTCCTGGCGTGACCGTCCCACGGCACGGCGACGATCACGACGTCGCTGCGGCGCGCGCACTCCGCGTTGTCCGCGCCCTCGACGCCGAGGCCGAGCTCGGCCGCCGCGGCCTCGGCGCGGTCGGCGGCGCGGGAGCCGATGACCACCTTCTGCCCGGCGCGGGCGAGGCGGTAGGCGAGGCCGCGGCCCTGGGGGCCGGTCCCGCCGAGCACGCCGACCGTGAGGCCGGACACGTCGGGGAGGTCCCACGGATCCTTGGCGGGGGGCTTGGGGGTGCTGCCACTGTCGTTCGTAGTCATGGCGCCGACCCTACTGCCAGGTAGCCGCCCGGGACCCCCGCCCCGTGCCGCCTCCGCGAGGCGCACCGCGGAGGCCCGCCCCACCCCCCGTCCGGGTGGATTACCGCGATCGGGCGGCGCCCCGCACACGTCGGCGTGCATGATTCCGGGTCATGGATGCGGTACGTGTCGCTCTGCTGCGCGAGGTGCTCGCCGGGACGCAATGGCCGTCGGCGGCCCGGGGGTTCGCCCGCACACTGCGGTCGTCCGTCGTCCCCCGGGGAGGCGGGCTGCTGCTCGTGGGGACCGAGGTCTACGAACCGTGGCACATGGCCGCGCACCTCGTGGACGAGTCGACGTGGTGCGGGCTGCCCCAGCTCAGGCCCACGCTCGTACGCCACCGGGTGGAGCCGGACGACCCCGCGCACCTGGCCGTCGGGCTCGGCCGGATCGAGGCGGCGGGGCGGGGCGAGACGCTGCTCCTGGTGGCGCCCGCGCGGCCGGACGCCGCGCTGCTGGAGCGCGTGCACGACGCGCGCCGGGCGGGGGCGACGGTGCTCTCGCTGGACGGCGGTGATCCGGAGGTGCGGGGTCTCGCCCACGAGGCGCTGACGGTCTCCGCCGAGGACGAGGTGGACCTCGACACGGTGCAGCACCTGGTGAGCGCGGCGGCCGGGGAGAACGTGGCGGTCACCCCGCGCGGCCGGAGGTCGTTCCGGGACCGGCTGTCCCGCCTGGCCGACCAGCTGACGGCTCCCCCTCCGGCCCGGTGGTGAGGGGGCCGGCCGGCGGCTCCCCCGCAGGCCCCGTGGTGAGGGGGAGGGCGGGCCCGTCACCCCGGCCGGGAAAACACGTTGCCGTGACGGGTGCGGCGACGGACCATGATCCCTCGTGACCTCGCGTACCTCCCGTCTGCTGCCCGACCTCTCCCCCTGGCGCTCCTCCGCCGACTTCCGGCTGCTCTGGATCCAGGGGCTGGTGACCTACTTCGGCAGCTTCATGGCCCTGATCGCGCTGCCGCTGCAGATCAAGCACCTCACCGGTTCGCCGCTCGCCGTGGGGGCGATGGGCGCGGTGGAGCTCGTGCCGCTGGTCGTCTTCGGACTGTACGGAGGTGCGCTGGCCGACTCCGCCGACCGCCGCAGGGTCATCCTGGGCACCGAGGCGGGGCTCGGGCTGCTGGCCGTGGTCCTGCTGGTCAACGCGCTCGCCCCCGAACCCGCGCTCTGGCCGCTGTACGTGGTGGCGGGCGGGGTGTCCGCCCTGGCCGGGCTGCAGCGCCCGGCCCTGGACTCCCTGATGGCCAGGATCGTGCCGCACGACCAGCAGACCGCCGCGGCCGCGCTGAACTCGCTGCGCTGGCAGGTCGGCGCCATCGCCGGGCCCTCGCTCGCGGGGGTGGTGGTGGCCTACGCCGGGCACGCGACGGCGTACGCGGTCACCGTCGTCACGTTCACGGTCTCGGTGCTGCTGTGCCTGCGGCTGTCGTCGGCGCCGCCCGCCCATGACGCCGAGAAGCCGTCCCTGCGCGGAATCGCCGAGGGGGCGCGCTACGCCTGGAGCCGCCCGGTGCTGCTCGGCACGTACGCGATCGACCTCGCCGCGATGTTCTTCGCCTTCCCGAACGCGGTCTTCCCGTTCCTCGCGGACGACCTGGACGCCGAATGGTCCCTGGGGCTGATGTACGCCGCCGGATCGGTGGGCTCGCTCGCACTGGGGCTGACCAGCGGCTGGACGTCCCGGGTGCGCCGGCACGGGCTGTTCGTCGTGGGCGGCGCCGCGGGCTGGGGCCTGGCCATGGCCGCGGCCGGGTGGTTCCAGGACATCTGGCTGGTCCTGGTCTGCCTCGCCGTCGCGGGAGCGGGCGACATGCTCAGCGGGCTCGGCCGGTCGACGATCTGGAACCAGACGATCCCGGACGAGCTGCGGGGGCGGCTCGCCGGGATCGAGGTGCTCTCGTACAGCGTCGGCCCCCAGCTGGGGCAGGTCAGGGCGGGTGCGATGGCCGGCTGGACGGGGGCCCGCTCCGCGGTGTGGTCGGGCGGGGTGGCGTGTGTCGCCTCGGTGGCGCTGCTGGCCGCGGCGCTGCCGCGGCTCCTCACCTACGACTCCGCGACGGACGAGGATGCGAACCGCAGGAGGGCGGCGGGCACCGGTCCCGCCGAGGACCGGCCCGGCCCGGTGCCCGGCGGGCCACCCGGCACGGAGCCGGGTGGCCTGCCCGCCGCCCGCGTCGACCTCTGAACCGGGCGGCGGGAGCGGGACGGCTTTCCCGGTCCGCCCGTCAGACCGCGACGGCCGCCGCGAGCTGCTCGGCGACGTCCGCCGGCGAGTTCATCTCGGCGATCTGCCGGCCGACCAGCCGCGCCTTGTCCGCGTACGAGGTGTCCGTCAGGACCTCGTTCACCGCCTTGAGCACGCTCTCGACGGGCGCGTCGAGCAGCGGGAACGAGATTCCGGCGCCGGCCGCGGCGACCCGTTCGGCCTGGATGGGCTGGTCCGCGCCCAGCGGGGTCACGACCAGCGGGACGCCTTCGGCCAGGGCACCGAGCACCGTCCCCGCACCACCGTGCGTCAGCATCACGTCGACGTCCTGGAGCAGGTCCACCAGCGGGGTGAAGCCGACGAACTCGACACGCGCGATCTGCTCGTCGGTCAGGCCGAAGTCCTGAGGCGACGACGTGTTGAGGGTCGCGCGCACGTCGATGTCCTGCGTCAGCAGTTCGGCCAGCAGGGGGCCGATCACGTGGGGCAGCGCGTACGCCGTACCGAAGCTGACCAGCACGCGCGGCCGCGCATTGTCTCCCTCGGACTTCGGCTGCGGGGCCTCTCCGGAATTCCTGAACGCCTCGGGACGCAGACCGATCCGGTTACCGGGCGCCTCCCACCCGGCGTTCTGCAGGGCGGGCGGGCAGGTGTCCAGGTACCAGCGCTCGGAACCGTAGGTCACCCCGCGCTCTTCGTACCTGCCGCGAAGTCGCTTCGCGATGGGCTCCACGCTCACGGGCTGAATGGCGGGGCCGTAGGCCAGCGAGGCGACGGGAACGCCCAGCACGGCTCCGACCAGGGGGCCCACGAAGTCGAAGTGCTCGGCGACGATCAGGTCCGGCTGCCATGCGCGCGCCTTGGCCGCGGCCTCGTCGAAGCCGAGGTCGATGCGGGCCCCGGTGAAGAACTCGGCCTCCGCCTCGACGGTCACGCCCTGGAACAGGTCGACGCCCGTGGTACGCAGCACCTCCGCCACCAGGGCCTCGACCGGCACACCCGCCGAAATGAGGTCCACTCCCTCGGCCTTCAGCGACGACTCCATGGACTCCGCCGTGCAAACGGCCACATCGTCCCCGCGTCCCTTGAACGCCCGGATGAGCGGCAGCAGGGGCAGGAGATGGCCGGCACCCGGGGTGCAGAAGAAGAGAGCTCGCATGAAAAAAGAAATCCAATCAGCTGACGGAACCGGCGAGATGATGTGACTCGGCGCGGAATCGTGACGAACGGCCTTGTCATCGTTTGCGCGTCCGAAAACAAGCGCAGTCGACGCAGACGGGAAGTCGCCCTTGCGGACCGGCGGCCCGAATCGCTCCCGCACCGCGGGGAGACACGGGGACAGCAGGGATCACGGCCCGGTATCGCCCGAGGCCGAGAATTCCGGAATGGAACCTCACAAGAGGTGGAAATTCCCCTCCGGACCGGCAAAGCAACTTGACCCGTCAAGCGAACATATTAGCGCAGGGACGGCGGCCCGTTCGCCGCTGAACCCGACGTCTCCGATTGCGGATATCAGGTCGGAATCCGGGATGCAATGTCCGATCTGACGAAAACTCGACCTTCGGCCCGCCCCCGGCACGCAGAGCGCGGGGCGACTCGGCCCGCCACCGCCGGGGACCGCCGTCCGCACCGCCACGCAGCCTCAACTCCCCACCCGCACAGGCCGATCACGAGGACGCGCAGCCCGCACGGACACCGGACGCCCACGAGGCGCTGAACGAGTGGAGGCACCTGGCGACCGGCTTCCCCCCGCCCCCGGAAAGCGGTCGCGTCGCGACCGTCGAATTCCGGCCGTCCCTCACGGTCCGGAATAAGACACTCCGCTTAAGGGAAATCCAACCGGCCGGGAAAGAATGCGACGCCACGCGTACAGTCCGCCACTTTTGACGCTCTCCACGACATCCCGCCACGAAATGCCGGAACCCCACAGGCCGGCCCGGCGCGCCGCACGCGAAGAACCGAGAAACGGATTTACTTATTCCGCTACGAGCCCGTCGGACTTCAGGGACCCGCCCCCCGCTCACGACGCGCACACCGGCGGCGGACGGACCGGGGTGCGAGAAGTCGAGGGTGCCCCCTGCCCGCCCGGGCGGGTATCACCGAAAAAGCCCGAACGCATCAGACGCGTGGGCACTTCGGGCTTCGCGGCGCACCACGAGCCCGAAGTGCCCACGCACCCGCCCACCGGGGATCACGGGACAGCCCTCAGGGGCCGTCCGGGGTCCCGCCCGGCCGGTCGTGCCACTTCGGGTCGTTCTCCCACTCGAGGTTCCGCTCCCGCGCCGTGTCCATCGCGCGCTGCGCCTCCTCTCGGGAGGTGTACGGGCCGAAGCGGTCCTTCGCAGGGCACTCCGGGCCCTCCTCGACCTTCTGGTGCTCCAGGCAGTAGTACCACTCGCCCGGTTTGCCCACCGTGCGCTTCTTGAACAGGGCCATCGACGGATCCTTTCCTCGCTGCCATGGTGCCCCCGGGGCCGCTGGTTAGACTCGCTGACATGTCTGGCCAGTCGCTTCTCGTACCAGGGGAGATCACTCCCGTCCGCTCCGTTCCCGGAAACATCCGGCGCCCCGAGTACGTGGGCAAGCCCGCGCCCACGCCGTACACGGGCCCGGAGGTCCAGGACTCCGACACCGTGGAACGCATGCGGATCGCGGGGCGCATCGCGGCACAGGCGATGGAGGAGGCCGCCAAGCACATCGCCCCCGGAGTCACCACCGACGAACTCGACCGGGTCGCCCACGAATTCATGGTGGACCACGGGGCGTACCCGTCGACCCTGGGCTACCGCGGGTTCCCGAAGTCGCTCTGCACCTCGCTCAACGAGGTCATCTGCCACGGCATCCCCGACTCCACGGTGCTGCGCGACGGGGACATCGTGAACCTCGACGTCACGGCGTACATCAACGGGGTGCACGGGGACAACAACGCCACCTACCTCTGCGGGGACGTCGACGAGGAGTCACGGCTGCTGGTGGAGCGCACCCGGGAGTCACTGAACCGCGCGATCAAGTCCGTGCGCCCCGGCCGGCAGATCAACGTGATCGGGCGCGTCATCGAGTCGTACGCCAAGCGGTTCGGCTACGGCGTGGTGCGGGACTTCACCGGGCACGGGATCAACACCTCGTTCCACTCCGGCCTCATCGTCCCTCACTACGACAGCCCGCACGCGACGACCGTGATGCAGCCGGGGATGACGTTCACCATCGAACCGATGCTGACGCTCGGGACCCACGACTACGACATGTGGGACGACGGCTGGACCGTGGTCACGAAGGACCGCAGGCGCACGGCCCAGTTCGAGCACACACTGGTGGTGACGGAGACGGGCGCGGACATCCTGACCCTCCCGTAGGGCCCGGGGAGGCCTCCGGGGAGTCGCGGGGTTTTACCGACACCCAGTCGGGAAGCTGTTGACTTAGGCAAGCCTAAGCAGGAGGATCGGTCCATCGGTGCGCGGCAGCGCGTACAGCTGCCGCCGGTATGTGCGCATCCGTCCGGACTTCCCGTCCCCTCGGTCCCCGGAGGCCCGTCTTGGACCCGACCGCCACCACCACACCCTTCTCGACGCTCATCCGCACCGCTTCGCACGAGCAGCACACGCAGGCGGAGACCTCGGCCTTCATGGGCGACATGCTGGGCGGACGGCTCGGGGTGGACGCGTACACGCGCTACACGCAGCAGCTGTGGTTCGTCTACCGGGCGCTGGAGGACAGCGCCCCGTCGCTGCACGAGGACCCGGTCGCCGGACCCTTCATCCGGCCGGAGCTGCTGCGCACCGCCGAGCTGGAGCGCGATCTCGCCCACCTGAGCGGCGAGGGCTGGCGGGAGGGCCTGGAACCGCTGCCCGCCACCGCCGCCTACGCGGCGCGGGTCGCGACGTGCGCCCGGGAGTGGCCCGGCGGCTACGTGGCCCACCACTACACCCGCTACCTGGGGGACCTCTCGGGCGGCCAGATCATCCGTGGCACCGCGGAGAAGACCTGGGGCTTCGCGCGCAAGGGCGACGGGGTGCGGTTCTACGTCTTCGAGCAGATCCCCAACCCGGCGGCCTTCAAGCGGGACTACCGGGAGCTGCTGGACGCGGTGGACGCCGACGACCTGGAGAAGCAGCGCATCATCGACGAGTGCAAGCGCGCGTTCGCGCTGAACACCGCCGTCTTCCGCGAGCTCGGCCAGGCCTTCCCGCGCAGCGCCTGAGGGCCGTCCGAGCCGTGTCAGGACGCGACCACCAGGAGCACGCGTCCCCCGATCTCCACCATGCCGTCGGGCGCGGGCGCCGTGAGGATCTGCGAGCCGCGCCCCTGGGTGATGTTGAGCGCCCGGCCGAGCCGGGCGCTCAGCAGCATGGCCGCGGCACCGGTCGCCTCGTCCTCGTCGATCCCCTCGCCGTGCCGCCGGGGGAAGGCCCGCGCCCGTACACGCCCGGCCGCCTCGTCCTCCCAGGCCCACGCGTAGAGCCATCCCTCGCCGGGCGGCGGCCCGGTCAGCGCGTCGACGTCCGCCACCGAGTCGTACTGTTCGAGCGTCCTGGGCGGCGCCCACTCCGGGCGGGCCGTGATCCAGGTGAACTCGCCGTCCTGACGCGCCATCACGTCCCCGACGGGCATTTCCAGGATCTCCAGGTCCAGCAGCCAGGCCGCCCCCACGAGCGGATGTCCGGCGAACGGCAGCCGGAGGCCCGGCGTACGGATGTCCACCACGCCCCGCTCGGGGTCGTCCACGAACACGGTCTCGCTGAAGCCCAGCTTCCGCGCGAGCGCCTGCCGGGTGTCGTCGCCGGGATATCCACGCCCGTCCCGCACGACCCCGAGCGGGTTGCCGTGGCGGCCGTCCGGTCCGCAGAACACGCGCAGTACGTCGATGCCCTCGGGTACGTCGAAGTCGTTCACCCGGGCATTCAAGCACCGCCCGCGCCCGGTAAACCACAGGGCCGGGGACGCGGTGGTCGTGGTTCCGCTGTTCACCGGCGCGTCGCGGGCGAGGTGTACCGGCAGCCGGCCGAGGTGTTCCCGCACCCGCGGACCGGGGTGCCGCTCGTCGCACCGAAAAGGCTTGCTTGACCCGTCTTTGACCTTTCCGTGGGCTCCCCATGAGGCTGCCGTGATCCGGTCGTTTCCGGCCCCTCCGAGTGAGACCTGAATCACGCGAAAGACGGGTATCGGTGAGGTAAGGCACGGTTAAGTTAGGGCCGCCTCACCTACTTTCGTCCGCACCGTCCCCCGCTCTTTTCACCCTTGTGGAGCCCCGCATGCGAGCCCTTCGTACCTCTGTCGTCACCGCTGTCGCCACGGCGGCCGCACTGACCGCCGTCACGGGCTGCGCCGAGAAGAGCGACGGCAAGGGCGACGGCGCCGTCCGGGTCGTCGCCAAGGACGACTCGTGCGCCGTGTCGTCCAAGAAGATCCCGGCGGGCCACGTCGAACTCGCCGTGGAGAACAAGGGGTCCAAGGTCACCGAGGTGTACGTCCTCTTCCCGGACGACCGGATCGTCACCGAGCGCGAGAACATCGGCCCGGGCACCAAGGCGAAGATCACGGCCGAGATCAAGGCCGGCACGTACGAGATCGCCTGCAAGCCCGGCATGAAGGGCGAGGGGATCCGCCAGACGGTCGAGGTCACCGGGGGCGAGGCCGCCGCGCGCAGCCCCGAGATGGACCGGGCCGTCGCCGGGTACCGCACCTACGTGCAGGCGCAGGCCGACGAGACGCTGCCGAAGGTGAAGGTCTTCACGGACGCCGTCGCCGCGGGAGACGTCGAGGCGGCGAAGAAGGCGTACGCCGGATCCCGGATCGGCTGGGAGCGCACGGAGCCGGTCGCCGAGTCCTTCGGTGACATCGACCCGAAGGTCGACGTCCGCGAGGACGGGCTGGAGGACGGCCAGAAGTGGACCGGCTGGCACCGTCTGGAGAAGGCGCTGTGGCAGGACGGCAAGCTGGGCGCCGAGGAGAAGGCCCTCGCGCCCACCCTCTACAAGGACCTGCTCGACTGGCAGAAGCGGGTCGGCCGCGCGGACATCACCCCGACCTCGATGGCCAACGGCGCCAAGGAACTCCTCGACGAGGTCGCCACCGGCAAGGTCACCGGTGAGGAGGAGCGCTACAGCCACACCGACCTCGTCGACTTCAAGGCGAACGTCGAGGGTGCCGAGCAGTCCTACACCCTCCTCAAGCCGATCGCGTCGAAGAACGACGCCGCGCTGACCGCCTCCCTGGACGAGCAGTTCGCGGCGCTGAACACGCTGCTGGACAAGTACCGCGCCGACAAGGCCTCCTACGACTTCACCTCCTACGACAAGGTCGGCAAGGCGGACCGCAAGGAGCTCTCCGACGCGGTGAACGCGCTCGCCGAGCCGCTGTCCAAGCTGGCCGCCGCGGTCACGAAGTAGCGGGAGCGGACCATGAGCGCGGACACCGGGGACAAGAAGACGGGCGGCGTCCCGTCGCGCCGGGCACTGCTCGGCTGGGGCGGTGCCGGGCTGGCGCTCGGTGCCGTGGCGGCGGGTGGCGCGGTCGCCGCCGTGCGCTCCGACGGGGGCGCGGAAGCGGCGTCGGACAGCGGCGCGGCCGTGCCCTTCCACGGTGAGCACCAGGCCGGGATCGCCACCGCCGTCCAGGACAGGCTGCACTTCGCCTCGTTCGACGTGACGACGAAGGACCGGGCCGAACTCGTCGCTCTGCTCGGGGAATGGACCCGGGCGGCCGAGCGGATGACGGCAGGCCGCACCGTGGGCGAGGGGGCGTACGGAGGCGCCGAGGAGGCCCCGCCGGACGACACGGGCGAGGCCCTCGGGCTCAGGCCCTCCCGGCTCACCCTGACCCTGGGTTTCGGCCCCTCGCTCTTCGCCCCCGGCCGCTTCGGCATCGAGGACCGGCGGCCCGAGGCGCTCGTGGACCTGCCGAAGTTCCCCGGCGACAACCTCGACTCCGCCCGCAGCGGCGGCGACCTGTGCGTCCAGGCCTGCGCCGACGACCCCCAGGTCGCCGTGCACGCCATCCGCAACCTCGCCCGGATCGGCATGGGCCGCACCGCGATCCGCTGGTCGCAGCTCGGGTTCGGCAAGACGTCCTCGACGACGCCCGGCGCCCAGACCCCGCGCAACATGATGGGCTTCAAGGACGGCACCCGGAACATCTCGGGCACGGACGGGGCTGCCCTGCGCAAGCACGTGTGGGCCGGCGCGGCGGACGGGGCCGGATGGATGGCGGGCGGGTCCTATCTCGTCGCCCGGCGCATCCGGATGCACATCGAGACCTGGGACCGCGCGCCGTTGCGGGAGCAGGAGGACATCTTCGGCCGGAACAAGGGGGAGGGCGCTCCGGCCGGCAAGGCCAAGGAGCGCGACGAGCCCTTCCTCAAGGCCATGCTGCCCACCGCACACGTGCGGCTCGCCCACCCGGACACCAACGGCGGGGCGACGATCCTGCGCCGCGGCTACTCCTTCACCGACGGTACGGACGGTCTGGGCCGGCTGGACGCGGGGCTGTTCTTCCTCGCCTACCAGCGGGACGTCCGCACGGGCTTCATCCCGGTGCAGCGCAGTCTCGCGGGTTCCGACGCGCTCAACGAGTACATCCAGCACGTGGGTTCGGCGGTGTTCGCCGTCCCGCCGGGCGTCCGCGACGGGGACGACTGGTGGGGCCGGGCGCTGTTCTCATGACCCGCACCACTCCAGGGGCGGCCGCCCCGGCGCCCGTACCGTCCGCCCGGCCGATGCCGTACCGATGACCGACACCATGGAGGGACCCGCATGTTCGGCAACTATCTGATCGGCCTGCGCGAGGGCCTGGAGGCGGGGCTGGTCGTCTGCATCCTCATCGCCTACCTGGTCAAGACCGGGCGCCGCGACGCGCTGCGTCCGGTGTGGACCGGCATCGGCATCGCCTGCGCCATCTCACTGGCCTTCGGGGCCGCCCTCGAATTCGGTTCGCAGGAGCTGACGTTCGAGGCCCAGGAGGCGCTGGGCGGTTCGCTGTCGGTCGTCGCCGTCGGGCTGGTGACCTGGATGGTGTTCTGGATGCGGCGTACCGCGCGGCATCTGAGGAAGGAGCTGCACGACAGGCTCGACTCGGCTCTCGCGATGGGGACCGGCGCCCTGGTGGCCACCGCGTTCCTGGCGGTGGGCCGTGAGGGACTGGAGACCGCCCTGTTCGTCTGGGCGTCGGTGCGGGCGAGCGGCGAGGGCTCCTCGTCGCCGCTGATCGGCGTCCTGTCGGGCATCGCGACGGCGATCGCGCTGAGCTGGCTGTTCTACCGGGGTGCGCTGAGGATCAACCTGTCGCGGTTCTTCACCTGGACGGGCGGCATGCTCGTCGTCGTGGCGGCGGGGGTGCTCGCCTACGGGGTCCACGATCTGCAGGAGGCGCGCTTCCTCGGGGGCCTGGGGGACAAGGCGTTCGACGTCACGGCCACGATCCCGCCGGACAGCTGGTACGGCACGCTGCTCAAGGGCGTCCTCAACTTCCAGGCCGACCCGACCGTCCTCCAGGTCACGGTGTGGGGGCTGTATCTCGTCCCCACACTCGTGCTGTTCCTCGCCCCGGTAGGGTTCAGGCGGTCAGTGCGGACGACGGATCAGAAGGCGCAGAAGGCAACGGATGACAAGGCTGGGTCGACTGGCGGCGGGGCTCGCGACGGCGACGGTGCTGAGCGTGACGGCGAGCGGCTGCGTGACGGTGCACGGGGAGCTGGAAGTCGTGCCGGGAGCGACGAGGTCTGAGGCCGCGAAGGCCCTGGAGGACTTCACCGTCGCGTACAACAAGGCGGACAAGGCATACGATCCGGCGCTGGACGCGGACCGGGTGACCGGTTCGCTCGGTGCGATCAACCAGGCGGGGCTGGCCGCGCGGGGGAAGAACAACCCCGGCGGAAACGCGGCGCACAAGCCGCTGGAGCTGACGGACGCCTCCTACGTCATCCCCGAGAAGGCGGGCTGGCCGCGCTGGTTCGTCGCGGACACCGACTCCGACCGCGACCAGGACGGCGGGAAGGCGGACACCCGCTGGCTGCTGGCGTTCGTGCGCACCGGGCCGGACGCCAAGTGGAAGGCCGCCTATCTGGCGGTCGTGGCGTCGTCCGAGGTGCCGAAGTTCCGCAGGAGCGCCGGGGGCTGGGCCCAGCCGGTGCCCTCCGCCGCCGCGGATGCCGCACTCGCCACGCCTCCGGCTGAGCTCAGCACCACGTACACCGGCTTCCTCCGGACGGGCGCGCCCGACGTCTTCGCCCCGGGTGCGACGACCTCGGGCTGGCGGGACGCACGGAAGAACACCCGCAGGCCGGGCTTCTCCTACCAGTACGTCGACCAGGCGCTGGACTACGGGACGTTCGCGCCGCTGGGCCTGACGACGGAGGACGGCGGCGCGCTGGTCTTCTTCAGCAGCAAGCACTTCGAACGGCAGACCGCGGCCGAGGGTCTGCGTCCGACGGTCACGCCGGACGTGCGGGCGCTGCTGACCGGCGAGGTGAAGAACACCCTGACCAAGGAACGTGTCTCCAGCCAGCTCGTCTACGTCCCGAAGAAGGGCGCGGGAGACCCCGGGGACGCGGCCGGCAGGGTACGCGTGCTGAACCGGCTGCCCGGTCTGATAGCGGCGCAGGGTTCCTGACCACCGGCTCCCGGGGCGGGCCCGGGCCGGCGGGGTGTCAGCGGCTGAGCGGCCAGGCCACCGCGTCGTGGGCGAGGTCGGCCTCGTCGGCCGTGTCCGCGTACTGCGCGCAGGCGTCGGTGAGCGCCTCCAGCAGGGTCAGCGGATCGGGCAGGGGGTTCTCGGGTCCGCGGATCCAGTGCACGTCCAGCTCACCCGGCAGCCGGGCGGGCGGCAGGAGGACGTAACTGCCCCGGCAGTGCCAGCGCAGACCGGGATGCTCGTCCATGGTCTCCGGATGGCTGTCGAGCTCACAGGGCCACCACTCGTCCTCGTCCTCGGGAGTGCCGCGGGTGGCGGTGAAGAAGAGCATCCGGTCGTCCCCGGACTGTGCGACCGGGCCCACGTCGACTCCGGCGTCGGTGAGCCGCTGCAGTGCGGCGCGCCCGGCGGTGAGGGGCACGTCGAGGACGTCGTGCACGAGGCCGGTCGCGGTGATGAAGTTGGCCAGCGGCTGGCCGGCCGCCCAGCGCTCGATCTGGTCGCGGTCCGTCGTGGACTGCGTCTGCCAGGCGAACGAGACGGGGTGCCGCGCCGGGGTGGGACAGCCGATGCGTTCGCACGAACACCGGTAGCCGGACGGGTGCGCCGCGGGTGAGATGGGCATTCCCGCTTCGGCGACGGCCAGGAGCAGCCCCAGCCGGGCCGCGTCGTCGGCCTCCGGCTGTGGTTTCGGCCGCCTGCGCAGCCACTGGGAAATCCTGCCCTCTGTGCCGCGATAGCGGCCGGAATCGGCGCCCATCTATCCCCTCACCTCAGCGGTTTCGTCTCCATGGTCCCACCATCCTGCTCCCCGGGTGGCCGAAGTCGCCGAGCGGGGTGCCCGGACAGCCGTGCGGAGGCGCGGCGACTCGTGGCGAATGTCACGAAATCGTTGATCGTTTAGGGCCTGGGGGTGAGCCCCCGCAGGGCGTGGTCGACGACCGCGTCGGCGTACTCGTGGGTCAGCGGAAGGGTTCTCAGCAGCCAGCGGTGGGTCAGCGGGGCCACGAGGAGTTCCAGGGCGACACGCGGGTCGACGTCGTCGCGGACGTCTCCGGCCTCCTGCGCGGCGCGAAGACGTGTGACATACAACTGGAGCTGGGGTTCGAGGAGATCCTCCACGAACCGGGCGGCCAGCGCCGGATCGACGATGCCCTCCGCGGTCAGGGCCCTGGTGGGCGCCTCGGTCGCGGGGTCGTTCAGCTCGTCGACGGTGGCCCTCAGGACGGCCCGGAGATCGGCCGCCAGGTCCCCCGTGTCCGGGATCGCGGGCTCGCCGGCGCCGTCCGCCCGCCGGACGGCCATGTCGAGGAACGCCTCCATGAGCACGGCCGCCTTGGAGGGCCACCAGCGGTAGATGGTCTGCTTGCCGACCCCCGCCCGGGCGGCGATCCCCTCGATCGTGGTCCTCGCGTACCCCGCCTCGCCGACCAGGGCGAGCGCGGCGTCGTGGATCGCGCGGCGGGAGCGGTCGCTGCGGCGGCTGGAGTCGGGGGCCTTCCGGTGTGCCATCGGGCCAGCCTAGGGCCAGTGCGGTCCGATACGTATCGTCTTGCCGGCCACCCCGTCGGCCCACGCGAACCACCCGAACGGATCACAGCGCAACGGCCCGGCGGGGGCGCACCATGAGCTCACGCACACACCCCGTGCGTATCCCGCCGTTCCGCGGCCCAGGCCGCCGTTCGTAGGAGCCCGCATGACCCGTGACGCCACCCCTCGTCGCTACCTGATGTGCGCCCCGGCCCACTTCGAGGTCACCTACTCCATCAACCCGTGGATGGACCCTTCGAAGCCCGTGGACCTTCCCCTGGCCAACACCCAGTGGGAGGACCTGCGCGACCGGTACCAAGCGCTCGGCCACACCGTCGAGCTCCTCACCCCGCGCCCCGACCTGCCCGACATGGTGTTCGCCGCCAACGGTGCGACGGTCGTCGGGGGGCGCGTGCTCGGAGCCCTGTTCGCCTACCGGGAGCGGTTCGCGGAGGCCGAGGCGCACCGTGAGTGGTTCCGGGCCAACGGCTTCACGGACATCCACGAACCGGCGCACGTCAACGAGGGCGAGGGCGACTTCGCCGTGACCTCCTCCTACGTCCTGGCCGGACGCGGCTTCCGGTCCAGCCCGCTCTCCCACGGCGAGGCACAGGAGTTCTTCGGGCGCCCGGTGATCGGCCTCGACCTGGTCGATCCGCGCTACTACCACCTGGACACCGCGCTGTGCGTGCTCGACGACGCGGCCGACGAGATCATGTACTACCCGGGGGCCTTCTCGCCCGGCAGCCGCACGGTGCTGGCCCGGCTCTTCCCCGACGCGCTGATCGCCCGGGAGGCGGACGCCGCGGCGTTCGGCCTCAACGCCGTCAGCGACGGACGGCACGTGCTGCTGCCGCAGGGCGCCGTGGGGCTCTTCGACCCGCTTCGCGACCGGGGCTTCGAGCCGCTTCCGATGGACCTGAGCGAGCTGCTCAAGGGCGGTGGCAGCGTGAAGTGCTGCACCCAGGAGCTGCGTCCCTAGGACTGCTCGTCGCTCCCGGGCGGCGGCCACGCGTCGCCCCATCCGGTGTCCCGGGCGGCACGGTAGAGCGCGCCGTGCCGCTTGGTGACCGTGGCGCGCCGCAGGCCCTCCTCCCGGGTGCAGAGCTCCAGCAGCACCTGGCCCTTGCGGATCTGCGGCCGGCGGGTGACACGGGCCGGGACGGGTTCGGTGGGGAAGCGCGTCGCGACCACGTAGCTGAACTTCTCGTCCTCGTGGCTGAGGGTGCCCCCCTTGACCCGGCGGTGCAGCGACGAGCGGCTGACCCGGGCCGAGAAGTGGCACCAGTCGGTGCCGGGCTCGATGGGGCATGTGCCGTCGTGCGGGCAGGGCGCCGCGACGCTCATCCCGGCGGCGATCAGCCGGTCCCGGGCCTCGATGACGCGGGCGTACCCGTCGGGAGTGCCGGGCTCGACGACGACCACCGCCTGGGCGGCCGCCGCCGCGGCGTCCACGAGGGCGACCCGGTCCCCGGGCGTGAGCTCCTTGAGGACGTACGACACCGTCACCAGGTCGGTGGGCGCGAGGTCGAGCGCCGTGCCGATCCTCGCCCGCTCCCAGGTCGCGGCGCGCAGGCCGGGGATGCCGGACGCCTCGGCCAGCTCCCGGCCGAGCGCGAGGGCCGGCTCGGCCCAGTCCAGCACCGTCGTCCGCGGTCCGTCCCACGCCCCGGCGACCGCCCAGGTCGCCGCACCCGTGCCGCCGCCGATGTCGGTGTGCGTGGCGGGCGTCCACCCGGGGGCGGCCTCACGGAACGCGTCCAGGCAGGACCGTACGGCCTCGAAGGTCGCGGGCATCCGGTACGCGGCGTAGGCGGCGACGTCCGAGCGGTCGCGGAGCACCGGCGCGTCGGTGGGCGTGGTCCCGCGGTAACTGGCGATCAGCCGGTCGACCGCCTGCGCGGCCTGCGACGGCGGCAGTCCGTCCAGCAGTGCTGAGAGCGCCGCGCGCAGGGCTTCCGCGGTGGGGAGGGTGTCGTTCACCGCCGAATTCTAGGCCGAGCGCGACCGGGACGGTGACGGGCAGGTGTCCGCGGCGTCCCGGTACACGACCGGGACGGAACCGCCGCACGACCGAACTACTGCCCGTCACCGGCCCGTTGCTACGCTGATCGCCGCCCGCGCCGGGGACGGTGCGGCGGACCGGCTCATCGGGGGGACCATGAGACAGAGGATCGTGCGGCTGGCTCTGGCCGGCGGGGTGGTGGTCCTCGCCCTGCTGCTCCTGCCGGCGACCTGTGGCGGAGGGGACGGCGGGAGCCGCGGTGAGGACGACGGGAGACCGGAGAGGCCCCGGAAGTCGAGCGCGGGCCCGGCGACCCGGCTGACCGTGCCGCGGGAGTACACGACGGGACGCGGCTGGGAGGTCGTCGCAGCGGGTCCCGACTACGCCGTCTCGCACACGACGGGGCGGCTGGCCTACCTCGTGCGGACGCCCGGCGGACGCTACCGGCTGCGGACCCTCGACACGGAGACCGGCCGGGCCGGCTGGAGCGGCGAGGCCCGGCGCACCCCGGACCCGGAGCGCCTCCCGAAGCTGCTCACCGTGGCCAAGGACGACCGGCAGTTCTTCGTGACGTGGTCCTTCGGGCGGACCGGCGACGGGCCCACCCCCGCGAAGGGCTTCGTCTCCCTCGACGTGTACGACGTCGTGGACGGTGAGCACCGGCGCGTCGAGGTGCCGTGGACGGGCGTGCCGGCCGTCACGGCGACGGGCCCCGGTGTCCTGATCACCGACGGCGGCGCGACCAGCACGGTCGTGGACCCCGTGGACGGCGGGGTGTCGGTGATCCCGGCGTCCGCCGTGCGGTACCCGCGGGACTGCCCTGCCTGCGAGCAGCTCACCGAGGTGCGCGGGCAGACGGCGAAGGGGCTGCTGCTGAGCGGGTCACGCGAGTTCTGGGTACGCGGCGGCTGGTTCAGCCGCCGGTCCGCCCCCGCGGGCGCCGACCCCCGGTCGGGCATCCCGACGTCCGTCGTTCCCGGGCTCGTCCTGGCCAGATGGCGGCCGGCCGCGGGGACGCGACAGGCCGCGGCCCACGAGATCTGGACGGTCCACGACGCGGTGAGCGGGAAGCCGGTCGTGTCGGTCCGCTGCCATCGGCCGGCCATAGAGCCGGGGACGTATCCGCAGGCGGTGGTCTCCCCTTCGGCCCGCTACCTGGTGGCGGGGAACCTGGCCTTCGACCTGACCGGCGGGAAGGGATTCTGCTTCGAGGACGAGGGCGGTGCGGCGCGCCTGACGTTCGCCTCGGTGACGGACGGCGGCAGCGCCTACGGCGCGACGAACGCGCGCGACGCCGACGAGGCCCTGCAGGGCGGCACGGGCCCGGTCTCGATGAGCTTCCCCGCCGGGGAGGTCGAGGTGCTGTCCCCGAACACGCGCCTGCCGGAGATGGAGACGGCCGGCACCGGCGTCTTCCGCTGGACGGACCGCAAGGACCGGCTGCACCTGATCGGCTACCCGCGCACGGGCTGAACCCGCCGGTCGTACGCGGACGGTCGACGGTGTCTCCTCATGATCACCCGGGTCCGCCCGTACCCGGAGCGGTGGTCCGACGTCAGGCGGGGAGGCCGCTGTTGCGCCACGGCCGGCAGAGCAGCAGGAAGCACGCGGTGGCGGACAGCGCGCAGACCACCTGCACCACGGCCATGGGCACGGCGGTCGCCTCGCCCGCGATCCCGACGAGCGGCGAGGCGATGGCGCCGATGAGGAACTGAGAGGTACCCAGCAGCGCGGAGGCCGAGCCGGCCGCGTGCTTCGTCCGCATCAGGGCCTGGGAGTTCGTGTTGGGCATCGCGAGGCCCATGCACGACATCAGGACGAAGAGCCCGGCGGCAACCGGCAGCAGGCCGACGTCGCCGAAGACGCCGGAGGTCATCAGGAGCAGGGCGATCGCGGCGAGGGAGATGACCACCAGGCCGAAGCCGAGCGCCTTGTCCAGGCTGATCCGGCCGACCAGCAGCTTGCCGTTGATCTGGCCGACGGCGATGAGGCCGACGGAGTTGATGCCGAAGAGGAGGCTGAAGGTCTGCGGTGAGGCGCCGTAGATCTCCTGGACGACGAAGGGGGACGCGCTGACGTAGGCGAAGAGCGCGGCGAAGGCGAGACTGCCCGCCACCATGTAGCCGGTGAAGACCCGGTCGGCGAGCAGTCCGCGCATGGTGCGCAAGGCGTCCGTGATGCCGCCGGTGTGCCGCTGTGCCGGCGGGAGCGTCTCGTGGAGGAACTTCCAGACGACGAAGGTGAGGGCCGCGCCGACGGCGACGAGGACGACGAAGATGCCGCGCCAGTCGGTGAACCGGAGGACCTGGCCGCCGATCACCGGGGCGACGACCGGGGCGACCCCGGAGATCAGCATCAGCGTGGAGAAGAACCGGGCCATCTCCACGCCGTCGAAGAGGTCGCGCACGACGGCCCGGGAGATCACGATGCCCGCCGCGCCGGCCAGGCCCTGCAGCAGGCGGAAGCCGATGAGGAGTTCGGCGGTGGGGGCCAGGGCGCAGATCGCGGTGGCGACGACGTAGACGATCATGCCGAGGAGCAGGGGCTTGCGGCGGCCCCAGCGGTCGCTCATGGGTCCGACCACGAGCTGGCCGAGCGCCATGCCGGTCAGGCAGGCGGTCAGGGTGAGCTGGACGGTGGCGGCCGGCGCGTGCAGGGAGTCCGTGACCTCCGGCAGCGCCGGGAGGTACATGTCCATGGAGAGCGGCGGCAGCGCGGTGAGGCCGCCCAGGACCAGGGTGACCAGGAGTCCGACCCGCCGTGCGACGGGGGTGGAGATGCCTGGTGCGGCGTGTTCGGTGGTGGGTATGTACGGGTGCTGTTCTCGCTGGGCCCGGCTCACGCCGCTGTCCGGCATCGTCGTCTCCGCTTCGTTGAAACCGCATCTATGCTCTCAGGTCAGTCGTAGTGGTCGAAACCTTTTCTGTGAGGGCGGGCGGGCATGAGCGGGACTGTGCGTTGGGGAGTTCTGGCCACGGGCGGCATAGCCGCCAGGTTCACGGCGGACCTGCTGGCCATGAACCCGGGGGCCGAGGTCGTGGCGGTCGCCTCGCGCACCGAGGCCTCCGCGAAGGCCTTCGCCGAGCGCTTCGGGATCGAGCGGGCGTACGGCAGCTGGGCGGAGCTCGTCGCCGACGAGTCGGTCGACGTGGTCTACGTGGCCACCCCGCACTCCGCGCACCGGGAGGCCGCCGGTCTCGCCCTGGAGGCCGGCAAGCACGTGCTGTGCGAGAAGGCGTTCACGCTCAACGAGCGCGAGGCCCGGGAGCTGGTGGATCTGGCGCGGGAGCGCGGGCTGTTCCTCATGGAGGCCATGTGGACGTACTGCAATCCGCTCATCCGCCGCATGACCGAGCTGGTGCGGGACGGGGCGATCGGCGAGATCCGCACGGTGCAGGCCGATTTCGGGTTCGCGGGCACCTTCGGGGCCGGGCACCGGCTGCGGGACCCCGCGCTGGGCGGCGGCGCGCTGCTGGACCTCGGGGTCTATCCGGTGTCGTTCGCCCATCTGCTGCTGGGCGAGCCCGACCGGGTCCAGGCCGACGCCCTGCTGTCGCCCGAGGGCGTGGACCTGAACACCGGGATGCTGCTGGGCTGGGAATCGGGTGCCACCGCGCTGCTGGGCTGCTCGATCGTCGGGGACCTGCCGACCGTCGCGTCGGTGACCGGCACGGCGGGGCGCATCGACTTCCCGCAGGGCTTCTTCCACCCGGACAGCTTCGTCCTGCACCGGCCCGGCCGGGAGCCGGAGAAGGTCACCTCGGGCCCCGGCCCGCAGGGGCTCTCGGGCATGCAGTACGAGGCCGCCGAGGTGACGCGGGCGCTGCTGGCGGGCGAGAAGGAGTCCCCGCTGGTGCCGCTGGAGGGTTCGCTGGCCGTGATGCGGACGCTCGACGCGGTGCGTGAGCGCGTCGGCGTCCGCTATCCGGCGGACCGGATCTGACCCGGGATCAGGCGGGGGTCAGACCCGGGTTGCCGGCCTCGGTCACGAACGAGGCGGCCGTGCCGACGGGTGCGCCGGGGGTGGTGACCGCCGACACGGTCCGGTAGTCGGCGCGCGCCGACTCCTTGCCGAGACCGACGACGACGTAGCCGCGGCGGCCGTTGTAGAACTTCATGTGGGGGTTGGCCGCCATCTGGTTGGCGTAGCTGGCCGGCCTGTCCGAGCCGTCCTTGCCGCTGGTGATCGAGGTGGCCACGATCTCCGTGCCGACGGTCCGGGACGCCGGGTCGTCGAAGTCCTTCTTCAGGTCGAAGCCGTAGGCGACGTGCACGTCACCGGTCAGGACCATCAGGTTGTCGATCCCGGCGGCCTCCGCGCCGTCCATGATCCGCTGCCGGGACGCCGGGTAGCCGTCCCACGAGTCCATCGACAGCTTGTAGGCGTCGGTCGGCACGTCGCGGCGCTGGGCGAAGGTGACCTGCTGGGGCACGACGTTCCAGAGAGCGTCCGAGCGCTTCCAGCCGTCGATCAGCCAGCGCTCCTGCGCGGCGCCCGTCATGGTGCGCGACGGGTCCTCGGACTCCGGTCCCGGGACCTTCC
This sequence comes from Streptomyces sp. NPDC001822, assembly GCF_042892135.1. NCBI lineage: Bacteria > Bacillati > Actinomycetota > Actinomycetes > Kitasatosporales > Streptomycetaceae > Streptomyces > Streptomyces sp. NPDC001822. The sequence goes on from NZ_JBIATW010000010.1 coordinate 127,573, forward strand.
AGCCGTCGCCGTACGCCTGGTTGCTGCGGTACTGGCGGGTGTCGAGGATGTCGAACTGCGCGAGCCGCCCGAACCGGAGGCGGCGGTAGAGCCGCATGTCGGGACCGGCCGGGCGCTGCGGGGTGCGCAGGGGCTGGTTCTCCCAGTACGCGCGGTAGGCGGCGGCCCTGCGCAGCAGGAACTCCTCCGGCGGGACGTCGTTCTCCGGGGTGTCGCCCGCGTAGTTGTTCTCCGTCTCGTGGTCGTCCCAGGTGACGACGAAGGGGTGCGCGGCGTGGGCGGCCCGCAGGTCGGGGTCGGACTTGTAGAGGCCGTACCGCATGCGGTAGTCGTCCAGCGTCAGCGTCTCGCGGTTGAAGTGGTCGGGCAGCACGCGGTCCGTGTAGTTGCGGGCGCCGCCGACCGCGGTGACCGCGTACTCGTAGAGGTAGTCGCCGAGGTGGAAGACCACGTCGACGTCCTCGGCCGCCAGGTGCTTGTAGGCGGTGAAGTAGCCGTCGTGGTAGGCCTGGCAGGAGACCGCGGCCAGTTTCAGCGAGCTGTTGCGCGCACCGGTGGAGGGTGCGGTGCGGGTGCGGCCGGTGGGGCTGATCCAGCTGCCGACGCGGAAGCGGTAGTAGAAGGTCCGGTCGTCGTCGAGGCCCTTCACGTCGACGTGGACGCTGTGGCCGAACTCCGGGTGCGCGGTGGCGGTGCCGCGCCGCACCGAACGCCGGAAGCGCTCGTCGCGGGCGATCTCCCAGTGGACCACGACGCGCTCGGCGGGCAGTCCGCCGTTCGCCTCGTAGGGGCGGGGCGCGAGTCTGGTCCACAGCAGCACGGAGTCGGGCAGGGGGTCGCCCGAGGCGACGCCGAGGGTGAAGGGGTCCTCGGTGATCTTCCGGCTGTCGAACTCGGCCGCGCTCGCGACGCCGGCCGCGGGCAGGTTGGCGGCGAAGGCGAGTGCGGCGGCCGCGCCGGTGACGGTCAGGAACCGCCGGCGGTCCACTCCCGAGCCGAGACGCCTGGCGGCCTCCCGGAACTCCGCGGAATGCCCCTGCCGTCCGGGCGTGGTGCTGATCTGTGCGGGTGTCATATGCCCCTCCCCTGCTGGATGTTGCCAGAGGCATTCGAGACCGCGCGGACGACGTCACGTGGGCTGGTACACAACATCCGAATGGCGGTGCGATGAGCACCGGGTGCCGGCGGGGGCAAACCCTCCCGTACGCTGCCGGGCCATGAACGCTGAGCGGGGAATCGCGGTCGTCACAGGTGCGGGATCGGGGATCGGGAGGGCGGTGGCACTGGCGCTCACGGGCGCGGGGTGGACGGTGGCCCTGGCGGGCCGGCGGGCGCCGGCCCTGGAGGAGACCGCCGCCGCGGCCGGTCCGGGCCGCACGGTGTGCCTGCCGACCGACGTGACCGATCCGGACGGCGTGGCGGCGCTGTTCACCGCCGTGCGGGACCGGTTCGGCAGACTCGATCTGCTCTTCAACAACGCGGGTACGTTCGGACCGGGTTCGGTGCCGGTCGAGGATCTCGCGTACGAGGACTGGCGGACGGTCGTGGACGTCAACCTGACGGGGGCGTTCCTGTGCGCCCAGGCGGCGTACCGCCTGATGAAGGAGCAGGACCCGCAGGGCGGAAGGATCATCAACAACGGCTCCGTCTCCGCGCATGCCCCGCGCCCGCACTCGGTCGCCTACACGGCGACGAAGCACGCGCTGACCGGTCTGACGAAGTCGCTGTCCCTGGACGGGCGGCCGTACCGGATCGCCTGCGGGCAGATCGACATCGGCAACGCCGCGACCGACATGACGGAGCGCATGAGCACGGGGATCCTCCAGGCCAGTGGCGAGGTGGCCGTCGAGCCCGTGATGGCCGCGGCGGACGTGGCACGGACGGTCCTGCACATGGCGGAGCTGCCCCTGGAGGCAAACGTGCAGTTCGCGACGGTACTGGCCACGGCGATGCCGTACGTAGGCCGAGGCTGACCGATTCGTTTCGCAATAGCCCATCTTTCGAGGCCAGTTGAAAGATTCTGCGAGTTTCCGCCGACTCGACCGTGCAAGCGCGTACTGCCCGTATGCTGCTGACCTTCACCAGTTGCACACAGAAGGACCACACCGCATGCGCATACGCACCGCCGCGCCCCTCGCCCTGGCCGCCGCCACCGCACTGGCCGGCTCGCTCCTCGCCACGGTTCCGGCCTCGGCGGCCTCCCACCAGGGCGGGCTGCACCTCGGCAAGATCCAGTACGACAGCCCGGGTTCCGACAACCGCTCCAACACCTCGCTGAACGCCGAGTACGTGGACATCCACAACAACGGCCGCTCCACACTTCAGCTGAGGGGCTACAAGCTGAAGGACAACACCGGCTACACGTACACCTTCCAGGGCCGCACCGTGGGTGCGGGGAAGACGGTCCGGGTCCACACCGGCAAGGGCCGCGACAGCGGGGCCCACGTGTACTGGAACCGCGGCTCGTACGTCTGGAACAACACCGGCGACAAGGCACGGCTGTACAAGCCGAGCGGCGCACTCCTCGACTCCTGCTCCTGGCCGAAGGGCAGCGGGGTCAAGGTCTGCCACTGACCACAGTGACCGGGCCACCGCGGCCAAGGGGGGTCCGCGGGACGGCCGGGAGGTGGTCCGGAGTGTCAGGACTCCGGACCACCTCGGGACCCGCCCTCTCCCGGGCCGCCGCCGCACCGCCCCGGGCACGAGCCGGGAATGCGTACCGAAGTGGCCCGGTCGAGCCGGGAATGCGTACCGCACCGCCCCGGACACGAGCCGGGAATGCGTGCCGGAGCGGCCCGGTTGAGCCGGTACATGAGCCCACTGCCGCGCGCCGAGGTCCTCCGCTACACCGCCTTCTCCGCCGACCCGGACGGCGGCAACCCCGCCGGTGTCGTCCTGGACGCCTCCGGACTGGACGAGGCCGCGATGCTGGCCGTCGCCGCGGAGCTGAACTACAGCGAGTCCGCGTTCCTCACCGCTCCGGACGGCCTCGGCGGCTACACCATCCGCTACTTCAGCCCCCGGGCCGAGGTCCCCTTCTGCGGCCACGCCACGGTCGCCGCCGCCATCGCGCTGGCGGAGCGGGACGGCCCGGGCGACCTGGTCCTCGCCACCGCCGCCGGCACGGTCCCGGTCACCGTCACCCGCGAGGGCGGCGAACTGCGCGCCACGCTCACCAGCGTCGAGCCCCACGTCACGGACGTCGTCCCCGGGGACCTGGCGGAGGCCCTGTCCGCCCTGTCCTGGCAGGCCGTCGAGCTGGACCCGGCCCTCGTGCCCCGCATCGCCTACGCGGGCGCCCGCCACCTGGTGCTGTCCGCCGCCACGCGGGAACGGCTCGCGGACCTGTCGTACGACTTCGACCGGCTGGAAGCGCTCATGCGCCGACTCGACCTGACGACCGTTCAGCTGGTGTGGCGGGAGTCGGAGACGGTCTTCCACGTACGCGACCCGTTCCCGGTCGGGGGCGTGGTCGAGGACCCGGCGACGGGCGCCGCGGCGGCAGCCTTCGGGGCGTACGCGCGCGAGCTCGGCCTCGTCCCGGACGACGCGGTGCTCACCCTGCACCAGGGCGCCGACATGGGCCGCCCCGGCACGCTCACGGTCGGGCTCCGCCCGGGCGACCCGCGCGTCAGGGTGAGCGGGACGGGCACCCGCATCGGCTGAACCCTCCTCGCCCTCCTGCTCCCGGTCCCGGGCGTACAGGTCCTCGGTCTCCCCGGACCGCACCGGTCTCCCCGGACTGCTGTGGCGTCGACGGATCGCGGCCGAGCGGGCGGGCGGGTGAGTCGGGCCGTGGCAGGGGGCGGGCGCGCGGCAGGATGGCGGTCATGGCACCACCCCTGACCGTCCCCAGTATGACCGCCGGAGCGGACTTCGTCCTGCGGCCCTGGGAGATGAGCGATCTGCCCCTCGTCCGCGAGGCCGCGGAGGACGACTACATCCCGCTGATCACCACGATCCCGTCGCCGTACTCCGACGCCGGTGCGCAGGCCTTCGTCCGGCGGCAGTGGAGCCGGGCGGAGGCGGGAACCGGCTATCCCTTCACCATCGCCAGGACCCGGGACCGCAGGCCGGTCGGCGCCATCGGCCTCTGGCTCGCGGACGAGGCCGAGGGCCGGGCGTCACTCGGCTACTGGATGACGGGGCAGGCCCGCGGCCAGGGCGTGGCGGGAGCGGCCCTGCGCACGGTCACGACCTGGGCCCTGCACGAGCTGCGCATCCCGCGCGCACAGGTCCTCATCGAGCCGTGGAACACCGCGTCGGTGCGGACCGCGGAGAGCGCCGGCTACCGCTGCGAGGGGCTGCTGCGGGGCTGGCAGGAGATCGGGGGCCGCCGCCGGGACATGCTGATGTACGCCCGGCTGAACGACGACCGTCCCTCCGGTGACAGGGCGCCGACGGAGAGCTGAACAGCGGGGCGTTACGATCGCGGGCACCGCGGCCGGAACACCCCGCCCCGGCAACCGAACCCCAGGAGTGACGCACCTTGTCCGCACCACGCATCGGCGTATCGGTCGTGACCATGGGAGACCGCCCCCAGCAGGTCGAGGCACTGCTGGCGTCGGTGGCCATGCAGGATGTGCGGCCCACCCGCGTCGTCGTCGTGGGCAACGGTTCACCGCTCCCCGACTACACCGCCTTCCCGGGGCTGACGGATCTCACCGGCGGGGTGACCCTGCTGGAGCTCGACGAGAACCTGGGCTGCCCCGGCGGCCGCAACGAGGCGCTGACGGCCCTCGCGGGCTTCGGCGACGTCGACGTGGTGATCGAGCTCGACGACGACGGGCTCCTGGTGGACAAGGACGTCTTCCGCACGGTCGAAAGGCTGTACGCGGACGATCCCGGGCTCGGCATCGTGGGCTTCCGCATCGCCGACGAGCACGGCGAGACCCAGCGCCGGCACGTCCCGCGCCTGCGCGCCAAGGACCCCATGCGCCGCGGACCGGTGACCGCCTTCCTCGGCGGCGCCCACGCGCTCTCCATGGAGATGCTCGCCGGTACCGGGCCCTGGCCCGCCGAGTTCTTCTTCACGCACGAGGAGACGGACCTGTCCTGGCGGGCGCTCGACGCGGGCTGGAAGATCCTCTACGAACCCTCGCTCCTGCTCCAGCACCCCAAGACGTCCCCGGCCCGGCACGCGGTCTACTACCGCATGACCGCCCGCAACCGCGTGTGGCTGGCCCGCCGTCACCTGCCCGTGCCCCTGGTCCCCGTGTACCTCGGCACCTGGATCCTGCTCACCGTACTGCGTACGCGCTCGGTCCCGGGACTTCGCGCCTGGGCGTCCGGCTTCGCCGAGGGGATGCGCAACCCGTGCGGCGTGCGCAGACCGATGCGCTGGCGCACGGTGTGGCGCATGACGCGTCTGGGCCGCCCGCCGGTCATCTGACCGGGGGGCCGCCGAACCGCCGGACCGCCGGAGGGATCCCGTCGCGAGCGCACCGAGCGCTCCGCACCCTACGGCGGACGCCGTCAGCACCCCGTCATGATCCGGGGCCGTCGCGTCAGAGCTCCGTCAGTGCCGCACGCGACACACCGCGGCCCGCGCTGTCATGGGAGGCGAAGGGCGGACGGAAGCGAGGCGGAGCGGGATGTTGTCCAGAGTCGTGGTCGGTGTGAGCGGGACACCCGGAGGGCTGGCCGCGTTGCACGCGGCCGCCGCCGAAGCGCGGGTGCGCGCCGCGGAGTTGTGGGCGGTACTGGCCTGGGACGCCCCCGGCGGCGGAGTCGGCGGCCGGGGTCTCGACTCGCTCTCCCCCACGCTCCCGCTGCACCGCGAGGACGCCGCCGCGAGACTGCGCGACGCCCTCGACCTGGCCTTCGGCATCGGCGGCCCGGGGGTGCCGGTCACCGGCCTGGCGGTGCGGGGCACGCCCGGCGCCGTACTCGTGGACACGGCCCGCGGTCCGGAGTGCGTGATCGTGGTGGGGACGGGGTCGGGCGGGGCGCTGTCCCGTCGTCTGCGGCCGTCCGTGGCGCGCTACTGCCTGGCGCACGCGGAGTGCCCGGTGCTGACCGTGCCGTCGTGGACCGTGCGGAGCGGACCGGTGGTCGCCGGCCGGCACATCGCCTGAGCAGGCCGTGGCCCTGTGGCCCGGACGTCCGGGTAACCGGGCCCGGTCGGGTGCGACAGCGGGAGTTGGCGCGTAACACCACTGCCGATCCGGGGCAAAGGTTGCATAATGCGGCGCTGAGGCACCATCACCCGGTCCTGTCGAGGAGTACACCCGTGGCGTTGACCCGTGCAGAGCGTGAGCAGTTTCTGGCCGAACCGCATGTCGCGGCCCTGGCCGTGGACGCGGCGGAGGGGCGGGCACCGCTGACCGTGCCGATCTGGTACCAGTACGCGCCCGGCGGCGACCTCTGGATCATGACGGGACGGGATTCCCGCAAGGGCGGCGCGATCGCCCGGGCAGGCCGTTTCAGCCTGATGGCCGACCGCGTGGAACCGACCATCCGCTACGTCTCCGTGGAGGGCCCCGTCGTCGCCACGCTCCCCGCCACCCGGGAGCAGCTCGTCGAGATCGCCTCGCGCTACCTGCCCGCCGAAAGGGTCGACGGCTACGTCGACTACGCGTGGAAGGAGCACGGCGAGCAGGTCGTCATCCACATGCGGCCCGAGCGCTGGCTCAGCTCGGACCTCGGAAGCCTCTGAGCGTCGAACGGGCCGGCCTCACACCTCCGGCCGCGCACCTCCGGCCAGACCGGCACCCCCGCCCCGAGCGGACACGTGGCCGCCGGGGCGCGGAGTGGGGAACGTGCGCCCTCATGCGGTCCAGAACGGTCGCGAGGGCGCGGACTCCGCACCCGATACGCATCACCTGCTTGGAGGGTGACGCACGCGACGGCCGGGCGAGACGATCCCGACCGCTCCGGAGAGCCCCCGCGGTAAGATCTATTTGACCTGTCAATTATGTCGTGATTGGGTCCCTTCACAACAGCACCGACCGGCCGCGGCCGGTCGCGGCAGGCCGTCGGCGCGGAGCAGCTGCCGACGTGTGACCGGCTGCCTACGGCACTAGCGACGCGAAAGGCGACGACACGGCCGGCACACCAGGCCCGACGCGGCCTCCTTGCGGCATTACCCCAGGACTTGATCATGACTGAACGTCTGACGCGCGGGTTCGCCGTGACGGACCGCGAGCCGAAATGCCCCTTCGATCCGTCGGCCCGCCTCGTCGGGATGGCCCGGGCGGAGGAACCGGTACGGGTCCCGATGTACGAGCCGAGGTTCGGTGACGCGGACGTGCTCGTCGTGTCCCGGTACGCGGACGCCCGCGCCGCCCTGGGGGACAACCGCCTGCGGTACAGCCACCTGCCGCTCGCCGACGGCAGCCCCCGGACGTACATGCCCGGCTTCCCGCCCGACTTCGACGGCGCCGAGCACGCACGCCTCCGCCGCATGCTCTCCGGGATCTTCACCCGTAAGCGGGTACAGACCCTGCGGCCGATGATCGAGAGGGTCGTGGCCGAGTGCCTGGACGCGACGGAGAAGGCCGGGCCCGGAGCGGACCTCATCGCGACGTTCGCTCTCGCGGTCCCCTCGAACGTGATCGGCGAGGTGCTCGGAGTACCCACCGAGCTGCGTCACGACTTCCACCGGCTCAGCACCGGGATCGTCAACTTCGCCAGCTCCCCGGCGGAGTACTTCGCACACCTCGGCGCCTTCCGCGAGTACATCACCCACGTCGTGGAGGAGATCCGCCGGGAGCCCGGCGAGGGCCTGATCAGTTCGCTGCTGAGGGACGAGGAGGGCAAGCTCAGCACGGAGGAGATCATCGGCATGACCAGCGCCCTGGTCGTGGCCGGGCACGAGACGACCGCCGCGATGATCGGCGTGAGCGCGCTGGCGCTCATCCAGCAGCCCGAACAGCTGGCGCTGATGCTCGCCGGCGGCGACGACGGCACCGAGAAGGCCGTGGAGGAGTTCCTCCGCTACATGAGCATCTCGGGTGTGTTCCCCCGTGCGGCGACCGAGGACGTCACCATCGGTTCATGGCAGGTGAAGGCCGGCGAACGCGTCCTGATCTCCCTGCTGAACGCGAACCGCGACGCGGAACTGGTGTCGGAACCGAACCGGCTCGACGTCTCCCGCGAACCGGTCGGGCACCTGGCCTTCGGATTCGGCACCCACCAGTGCCCGGGACAGCACCTGGCCCGCCTGGAGCTCCAGGTGGCCCTGCCCGCCCTGTTCCGCCGCTTCCCCGGCCTCGCGTCGGCGGTCCCGGCCGAGGATCTGTCCTTCCACAGCGAGGGAGCGAACGTCTACGGCCTGGCGGCCCTTCCCGTCACCTGGTGACGACGGAACGACTCGAAGGGGCTTCCGACCTGCGTCGGAGGCCCCTTCGGGCGTGAGAAGTCCCAGGCGGCGTGTGAGAGGCACTGCCCGCAGTGCGCCGTGGGGACGGCGCAGAGGGGAAGGGAAACATGTCGATAGGTCCTGCGGATTTCACAGCCCGCCTGCGCGCGGAGCAGAACGCTCCGGGCCGTGAGGAGACGCTTCGACGGAGCGGGCAACCCGACGGCGCAAGGCGATGCTCGGGGCAGGTGCCGGAATCCTGGTACTGGGAAGCTTCGGTGTCTGGCTCGCGGGTGCCATGGGCGGGAGGCCTGCCGACCAGCCCTTCGCCCCGCGCATGTTGGACGAGGCGATGTGGCCGGACGCCTGGCCGGCCACCACGAACATCCCCTTCCGGGGGTCACCTGCCGCTGCCTGGGAGAGCGGCAGCGCCGGGATACGTCTTCCGCAGTCCAAGGCCGTTGCCGGTCTGACCGACCGGGAGGTGTCAACCGGTCTCGGGGCCGTCCGGGACTTCCTCATCGACACGAACCTCTCCATCCAGACCCTCAACGGTTCCAGTCCGGCCAGGGCGTTGCACCTCCTCGCGCCGGACGATCCCGCGCGGAGGCCCCTGGAGGCGGACGCCACGGATCCGGGATCGGGCCGGGGATCGCTTCAGTACCTCACCCGGTTCGACAGGGACGAGGTACAGGTGATGGTGCCTGAGGGAATGGTCAAGACTCACGGCACCATGACGTACGAGGCCACACCGGCGGGCGCGCTCCTGGTGCGGGCCGACTACACCTTCGTCTACGCAACGGTGAAGACGACTGGAGCCAAGCTGATCAAGCCGCCCGGCTACGAGGTCGCCAGGGTGGTCGTCCACCGGGAGCTCGACATCCTGGTCCGTGACGGGAAGCTGCACCCGCAGACATCCGCGACGGCGATAGCCAACGACGACTGCACCGCACCCGCCGACGGGTTCATCCACCCGCTCTTCTACGACGACAAGAAGAAGACCAAGGAGTGGGCGCCGGTCGACCCCTATGACGAGACCGAGAAGCACATCGACGCTGCGGCACCCGGCGCATGCGTGCGCCCGACCCGGACCTGACTTCCGCGTCAACAGGGTGCTCCGGCAGGACGGCGAGGTCCGGGCCGACATCAATGCGGCGGGCTTCCCCGGGGCACCGGGCGGCTTCGCCGTTCCTTCATCTCCTCCCCGCATCCGGGCACAAGGTCCATGCGGCCGTTGCGGCGCGCACAGGATCACCGGGAACGCTTTGCCTCCGTTTGATCATCCAACATGCTTTACGAGGCAACCTTGTTGAGGCCCGGCAGAGGAAGCCGCGGCGCATCCCGATGACGGAAAGAGTGAGACGAAATGCGCACCATGGGAAGGCTGGCGACCCTGTTCGCAGCTCTGTTGCTGACCGCCGGGGCCGGTGTCGGTGTCGCGGGCGCGAGCCCGGCCGGAGCTCCGTGCTGCACCGACCCGACCTCCTGCGGTCTCGAACCCCCGGTCCCCTGCTGACACATGTCACCAGAGCCCCGCGCGCGGCTTCTCGACGACGCGTCGCCCCGGCACGTGGGTGCGGAGCGGAGCGGAGGACGAGGAGGGACTTCGAGAAGGACTCTCCGTCGCGTGACGGGCAAGCCCCCGCACGACCGGAAAGGGCCTCCGACAAAAGTCGGTTTCTAGGAGTCGTCGCACCACGTGGTCGTGTTGATCAGGCCGCGAGCAGTTTATGCAGTCGCTCGGCTGGGGGTTTCCCAGCCGAGCGTTTTGCGTGTGCGGCCGTTGAGTTCGGCGGCGACGGCGGTCGGGTGTGCACGGCCGTGGGCGGACAGGTCGGTGCCCTTGGGGAGGTACTGCCGAAGCATGCCGTTGGTGTTCTCCTTCGAGCCGCGCTGCCCAGGGCGGCCGGGTCGCAGAAGTAGACGGGGACGTCGGTGGTGAGGGTGAAGGAGCCGTGGGCCGCCATTTCGGAGCCTTGGTCCAAGGTCAGGGACCGCATCAGGTGGGAGGGAAGCTTCCTGACAGCGGTTGACCCGCCACCTACATGGATGGAGATGAGGTCAGCCCCCTGCCGTAACACCCCAGCCACTGCTCACCACCCAAGAAAGACGGAGTGCGTTCGTGTCCGCCAGTTGCGTCAGCGGACCGTCGGTGCACCGTCGAGGCCCAGCATCTCCAGCAGTCGGCGCATCATGTCCTCGAACACACCGTTGCTCTCCCTCTCCCCGAAGGATGTTCAGGGTGCCGGCCTCGGCCCGGGTGTCGTGCTCGCGCATCCACGTTATGACGACCTGCTGCCCGCGAACTGTCCGGCGTTGCGCCGGACCGGATGGTGGCCGGACCTCTGATCAGCGTCTCCGACGAACACCCCCGGGCCCGGTGACACCACCCCCCAGGTCATGCGTTCGACAGAGGGACACAGCCATGCCGCGCCCGGAGGCCAGCGGCTCCGTTGCGGAACCGCGGAAAACATAACGAGGGCTGCCGCACGATCGGATGACATATTAACTGGCCATATAGCTGGCTTGAAAGACACTTCTAGCCAGTTCGGAGAGTCCGGCAACATCCTCTTTCAATGCGGCGAGGGGCTCCCCTTGCCGGGACGCACACCGGTGGTGGATTGTCAGGAAACCACGGACCGGACGCTTTACCGACTTCTGATTGGGGACCGATGAAGAGTGCTCGTTTGGTGATCGCCCGGCTTGCTGCCGTGTTCGCAGGCGCCAGCCTGTTCGTTATCGCTGCCACCCTCCCGGCTCAGGCGGCGAGCTACTGGCGAATGTCCGTTTTTGCGAACTACGTCGGCGTCGGGGCGGACCGACACTGGGTCGAGGTCTGCGACAAGGAGGCGGACGGGGTCGGAGTATCCGGAACCTTCTACTTCAGTAGCGGATCTCCGGTCAAGGTCGGTGACGGAAACGGATCAGCTGCCGGGTGTGGAAACCGAACCTTCTCCGGCACTGTAATCGGCGTTGAAGCGTGCTGGAACGGGGCGGATATCGTTTGCGACTACAGGTCGGTGCCCTCCTAGCACTGGTCGTGCCCGCGGAACGGGTCACCTATAGCGGTGGTGCACTGTTTCGCGAGCGAATGCCGACAACAGGCCGACCTGGGTCAGCTCTCTACCCTGCCAGGTCCAGAATTCTCATTCCTGTGCAAACTCGTCGGCACCGTTGTTGCAGCAGCAGTACCTGCATCGAACGAATCACATGCACGATGCAGTCAGTCATTCTCTGCGCGCAGGGTTGTAGCGGTGCGCACTCCCGCAACCATGTGTCGCTCGTATCCGAATGAAAGTGACGGTAAAACTTATGCGCAGAAGCCGGATGGCCTCCTACGGTGCTACTGCACTGACAGTCATTGGAGCCCTGCTGTTCTCGGCTCCGGCCGCGTCCGCGGCTGGAGTATCCGTGACGGCAACCACGGCCCCTTCGTGTATAGGCCGGTATGTCACTGAGACCCCCGCCGGCTTCGATGTCCTGCTCTCGAACAACTGCGGAAAAACCATGAGCGTGAAGGTTCTGGTGGACTACGCCGGCGACAGCAACTGCTACGTGATGTCGGCCGGTACGCAGAAGCTGTACATATACGAGGGCGTCCTCGGTCAGTACGACAAGACCGTTCTCTGCTGAACTGCATCGCACCACAGGAATCCGCTGGTGCCCTCGTAACAGCGGCGACGGAGCCTCGATGAGTAGGCTGAATCGCCCGAGGATTCTGGGGCCTTGCTGAGTGCTGTGGGGGTTGAGGTTGATTTGGGTGCTGATCTACGGTGCCGGCCTTGACCGCGCCGTCGTGGCCACCTCCTTCGTCTCGGCCGCGCTAATGGGGCTTCTGCGAGTTGGCCACCGATCGGGTGGCGGCTGCGAAGCGCGCAGCGAACGGGACTCCCGTGCTGTTGACCGAGATATCTCTCTCAACGACGACTCGGGGGTCCCGTTGTTCATCTATTCTGCCGCACTCGACCTGCCGTAGAGCTCGTAACACGATCATGGTGAGACGCGGTCTACCCTTGTTGGGGTGTCGTCCCTCGCTGTTATTGCTTCTTCGCACTCATCGGCGTCCCCCGCCGTCGTCTACGCGGCGCTCCTGGATGCAGAATCCTGGCCGTTGTGGTCCGCCTGCGCCGACGTCGAGTGGGATGTACCTGCGGGAGTCGACCGGCCGGCACGCGTGGATGACCAGCGCGCCATCCGTTCCCTTACTGGGCGTGTGTGCTGCCGCGAGCGCGTCGTCGAGATGGTTCCCGACCAGCGGTTCAGCTACGAACAGGCCGCAGGACTGTTCACCTCTCATCGAGGGTCTGTGGACCTGGCCCGAGCCCTCCATGGCGGCACCGACATCACCTGGTCAGCGACCTACCGACACACCCTCCCTCTCCTGGACATGCTCAGGAGGCGGCGTCTGCAGGTTTGGGTCCAGGATCTTGCGTCATACGCCAACTCGATCGTGAGCCGTAACTCCTGGAACTACAGCGCCAGTTCATGATCCGAACTTCTTCAGACGTCTCCAGCAGATGAGGCGGCAGCCCAACGAGACCACGGCGTCGTGGAGTTCGATGCGTCGTTCCCATCGGACGGCGAGACGCAGCCTGCGGACGTCCAACCGCCCGCAGCGCCAGCTTTGCCAGACGGCCTTCCGTGCTAATACGACTGAGGCCATCGAGCTTGGTGAGCGCATCGAGGACTTTACGACCGCAGCTACGGCGCAGAGGCTTGCAGCACAGCGCCGTTGCTACTGCGCTCTGACCCACAAAACCGCCGCCCGGGTGCTGGCGACGCTGGGCAGGATCGAGACTGCGGTCGACGTCGAGCTGATCCGGTTCAGCGGCACGCATAGCTGATGTCCCCCTCCGCGCGCAGGCCGCCGGCAACCCAGCGGCACCGGAACGGCTGTGCTGGGTCGCCGGGGCGACCGAGCGCCGCATCACATGCCAGCAGTTGCAACCGCGTGGTGGAGCGACAGCCTGATGTCCCATCGACCTGTACCAACTCAGAGGCCTCAGCCGCCCCTCCGCTCAGGGATTTGTCAGGGACTTTCAGTGCTGTCCGAGGGACTTCCGAGGGACTTTTCGCAGCCTCACTTGGCAAGTCCCTGAAAGATCGAAAAGGGCCTCCGACGCAGTTCAGAGGCCCTTTCCGAGGCAAAGCCCCAGGTGGCGGCAGACGAGTCGGGCTGTACGCCGGGTTCTGTCGCCCGGTCGCCTCGCGGCGGCCGGGGAGACGGCCATCCATCTAGGACCGGCATTGCTGCCGGCCTCGTGCGGTCTACCCGCGAACTCGGGCGGGCCGCCCTCGGTCGTTCGCGCAGAACCGTCGTGCGACGGTCCCTCTTGACCTTGCTCCGGGTGGGGTTTACCTAGCCGCCTGAGTCACCTCAGGCGCTGGTGGTCTCTTACACCACCGTTTCACCCTTACCCGGGACCGGAGTCCCGGGCGGTCTGTTTTCTGTGGCACTGTCCCGCGGGTCACCCCGGGTGGCCGTTAGCCACCACCCTGCCCTGTGGAGCCCGGACGTTCCTCGGGAGAATCCGGGGATCCTCACGCGGCCGTCCGCCCGGCTCGTCTGCCGTGGTGACCATGCTACCCGGCGGCGTGACCGGCGAAGGCCGCGATGCCCGCCTCCCAGACGGCCGGAACGTCGGCCCCCGGGGGGAACCGGCCGCCCAGCTCCAGGACCACCATCCCGTGGGCGAAGGCCCACGCCGCGCGGGCGGTGTCCTCGTCGCCCCCGGCGGTGCGGAAGAGCGGCGCCTCGGCCGCGTCCGCCGCCGCGGCGGGAGGGAGGGCCCGGCCCATGGTGACGAGGTAGAGGTGCGGGTGGGCGAGCGCGTAGGCCCGGTAGGCCGTGGCGAGCGCGGCGAACGAACCCGGCACGGCACGCTCCGCCGCCGCCAGCACACCGGCGACCTCGCGCAGCATCTCCCCGGCGAGGACCGTCAGCAGGGAGGACTTGTCGGGGAAGTGCTTGTAGAGGGCGGACGCCCGCACACCCACCCGGTCGGCCACCCGGCGCATGGTGAGCGCCTCCTGCCCTTCCGCCTCCAGAAGGGCGCGCGCGGCGGTGACGATCTGCCGGCGCCGGCTGACGGCGGGGCCGGCGGCGAGGTCGGTCACGCGGGAGCCCTTCTGGTGCGGTGCGGTACGACTGAGGCGGTACCGGTGAGGCGCGCGGCGCGCTGGGGTGCGCCGCGGGCGTGCGTGCGAAGTCGTGATCGTACGAGACGGTGCCGGCAGCCCCGCCACGAGGGCTCACGCGGGCGCGAACAGCACCTTCGAGAATCCCGGGTCCGCGCGGGTCAGCCGGACCCTCAGCCGTTCGCCCAGCGGGAGCGGTGCGGCGGACTCGACGCGGGCGACGATCGCCGGATGCTCGATGTGGACGGTGCCGACGCCCGGCCGGTCCTCCTTGACGTCAATGACGTATCCGTCGAAGACCTCGCCGACCCGGGTCCTGAGCAGCGCCGCCTCGACCACGTCGACGCACTCCCGCTCCACCGTGTTGGCCCGGCGGGTGCCCTCCGCCATCTCCTTCGGCAGGCCGGGAAGGGCCCGCAGCACCCATTCCGGCGGCCGGACCTCCGCCGTCGCGGACAGGCACAGCTCGGCGGCGTACCTGTCGACGAGGCGGCGCAGTGGTGCGGTGCAGTGCGTGTAGAGCTCGGCTACGGCGGCGTGCACGGCGGGGGTGGGGAGCTCTCCGTGCTCGAACACGCTGTAGCCGGCGCCGCGCAGCAGCGTGGTGCACTCCTGGAGGAACGCGGCGTGGCTGCTCTTCGCGGGGTCCAGCGACCGCACCACCTCGGCGTACGGGACGTGGTGGGGCCAGTCGATGTGCAGAGCCTCCGCGGAGCGCCTGAGCCTGGCCACGGCTCCGTCCGGGGCGACGGGCAGCGTACGGAGGATGCCGGTGCCCGAGTCCCGCATGATCGCCGCGGCGGCCATGCCGGTGAGCAGGGACAGCTGGGCGTTCCAGCCGTCGGCGGGCAGCGGTGTGCGGTAGTCCAGGCCGTAGGCGCCGTCGCGTTCGACGATCTCCTGCTCGGGCACGTGGAGGGAGATGCCGCCCCGCGCGGTCTCCTGCTCCTCACGCAGCCTGCCGATGACGGCGAGCAGGGCGAGCGGTTCCTCGGCGGTGCCCGCGTCGATCTGGCGCTGCACTCCCGCGTAGTCGAGTTTCGCCCGGCTGCGCACGAGGGCGCGGCGCACCTCGGCGCCCACGGTGCGGCCCTCCGGGTCGAGGTCGATCCGCCACAGGGCGGCGGGCCGGGTCTCGCCGGGGAGGAGGCTGGCGGCTCCTTCGGAGAGCGGGGCGGGGTGCAGGGGGACCCTGCCGTCGGGGAAGTACAGCGTCGTCACCCGCCGGTGGGCCTCTGCGTCGAGTGCGCCGCCGGGGCGGACGAAGGCGGCGACGTCCGCGATGGCGTAGAACACCCGGTAGCCGTGCCCGCGCCGCTCCAGGTACAGGGCCTGGTCGAGGTCGGTGGAGGCGGGCGGATCGATGGTGAGGAACGGCAGGTCGGTGGCGTCGAGGTGGGCCGACACGTCGGGGGCCCGCGCCGCCTCCACGGTTTCGGCGAGCACGGCGGCCGGGAAGCCGCCGGGCACGTCCAGCCGTGTGCGCAGCTCACGCAGGGCCGCCCGCAGGGCGGTGCCGTCTGCGCCTGTCATGTGAAGCCGGCGGCGGGGCATGCCACCGAGCGTAGGACGGTGCGGTGCGGTCGGCATCCTGGTCGGGGGCGGTTCGCGTGCCTCGGCTCGCCGTACCCTTGCTGCGGGGTTCCCGCGTGTCAGGGGCCCTGTGCCGCGTCCGAAGGAGAATCCCGTGCTCGTGTTGTTGCCGCCCTCCGAAGGCAAGGCCGCACCGGGGCGCGGGGCACCGCTGAAGCCGGATTCGCTGTCGCTCCCGGGCCTTGCCGAAGCCCGTGCCGCGGTCCTCGACGAGCTGGTCGAACTGTGCCTGGCCGACGAGGAGAAGGCCCGCGAGGTGCTGGGCCTGAGCGAGGGGCTGCGCGGCGAGGTGGCGAAGAACGGCGAGCTGCGCACCGCCGCCACCCGCCCGGCCGGGGAGATCTACACGGGCGTGCTCTACGACGCGCTGGACCTGGCCACCCTGGACGCCGCCGCGAAGCGGCGGGCCGGGAAGTCGCTGCTGGTCTTCTCCGGGCTCTGGGGCGCGGTCCGGACCGGCGACCGCATCCCGTCGTACCGCTGCTCGATGGGCGTGAAGCTGCCCGGGCTGGGCGCGCTGGGCGCTCACTGGCGCGGCCCGATGGCCGAGGTCATGCCGGAGGCGGCCGGGGACGGTCTGGTGCTGGACCTGCGGTCGTCGGCGTACGCGGGTGCGTGGAAGCCCGCGGGTGAGATCGCCGGGCGGACGGCGAGCGTGCGGGTCCTGCAGTCGCAGGTGGTGGACGGGGTCGAGAAGCGGTCCGTGGTCAGCCACTTCAACAAGGCGACGAAGGGCCGGCTGGTCCGCGACCTGCTGATGGCCGGTGCCCGCCCCGAGGGGCCCGCCCAGCTGGTCGAGGTGCTCCGCGATCTGGGGTACGTGGTGGAGGCCGAGGCGCCGGGGCGGGCCGGGCGGCCGTGGGCCCTCGACGTGGTGGTCACCGAGATCCACTGACCGTTGCAGTATGCGCAACGCCCGTTGCGCATACTGCTGGCCTCGCGGCAGGATGAGCCCATGACCTCCTCCGCGCCCTCCGCCGTGTCCTCCTCCGTCCTGGACCTCGCCCCCGTCGTCCCCGTCGTCGTCCTGGAGGACGCGGCCGACGCGGTACCGCTGGCCCGCGCGCTCGTCGCGGGCGGGCTGCCCGCCATCGAGGTCACACTGCGCACGGCGGCCGCCCTCGACGCGATACGGGCGATCGCCTCGGAGGTACCCGGCGCCGTGGTGGGCGCGGGCACGGTGATCTCCCCCGCGCAGGTCGCCGCGACGGTGGACGCCGGGGCCCGCTTCCTGGTCAGCCCCGGCTGGACGGACGCGCTGCTGGAGGCGATGAAGGCCTCGGGCGTGCCGTTCCTGCCCGGGGTCTCGACGACGTCCGAGGTGGTCGCGCTGCTGGAGCGCGGAGTCACGGAGATGAAGTTCTTCCCGGCCGAGGCGGCCGGCGGCACCGCCTACCTGAAGGCCCTGTCCTCTCCCCTGCCCCAGGCCCGGTTCTGCCCGACGGGCGGCATCTCCCTCGCGTCGGCGCCGTCGTATCTGGCGCTGCCCAACGTCGGTTGCGTGGGCGGCAGCTGGATGGTGCCGGGCGACGCGGTGGCGGCGAAGGACTGGGCGCGGGTGGAGCGGCTGGCCGCCGGAGCATCGGCGCTGGGCCGCGGCTGATCCTCCTGGCTCAGCGCACGGCCCGGACGGCGTACAGCAGGCCGATGCCCAGCGCGAGGAGGCCCAGCAGCAGCCGCAGGACCGTCTCGGGGAGTCGGGGCGCCAGGCGCGCGCCGAGGTAGCCGCCGCAGAGTCCGCCGAGACCGCAGGCGAGGCCGAGTGGCCAGTCGGGGGCGATGTCACCCGTGGCCGTGAGGGACAGCAGCGCGTACACGCCCGCCCCGGCCAGGGACGTGACGAACGTGCAGGCCAGCGCGGCGGGGGCGACCTTGGCGACGGGGACCCCGCGCCCCACGAGGATCGGTCCCAGGAGCGAGCCCCCGCCGATGCCGTAGACCCCGCCCGCGACGCCGACTGCCAGGGCGAGCCCCCTGGTGGCGCGCGGAGTCGGCGGTCCGGCCGGCGTTCCGCGCCGCGCGGGGCGCACCGTACGGGCGCACAGCCAGGCTCCCAGCGGGAGCAGCAGTACGGCGATGAACGCCCGGAAGACGGTGTCGCCCGGCACGGCGAAGACCCGGATCACCGCGCCGATCGCGACCCCCGGCACGGCGCCCGCGACCAGCAGCCGGGTGAGCGGCCCGCGCAGCTGACCGCCCCTGCGATAGCGCAGCAGGGCACCGGGGCACGACACCACGTTGTACAGCAGGTTGGTGGGCGTCACCGCGGGGCTCGGCACCCCGAGCACACTGACCTGCGCAGGCAGCAGGAACACCGCCCCGGACACGCCGACGGGTGCCGTCACCATGGAGAGCAGAAGTCCCGCCGCGAAACCGAGGACGCCCGTGGACCAGGTCACGGCACCGGCGTCAGCGCAGGTGCGAGGTGTCGTTGAGGACCCTCAGCGACGGGTTCCCGTCCGCGTAGTACGCCACGGTCGACACCGAAGCCGGCGAGAGCTCCATCCGGAACAGCGACTCCGGCGGAGCGCCCAGCGCGAGCCGTACCAGCGTCTTGATCGGGGTGACGTGGGTGACCAGGAGCGCGGTGCGGCCGGCGTAGCGGGCGACGAGACGGTCGCGGGCGGCGGAGACCCTCTCGGTGACCTCCGCGAAGCTCTCGCCTCCCCCCGTGGGTGCCACGTCGGGGGACGCGAGCCAGGCCGTCAGGTCGGAGCCGTACCGCTCGCGCACCTCGGCGAAGGTGAGCCCTTCCCAGACACCGAAGTCCGTCTCGCGCAGGCCCTCCTCGATGCGGACCTCCAGCCCGAGGCGGCCGGCGACGGCGGCGGCCGTCTCCCGGCAGCGGCGCATCGGGGAGCTGATGATCTCCTGGACCGTGCCCCGTGCGGCGAAGGCGTCGGCCGCGCAGGCGGCCTGGTGACGGCCGGTGGCCGAGAGTTCGGGGTCGGTGCCGCCACTGCCGGAGAACCGCTTCTCCGGGGTCAGGGCCGTCTCGCCGTGCCGGAGCAGGACGAAGGTGGCGGGCGCACCCAGATCGGGGGCGCTCCCCCAGCCCGTCTGCGGAACGGCCGCCGCGGCCGGGCGGGCGGCGGCCATGGCCGCGCGGACCTTCGCCGCGCCCGCGACCGGGTCGCCGGGAGGGCCTGCGGGGGCCTCGGGCACCCCGGCCGGACGCCCGGTGTCCAGGTCGGCCGTCGACGACGCCCGGTCCCACTGCTCGCCTCTCCTGCCCGCGTCCATCGCCTCGTTGGCGAGCCGGTCGGCATGCTTGTTCTCGGCGCGCGGGATCCACTCGTACGTCACGGAGGAGGCGGGCAGGATGCCCGCCGCCTCGGCGGCGAGCGGCTTCATGTCGGGGTGCTTGATCTTCCAGCGGCCCGACATCTGCTCGACCACCAGCTTGGAGTCCATCCGGACGTGCACCCGCAGGCCGGCGTCCGGGAACAGGGCCCTGGCCGCCTTCAGCCCGGCGATCAGGCCCTTGTACTCGGCGACGTTGTTCGTCGCGACGCCGATGTACTCGGCGGCCTCGGCGAGCGTCCCGCCCGTGACCGGGTCGAGGACGACCGCGCCGTACCCGGCGGGCCCCGGGTTGCCCCGGGAGCCGCCGTCCGCTTCGACGACCAGCTGGTGCGAGGCTGTCATTACAGGCCCGACTCCGACGTGCGGACGAGGATGCGGTGGCAGTTCTCGCAGCGCAGCACGGTGTCGGGGGACGCGGCCTTGACGTCGTTGACCTCGGTGATGTTCAGCTCCAGGCGGCAGCCCTCGCAGCGGCGCTGGTAGAGCCTGGCCGCGCCGACGCCGCCCTGCTGGGTGCGCAGCTTGTCGTACAGCTTGAGCAGGTCGGCGGGGATCGCACCCGCGACGACCTCGCGGTCCTTGGCCACCGCGGTGGCGTCGCCGTCGATCTCGTGCGTGGCCGCGTCCCGCCGGGCGGTCGCGTCGTCCACCTTGGCCTGGACGGCACGGACGCGCTCGGTCAGCTCGGTGACGCGCTCCTGGGCGGACTCACGGCGCTCCATGATCTCGAGGACGACGTCCTCCAGGTCACCCTGGCGCTTGGCCAGCGAGGTGATCTCGCGCTGCAGGCTCTCCAGGTCCTTCGGCGAGGAGACCGCGCCGGAGTCGAGCCGCTGCTGGTCGCGGACGGCGCGCTGGCGCACCTGGTCCACGTCCTGCTCCGCCTTCGACTGCTCGCGGGTGGTGTCGCTCTCTTCCGTCTGCGAGGCGACGAGCAGGTCGCGCAGCTGGGCGAGGTCGCTGTTGAGCGAGTCGATCTCGGCGTGCTCGGGCAGCGACGTCCGCCTGTGGGAGAGCTGCGACAGGCGTACGTCGAGTGCCTGGACTTCGAGGAGTCGGATCTGGTCGGCGGGCGCGGCGTTCAGTTGGGGGCTCCAGAAGAGTGGTGGGTGGTCCAGGGGTCGGTGACCTGCTTCGAGACGTGGACCCGCAGGTCCCATCCGTGGCGGTCGGAAAGTGCGTCGAGCTGCGCGGCCGCCTGCTCGCACCAGGGCTGTTCGGTGGCCCAGTGTGCGGCATCGACGAGACCGAGTGCCGAGTGCTGGACGGCCTCGGAGGCCGGGTGGTGGCGCAGGTCCGCGGTGAGGAAGGCGTCCACACCCGCCGCGCGTACGGCGTCGAAGAGGCTGTCGCCCGAGCCGCCGCTCACCGCGACCCGCCGCACGACGGCGTCGGGGTCGCCGGCCAGCCTGATGCCCTGCGCGGTGGCGGGCAGCCGGGCGGCGGCGCGGGCGGCGAACGCGCGGAGGGTCTCGGGGTGGTCGAGCTCGCAGATCCGGCCGAGACCACGCCGGCCCGCGGGGTCCGTGGGGTCCGGGACGAGCGGGCCGGTGACCCGCAGGTCCAGGGCGCCGGCGAGGGCGTCGGAGACCCCGGGGTCGGCGGTGTCCGCGTTGGTGTGCGCCACGTGCAGGGCGATGTCGTGCCTGATGAGGTCGTGCACGACACGGCCCTTGAAGGTGCCGGCGGCGACCGTCGTCGTCCCGCGCAGATAGAGCGGGTGGTGGGTGACGATCAGCTGTGCGCCGAGGGTCCGGGCCTCCTCGGCGACCTGCCGGACCGGGTCGACGGCGAAGAGGACCCGGTCGACCTCCGCCGCGGGATCGCCGCAGACCGTGCCGACGGCGTCCCATCCCTCGGCGCGCTCGGGGGGCCATAGGGCGTCGAGCTCGGCGATGACTTCAGACAGACGGGGCACGGGGGAAAGGCTACCTGTCCCCCGTGCCCCGCCGCCCCTGGCCGCCGGGGCCCGTGCGGGCGGAACGGCGGCGTGCCACGAATCGTTACCCGGCTCGTTACTTGACGAGGTCGGCGCGGAGGTCGTCGAGGACGAGGTTCGCGGAGCTGACACCCAGGCCGAGGTACCACGTCTCGTCGGAGACGTCCTTGGCGTGACCCGCCTTGACCGCGGCGAGGTTCTTCCACAGCGGGTTGGCGCGGGCGGTGTCGCGCTTGGTGGCCTTGGCGTCGCCGTAGACACCGGTGAAGATCCAGTCGGCGTCGGCCTGGTCGATGTTCTCGGGGCTGATCTCCGCCGCCAGGTCGTCGATCTGCTGGTTCTTCGGCCGCGGGAGGCCGACGTCCTGGAGGATCGTGCCGATGAAGGAGTCCTTGGCGTAGAGACGGATCTTGTCCGGCAGGTAGCGGACCATGGAGATGGTCGGCTTGTCGGGGCCGATGTCCTCGCCGAGCTTCTCCGCCTTCGCCTCGTACGCGGCGAGTTCGGACTTCGCCTTCGCGGTCCTGTCGAGCGCGGCGGCGTTCAGGAGGTAGTTCTCCTTCCAGGTGAAGCCCGGGCGGATGGAGAACACGGTGGGCGCGATCTTGGACAGCTCGTCGTACTTGTCGGCCGCGCGCAGCTGGCTGCCGAGGATCAGGTCCGGCTTCAGCCCGGCGATGGCCTCCAGGTTGAGGCTGTTGATGGTCCCGACGCTGACCGGGTTCCCGGCCGCCTTCTTCAGGTAGGACGGGATGGCCGCGTCCCCTTCGGAGGGGGCGTAGCCGACGGGCTTCACACCGAGTGAGACAACGTTGTCGAATTCTCCGACGTCCAGCACGACGACCCGCTGGGGCTTCGACGCGAGCTTCGTCTTCCCCATGGCATGGGTGAGGGTGCGCGGGAACACGCCCGCCGCGGCGTCCGTGCCGTAGCCCGCGGTCTTCTTCGCCGCGTCCCCGAAGTCCTTGCCGCCCGTGGCGACGGCGGCCTTCTTGTCGGCGCCCGCCTTCCCGGCGGCGGAGTCGGCGGAATCGTCGCCTCCGCACGCGGAGAGGGAGAGTGCGGCGGCTACCGCGAGACAGGCAGCGGCGGTGCCGCGGCGTCCGAAGGACATGGTGTGCTCCAGTTCGGGACGTACACAGGAAAGACTTAGGAATGCCTAACCTTAGACCCCGCGCGGAAGCACGGCGACACCCCCGTTCGCAGGCGAATACGAACATCGGCACCCTTATGTGTGAAGTGCCGGGGCTCGTGTTGTCCGGCGGGGAGTACGAAACCTAGCTTCGGTTGCCGGAGGTGACCGAACCATGACTGCCTGTGCCATCGAGATCAACACCACGGGGGCCGCCCGGGCCGCCGCGACGACGGAACCCGGCCCCGGGCCCGTGGAAGCGGCCGCGCCGGCCGAGTCGGAGACACCCCGCGCCGCGGGTACGTCCGACGAGGGCGCGGATCCACTCAGAGTGGGCGCGTCCGACGACGGTCCGGGCGACGGGGATGCGCCCGGACCGGCCGTCGGGTCCGCTGCGTCCACCCGCCCCGTCGGGTACTCCGCGCCCGGCGGAACGGACGGCCGGGGTGTCCCGGACGCGTCCGCCGGGGTGCCCGCTCCGCCCCGTCCCCCGGTGCCTCCGGTCCCCGCGTTCCCGCCCGGCCGCCCGGGCGGCGCCGCGGAGGCGGTCGGGGCGTCCCCGCGCACGGTCCCCCCGGTGCTCACCATCGCCGCGGACCGTTCGTACGCCGCGCGCCTGACGGCGGCCGACCCGGAGGCGGCGGACCCCGCGTGGTTCCCCGAGCGCTGGACCCTCGGTCCCGAGCCCTACGCCGTGCCGCTGCCCCTCGGGCAGCCGGAGGAGGCGGACTCCGACGTACTGCCGCTCTCGGACGGGCGGGTCCTCATCCGGCGCCGGGTGGCGGACCGGCACGCCTTCTCGCTGCTCTACCCGACGGGGCCCGCAACCGGTGAAGTCCCCCTGGGCGCCCTCGAATGCGAGGAGCTCACCCTGCTCCCCCCGCCGCCGGACGGCATGAGCGCCTACGCCCTCGTTCCCGGCGACCGGTCCACCGGCGTCTGGCTGGTGGCGGGCGGACCTTTCGGCCCCGAACACGTCGCGGACGTGGCGGGACACTGTTCGGGCGGCGCCTGGCTGGACCGCGAGGGACGGCTCCTGGCCCTGGACCGGCAACTGCCCGGCGGCGGGCCGGTGAAGGCCGTCGCGGTCGACCTGGAGCGGGGTGGCGAGGTGACACCGCTGCTGCAGATCGCGCCGGACAGCGACGACCGGCTGCTGCTCGCGGACGCCGACAGCGGCCTGCTGCTGATCCGCTCCGACGCACCGGGCCACGACCGCCTCGGCTGGGGGGTGTTGGGCAGTTGCCTGCCGGTGCGGTTCCCCGAGTGCCTGCATCCGGCGGACGTGGCCGTGACGCCCATCGCCGTGCAGCCGGGCCAGATGCTGATGCCGGAGAACTGTGCTGTCGCCCTGCGGCTCGACGGGCCGGGCGGCAGCTGGGTGGGGCTCTGGCGCCCGGCCGGGCGGCGTGTGCACCACGTCGCGGCGCCGGACGGCTGGCTGGCCGGCGCCGGGTTCTGGAGCCGGGAGGGCCTGCTGCACCTGCCGTACGCGCAGCCCGGGGCGCCCTGCGGAGTGGCGGTCGCACAGGCCCCGGCGGAGGAGCCGCACCGGGCGGCCGCGACCGGAGCGCAACCGTCCGCGGCGCCCGCGCCTCCTGGAGTGTGCAAGCCCGTCCCGCTCGGTCAGGCCCCGCTCACGGGCAGCACGGCGGCCGGCTGACGGTCCGGACCGGGCCCGTACACTCTGGCCCGGGCTGCGCAGCCGTACGCGCGGACAGCCGACTGCGGTGACCGTGCCTGCGGAGGCGGGTCCGCGATGTACACGCAAGCGAGTTATACGGGGTGAAGTTCCCAGATGTCTGAGGCCCGAACCGACACGAGCCAGACGCGCCCCCAGGGCGCGGAACAGGGCGACGACGGCTCCGGAAAGCACCGAGGAGGCGCGTCGGCGGAGAACGCCGCCGCGCAGCCGCACGGCCGTCACCGCCGTCCCTCCGAAGGGGGTGGCAGCGCGGCGGCCTGAGAACCGCGTCGCAGGACACACGGGGGCCGTCCGGGCCGGGGGGGCCGGGGGGGCCGGGGCGGCCTTCGCCGTTCCCGGCGGCCCGCCCCGCCGCCCGCTTCTCCCCGACTCGGCCCGGACCCGGGACATTTGTCACCGCACGGTCCGTACATGTGCCCCTGCCGCGACGGTGGCCGGGTCCGTAGCGTCATGGGCATGACTCAGACGACGGACACCACGAACGGGCCCGCAGCGGTCTTCACCGGGGTGGTCAAGACGTTCGGGAGGGCGGGCCGCACCGTGCGGGCCCTCGACGGCATCGACCTCACGGTCCGGCGCGGCGGGACGGTCGCGCTGCTGGGCCGCAACGGCGCGGGCAAGTCCACGGCCATCAGCCTGCTGCTGGGGCTGAACGACCCCGACGCCGGCAGCGTGCAACTCCTCGGCCGCACCCCCCGCGGGGCGGTGCGCGCCGGGTTGGTCGGCGCGATGCTGCAGGACGGGCGGCCGATCCCCGGGGTGACGGTGCGCGAGCTGATCGCCTTCGTCGCCTCCACCTACCCGCGCCCGCTGCCCGTGGCCGAGTCCGCCGCCCTCGCGGGGGTGACGGAGTTCGCGGACCGGCGGGTCGACAAGCTCTCCGGCGGCCAGGTGCAACGGGTGCGCTTCGCCGTCGCGCTGGCGGGGGATCCCGGTCTCGTCGTCCTGGACGAGCCGACCGCCGCGCTGGACGTGGAGGCGCGTCGCGCGCTGTGGGACTCCATGCGGGCGTTCACGACACGGGGCAACACCCTTCTGTTCTCCACGCATCACCTGGAAGAGGCCGACGAGCACGCCGACCGGATCGTGGTCCTCGACCGCGGCAGGGTCGTGGCCGACGGGACCGGTGAGGAGATCAGGCGGGCGGCCGGACATCCCGTGGTGTCCGTCGACCTGGCGGGCCGCCCGGCCGGCGAACTGGAGTCGCTGCCGGGCGTCGTGGGAGTCGAGGTCCGCGGGGGGCGCGCGTCGCTGCGCAGCGAGGACTCGGACGCGACCGTGACGGCGCTGGCCGCGCTCGGGGCCGTGCGGGGGCTCAGGGTCGCCGGGGCGACGCTGGAGGACGCCTTCCTCGCCCTGACCACACCCGCCGGGGCGGACGGAACCGCCCGCCGGGACGAGCGGTCGAAGGAGGCCGTCTGATGTTCGCGTACATGGTCCTGGAGGTCCGCCGGACCCTGCGTGACCGGACGTTCCTCGTCTTCGGGGCGGGCATGCCGGTCATGATGTACCTGCTCTTCACCAACCTCGGCGGGGCAGGTGACGACGCCGGCTGGAAGGCCGCGTCCATGGTGGGCATGGCGGCGTACGGGGCCCTCGGGTCCGCGATGGCGATCGGCACGGGCATCGCGTCCGACAAGTCCCTCGGCTGGTTGCGGCAGTTGCGGATCACACCGCTGGACCCGGGCCGCGCCGTGGCGGGCCGTGCGGTCAGCGGCGTCGTGACCGTCCTTCCGGCGATCCTGGCCGTGCTGCTGGCCGGCGGGCTGGTCAACGGCGTGCGGCTCGCGGTGTGGCAGTGGACCGCCCTGGCGCTGCTGCTGTGGGCGGGCTCCCTGCCCTTCACCCTGCTCGGGATCGGAAACGGCTACCGGCACACTCCGCAGGGCACGGGTGTGGTCAACGTGGCCTGTCTGATGGGGTTCGCGGTCCTGGGCGGCCTGTGGTTCCCGCTCACGGAGTTCCCCGGCTGGCTGCGCACCGTCG
Source organism: Streptomyces sp. NPDC001822 (assembly GCF_042892135.1). Taxonomy (NCBI): domain Bacteria; kingdom Bacillati; phylum Actinomycetota; class Actinomycetes; order Kitasatosporales; family Streptomycetaceae; genus Streptomyces; species Streptomyces sp. NPDC001822. Next base: position 153,674 of record NZ_JBIATW010000010.1, read on the forward strand.
GGGAGCTCACCCCCGCCCACGGCTTCGCGGAGCTCGGCCGGGCGACGGTCGCCGGGCACGCACCGGCGGGCGGCCAGGTGACGCTTCTGGCGGGCTGGATGCTCCTGTTCGGGGGATACGCCATGCTCTCCTACCGCCGGTCCGCGCGGACCGAGTGATCGGAGTGACCGCGATCCGTACGGTGGGAGAGATCCGCAGCCCCCGGACCCGTCGCCTCCGCGTCCGCCGCCCCGGGCCTCCCGGGCCCTACGCCCTGCTGCCCTGCCTGCTCCTGGGACTCGGCGCGTTCTCCAACCTCTGGCAGGGCGAGACACCCGACCCCTGGGTCGGCGGCATCGGACTCCTCGTCCGGGCGGCTCGCTGGAGTCGGGTCCCGGTCCGCAGGGTGGTTTCGTGGTGACGGCGCGGCTCCCGGTGGACGACGCGCGGCCGGGGCACGCCGGGCCGGGCGGGTGCTGAGGCCTAACCTGAGCCCGTGAACGAGATGCCGCGTGACCACCGCCCGGCCCGGTCCGTCCGGATCCTGCTCGCCGAGGACCAGGGCATGATGCGCAGTGCGCTCGCCCTGCTGCTGGGCATGGAGCCGGACTTCGAGGTGGTGTCCCAGGTCTCCGCCGGGGACCGGATCGTGGAGTCGGCGCTCGTCTCGCGCCCCGACGTGGCGCTGCTGGACATCGAGCTTCCCGGCCTGAGCGGTCTGGACGCGGCGGCGGACCTGCGCGAGGAGGTCCCGGAGTGCAGGGTGCTGATCCTGACGACGTTCGGCAGACCGGGCTATCTGCGGCGTGCCATGGAGGCGGGGGCCGCGGGGTTCCTGGTGAAGGACGGCCCGGTCGGGGAACTGGCGAAGGCGATCCGGCGGGTGCTGACCGGCGAGCGGGTCATCGACCCGGCCCTGGCCGCGGCGGCGCTGGGTGCGGGACCCAGCCCGCTGACCGCGCGGGAGCGGGACGTGCTGAACGCGTCCGTGGACGGTGCCACCGTCGCGGACGTGGCGGCGAAGCTGAACCTCTCGGCGTCGACCGTGCGGAACTACCTGTCGTCGGCCATCGGCAAGACCGCCACCCGCAACCGCATGGAAGCGGTGCGGGCGGCCCGGCAGCAGGGCTGGCTCTGAGCCCTACGCCGTGTCCGGGCCCTTCCCGGCGGTCCCACCGCTGAGCGGCGCGTCCGTGCGCTTCGGGGCGGACACGCCGGCCGCGCCCCTCCCCCGCCTTCCGGGATGCCCCGGCAGCCACAGCAGCATCATCAGCGCCCCGGCCACCAGCACCGTGGCGGACGTGCGGAAGGCGAGCGCGTATCCGGCGGTGATCTCCGCCGCCCCACCGGAACCAGCGGTGCGGGCGGCGGCGACCGTGGAGAGCACCGCGAGGCCCAGCGCGCCGCCCATCGTGCGGGACGTGTTGATCAGCCCGGAGACGAGCCCGGCGTCGCCCGGCGCGGCGCCGGAGGTGGCGAGCGAGGCCAGCGGGGTGGAGGCCAGCCCCGACCCGGTCATCATCAGCACGCCGGGGAGGCAGACCGCGGTGAGGTAGGAACCGTGCACGCCCATCGTCGACTGCCAGGCGAAGCCGGCGGCGGCGACCAGGAAGCCCGCCACGGTCAGGGACTTGGCGCCGGTCCGTGCCATGATCCGGGGCGCGGCCTTCGCCGCGACGAAGACGGCGACCGAGCTCGGGACGAGCGCGAACCCGGCCTCCAGGGGTGTGTAGCCCAGCACGTTCTGGGCGTAGACGGTCATGAAGTACCACATGCCGAAGGTCGCCGAACCCAGCAGCAGCATCGAGACGTTCGCGGCCGAGACGGCCCGTACACCGAGCACCCGCAGCGGCATCAGCGGGGCCGCCGCCGTCGCCTCCACCCGGACGAAGAGCCCGAGCAGCGCGAGCCCGCAGGACAGCGGTACCAGGGTGCCGGCCGCGGTCCAGCCCGCGGCCTCGGTCTGCACGATGCCGTACGCGGTCGTGGCCAGCCCCGCCGTGACGAGCACCGCGCCCGGCAGGTCGACCCGGCGCCGGCCGCCGGTGCGGCCCTCGGCGAGCCACAGCGCGGCGCCGGTCAGGACGAGGGCGCCGACCGGCACGTTGATGAGGAGGACCCAGCGCCAGGAGAGGGCGTCGGTCAGCACGCCCCCGACGAGGCCGCCGGCCGCTCCGCCGCCCGCGCCGACCGCCATCCAGGTGCCGATCGCCCGGGTGCGCGCGGGGCCTTCGGGGACCGCCCCGGTGAGGAGGGTGAGCGTGGCCGGGGAGAGCACTGCCGCGCCGAGCCCCTGCGCGGCACGGGCGGCGAGCAGGTGCCAGTCCTCCTGGGCGAACCCGCCGGCCAGCGAGGCCGCGGTGAAGAGACCGAGGCCGGTCATGAATATCCGCTTGCGGCCGTACAGGTCAGCGGCCCGCCCGCCCAGCAGCATGAAGCCGGCGAAGGCGATCGCGTAGGCGTTGACGACCCATTGCAGCCCGGAGGTGCTCAGGCCGAGGTCGCCGCGCATGGACGGCAGCGCCACGTTGACGACGGACACGTCGAGGACGACCAGGAACTGGCCGGTGCAGGCGGCCGCGACCACGGCCCAGGTGCGGGTTCGCGACCGGGCGGGCAGCCGGGCGGGTGGGGAGTCGTCAGCCATGGATGTCATACTCGCAGGCTGCAGGTGACCCGTACATCGGTTTCGGGTCCCCCCCGCTCCGGCCGCAGGACGTAGGACCCCGTCCCCGTCGGCCGGACCGCGGCACGGGACCGAGGACCGCCGGCACGTCCCGTTCCGTTACCTCGTGTTCACCGGAATACGGCGCGCGCACGGAATGGTTCACTATGCACATACTTGGCGGTCGGTGCTGCCCTCGGCGCGCTCCCGCACGCTTCACCCGTCTTTTTCCGCTTTTCCCTGCCCCGGAGGCCACACGCATGCAACGGACGACGAACGAACAGCAGGCCGGGGAGCACGTCCCCGATCCGCACCGGGGCCGGGGCGGCGTCGTCCCCGTACTCGCCTTCGCGGGCATCACCGTCGCGGTGATGCAGACCCTGCTCGTCCCCGTCATCAAGGACCTGCCGACCCTCCTCCACACCGACCCGGCCAACGCGACCTGGGTGCTGACGGCGACTCTGCTCGCCGGCGCGGTCGCCACCCCGATCATGGGGCGGCTCGGCGACCTGTACGGCAAGCGCCGCATGCTGCTCGCCAGCCTCGCCGTGATGGTGATCGGCTCGCTGATCTGCGCCTCCACCGACGACCTCGTGATCATGATCGTCGGTCGGGCGCTGCAGGGCTTCGCCATGGGCGCCATCCCGCTCGGGATCGGCATCATGCGTGACGTGCTGCCGCGCGAGAAGCTCGGTTCCGCCATGGCGCTCATGAGTTCCTCCATAGGCGTGGGCGGCGGACTCGCGCTGCCCGGCGCCGCGCTGGTGGCCCAGCACGCCGACTGGCACACCCTCTTCCTCGGTTCGGCCGCGCTCGGTGTGCTGGCCATGGCCATGACCATCGCCGTCGTGCCGGAGCCGCCGCTGCGCGCCCCCGGCCGCTTCGACCTCGTCGGCGCACTGGGACTCTCCCTCGGTCTGGTCAGCCTGCTCGTCCCCGTGACCAAGGGGGCGTCCTGGGGCTGGACCTCTCCCCTGACCCTCGGTCTGATGGCCGCGGCCGTGGTGATCCTGGTGCTGTGGGGACTCTTCGAGCTGCGGAGCAAAACCCCGCTCGTCGATCTGCGCACCAGCGCGCGCCGCGAGGTGCTGCTCACCAATCTCGTCTCGGTCATGGTCGGGGTGGCGTTCTACGCCGTCTCACTGGTCCTGCCCCAGCTGCTCCAGCTGCCCGAGTCGACCGGGTACGGCCTGGGCCGCTCGATGGTCGTCGCCGGACTCTGCGTCGCGCCGCTGGGTCTGACGATGATGCTCGTGGCACCGCTGTACGCCAGGATCTCGGCACGCCGCGGCCCCAAGATCTCCCTGATCATCGGCATGCTGATCATCGCGGTCGGCTACGGCGCCGGGCTCGGCCTGATGAGCGCCGCCTGGCAGACCGTGGTGATCGCGGTGGTGCTCGGCGCCGGGATCGGGCTCGCCTACTCCTCGCTCCCGGCGCTGATCATCGGCGCCGTCGACGCGTCGGAGACCGGTGCCGCGAACGGCCTGAACACCCTGATGCGGTCGATCGGCACGTCGCTGTCCAGCGCGGTGATCGGGATGGTGCTGGCGAACACCTCGACGCGGGTGGGGCCGGTGAACGTACCCACCATGGAGGGCTTCCGGATCTCCTTCATGATCGCCACGGGTGCGGTGCTGATCGGTCTGGTGCTGGCCGCGTTCCTGCCGGGCCAGCGGCCGGGCCGCCCGGTGCTGCTGGCGAGCAGCGCGGGTGACGCGGCCGCCGGGGAGCCCGCGGGAGCCGTCGCGGCGGCGGCCCCGGCCGTTGCCGGGGAGCTGCGGGCCTCGGCCACCTGACCGGCGGGCGGCCCCGGCCCGCGGGCCGCGCCCGGAGCGGGGCCGGCACCCCAGCCGGACGCGGCGGCCCCGGCCCGTCCGTCCCGTGCCGCCCCGCGCCCCCGCCGGTCCGGACGGCGGGGGCGTACGGCACGATGGGACGCCGTCCGATCCACCGCCCCGCCAGGAGGAACCCCGTGGCCGCCGAGTCCGCCGTCCGACCCGAGCCGGATGTTCTCGCCGCCTTCGAGGCCGCCAAGGGCTTCATGCCGGTCCACGAGGGCCTCGCCCTGTACTCCGCGGCCGTGGAGGCCGCGTCGCTCGGCCTTCCGCTCCTGGAAGTCGGCACGTACTGCGGGCGGTCCACGATCCTGCTCGCCGCCGCGGCCCGCGACGCCGGTCTCACGGCGCTCACCGTCGACCACCACCGGGGCAGCGAGGAGCAGCAGCCGGGCTGGGAGTACCACGACCCGTCCGTGGTGGATCCCGCGCTCGGGCTGATGGACACGCTGCCCACCTTCCGCAGGACGCTGCACGAAGCGGGTCTGGAGGAGCACGTGGTGGCGCTCGTCGGCCGCTCCCCGCGGGCGGCGGCCGTGTGGGGCGGCGCGCTCGGCTTCGTCTTCATCGACGGGGGACACACCGACGAGCACGCGAACGGCGACTACGAGGGCTGGGCCCCGAAGGTCGCCGACGGCGGACTGCTCGTGATCCACGACGTCTTCCCCGACCCGGCGGACGGCGGACAGGCGCCGTACCGGGTCCTTCGACGCGCCCTGGACTCGGGGGCGTTCACCGAGATCTCGGCGACGGACTCGCTCCGGGTGCTGCGGCGCACCGGACCGGGGATCTGAGGGCACGGATAGCATCTCGCCGTGCGCCACGACGACTTCACCACCTCCCCTCCGCGCCCGAGCGCGCGCCGCAGGACCGTGTTCGCAGCCGCGGGCCTCGCCTGCGCCTGCCTGACCCTCTCGGGCTGCGGGGGTGACGGTGGGCCGGCGCCGGGCGGGGCACCGTCGTCGGCCGCCTCGGCCGCACCGGAACGGTCACCGGCCTCGGGTCCGCCCGCGGCGCCGGCCTCCGGCAAGCCCCTGTCGCGCGGGCCCCTCACCGGCCGCACCGTGGTGATCGACCCGGGGCACAACCCGGGGAACCGCGACCACACGCGGGAGATCAACAGCCGGGTGGCCATCGGCACCGGGCGCAAGGAGTGCGACACCACGGGCACGGCCACCGACGCGGGGTACGCGGAGGCCCGGTTCACCCTGGACGTCTCGCGGCGGCTGCGCACACTGCTGGAGGAGCGGGGCGCGAAGGTGGTGCTCACCCAGGACGGCGACCGCCCGTACGGCCCGTGCATCGACGAGCGGGCCCGGATCGGCAACGAGGCCGGGGCGGACGCGGTCGTGTCGGTGCACGCGGACGGTTCGGCGCGGGGCAACCGCGGCTTCCACGTCATCCTGCCCGCCGCCGTGACCGGGGGCGGTGCGGACACCTCGGAGATCGTCGTCCCGTCGCGTGAACTGGGCGAACGGATCGCGGGGAATTTCGTACGGGTCACCGGAAGTGCGCCCTCCAATTACATCGGCGGGGATACCGGACTGGACACCCGCAAGGATCTCGGCGGCCTGAATCTGTCGACCGTGCCCAAAGTGTTCATCGAATGCGGCAATATGCGTGACCCCGATGATGCCGCTCTGCTCACCAGCGCGGACTGGCGTCAGAAAGCGGCTCTGGGCATTGCCGAGGGCGTCGGCAGCTTTCTGAAGCGGTAGTTATGCGGTGATGGTGGCGACATCGGGGGGATAGCCGGTCCGAGGTCCGGGCAGCCTCACAACGCACCCGGGCAGACGATAGATTCATCCCTACGATGGGGAGCCGCCCCCGAGCTTCGCGCCGAACCCGCCGTTCCGGCGGCGTCGACGACCGCCCGACGAGACGACCGACTAAGGACCTTCACGTGAATATCCGCTCCCTCTCCCGAGGCGACGGCGTGGTGATCGGAGCAGCGGTCGTGCTGTTCATCGCCTCTTTCCTCGACCTCTCCGGCTTCGACTGCCCGTCGGGCGTGGACTGTTCCGGCTACAGCGCGAACGCCTGGGACTCGCTCTCCCTCCTGATGGGCATCTTCCTGGCCGGCATCATCGGCGCCGCGCTGCTGATCGTCAGCCGCGCCGTGCCGGGCCGCAAGATCGTCGGATTCGAACTCGGCCAGTTCGGCGCCGCGTTCACCGTTTACGCGCTGTGGACCATGTTCTGGACGATCATCGACGTCGATGACGCGGGCGCCGGCCTGATCCTCGGGCTGCTCGCCACCCTCGTGCTGGCCGGCGCCGCGGTCGCGACCCCGCTGGTCCCCGCGCTGAAGGCGCCGCTCATGGGAGCGCCCCGTCCGGCGCAGGGGGCCCAGCCGGCCTACGGCCAGCAGCCGGGCCAGGGGTACGGCTACCCGGGCCAGCAGCAGTTCGGCGGACAGCCGGGCCAGCCGCAGCCGTACGGCGCCCAGCAGGCGCAGCCCGGCCGGCCTGAGCAGCAGGCGGCTCCGCAGGCCTCCCAGGGCGGCGGGGCACCCGCGGGTGACTTCACGCCGTTCTGGTTCGCGGTACCGGTGGCACGTCCCCTGTACGGCGAGGACGGCGCCCCCAACCCGATCGCGGAACTCGCGCCCGGCACGTGGTACCTCGCGGTCGAGCAGCGCGGCCCCGGGCTCATCGCCCAGACGCAGGACGGCCGTCGCGGCCTGCTGCAGGACACGACGGGCATCCAGCGCGGCTGACCCGTGGCAAGCCGGTGGCCCCCGCAGGACGGCGGGGGCCACTGCTGTCCCGGTCCGGTGGCGGCCCCGGAAACGCGGCGCCCTCAGCCGGGCGACGACCTCTCCGGCCGGAAGTCCGGCAGCCCCGGCCGCCCTGCACGTCCGGCCGGCCCTCGTCCGGCTTCCGCCGGAGGAGACGATCTGCGGCCGGCCTTCATCCGGTCAGCTGGGAGGTCGACGGCACCTTGTCCTCCACCTCGGCGCCCGCGCTCTTCCCTGCGTCCTTGACGCTGTTGATGACGTCCTCGACGGCGCCGACCTCACCGGCACCCGCCTCGCCCTTGCCGAACTTGGCGGCCAGGCCCTCCAGGGACGCGATGCCCGCGGTGAGCGGCGCGACGGCCTTGGACAGGAGCGGGTCGCCCTTGGCGTTGCCCGCGGCGGCCTTGAGCCGGTTGAACGCGAAGGCGCTCGCGAGGCCCGCCTTGACCATCGCGAACTTCCGTCCGTCCGCGCCCTTCTTGAACTTGCCCGCGCGGTAGGGCTTCACGATCCACTGGTACGCCGCTCCGGCCGCGAGGCCCGCGTTGGCGACGAACTTCGTCTTCGCGTACTTCTGGGCCTGGGCCGACGTCGTGGGGCTCGGCGCCGCGGAGTTGCTGGCGCTCGCGCTGCCGGTGCCGGAGTCGTCCCCGCCGCAGGCGGTGGCCGCCGCGAGCACGGTGCAGCAGAGCAGCACCGAGAGGAGGAGGCGGCGGAGCGGGGCGGTACGGGGCACGGCGAGCCTCCCTGGCCAGTGCTTCACGGTGAGTGACGCGCTTCGGCACTCACGGCCAGGCTCACCCGTGCGGTGGCGGCCCGCCACCCGGTGCCCGCCGTACGGGTTTCACCCACGGTGGAGCGGCAATCAGGAGTTCATGTCAACTAGACGAGGCTCAGGAAGCAGCACCGCCGCGCGGGTCATAGCCATCATCGCGGACATCATGGCGTTCATCCTCATCCTGTGGATCCTGATGTACCTGCTCGACGCCAACCGGGGCAACGAGCTGGTGCAGTTCGTCCACGACTCGGCCAACTGGCTGGCCGGCTGGTCGTACGACCTGTTCACCTTCGACAAGGCCTGGGCGCGCGTCGTCGCCGGCTACGGTCTGGCCGCCGCGGTCTACCTCTTCATCGGGCACGCCGTGGCGGGCCGGGTCCGGCGCTGACCCGCCGGCGACGGCCCTGGTTTCTCGTCCGGACCGAGCGGGGCTCGGTCCGGACGAGAAACCAGGGCTCGTGCCACCACGAGGCGGGGCTCAGCGGACCCGGCCGCAGCAGTCCGGTTCCAGGCCCGACGGCAGGCGTTCGCCGCCGAAGACGGCGGTGGTCGCCTCGTCCCCGCCGAGCGCGGCGACCGCGAGCAGCAGTGAACCGGCGGTCCAGGTGGTGAGCTCCGCGGGCCAGACGGCCTTCTCGCCCTCGAAGACGTATCCGGTCCAGTACAGCCCGCCCTCGGCGCGCAGGTGCTGGACGGACTGCAGGATCTCCAGCGCCCGGTCGGACTCCCCCGTCACCCAGAGGGCCAGAGCGAGTTCGCAGCTCTCCCCGCCGGTCACCCAGGGGTTGGGCAGCACGCAGCGCACTCCGAGCCCGGGGACGACGAAGCGGTCCCAGCCCTCCTGGATCCTCCGCGTCGCGTCGGCGCCGGTGACGGCCCCGCCGAGGACCGGGTAGTACCAGTCCATCGAGTAGCGGCTCTTGTCCAGGAAGCGCTCGGGGTGCTCGCGGATCGCGTGACCGAGCGCCCCGGCCGCCAGCTCCCAGTCGGGCTGCGGTTCCTCGCGCTGTTCGGCCAGGGCCAGCGCGCAGCGCAGCGCCTGGTGGACCGAGGAGGAACCGGTCAGCAGGGCGTCCGTGACGGGCGTCCCGTCCGCCTCGCGCTTCCATCCGATCTGCCCGCCGGGCTGCTGGAGTCCCAGGACGAACTCCGTCGCCGCGTAGACCGTCGGCCACATCCGGTCGACGAAGGCGTCGTCACCGGTGGCCAGGTAGTGGTGCCAGACACCGACGGCCACGTACGCGCAGAAGTTGCTCTCGCGCCCCCGGTCGGTGGGCCGGTCCGGGTCGCCGTCCTGGTAGGCGGCGTACCAGGAGCCGTCCTCGTTCTGGTTGCGGGCCAGCCACGCGTAGGCCCGTGCGGCGGCCTCGTGCTCGCCCGCCGCGTCGAGTGCCATGGCGGCCTCGGTGTGGTCCCAGGGGTCGAGGTGGTGGCCGCGGAACCAGGGCAGCGCCCCGTCCTCCTGCTGCACGGCGAGCAGCGCGGCGACGGTCTCGGCTGCCTGCGCGGCGGTGAGGACGCCCGGCAGGACCAGGTGTTCGGTCTGTTCGGGTGTGCTCACGCCTCGGTCCCGGGAAGGTGCGGCTTGGTCGCGTAGGCCACGAAGCTCTTGCCGACGACCGGGTTGAGCAGCTGCTCGGCGACCCGGGTGGCCAGGGGCTTCTTCATGATGTCCCAGACCAGGAGCTTGTGATAGGCGCGCACCGGCAGCGCCTTCTCGTTGTCCACGCCGAACGCGCACTTCAGCCACCAGTAGGGGCTGTGCAGGGCGTGCGCGTGGTGGGTGCCGTAGGGCTTGAGCCCCGCCTCGCGGATGCGGCCGAGCAGTTCGTCGGCCTTGTAGATGCGGATGTGGCCGCCCTCGACCTCGTGGTAGGCGTCGGAGAGCGCCCAGCAGACCTTCTCGGGGCCGTAGCGGGGCACGGTGACGGCGATCCGGCCGCCCGGCCTCAGCACGCGGACCATCTCGGCGAGCACACCCTTGTCGTCGGGGATGTGCTCCATGACCTCGGAGATGATCACCACGTCGAACGACTCGTCGGGGAAGGGCAGGTTGAGCGCGTCACCCTCCATCGCGGTGGCGGTCGCGCCCTCGGGGGCCTCCCCCGCCTCCTTCATCGCGGCGAACCACTTCGCGACCTCGCGGATCTCCTCGGCGTTCCGGTCGAGGGCCACCACCCGGGCGCCGCGCCGGTAGCACTCGAAGGCGTGCCGGCCGGCGCCGCAGCCCAGATCGAGCACCCGGTCGCCGGCGGCGAGCGGGAAGCGGGTGAAGTCGACGGTCAGCACGGGGGCCTGCCTTCGAGGTCGGAGGGACGGGTTCCGGGGGCAGCGGGGGCGATCACCTGCGGGCTCCCCGGGCGGCGATCGACTGACGGTACAGGTCGGCGGTGCCGAGGGCGGCGCGGGCCCAGGTGAAGCGGGCGAGCACCCGGGCACGGCCCGCCGCGCCGAGGCGGGCGCGGAGTTCACGGTCGCCGAGGAGCCGGCCGAGCGCGGCGGCGAGGGCGCCGGCGTCGCCGGGCGGCACGGCGAGGCAGGTCTCCCCGTCGGGTCCCGTGACCTCGGGGATCGCGCCGCCGGTGGTGGCGACCAGGGGGGTGCCGGTGGCCATGGCCTCGGCCGCAGGGAGGGAGAAGCCCTCGTACAGCGAGGGGACGCAGGCGACCTCGGCACTGCGGACCAGGTCGACGAGTTCGGCGTCGCTGATGCCCTTGACGAACTCGACGGCCTCCCGCAGCCCGTAGCGCTCGATGGCCTGGGCGACGGGTCCGTCCTCGGCCCGCTTGCCGACGACCACGAGGTGCGCCGCGGGGTTCTCGGTACGGAGCTTGGCCAGCGCCTCGACGAGGTGCACGAGGCCCTTGAGCGGGACGTCGGCGCTGGAGGTCGTGACGATGCGGCCGGGGATCTCGGCGACCGCCGGGTCGGGCGACCAGAGGTCGGTGTCGGCCCCGATGTGCACGACGTGGACGCGGTCCCGGCGCACTCCGAGGTGCTCGACGATCTCCTGCTGGGAGGAGCCGGAGACGGTGAGGACGGACGGCAGGCGGCGGGCGACCCGCTTCTGCATGCGGGTGAAGGCGTACCAGCGGCGCACGGAGAGACGTCGCGCCCTGGACTCGGCGGCGTCCAGGTCCAGTTGGCGGTCCACGGTGATGGGGTGGTGGATCGTGGTGACGAGGGGTGCGCCGAGGTCGCCCAGCAGGCCGTAGCCGAGGGTCTGGTTGTCGTGCACGACGTCGAAGTCGCCCCGCCTGGCCAGGAGATGGCGGCGTGCCCGCAGGCTGAAGGTCAGGGGCTCCGGGAAGCCGCCGGTCCACATGGTGGCGACCTCGGCGGCGTCGATCCAGTCCCGGTACTCGCCGCGCCCGGGGGTGCGGAACGGGTCGGGCTGGCGGTAGAGGTCCAGGCTCGGCAGCTCGGTGAGCGGGACGCCCTCGTCCAGTACGGGGTAGGGCTGGGCACCGATCACTTCGACGCGGTGGCCGAGCCGGGCGAGTTCGCGGCCGAGGTGGCGGACGTAGACGCCCTGGCCGCCGCAGAAGGGGTTGCCCTTGTAGGTCAGGAGTGCGATGCGCAACGGCCGGTCACCGTCGGTGCCGCCCGACACGCCGTCGCCCGCGAAGGGGCCTGTCTCTATGGCCTCAGCGGTCACACCCGGCCCCCTTCATCACTGCGTTTTCGCCGGAGCGTAACCGGTCGCGCTAATCTAGAACAAGTTTCAGACTTGGTCGTTCAACACGCACCGAATCTACCGGCAGGTAGCGTCCGCGTGACGGCCGGATCAGGTGATTCACGCCACGATGGACGCCCTGGCCGGCCGTGTGCGCCCGGATACCGGTGGCCGGCCGGACAGGTAACCGGTTCTCCCTTCTTGGACGGGGCAGATGACAGCGGAAGCCAGGCCTGCAGCGAGTCCCCTGACGGAACGCCAGGAGGCGCGCCGCCGCCGCATCCTCCAGGCCGGCGCGCAGCTGGCCGGACGGGGCGGCTTCGAGGCGGTGCAGATGCGCGAGGTGGCCGACGCCGCCGGGGTCGCCCTCGGCACGCTGTACCGCTACTTCCCCTCCAAGGTCCATCTGCTGGTCGCGGTGATGCACGACCAGCTCCAGCAGTTGCAGATCACCCTGCGCAGGCGCCCGCCGGCGGGCGACGACGCCGGGCGGCGGGTCGCCGAGACCCTGATGCGCGCCTTCCGCGCGCTGCAGCGCGATCCGCATCTGGCCGACGCCATGGTGCGGGCGCTCACCTTCGCCGACCGGGGGGTGAGCCCCGAGGTGGACGCGGTGTCCCGGCTGACCACGGAGATCGTGCTGGACGCCATGGGGCTCGACGACCCGACGCGGGAACAGTTGTCCGTGGTCCGCGTCATCGAGCACACCTGGCATTCGGCGCTGATCACCTGGCTCTCGGGGCGTGAGTCGATCGCCCAGGTGAAGCGGGACATCGAGACGGTGTGCGGACTGATCGGCCGGACGGCCGACGCCCGCTGAGGCGTGCCCATGTGCGGCGCGCACACCGGCACCCGCCGAGGTGAGGTGCCCTGCACCATATCGACGGCGCCCCGCTGTTCGTACGGTTCGGCCGACATCACCCGAACCACGCCGAGGAGCCGGTCACCATGCGTCGCAGAGCCGTAGGCACCGTCCAGAGAAGAACCCTGACCGCGGCCGCGCTCTGCGCCGCGGGCCTGCTCGTGGCGGGCTGCACCGCCGCAGGGCAGGCGGGCAGCGAGTCCGGGTCGGGCAAGGACGGCGACGGCAGCGTGAAGGTGGGCCTCGTCTACTCCCGCACGGGGCTGCTCGCCGCGTACGGCAAGCAGTACCGCGACGGGTTCATGGCCGGCCTCGACTACGCCACGAAGGGCACCGGCAAGGCGGGCGGCCACACCATCGAGGTCACCGAGCAGGACGACGCGGGCGACCCCGGCAAGGCCGTGTCCGCGGCGAAGAACCTGATCGGCAAGGGCTACAAGGTGCTGGCGGGCACCACCGACTCCGGCGTGGCCCTCCAGATGGCCCCTCTCGCCGCCCAGAACAAGGTCCTGTACGTCAACGGCCCCGCCGCCACGGACGCCCTGACCGGGGTCAACGACTACACCTTCCGCTCGGGCCGGCAGTCCTACCAGGACATCCTGACCGCCGGCACCATGCTCGGGGACCCCAAGGGCAAGAAGGTCACCGTCCTCGCGCAGGACTCCACCTTCGGACAGGCCAACGTCGCGGCCGTCAAGGCGGTCCTCGGCTCCCGGGGGGCGACGGTCGGCTCCGTCCTGGCCCCGCCCAGCGCCACCGACCTGACGCCCTTCGCCCGCCAGGTCAAGGCCGAAGGGCCCGACCTGGTCTTCGTCGCCTGGGCCGGTGCGACCGCGCCCGCCCTGTGGACGGCGCTCGACCAGCAGGGCGTGCTCACCGCCGGGAAGGTCGTCACGGGGCTGGCGGGCACGGCCTCGTACCCCGTGTTCGGGAAAGCCGGCGCGAAGGTCTCCTTCCTCGCCCATTACTTCCCGGGTGCGGGCGGCGGCAACGCCGTGGAGAAGGCGATGCTGGAGCGCGTCGAGAAGGCCGGCGGCACCCCCGACCTGTTCACCCCCGACGGCTTCACCGCGGCACAGATGGTGGTGCGCGCGGTCGAGGAGGGCGGCGCCACCGACACCGCCGCCATGGTGAAGGCCCTGGAGGGCTGGAGCTTCGACGGGGTGAAGGGTGAGGAGCGGATCCGGGCCGAGGACCACGCGCTGGTCCAGCCGATGTTCGTGGCCCGGCTGAAGGGCACCGGCGCCGCCGCGCTGCCCGAGCTGGTCAGCACCCAGCCGGCCGACGCCGTGGCGCCGCCCGCGAAGCCGTCGGCGGGCTGACCCGTGACGGCGACCGGCTCCGCCACCGAGCGGGACGACGGGACGCGCACGGGCGCCCCCGTGCTTCGACTGGACGGCCTGGGCTGGCGCGTCGGCGGGGCGACCATCGTCGAGGGCGTCACCCTCGACGTCCGCGAGGGCGAGTTCCTCGCCTTCATCGGCCCCAACGGGGCCGGCAAGACCTCCCTGTTCAACCTGATCAGCGGGATCGTCCGGCCCACCGCGGGCACCCTCGCGCTGGACGGCGAGGACCTGACGCACGCGCCCGTCCACACCCGGGCCCGGCGCGGGATCGGCCGGACGTTCCAGACGTCCAGCCTCTGGCCCGCGATGACCGTGGCCGAGCACGTGCGGCTGGCCGCGCAGGCCGCGCACGGCGGATCGCACCGGCTGTGGCGGCGGGCCTCGCCCTACCCGGCCGAGGTGGCCGGCGTACTGGAGCGCACCGGGCTCGGCCACCGTGCCGGGGCCACGGCCGCGGAGCTGTCGCACGGTGAGAAGCGGAAGCTGGAGCTCGCGGTGCTGCTGGTCGGCGAGCCCCGGCTGATGCTGCTCGACGAGCCGATGGCCGGGGTGAGCGCCGAGGAGGTGCCGGCCCTCACCGAGCTCATCCGCACCCTGCACCGCGACGAGGGCCGCACCGTGCTCATGGTCGAGCACCACATGGACGTCCTGCTGGGCCTCGCGGACCGGCTCGCCGTGATGCACCACGGCAGCCTGCTGGCCCTGGACACCCCGGCGGCGGTGACGGCCGACCCGGTCGTCCAGCAGGCCTACCTCGGGGAGGGGCTGTGACGACACCCGAAACGCCTCTGCTCGCCGTGCGGGACCTGCGCGTCCTCATCGGCGGCCGGCACATCCTGCACGGCGTGGACCTGGAGGTCGCCCGCCACGGCGTGACCGCCCTGCTCGGCCGCAACGGCGCGGGCAAGACCACGACCGTGCGCGGCGTCCTCGGACTCGTGCCCCGCGCCGGGAGCGTGCGCCTCGACGGCGAGGAGACCGTGGGGATGGCCACCCACACCCTGGTCCGCCGGGGTATCGGTTACGCCCCCGAGGACCGTGGGATCTTCGCGGGCCTCACCGTCGCCGAGAACCTGCGCCTGGCGGAACGCCGCGGTGCGGACGGGCCGGCGTACGGCCTGGTCCATGAGCTCTTCCCCGAACTGAAGCGCCGCGCGGCCCAGTCGGCCGGGACCCTGTCCGGCGGCCAGCAGCAGATGGTGGCGATCGGGCGGACCCTGCTGAACGGCAACCGGCTGATCATCGCCGACGAGCCCACCAAGGGCCTGGCGCCCAAGGTGGTCACCGAGGTGGCCCAGGTCCTGGAGCGCGCCGCCGAGGCCGTCCCCGTGCTCCTGGTCGAGCAGAACCTCGCCGTCGTGCGCCGGCTCGCCCAGCGGTGCGTGGTGCTCGCCGACGGCCGGACGGCCCACCGGGGCGACGCGGCCGCGCTGCTGGGCGACGCGCGCGCCACGCGCGACCTGCTCGGCGTGGGCCGCGGCCCGCTCGCCACACACACCGCGGAGGCGGATTCCTGATGTCCACCATCGTGCTGCTCACCATGACCGGACTCGGCCTGGGTGCGCTCTACTTCCTCATCGCGTCGGGCCTCTCCCTGATCTTCGGCCTGATGGACGTGCTCAACTTCGCCCACGGGGCCCTGCTCTCGATCGGCGCCTACGGCACCTGGTGGGCCGCGTCCGGCCATCTGCCCGGCGCGGGGCCCGGCGGGTGGGGCTTCGCCCTGGCCGTGCTGTTCGGGACGGCGGTGGGCACGCTGGCCGCCGTGGTCCTGGAACTGGCCGTCGTACGCCCGCTCTACACCCGGCCGCGCGAGCAGGTGCTCGCGACCGTCGGGGTCGGGCTCGCCGTGCCCGCGCTGCTCTCCGGCATCTGGGGTTCGGACGCCCGGACCTTCCCCGGCCCCGAGGCCCTGTCCGGCACCTTCGGGCTGCTGGGCGCCGAGGTGCCCGTCAACCGGCTGGTGCTGATCGCGGCGGCCGTCCTCGTCCTGGTCGCGCTGCGGGTGTTCCTCGGCCGGACCCGTCACGGCCTCGTCGTACGCGCGGGGGTCGAGGACCGCGCCATGGTGACGGCGCTGGGCATCGACGTCCGCACGGCGTTCACCCTGGTCTTCGCGATCGGCGGCTGCGCGGCCGCGCTCGGCGGGGCCCTCGGCGGGCTGTACTTCGGCTCGGTCGACCCCCGACAGGGCACCTCGCTGCTGATCTTCGCGTTCGTCGTCGTGGTCACCGGCGGCATGGGATCGGTGACCGGCGCCGCCGTGGCGGCCGTCGTCATCGGCCTGGTCCAGCAGTTCGCCAACTACTACACCGCAGCGGGCCTCGGCGACCTGGCGGTCGTCGTCCTGCTCGCCGCGCTGCTGCTGTTCCGGCCGCGCGGACTGACCGGGAGGCTCGCGTGAGCACCGCCACCACACCCGCGCCCGCGCCCGCCGCGGTCACCACCGCGCCGGAGCCGCGCGGGGCCCGGCTGCTGCGCTGGTGGCCGGCCGGGGTCCTCGTGCTGCTGGCCGTCGCGCCCTACAGCGCGCTCCCCGTGCCCGGCCTGCTGGACGGCCCGGTGGGCAGTCCCGGATCCCTGCAACTCCTCGCCACCTGCCTGCTGTTCGGCGCCCTCGCCACGGGATACGACCTGCTGCTCGGCCGGACCGGTCTGCTCTCCTTCGGGCACGCCCTGTACTTCGCGGCCGGCAGCTACGCCACGAACATGTTCCTGCTGGAGGCCGGGCTGCCGTTCGCGCTCGCGGCCGTGCTCGGGCTGTGCTCCGGCATCGCGCTCGCCGTGGTCCTGGGGTCGGTGAGCCTGCGGGTCACCGGCATCGGCTTCTCGATGGTGACGCTCGCCTTCGCCCAGGCCGGATCGATCCTCGTCTCCCGCAACCCGGGCGGTCTCACCGGCGGCGAGGAGGGCCGGGCGGCCCCGGCGGAGCTCCTGCCGTCCTGGCTGGTCGGCATCGGCAACACCGCGAACCTCTACTGGATCGCCCTCGCCTACCTCGTCCTCACCCTGGCCGTGGTCCGGTGGGCGGTGCGCTCCCCCACCGGCCGGGTCTGGGAGGGCATCAAGGAGAACGAACGCCGGGTCGAGGTGCTGGGCCTGAAGCCGTACGGCTTCAAACTGACGGCCTTCGTGCTGGCCGGGGCGCTGGCGGCGGTCGGCGGGCTCGTCCACCTGCTGCTCACCGGTGGCTCCACCCCCCAGACCACGACCTCGGACTTCACCCTGTCGCTGCTCGTGATGGTGGTGCTCGGCGGATCGGGCACCCGCTGGGGTCCGATGGTCGGCGGCATCCTCTACACCTGGGCCGACCACCGGCTCGGTGACCTGGCGGGGTCGGGCGCCGTGGCCGACCTGCCGGCGGTCCTGCGCGTGCCGCTCTCGCAGCCGCTGTTCCTGCTCGGGGTGCTGTTCGTGGCCGTGGTACACCTGCTGCCGGGCGGTCTGGCCCGCCTGCCGTCCCGGCTGCGCCGGTCCCGTGAGGAGAATCGATGATCCCGTACGAGGAGATACGCGTCCCCGTGGCGGGCGGTGAACTGACCGCGCTGCGCTGGCCCGCCCGCGACCCGGACGTGGCACCCGTGATCGTGGCCCTGCACGGCATCACGGCCAACGCGCTCTCGTGGGCTGCGGTCGCCCGGCACCTGGACGGCCGGGCCACGCTGATCGCGCCGGACCTGCGCGGCCGGGCCGCCAGCGCCGGGCTGCCCGGCCCGTACGGCATCGCCGCGCACGCGGACGACGCCGCCGCGCTCGCCGCATGGCTGGGGCTCGACGGGGTGGTGCTGGCCGGCCACTCGATGGGCGCCTTCGTGGCGGCGCTCGCGGCCGTGCGCCACCCGGAGCGCTTCGGTGAACTGGTGCTCGTCGACGGCGGGTTCGGCTTCCCCGCACCGACGCACCTCTCGGCCGACGAGCTGATGACGGCGGTGATCGGCCCGGCCATGGACCGCCTGTCGATGACGTTCACCGACCGGGACGCCTACCGGTCCTTCTGGCGGGCCCACCCCGCGTTCGGCGGCGACGCCTGGTCGCCGGAGGTGGACGCCTACATCCAGCGGGACCTGACGGGCGAGGAGCCCGCGATGCGCTCGGGCTGCCTGCTGGAGGCGGTGCGCACGGACGGCGTGGGGCTGTTCCAGGACGAGGTGCTCAAGGCCGTACACGAACTCCCGCACCCGGCCGTGCTGTTGTGGGCGGAGCGCGGCTTGATGAACGAGGAGCAGGGGCTGTACGACGAGTCCCGGCTCGCGAAGGCGGGGCAGCCCGGGACGGGCGTCCGGGCGGTACGCGTCGACGGGGTCAACCACTACACCGTGCTGACGGGAGACACGGGGGCGGGCGAGGTCGCCCGGTCCCTGCTGGAGGCGGCACGCTGAGCCCGCGGGGGCGCGCGCCCTGCGGGGCGGGTGCCCCCTCAGCCGTCCCGGCCGCCGGACAGCAGGTGCAGTCTCAGGGCGAGTTGCAGCTCCAGGGCGCGGTCGGGCTCGTTCCAGTCGCGGCCGAGCAGCACCTGGATGCGGTCGAGGCGCTGCACCACCGTGTTGACGTGCACGTGCAGTTCGTCCTTGGCCCGGATGAGGCTGCCGCCGGCGCCGAAATACGCCCGGAGCGTCCGTACGAGGTGGGTGCCGCGCCGCTCGTCGTAGCGGAGCAGAGGGCCCAGCACCGCGGTCACGAAGCCGTCCACGTCCTTGGCGTTGCCCAGCACGACGCCCAGGAAGCCGAGTTCGTCGACGCAGGCGCCCTCGCCCTCCCGCCCCAGCACGCGCATGGCGCGCAGGCAGCGGGCGGCCTCCGCGTAGGCGGCGGCGAGTGCGCGGGCACCCTGGGCGGGGCCCGTCGCGGCGACGGTCACGGGGGCCTGGACGAGGTGTCCGAGCTGTGCGGCGGCCGCCCGGGCGGCGTCCCCGGAGTCGGCCGTGGAGCGGCCCTCGCAGTCGATCAGCAGGACGACCGTGCCCGCGTGTTCGGCGCTCACCCCGTGGATGTCGCCGCCGAAGAGATAGCGCATGGCCGCGCCGCCGAGCTTCTCGCGCGCGGCGGCCTCGGCCACCAGCAGGAGGTGCGGCCGGTCGAGGTCGATGCCCAGGCGCCGGCCGCGTTCCGCCAGGCCGGCCGGGTCGCGTTCCGGGTCGCCGAGCAGGTCGCTGATCAGCTCGCCCCGTATCCGGTTCTCGGTCTCGGCGACGGTGCGGCGCAGCAGCAGGAGGAGGCCGGTGACGACGGCGGCGCGTTCGAAGAGCCGCCGGTCGGAGTCGTCGAGCCGGTCCGGCCGGTGCAGCACGAGGCTGGCGAGCAGTTCCTGGCCCGCCAGCACGGCGCAGACCCACCGGCCGTCGCGGTGCACCGCCCTCGCCCCGTGGCGGGACTCCTCGGCGGCGGCGTCGAGCCATCCGGCGTCCATGCTGTCGGCGGCGAACGCCGAGCCGTCGGGCCGCACCGCGGCCAGCGGGCGCCCGCCCGGGTCGTGGATGGTCAGGGGCCACTCCAGCAGCCCGGCCACCGACACGGCGACGTCCGTCACGTCGCCGCCGCGCAGCACGAGGTCGGTGAGCCGGTCGTGGGCCTCCTCGGCCCGCTGCATGGCCGCCGAGTGCGCGCGTACGGCGGCGTTGGCACCGGCCAGTTCGGCGTTCGCCCCGGCGAGTTCCGCCAGGGCGGCCCTGGTGTCGTCCAGGGCCCGGGCGGTGTCGATGGCGATCGCGGCGTGCGCGGCGAGCGAGCAGAGCAGGGCCACCTCGTCGGGGCTGAACACCCGCGCCGCGCGGTCGGCGGCGAAGAGGACGCCGATGACCTTTCCCGTGCCGCCCCTGCTGGAGCCGAGCAGCAGGGGCACGCCGAGGATCGCGACGAGTCCTTCGTCCAGCACACCGGCGTTGATGTTGCGGGTGTGGCGGAAGCGTTCGTCGGTGCGGTAGTCGGGGGTCGCGTACGGGCTGGCGGTCTGCGCCACGAGCCCGCCGAGGCCTTCGCCCAGTTCGAGCCGGAGCCGCTGGAACAGCACGGAGACCGAACCGTCGGTCACCCGCATGTAGGTGTCCCCGGCCTCCTCGTCGGGGAGCGTGAGGTAGGCGGTGTCGGTGCCCAGCAGCATCCTGGCCCGCCGCACGATCGCCTTGAGCACGTCGTCCAGATCCCTGGAGGCGGCCAGGTCACCCGCCGTGTCGAAGAGCGCGGTGAGCTGGAGCTCCCTGCGCCGGTGCTGGCGCAGGACGCTCCTGATCCGCAGGGCGGTGGCGGCCGCCCGCTCCACCTCGGCCAGTTCGGCGGCGGGCACGCCGGCGGCCCGCGCCCGGGAGGTGACGGCGCCCAGTTCCTCGGCCGGGGCGTCGTCGGCCAGCAGGTCGAGGAGGCGGGCCGTCAGGTGCGCGGCGGAGGTGGAGGGTTCAGACATGGGCGGACATCGTTCTTCCGGCTCGCGGGGACGGTCGGGTGTCAGTTGGCGGTCCAGCCGCCGTCCATGGACAGCGAGCTTCCGGTGACGTGGGCCGTTCCCGGGCCGCACAGCCACAGGACCGCCCCGGCCACGTCGTCCGGCTCGATCAGGGACTTCAGGGCGCTGCGCTCCAGGAGCACCTTGCCGACCACCTCCTGCTCGGAGATGCCGTGGCTGCGGGCCTGGTCCGCGATCTGGTTCTCGACCAGCGGCGTGCGGACGTAGCCGGGGTTGACGCAGTTGCTCGTCACGCCGTGCGGCGCCGCTTCGAGTGCGACCACTTTGCTGAGCCCCTCCAGTGCGTGCTTGGCCGAGACGTAGGCCGACTTGTAGGGGCTGGCGCGCAGCCCGTGTACGGACGAGATGTTGACGACGCGGCCCCAGCCGCGTTCGTACATCCCCGGGAGCGTACGGCGCAAGATGCGGAACGGAGCTTCCACCATGACGCGGTGGATCAGCGCGAAACGGTCCGGCGGGAACTCGTGCACGGGGGCCACGTGCTGGAGCCCCGCGTTGTTGACGACGATGTCGGCGTCGGCGGGCAGCGCGTCCACCGCCTCGGCCACCGAGAGGTCGGCCACCCACGCCGTCCCCCCGATCCGTTCGGCCAGGCTCCTGGCGGCCTCCCCCTGCTTGTCCACCACGTGCACGTGCGCGCCGGCGGCGGCGAGCGCCTGCGCGCAGGCCAGTCCGATGCCGCTCGCGGCCCCGGTGACCAGGGCGGTGCGCCCGGCGAGGGAGGAGGGGGCGGGAGGTTCGTGCTGCGGGGTCCGGGAAGTCTGCATGGGCGTCACCGTAAGGACGTCACCGCCGCCATCACACGGGGTCGGTGCACACACCCCCGGGCATCGGCATGGTGGCGGCGTACATGGTGCGGGTGTGCGGGCCGGGAGCGGGCCGGCGGGTCTCCGGGGCGTGGCGGTGGCACGGGAACCGGTGCAAGGGGAGCGCCGCACACAGCGGCGTGCGGCGGGTGGCCGCCTGCCACATGGGCGGCTCCGCCCCTGGCTCGTAGGTTCCGGCAGCATCCGCACGTCCGACCAGGGAGGCCCCACCGTGCGTCCACCGAACCCGCGCCCGCCGATCCTGCGACGCCTGCTCCGCCGCGTCGCTCCCCTCGCCGTCCTGGCGCTGCTCGCCGTGAATCCGGCGCCCGCGTCGGCCGCTCCGGCGGCCACCGCCGCCGCGGGCCTCCAGCAGGTCACCGGCTTCGGCTCGAACCCCGGCAACCTGCAGATGTTCGCGTACACGCCCGACAACGTGCCCGCGGGGCGGCCGCTGGTCGTCGCCCTGCACGGCTGCACCCAGACGGCGAACGCCTACTACACCAACTCGGGCTGGCCGAAGTACGCCGACCTGTGGGGCTTCGACGTGGTCTTCCCGCAGACCACCTCGGCGAACAACGCGCTGTCGTGCTTCGGCTGGTTCGATCCCGCCGACAGCACCCGGGGCAGGGGCGAGGCCGCGTCCGTCGTGCAGATGGTCGAGTACGCGAAGCAGACGTACGGCTCCGACGGCCGCCGTGTGTACGTCACGGGCCTGTCGGCGGGCGGCGGGATGACCGCCGACCTGCTGGCCGCCTACCCGGACGTCTTCGCCGGCGGGTCCGTGGCCTCGGGGCTGCCCGCCCAGTGCGCCACCAGCCAGGCCGCCGCGTCCGGCTGTCAGACCGGGCCGCAGAAGCTGACACCCGCGCAGTGGGGCGACAAGGTCCGCGGCTCCTACCCGGGCTGGACCGGCCCGTGGCCCAGGGTCGCCGTCTGGCAGGGCACGTCCGACTACACGGTCTACCCCGCCAACGCCACGGCGCTGCGCGACCAGTGGACGAACGTCTGGGGCATCGGCCAGACCCCGTCCCGCACCGAGACCCTGCCGGGGAACACCACCCGGAGCGTCTACGACGACGCGTCCGGGCGGCCCGCGGTGGAGACCTTCTCGGTGTCCGGGATGGGGCACGGTCTGCCGGTCGGTCCGGGATCGGGCACCGAGCAGTGCGGGTCGACGGCCGCGTACTTCCTGAACACCATCTGTTCGACGTATCACACCGGCGTGTTCTGGGGGCTGGACGAGGACGCCCCGGGCGGTGGGACCGGGCTGCCCGCCCCCACCGGACTGAAGGTCGCCGGGGTCACCGACAGCACCGCGTCGCTGGCGTGGAACACGGTCGGTTCGGCGGCCTCGTACCTCGTGTACCGGGACGGCGCGAAGGTCGCCACGACCACCGCGGCGTCGTACACGGACACGGGGCTGAAGGCCGGCACCGCCTACCGCTACACCGTGGCCGCCGCCGACTCGGGGGGCGCCGCGGGGACCGCGTCCGCCGCCGTCACCGCGACGACGACGGGCGCCGCGACGCCCGCCCGGTGCTTCACGGCCACGAACTACGCGCACGTCACGGCGGGCCGGGCACGCACCTCGGGCGGCCACGCCTACGCGAACGGTTCCGGACAGGACATGGGCCTCTACAACGTGTTCGTGACCCACACGCTCCGGGAGTCGCCCACCGGATACTTCGTGATCGCGGACTCGGGCTGCCAGGCCTGACCGGTCCGGTCTCTCAGGCCGGGTCCTCGTAGTCGCCCCTGATCTGCCGGGGCAGCTCGCAGCCGTCCTCGACCGCGGTGAGGGACACGATCTGGTCGGGGCCGAAGCCCTTCATCGTGTAGTGCCTGGCGAAGAGCTTCCAGCCGCGCTTGGCGAGGGTGCGGTAGGTGACGTCCTTCTCGGCGTGGCTGGAGAGGATCTCCCAGTCGTGCTGCCGCAACCGCATCACCGTCGCGTCGAACGCGCCGGCGGCTCCGGCCGCCGGCGCTTCGCCCATCCAGGGCGCCATGCACTTCTGCCAGTCGCCCTTCGGCAGCCCGGCCGTGGAGGTGTCCCCGTCCGGGAGTCCCCCGGCCCGGGCGAGCGACGCTATCTCCATGGCCGCCGACTCCCTGGTGTAGGGGACGACCGGCACCGGGGAGGCCGTCGGCGCGGTCTCGCCGTCCCCGACGAGGCCGCAGCCCGTCACCGCCATGATTCCGGCCACAGCGGCGGCCGCGGCCGCCGTACCTCTTCTGCGCACTGGTGCTTCCCACCCGGTCGAATCCTGCCCACGGGCGGGCGCCCATGTGACCCCGCCGGAGTCTGGCACGGGCTCTGAGCTGCTGGGAAGCCCTCGCGGCCGGGGGATACGGGCGTCCGCGCGGAGGGGTCGCGGACCGCCCCGGTAGAGTGAGTGATTCGTCATCCTGCCCGTACAGGGGGAAGCCGGTGCGAATCCGGCGCCGGTACTTGCCCGCGCGCCCGGTTCCGCCCGGCAGGGGAAACCCGTTCGAGAGGCCCAGCCCGTCATGTCCGTACGCCGCCGCGCGGCAGCGCTCGCGATCACCGCCGTGCTCTGTGGAGCGGCCGCCCCGGCTGCCCTCGCCGCGCCGAGTCCGACACCCTCCCCCTCGGCGCCCGCCCTCCCGGCCGGCCTGTACGGGACGAAGGACCCGACGTACGACGGGGTGTGGCGCCAGTCGATGGCCTTCCTCGCCCAGCGCGTCGAGCTGGTGACCCCGGCCGTGAAGTCGGTGGACTGGCTCGTGGGCCAGCAGTGCGCGAGCGGGGCCTTCGCCTCGTACCGCGACGCGTCGAAGCCCTGCGACGCGAAGACCGTCGCGGACACCAACGCCACGGCGGCGGCGGTCCAGGCCATGGTCGAGCTGGCCGCGCACCGCGAGGTCGTGGACAACGGCGTCAGCTGGCTGAAATCCGTGCAGAACGACGACGGCGGCTGGGGCTACAACCCGGGCAGCCCGAGCGACGCCAACTCCACCGCCGTGGTGACGGGCGCACTGGCCAGGGCGGGCGTGCCGCTGGCCGAGCTCACCAAGGGCGGCGGGAAGACGCCGTACACCGCGCTCCAGTCCTTCGCGC
The DNA here is from genome assembly GCF_042892135.1 of Streptomyces sp. NPDC001822. Classification (NCBI taxonomy): domain Bacteria; kingdom Bacillati; phylum Actinomycetota; class Actinomycetes; order Kitasatosporales; family Streptomycetaceae; genus Streptomyces; species Streptomyces sp. NPDC001822. Next base: position 177,903 of record NZ_JBIATW010000010.1, read on the forward strand.
TGCCCTGCGGGGGCGAGGACGGCGGGGCGTTCGCCTACCAGCCCGACAAGAACGGCAGGCTCACGGCCAACGCGGACGCCACGGCGGCCGCGGTGATCGGCGCGATGGGCAAGGGCATGGCCGCGGGCAACTCCAACGCGGTGAAGGCCCCCGTCTGCACCGCGGGCAACAGCCTGACGCCGGAGCAGTCCGCGCAGAACGGCGCCCACTACCTCGCCGGCGCCCTCGCCGCGTCCGGTCATCTGGACCTGCCGCCCATGCCGGGCGCCGAGGACTCCGCTCCGCAGCCGGACTTCGGCAACACGGCGGACGCGGTCGTGGCGCTCGCGGCCTCCGGCCACAAGGACAAGGCCGCCAAGGCGGTCGCCTACCTGGAGAAGAACGCGCAGGGCTGGGCCCGGGAGGGCGGCCCCGCCGCCTCCGCGCAACTGGTGCTGGCCGCCCACGCGACGGGCACCGACGCACGGGACTTCGGCGGCGTCGACCTCGTGAAGCAGCTCAACGCCACGGGTCCGGCTCCCGCCGCCACCGCCGTGCCCTCGCCCACGGCCACCTCGCCCGAGAAGCCCGCGGACACGAGCAGCGACGACGGCGGACTCGGCCTCTGGTGGATCATCGGCATCGGGCTCGCCTTCGGCGCGGGCATCGGATTCCTGCTGAGCGGCCGCCGGAAGAACCAGCAGCTGTGAGGCGCCCGCTGGGTACGGCGGTGCTGCTCCTGCTCGTCGGTGCCGCGCTCGCCGTATTCGGCGCGGGCGGCGCCCAGGCCGCGGGCTACCGCTACTGGTCCTTCTGGGAGGGGGACGGCGGCACGGGCTGGACCTACGCCACGCAGGGCCCCTCCCTCGTCCGCCCGGACGACGGAGCGGTGCAGGGCTTCCGCTTCTCGGTGAGCGAGGACTCCCAGGACTCGGCCCGGCCGCGCCGTGCCCCGGACTTCGCGAGGGTCTGCGCGGACACCCCGGCGAAGGACGGCCGCAAGCGGGTCGCCGTGGTCATCGACCCGGGGACCCCGGCGGACGCCCCGGCCGGTGAGACTCCGCCCGCCCCGCGCGCCGCGTGCGCTCAGGTGGCACCGGACGCGAGCACCGCGGAGGCGCTGGCCTCCGTGGCGAAGCCCCTGCGCTACGACAGCGCCGCGATGCTCTGCGCGATATCCGGCTATCCGCGGTCGGGCTGCGGTGAGCAGGTGGCGGACGACGGCCCGGACGCGGCGGCGGACGCGACCACGGGTGCGGCCGAGCCGTCCGCCGAGGCCGCGGGCACCGCCTCTTCCGGTGACGGCGACGGCGGACCGTCGGCGGGAGTGCTCACCGGTGCGGCCGCGGTGCTCGTCCTGGGCCTCGCCGCAGCGCTCCGGACCCGCCGCCGCCGATGACCCGCCCCACCGCCCCCGCCCGGCTCCGCCATGCCCTGAGCGCCCCGGACGCCACCCGGGGCAACGCGACACCGGCGGGAGCCTGGTGGCTGTGGGCGCTGGGGCTGGCGACCGCCGCGTCCCGCACCTCCAATCCGCTGCTGCTCGGTCTGCTGGTGGGCGTCGCGGGCTATGTCGTGGCCGCGCGCCGCACGGACGCGCCCTGGGCCCGCTCGTACGGGGCGTTCGTCCGGCTCGGGCTGTTCGTGGTCGCGGTGCGGCTGGTCTTCTCCGTCGTCCTCGGCTCCCCGGTGCCCGGCACGCACCCGCTGTTCACGCTGCCCGAGGTACCGCTGCCCGGCTGGGCGCAGGGGGTCAGGCTCGGCGGGCGGGTCACCGCCGAACAGCTGGTCTTCGCGCTGTACGACGGGGCGAAGCTGGCCACCCTGCTGATCTGCGTCGGCGCGGCGAACGCGCTGGCCAATCCGGCGCGGCTGCTGAAGTCGCTGCCGGGCGCCCTGTACGAGGTGGGGGTCGCCGTCGTCGTGGCGATGACCTTCGCCCCGAACATGGTCGCCGACGTGGCACGGCTGCGGACGGCCCGCCGGCTGCGCGGCCGTCCCACCGGCGGCATCGGGGCGGTGCTCCAGATCGGCCTTCCGGTGCTGGAGGGCGCGCTGGAGCGGTCGGTGGCCGTGGCGGCGTCGATGGACGCGCGGGGCTACGGCCGCACCGCCCAGGTCCCGCCCGGCGTGCGGCGCACCACGCATGTGCTCACCCTCGGCGGGCTGCTGGGGGTGTGCGCGGGGACCTACGGCCTGCTGGCCGCTCAGGGCGCGGTGTACGGGCTGCCGCTGCTGCTGGCCGGGCTGGCCGCGGCGATGGCCGGGCTCAGGCTCGGGGGGCGCCGCTCGGTCCGCACCCGCTACCGGCCCGACCGCTGGGACGTGCGGGCCTGGTTCGTCGCCGGGTCCGGCGTGGCCGTGGCCGCCGCGATGATCCGGGCGGGCGCCACAACCCCGGGCGCCCTGCACCCCGGTGTCGTACCGCTGACGGCTCCCGTGCTTCCGCTGTGGCCCGCCGCAGCCGTCCTGATCGGGCTGCTGCCCGCCGTCGTGGCGCCGCTGCCCCCTTCTCCCCCGGCTTCCAAGGAGAGCGCGTGATCCGGTTCGAGCAGGTCTCGGTGCGGTACGAGGATTCCGCGCAGCCCACCCTGTCCGGGGTCGACCTCACGGTGCCCGAGGGCGAACTCGTGCTGGTCGTCGGGCCGTCCGGGGTCGGGAAGTCGACCCTGCTGGGCGCGGTGTCCGGTCTCGTGCCGCACTTCACGGGCGGGGTGCTGACCGGGCGGGTCACGGTCGGCGGCCGTGACACCCGCACCCACAAGCCGCGCGAACTCGCCGATCTCGTCGGCACGGTGGGCCAGGACCCGCTCGCCCACTTCGTCACCGACACCGTCGAGGACGAGCTGGCGTACGGCATGGAGTCGCTCGGTCTCGCCCCGGACGTCATGCGGCGGCGCGTCGAGGAGACGCTGGACCTGCTGGGGCTGGCCGACCTGCGCGACCGGCCGATCGCCACGCTCTCCGGGGGCCAGCGCCAGCGCGTCGCGATCGGCTCGGTCCTCACCCCGCACCCCCGCGTGCTGGTCCTCGACGAGCCGACGTCCGCCCTCGACCCGGCGGCGGCCGAGGACGTCCTCGCGGTGCTCCAGCGGTTGGTGCACGACCTGGGCACGACGGTGCTGATGGCCGAACACCGGCTGGAGCGTGTCGTGCAGTACGCCGACCAGGTCCTCCTGCTGCCCTCGCCGGGTGCCGCACCGCTGATGGGGCCTCCGGCGGAGATCATGGCGCTCTCGCCGGTCAGGCCTCCGGTGGTGGCCCTGGGGCGGCTGATGGGCTGGGACCCGCTGCCGCTGTCGGTGCGCGATGCGCGGCGCAGGGCGGCGGACCTGCGCGAGCGGCTGTCCGGCGTCGAACCGCCGTCGCCGCCCGGGCCGGTGGCCTCAGCCGTCGTCCCGCTGCCCTCACCCGCCCCCGCCCGCCCCGGGTTCCTGGACCGTCTGCTCGGCCGTCGCCCGCCCGACGCGCAGGCGGGTCCCCCTCCCGGCGCTCCCGTCACCCTGACCGAGGGACTCGGGGTCCGGCGCGGGCGGGTCCAGGCGCTGCGGGGGGTGACGCTGTCCTTCGCACCGGGCGAGACCGTGGCCCTGATGGGCCGCAACGGCGCCGGGAAGTCCACCCTGCTGACCACGCTCGTCGGGATGACCGAGCCCACCACGGGTTCGGTGCTCGTCGGCGGTGTGCGGCCGTCGCGTACCCCTCCCCGCGACATGGTGCGCCGGGTCGGACTCGTCCCGCAGGAGCCACGCGACCTGCTGTACGCGGATACGGTCGCCGCCGAATGCGCGGCGGCGGACTCCGACGCGGGCGCGCCGGGCGGCACCTGCCGCGCGCTGGTCTCCGAGCTGCTGCCCGGTGTACGGGACGACGTCCATCCCCGTGACCTCTCCGAGGGGCAGCGGCTGGCGCTGGCCCTCGCGCTGGTGCTGACCGCCCGGCCCCCGCTGCTCCTGCTGGACGAGCCGACGCGCGGCCTCGACTACGCGGCGAAGGCCCGGCTGGTCGGGGTGCTGCGCCGGCTGGCCGCCGGGGGCCATGCCATCGTGCTGGCCACCCATGACGTGGAGCTGGCCGCCGATCTGGCGCACCGCGTCGTGATCCTTGCGGACGGCGAGGTCGTGGCGGACGGCCCGACCCGTCAGGTCGTGGTCTCCTCCCCGGCGTTCGCCCCGCAGACCGCGAAGATCCTGGCGCCCCGGGCGTGGCTGACCGTGGCCCAGGTGCGTGCCGCGCTGGACGGTCCGTCGTGAGTGCCCGGTCCGCGCGCGCGGTGCGGCTGGGACCCCGGGCCGTCGCCGCGCTCGTACTGGTCGGCGCGGTCGGCCTGGTCGCGTTCGGCTGGCCCCTGCTGGCCGGTGCGGATTCGGGTCTGGCCCATGCCGAGGACGCGCCGTGGCTGTTCGCCGCGCTCCTCGTGCTGCTGGTCGGTGTGGTCGTCGCGACGATCGCCGACTCCGGCCTGGACGCCAAGGCCGTCGCGATGCTGGGGGTCCTCGCCGCCGTCGGCGCGGCGCTGCGCCCGCTGGGCGCCGGGACGGCCGGCCTGGAGCCGATGTTCTTCCTGATGGTGCTGAGCGGGCGGGTGCTGGGCCCGGGCTTCGGCTTCGTGCTCGGCTCGGTGACGATGTTCGCCTCGGCGCTGCTGACGGGCGGGGTCGGCCCGTGGATGCCGTTCCAGATGCTGTCCATGGGCTGGTTCACGATGGGCGCGGGCCTGCTGCCGGGCCCGGACCGGCTGCGCGGCCGGGCTGAGCCTCTGATGCTGGCGGCGTACGGCTTCGTGGCGGCGTTCGCCTACGGCACGGTGATGAACCTGTACGGCTGGACGATCCTGCGGGGGCTCGCTCCGGGGATCTCCTTCGTCGCGGGCGACCCGCTGCGCGAGAACCTGGTCCGCTTCCTCGCGTACTGCACCGCGACCTCGCTCGGCTGGGACCTGGGCCGGGCCGCGCTCACCGTCGCGCTGACCCTCTCCGTCGGTCCCACGCTCCTGCGGGCCCTGCGCCGGGCCACCCGCCGGGCGGCATTCGACGCCAGGGCCGTGTTCGAGGAGCCCGGGACGGACGCGAACGGTGCCGGGCGCATTCACGCCGGTTCGTAGACCGCTTGCAGGGCGGCCTCAGGAGGCGTGCGTGAGGCGTACCTCTTCGACCCCGAGGAGGCCGAGGAGAGGGACTTTGCCGATGGTCTGCTCCGGGTCGACCGTGAGGCCGGTGCGGCGTACGTGGTCCAGCAGGAGTTCGGCGAGGGGATGGACCATGTGCCGGCCCCAGCAGCGTTCGGAGGCGTGACCGAAGGGGAGGTACCCAGGCGTGTTGTCGGGGTCCAGGTCGTTCCAGCGTTCGGGGCGGAAGCTCTCGGGGTCGTCCCAGAGGGCGGGGTCGCGGTGGGACAGCAGCGGCAGTACGAGTACGTCGTCGCGGGGGCCGATGCGGTCGTCGATGGCGGGGTACTCGGGCGAGGCGTTGCGCAGGACGTTCCAGGACGGCGGCAGAAGGCGCAGGGATTCCAGGATGATGTTCCGGTTCGGCGTCGCGTCGTCGAACGGGGCGCCGAGCCAGAGGGCGTTGGCGACGAGGGTGGAGACGGTGAAGCACACCGGCGCTGCGGCTCTGCGGTAGATGCCCATGGCATACCGGCGTTCCTGGTAGCCGGTGGCCTGGGCCGCGCGGGCGGCGAGGCCGGTGAGACCGTCGTCGCCGGGCCGGGGCCAGCCGGGCAGCGCAGCGCCGACGGCGATCACCGACCAGGTGAGCTTGGGGGTCAGTTCCAGGTAGCGGCTCATGAGCATGCGCAGCCGGTAGGGGTCACGGCCCAGGATGAGGTCGCGCAGGAAAGTGTGTCCGGTCAGCGGCCAGGGGCCCGACAGGTCCACGTCCGTGGGCAGCGGGCCCGCGAGGGCCTGGCGCACGTCGCCGCCGATGGTGCGGGTCACCGAGGACGCCTCGGTGCGGGTGATGGAGCGCCCGTGGAGCGGTTTGAAGGTCGGCCGTTCCGTCTCCGTGGCCCGGCGTGCCGCCAGTACGCGGTCGGTGATCTCGGGGCCGGCGACACCGATGGTGTCCGGCTCCAGCCGGAAGACGTCCTGGCCGAGGTGATTGCTGATGAGTGCGGCCAGCCGCGGGGCGAACACGGTGGTGCGCGTGCGCGTGGCGGACGACGACGGCATGGATTCTCCGGTGCGGTCAGCGACGAGGTCGGTCGGGGCGGAACGGGGCGGGGAGGAGAGTCGGCGGCAGCGCCGTCCGGTGGGCCGCCGAGGGCACACCGGACAACGATGTCACCGCATGCGGCGGCCGGATCAGTACCAGATGTACCAGGCGCTGGCCTTCAGGCTCTGACCGGCCGCGATCTTGTTGCGAATGGAGAAGAGAAGCTTCATCGGTGCACCTCCGTGTGGGGTGGACGGTCGCACGTGACCGCGCCTGCCGGAGCCGGTGTTGATCACGCGCTGTGGACGGAGGGAAGCTTCCCCGATCCGATAACCGGATAGTCGTCGCCGCTGACGGAAGTTTTCCCCGCGTCGATTCCCGGCCTGTCGGCAACTGACGGGTAACGAGGGCACCGCCCTCTCGGGCCGAAGTGGGGATGCGGGCTCGATCACCCTTCCCTGCTGGCCGGACACACGAAGAGGACTGTGCGCAGCCCCGTGACCGATGCCGCGCAGGATGATCTCCGCATCGTTCCCTCCGCGTACGACGGTCAACGATTGACTGAAATCGCGCACGGCCCCCTGGGGCGCATCGCCCCGTTGAGCCGGCGGCGATCAGGAGACCGAGCGCGTCGGTGACGAGGTGTCGACCTCAGGCTGACCCGGACCGGCGGCACGTCGCACCGGCCCGCGCATGACCTGAGGGGCTGTCCGGCCCGACGGCCGGACAGCCCCTCGGCGAGGCCTTCATCCGCTTTCTGCTTTCTACGCTTTGCTGCCCGCGGGTTCGGCGCGTTCGGGGGCCGGTGGTCCGGCGGCGGAGGCGGGCTCACGGCGCGGGGGGTCTCCCGCCTCCGCACCGGATCGCAGCAGCCGCGGCCCGCACAGGACGTAGGTCAGGCCGAATCCGGCGGCCACCACGGCCGCACCGCCGACCGCGTCCAGCACCCAGTGGTTGCCCGTGGCCACGATCGTGGAGACCGTGAACAGCGGGTGCAGCATGCCCAGGACCTTCATCCAGGCCTTGGGGGCGAGGAGGAGGATCACCACACCGCACCAGAGCGACCATCCGAAGTGCAGGGACGGCATCGCCGCGTACTGGTTGGTCACCGTGGTCAGCGCCCCGAAGTCGGGGCTGTCCAGGTCCTGCACGCCGTGCACCGTGTCGATGAAGCCCAGGCCCGGCATCAGGCGCGGCGGGGCCAGCGGATAGAGCCAGAAGCCGAACAGGGCGAGGATCGTCGCGAAGCCGATCGAGCTGCGGACCCAGCGGTAGTCCGAGGGTCGCCGCACGTACAGCACCCCGAGGATCGTGAGCGGCACGATGAAGTGGAAGGTCGAGTAGTAGTAGTCGAAGAAGTCACGCAGCCACGGGACACCGACGACCGTGTGGTTGGCCCAGTGCTCGATGTCGATGTGCAGCCACCGCTCGGCGGCGTGGATCTGCCGCCCGTGCTCCTCCGCGGTCGGCCGTCCGGCGGTCGCGGCCAGCCTGACCTTCGCGTAGGCCGAGTAGACGACCCTGATGAGCAGCAGTTCCAGCAGCAGGTTGGGCCTGCTGAGCACCCGGCGCCAGAACGGCAGCAGGGGCACCCACGCGAAGCGCGGCTCCACCGGCCGGGCGTGGTCCGTGGGGACCGGGCGCGCCCAGTAAGGGGAGGTCCGGGACAGGAACGGCGCCGCGCAGGCCGCGCCGAGCGCCGCGATGAGCAGCACGTTGTCGCGTACGGGCAGGAGCACACCGACGTTCGGCAGCAGCATCTTCCCGGGCAGGGTGAGCACGAGCACCACCACGGCCGGCCAGACGAGCCGGTCGGAGGCGCGCGTGCCGACGCGGCCCACGACGGCGAGCAGCACCCAGAGCAGCTGGTGCTGCCAGGCGGTCGGCGACACGGCCACGGCGACGCAGCCGGTGACGGCGACGGCCAGGAGCAGCTGCCCGTCCCGGGCGTAGCGCACGGCGCGGCGCAGCCCGAGGAAGGTGACGGCGGCGGCCAGGGCCAGGAACAGGGCGATCTCCAGCGGCCCCTGGAGGCCGAAGCGGAGAAGGGCGCCGTGCAGGGACTGGTTGGCGAGGCTGTCGGGCCGCTCGCCCAGCCCGGCACCCGCGAGGTGGTGCACCCAGTACGTCCACGAGTCCCGCGGCATGACCGCCCAGGCCAGCGCTGTACAGGCGGCGAAGGTGGCGCCCCCGGTGGCGGCGGCCCGGCGTCTTCCGGTCAGCCAGAACAGCGCGGCGAAGAGCAGGACGGCCGGCTGGAAGGCAGCCGCGATCCCGGCCAGCACGCCCGGAAGCCGCTCGCCGCGTGCGACGAAGCAGGCGAGCAGCACCAGCAGGACGGGCAGGATGCTGGTCTGACCGAGGAACAGGGTGTTGCGGACGGGCAGCGACACCATGAGCAGCGTGATCGCGAGGGGGGCCGCGAGGAACGCGGTGCGACGGCCCAGCGGGGCGGGCAGCGCGCGGGCGGCGACGAATCCCAGGGCCACGACGAGCAGCAGCGACCCGAAGGTCCAGACGACACCGAGGGCCTCCTCGGCGGAGGCCGTCAGCGGCTTCAGCACCAGCCCGGCGAAGGGGGTCCCGGTGAACCGGCCGGGGTCGTAGAGGGAACCGGCCATGTGCAGGACCCCGGTCGCACCGGTCCAGGTCTCGAAGTCGGTGAGGCGCTCGCCGGGCTGCCTGCGCAGCACCACCGCGACCTGCCGTGCCGCGAGCACGGCGACCAGGAGCCAGAGGACGGCTCGGGCCGCCGCGGCCCTCGTCCCGGGACCCGCCGCCGCGTCCCCCCGCACACTCTGTTCAGCTTTCGTCACGCTGCGCCGGTCCTCCCAGTTCGTGCACTGTCCCCTCGGCCCGGGTATGTGCGGATGAAGCCTCGCATTGCCCTATGAGGTAGACACAATCAACCCCCTCTTCGCCTGACTGTCACTACGAATGTGCCGAAAGAATGCGGGGACGCGGCCCGTGGGGCTCCTCGCACGCCACCCGGACCGGCTCCCGGCCCGCACCTCTGTGCGCAGGGTGACCCAGGACGTCCGCCGCACCGCGCGTGCCCTCGGGCGCCGGCGGCCCCTCGGGCGTAAATGGTTCGTCATCCCCCGGCGCCACGCCGAGAATGCCCTCATGACCTGGACCGTGGCCCCCGAACACGTCGCCGGTCCCGAAGCGCTCCTGCTGCGCCGGGACTACTACGACGAGGTGGCGAGCCGCTACTGGGGCCGCCCGGCCACCGGTGCGGAGATCGACGAGGGCCTGACGGACGACGGCGCCGAACTGCTCGCGCCGCCGGCCGGGGAGTTCCTGGTGGGCCGGTACGACGGCAGGCCGGCGAGCTGCGCGGGTCTGCGCCCGGCCGGCCACGGCGTCGCCGAGCTGACCCGGGTGTACGTGCGCCCCGGGTTCCGCTCCACGGGCGGCGGCGGGCTGCTGCTCGCGGGCATCGAGAGCGCGGCACGGGCGCTGGGGGTGCGGCGGATCAGGCTCGACACGCGCGACGACCTGGTCGAGGCCCGCGGGCTGTACGCGAAGCACGGCTACCGCGAGGTCCCGGCGTTCAACCAGGGCCCGTACGCGGACCACTGGTTCGCCAAGGACCTGTGAGGGCGGGGGCCCTCCCCGCGGGCGTCCCGCGGAACGGACGGCCGCCGCTCCCTCGGCGGTGGGAGGTCAGCCGGCCCAGTGGTCGCGGCGCGGCTCGGGCATGTGCGGCCGTTCCTTGCTCGACCCGCTCACCTCGGCCGTCAGCTCCGACACCAGGTGGACCAGGTCGGTGGGCCGGTCGGGACCCCACCAGTCGCCCAGCAGTTCGGCGAGCGACTCCTCGCGGGCGTGCGACAGCTTCACCACCGCCTCGGCGCCCGGCTCGGTGAGGACCAGCTGCATGCCCTCACGCCGGGCCAGACCGCGCTCCTCGACCTGTCGGGCGGCGGAGGTGATGACCCGTAGCGGCACGGGGGCGATGGTGGCGAGCAGGGCGGGCTCGACGGTGCCGTGCCGCTTGATGCGGAGCAGGAGCCAGCTCGCGGCGGGCTGCAGGTCGTATCCGGCCCGGGCGGTGATCTTCTCGTAGATCTCCCGGCGCCCCTCACGGCTCGCGAGCACCGACAGGGCGCGAGCGCACTCGTCGTAGGAGGAACGCTCCACCGGGTTCGTGGCCAGGGTCTCGCTCGCGTCGGGCGCGGTCACCGAGCCCCGCAGCGGTTCCTCCTTGACGAACCAGGCCAGGACGAACGCGACCAGGACGATGGGGGCGGCGTAGAGGAACACGTCGGTGATCGAGGTCGAGTACGCACCGAGGACGGAAAGGCGCAGGTCCTCGGGGAGCCGGCCGATGGCCCGCGGGTCGGCGGAGAGCGACTCGACGTCGACACCGGCCGGGAGCGAGCGGCCCCTGAGCGCCTCTTCCAGCTGGCCGGTCAGCCCGTTCGCGAAGATGGTGCCGAAGATGGCCACGCCGAACGACCCGCCGATCGACCGGAAGAACGTCACCCCGGACGTGGCGACGCCGAGGTCCTCGTAGGTGACGGCGTTCTGCACGACCAGCACCAGCACCTGGATGACCATGCCGAGCCCCGCTCCGAAGACGAAGAAGCACAGGCTCGTCGCCCATGTGGAGCTGGTCTCGGACAGTCGGCCGAGCAGCAGCAGGCCGACCGCGGCGACCGCGGTCCCGGCGATCGGGAAGACCTTCCACCGCCCCGTACGGCTGACGATCTGGCCGGAGACGGTCGAGGTCAGCAACAGGCCGAGGACCATCGGCAGCAGATGGACACCGGACAGGGTCGGGCTGATGCCGTGCACGATCTGGAGGAACGTCGGGAGGTAGGCGAGCGCGCCGAACATGGCGAAGCCGACGACCAGACTGATCGCGGCGACGATCGTGAAGGTCCTGATCCGGAACAGCTTGAGCGGCAGCACGGGTTCGGCCGCCCGGCGCTCCACCGCGACGAACGCGACGACGAGCACCACGGACAGGACGGCGAGGCCGATGACCTGCCCGGAGCCCCAGGCCCACGTGGTGCCGCCGAGTGAGGCGACGAGGACCAGCGAGGTGGCGGCCGAGGCGATCAGCAGCGTGCCCAGGTAGTCGATGGTGTGCTTGGTGCGCCGCACGGGGATGTGCAGGCTCACCGCGATGACCACGAGTGCGACGACACCGATCGGCAGGTTGATGTAGAAGACCCAGCGCCAGCTGAGGTGTTCGGTGAAGAAGCCGCCGAGCAGCGGGCCGAGGACGCTGGTCACGCCGAACACCGCACCGAAGAGGCCCTGGTACTTGCCCCGTTCGCGCGGCGCGACGATGTCGCCGACGATCGCCGTCGACAGCACGATCAGCCCTCCGCCGCCGAGTCCCTGCAGCGCGCGGAAGCCGATCAGCTGCGGCAGGTTCCCGGCCACCCCGCAGAGGGCGGAACCGATGAGGAAGATGACGATGGCCGTCAGGAACAGCTTCTTGCGTCCGTACTGGTCGCCGAGCTTGCCCCAGAGCGGTGTCGCGGCCGTGGCCGCCAGGATGTACGCGGTGACGACCCAGGAGAGGTGCTCCAGGCCGCCCAGCTCGCTGACGATCGTCGGCAGGGCGGTGGAGACGATGGTCTGATCGAGTGCGGCGAGCAGCAGACCGAGGAGCAGGGCACCGATGGACACCAGGACGTTCCGCCGCGACCGCCCCTCACCCGGTGCGAGGGGCGGCGGGTTCATCTGCTGGGCCATGGACGTCTCCTCGGGTCCGCTTCACCCCATCCTGGCCGCAACATGCCGTTATGGCCTGCCGAGCAGCGGTGCGGCCGTTTGGCTTCTCCGTGGCGACCTGCATAATCGCAGGCAGTTCAAAGGGGAGGGGAACCCACGATGGCCGGACATATGTGCCCGGAGTGCGGCGGCGAGCAGGGTGCGAGACCCGGGGCGGGGTGCGCCTGCGGTGACCGCGTGGCGTCCGGGGAGGCCGGGCGGGCCGCCCGCTCGGCGGAGACGGCGGCGGCCGAGGACTTCGACCCGCTGCGGATCCGGCCGTACGTGACGCTGAACAGCGACGACACGCACACCCACGACGACGCGGACACGGCGGCGTTGCCGGTGCTCCCGGAGGAGGCGCCCGCCCCGGCCCCGCCGCCCGGCCCGCTGCCCGACGCCGTGGTCGCGGACGCGACCCGCAGGCGCAGTGCGGCCGCCTACGCGGGCGACGGCCCCGATCCCGTGCAGCCGCGCCGCCGACGGCCGTTCGCCGTGGTCGCGGTCGGTGCGGCCGTGGCCGCCGTGGTGGGCACGGCCGCCTTCGCGGGCGGCCTGTTCGACGACCGCGGCGGTGAGGACGCGGCCCTGCCCGAGGTCACGGCGGAGGTCCAGGACGCATCGGAGGCACCGGCGGTGTCCGTGTCGGAGTCTCCGTCGGCCTCACCCTCGGCCACGGCGTCCCGCTCCGCGTCCGCGTCCGCGTCGCCCTCGGCGTCCCCCACCCCGTCACAGAGCCCGTCCGCGTCCCGGTCCGCCGCCGCGCCGACGACGGCCCCGCCCCCCTCGGCGTCCGCGACGCCGGCCCCCACCACGGCCTCGGCGGCGCCGCCGGCCCAGGCGCCGGACAGCACACTGCGGCGCGGCGACAGCGGCGCGGAGGTCGCGGAACTCCAGCGACGCCTGCAGGAGATCTGGGTCTACCGGGGGCCGGACGACGCCCGGTACTCGGACCGCGTGGAGCAGGCCGTCGCGGAGTTCCAGCGGTGGACGTCGGTCCGGAGCGACCCCTCGGGTGTCTACGGTCCGGAGACCCGCCGGGCCCTGGAGTCACGGACGACCGGCGAGGGACGCCACTGACGGGGACGCCGGGAGCCCGGGACGCCCTTCCGCGGCGCCCGGGGCTCCGGATTGGCGTTTCCGGCCCCGTTTTTGTATCGTGGAGAAACAAAGTAGCCTCCGCCCGTTTCCCCTGACCGGCGGGCGGGGCTACTTGTTTCTTCACCCACAGCAGCGAGCTGTCCCCCCGCGCCCTGGAGCACACCGATGCCCGCCACCGTCCTCGAAGCCCGTGCCCTCCTGTTGGACATGGACGGCACCCTCGTGAACTCCGACGCGGTGGTCGAGCGCTGCTGGCGCCGCTGGGCCCTCGCGCAGGGACTCGACCCCGTGGCGGCCCTCAAGGTGGTGCACGGCCGCCAGGGCTACGCCACCATGGCCGCCCTGCTGCCGGACCGGCCGATGGAGCAGAACTACGCCGAGAACCGGATCATGCTCGCCGAGGAGACCGCCGACACCGAGGGCGTGGTGCCGGTCGCCGGGGCGCCGGCCTTCATGGCGTCCATCGCCGCCCTGCCGCACGCGCTGGTGACCTCGGCCGACGAGGCGCTCGCGCAGGCCAGGATGACGGCCGCCGCCCTGCCGATGCCCGCCACCCGGGTGACCGCGGAGCTGGTCGGCGCCAGCAAGCCGGACCCCGAGGGCTTCCTGAAGGGCGCGGCCGAACTGGGCTTCGCCCCGGCGGACTGCGTCGTCTTCGAGGACTCCGAGGCGGGCATCACCGCGGGCCGTGCGGCCGGCATGCGCGTCGTGGGCATCGGCCCCCGCGCGGCGGCCCTCTCCCCCGACGCCCACGTGGACGACCTGACGCAGCTCCGGGTGGAAGCGGGCGCGGACGGGACGATCCTGCTGCGCTTCGACGCCCGCTGATCCGGGGCGGGTCCCGCCCCGCCGATCCGGGGCGGGTCCCGCCCACCCCACGGTCACGGCTCCCTCACCGAATCACCGGTGACCGCCCCCGGCAGGGCGCGGTCACCGGTGATTCGCCGTTCCGCCGCGGTCGCGGCGACGGCGAACACCAGTGCCGGGAAACCCCGCGGGCACTCCGGGAGTGAACCGCCCGGCCGATGAGCAGGAATACGCCGTCGGGCAGCACGACGGCCCACGCCCCTCCCGCCGTTGAACTGTCCGTCCGTCAGTCCTTTTGTCCGAACAGACTTCGGACGGGACGTCAGAACGATCGTCCTGCCTCTTGATGTGACGTGCGCATGTCGCCACTCTGTTACCTGGCGACCACCCCACCGAAACCCGGCGCCGCCACGATGGCCTGGCTCCACAGGTCGCCCGCCAAGGTTCCCCCACATCAAGGGAGTTCGCATGTCCGGTATCTACGCGCGTCGCAGCTACGGCCGCCGCATAGCCGTCGTCGTCGCCTCGGCCGCGCTCGCCGCCTCGTCCGGGCTCCTCAACGCCCCGGCCGCACAGGCCGCGATGCCCACCCCGGTCAGCGCCTCGACCGCCCGCACCTACCTGAGCCAGCTCACGGTCTCCGCCGAGGGCTCCTCCTCCGGCTACAGCCGCGACAAGTTCCCGCACTGGATCACCCAGTCCGGAGCCTGCGACACCCGCGAAGTCGTCCTCAAGCGGGACGGCACCGGCGTCGTCCAGAGCTCCACCTGTGCCGCGACGAGCGGCAGTTGGTACTCGGAGTACGACGGCGCCACCTGGACCGCCGCCTCCGACCTGGACATCGACCACATGGTTCCGCTCGCCGAGGCCTGGCGGTCCGGGGCCAGCGGCTGGACCACCGCCCAGCGCCAGTCCTTCGCCAACGACCTGACCCGGCCTCAGCTGATCGCCGTCACCGACAACGTCAACCAGTCCAAGAGCGACCAGGACCCCGGCGAGTGGCTGCCGTCGCGCACGGCGTACCGCTGCACCTACGCGCGCGCCTGGGTGCACGTGAAGCACTACTACGGCCTGAGTGTCGACTCCACCGAGAAGAGCGCGCTGCAGTCCGTGCTGAACGGCTGCTGACCCTCCCCGCCCCGCCCCCGCCGGGGCGGCCGGGTGCCGCCCTCCTCCGTCGTTCCGTACCCTTCGGAGCCATCGGTCACGGCGACGCGAGGAGGGCACACATGAGCGGGCTGCGCCTGGGACCACTGCTGCGGTACGTCGACTGGGAGACGGGCTCACGGGCCACGGTCTGGGTCGAGGCGACCAGGCCCTGCACGGCGGAGGTCCGCTGCGCGGACGGGGCGGCGGGCACCTCGGCCACCTTCGCCGTTCAGGGGCACCACTACGCCCTGGTCGTGGTGGACGGTCTGACACCCGGCTCGACGACGTCCTACGAGGTGCTGCTCGACGGGCGCCGCGTCTGGCCGCCCGAGGACTCCGGCTTCCCGCCGAGCACCATCAGCACCCCCGCCGTGCCCCAGCCGGAGGAGGCCGGCCCGCTGCGGGTCGCGTTCGGCTCCTGCCGCTGGGCCGCTCCTCCCGCCGACGGCCACGACCCGGTCGGCCCCGACGCACTGGACACCCTGGCCGCCCACCTCGCCGCCGACCCCGGGGCGACCCGCCCCGACGTCCTCCTGCTGCTCGGGGACCAGGTGTACGCGGACGAGACGTCGCAGGCCATCCAGCGGCGCATCGCCGCACGCCGCGACCTGGAGGAGGCGCCGGGCGCGGAGGTCGCGGACTACGAGGAGTACACCCACCTCTACGACGAGTCCTGGCGCGACCCGGAGGTGCGCTGGCTGCTCTCCACGGTCCCCAGTTGCATGATCTTCGACGACCACGACGTCGTGGACGACTGGAACACCAGCGCCGCCTGGGTCCGGGACATGCGCGCCACCCCCTGGTGGCACGAGCGGATCGTCAGCGGGCTCATGTCGTACTGGGTCTACCAGCACCTCGGCAACCTCTCGCCCGAGGCGCTGGAGGCCGACCCGGTCTACGCGGCCGTGCGCGCGGTTCCCGACGGCACCGAGACCCTGCGCGAGCACGCGGCGGCGTCCGACGCCGACCCCGCCGGGACCCGGTGGAGCTACCGGCGCGCCTTCGGCCGAACGCGGCTGATCATGGTGGACACACGGGCGGCCCGGGTCCTCGAAGAGCAGGACCGGTCGATGCTCCGCGACGAGGAGGCCCGCTGGCTGCGCGCGGAGCTGCTCGACCGCCCGGACGCCTGCGACCACCTCCTGATCGGCACCTCGCTGCCGTGGCTGCTGCCGCCCCTGATCCACGACGCGGAGACCTGGAACGCCGCGCTGTGCCGGGGCGAGCGGGGCGGACGCTGGGCGCGCCTCGGGGAGAAGGTGCGCCGCGCCTGCGACCTGGAGCACTGGGCTGCCTTCCCTGAGTCCTTCCGCCGGCTGTCGGACCTGCTGCGGGAAGCGGGCACGGGATCCGCGGCCCCCGCGACGGTCTGTGTGCTCTCGGGCGACGTGCACCACGCGTACGTCGCGGAGCCCCGGTGGCCCGCCTCCACCCCGGGCGGCACCCCCGCCGCGCACGTCCTGCAGCTGACCTGCTCCCCCGTCCACAACTCCGTCCCGGCGTCGATCCGCCTCGGGTTCCGCTTCGGCTGGAGCCGGGCGGGACGGTGGCTCGGGCGGGCGCTCGCGGCCCACGGACGCACGGGGGCCCCGCCGATGCCCTGGCGCAGGACGGGCGGCCCGTGGTTCGGCAATCAGCTGATGACCCTTAGCCTGCATGGCCGGAAAGCGACTCTGACATTGGTCCAGGCCACCTCCGGTCCCGCCGGAGCCCAACTGGAGACCGTCTTGGAGCGCCCTCTCACCCCGGATGAGTGACAGCTACTTTCAGCCGAACGACCGAATGTTGAACTTGTAAGCACTAATGAGGCATTCCTAACCTGATGGCCCCGCTCGGTTCACGTCCCCAGACCGAAGGAGCCCGTCACCATGTCCGTACGCCTCAGCCAGGCCCAGCCCTACGCACTCGGCCTCTTCCGCGCAGTCATCGGATTCCTCTTCGCCTGCCACGGTGCCGCCGCCCTCTTCGGGATCCTCGGTGGCGCCATGGGCGGCGGCACCGTCCCCGCCGGCACCTGGCCCGGCTGGTACGCCGCCGTCATACAGCTCGTCGGCGGCACCCTGGTCGCACTCGGCCTCGGCACCCGTGCCGCCGCGCTCATCGCCTCCGGCTCGATGGCGTACGCCTACTTCAGGGTCCACCAGCCCGAGTCGCTGTTCCCCCTGCAGAACGGCGGCGAGGCCTCGGCGGTCTTCTGCTGGGCCTTCCTGCTGATCGTCTTCACCGGCCCCGGCGCCGTCGCCCTGGACCGGCTCTTCTCCACGCGGGCCGACGCCGTCCGGCTCAGCGGATCCCGGGCCGAGCAGGCCAGGCCCGTATCGGTCTGAACTCCCGCACCGCGTGTGCCCCGGACCCTCCCACCGAGAGTCCGGGGCACACGCGGTGCGGGGGGCCGGACGGCCCGCGCACCGGCACCCGCCGGAAATCACGTGACCTGCACAACATCATCCGCACATGGGCGAATGCCTGGTGAACCACAGGCGTACGCTGTACAGCTGAGCCTGCCGCTCCTGCCGCTCCCCTGCGACGTCGCGCGGCGTTGACACGGAGAACCGGGAACGGGGAGTAGAAGTGCTGGAGAGTGCGGGCGCGCTGACGGGCAGCCCATGGATCTACGTGGTGGTCGCCCTCTCGGTACTCCTGGACGTCTTCCTGCCCGTCCTCCCCAGCGGTGTGCTCGTGATCAGCGCCGCCACGGCCGCCGCCGCGAGCACCACGACGGTCACCGCGGCCGCGGGCGGAGCCACCCGGCACGTCCCGTCGCTCCTGGTCCTGACCCTCTGCGCGGCCACCGCCTCGGTGCTCGGTGACCTCGTCGCCTACCGGCTGGCCTGGCGCGGCGGAGACCGGCTCGAACGTGCCATCGCCCGCTCCCGCCGCCTCACCGCCGCGCAGGAGCGCCTCGGCACCGCCCTGAGCCGGGGCGGAGGGGCCCTCGTCGTCATCGCGCGCTTCGCACCGGCCGGCCGCTCCGTGGTCTCCCTGGGCGCGGGCGCGGCCCATCGCAAGGTGAAGGAGTTCCTGCCCTGGTCGGCCGTGGCGGGCGTCGCCTGGGCGGTGTACAGCGTCGGCCTCGGCTACTTCGGCGGCCAGTGGCTCGGCGCGGGCTGGCTCGGCACGGCCGTGTCCGTCCTCGCCCTGTTCGTCGCGGGCGCGCTCGCGGCCGTCGTGATCCGCCGCCCCCGGGACAGCGCCCTCACCTCGACGGGCGCCGCGGCCGGGACCTGAGAGCGAGGGCGCCCACGGTCAGACCCGCGCCGCGCCCCTCACCTCCAGTCCGTCCATCAGCCGCCGGGTCGCCTCGGCGATCTCCTCGACGGCTCGGTCGAAGACCTCCTGGTTGTGCGCCGCGGGCGCACGGAAGCCCGAGACCTTGCGCACGTACTGCAGGGCGGCGGCTCTCATCTCCTCCTCAGTGGCCTCTTCGGGGATGGCGGGCGGTCGAAGCGTCTTGATACTGCGGCACATGTCTCCAGTGTGCTGCGCGTCACTGACATTGGTGGTCGTAAGCGGTTCCGGGGCACGCGAGCCCGGCATCATCCGGACGAGGGGCGAGCCTCGGCCCGCAGCCGTTCGACCGGCGGGATCACGTAGCTCCCGTCGAGGACGGCCCGCTCGGGGAGGTAGAGGCGCATCACCGGACGGAAGGCGCCGGCCGGCACGGGAAGCCAGTTCGCCGCCCCGGCGGCCTCCGCGGGCCGCCGAGCCGACAGACGCAGGGTCAGCGAGCCGTCCTCGCCGTACACGAGCCCCGGGGTCCGGCTCCCGACCGCGTGGCGCTCCTCGGGGTCCGGGGCCAGGTGGCCGCCGGGGCCGTCGTACACCGTCACCGACCAGAACGCCCGGACGGGCGGCGGCTTCACGAGGCGGAGCGTGTAACTGTGCGCCCCGTCGAACGGCCGCCCCCGGGAATCGTGCGGCGTGTGCGCGTCGACGGCCTCGTATCCGTGGGACGGCTGCCCCGGCCACCGCGCGGCCACGGCCCTGAGCAGGTACGAGGCCTCCCGGTCGGGCACCTGCCACTCGGGCGGACCGACCGTGCCGACGCCGAAGTGGTCCAGGTTGTAGTCGCGCAGGTGCGGTTCCGTGTGCCAGGAGCCCTGCGGGCCGCCCGCCTCCGCCGACCGCAGGGCCTCCTCCACGCGCGACCGGCCGAGCGCGAGCCCCCGCGTCAGCGCGCGCACGAGACCGGGCGAGGCCGAGGTGTAGGGCGAGACTCCCTCCTCCAGGAGGCCGAGCGGCTGGAAGCGGTCCTGGTACGCGCGATCGGCCGCGGCCGGCGGGAAGTCCGCCATCCACACCCTGAGCTCCTCGAAGAAGCGCAGTTCGTCGGGCACCCCGGACTCCGCCGAGGGGAGCCCGGTCCGGTGGGCGCGGTCTCCCAGGTGCGTGAGGGTGAGCTCCTGCTGGAGAGAACGGATCCGCGCCATGTCGTCGTGGCCGTCACAGGCGAGACCGCCGACGACGGACACGACGGACGTGGGGGCGTCGATCACCCCGGACAGCCCGTCGGGCACGGTTCCGGCCCACCCGGGCGGCACGACCAGCCAGTCGCCCTCCCCCGCCCCGGTGGCCCGGGAGCCCAGGTAGGCGAAGACGTTGCTCCAGGCGTCCACGAACCGCAGGACGAAGTACGCGCCACCGGTGTCCGGCACGTGGAGCCGTACCGGTCCGCCGGACAGGTCGAGCTGCGCGAGGGAGTCGACGAGGTCGACGGGCACGAACGGCGCGTGGGTGCCGGGTGCGGCCGGCCCGTCGGCGTGGGCGAAGGCGTTGAAGGGCGTGGGCGCGGGTACCGCGCTGCTCCCCTGGAGACAGGCCCGGACCTTCCACAGCCGGTGGACCAGCGGCGCCCCGTAGACATACGCGTCCGCGGCCAGGGCCGTCCTGCCCTCCGTCGTCGCATACGTCTCACGGGTCACGTCAGTAGGCCTCCTTCGGACGGTCCGGGCCGTGCGTGCGGTCCGTGCACAGCGCCCAGATCACGAACGCGTCGATCGCGATCGAGACGATCGCCCACACCGGCTGGTAGGGCAGCCAGATGAAGTTGGCGATGATGTTCAGCGCGGCGAGACCGACACCCGCCCCACGGGCCCAGGCGGCGCCCTTCAGGATGCCCAGGCCGACGATCACGAGGATCACGCCGAGGACCAGGTGGATCCATCCCCAGGACGTCACGTTGAAGGCGAACGTGTAGTTGTTGACGACCGCGTACACGTCGTCCGTGGCGATGCCCGCGATGCCCTTGAAGACGGACAGGAGACCGTCGACGAGCAGCAGGACTCCGGCGAACATCGTCCCGCCGGCTGCCCACGCGCCCCCTCCGGAGCCGGTGGGCCGGGAGTTTCCGGGGGTGGGAGCTGACTGAGCCATGAATCCTCCACTCGGCAGGCGAACAGCCCGGCGCGTCGGCGGGCAGGACCGACCCTGTGCGAAGGACGCCCCCACGACGAGCCGGAAGCACCCGTTCGGGTGACGCGGTCCCCTCGCTCACGGGGCCACGTGCCGGTGTGCCCCGCGACGGTCCACGGAGTCACCCCCAGGCGTCCGGTCGGCCCTGTCCGCCCGCTGCGTCGCGCCGTCCGGCCCCTCCCGTCCGCCTGTCTCCATGCGGTTCACCTCCAGGTGTCGAGGTCTCCGCCCCGCCACTCGATCAACTCCGGCTGGTCGAGGTCGATGTCACCGTCGCCCGGGGCGAATCCCGCCTGCCTCAGCAGGGAGGCGACCTCTCCGCGCCCGTGTGCCAGCCCGACGATCCGGCCGTGCACCGTGACGCGCCGCCCTCCTGTCGACGAGGGCGGATAGACGATCACGGGCCGGTGTCCGGACATGCCTCCACGGTCCCCCGTGCCCCGCCCGCGCGCATCCCGGACCGATCGCACGCGAGCGAGAGGTCTCCGGAAGCCGCACCGGACGCGGAACCCCTCTGCTGTACTGCTGGCGGCGTCGGTACGGACGGAGCGAGGGTGGCGAGGACATAAGTACGAGCAGCCGTGGAGTGCTGGCGGTCGTGGGTGCGGCGACCGACGGCGTCGAGATGCTGCGGACCGGCCTGGTCGAGCCGGCCGTGGCCCTCGGCTGGACCGTGGCCGTGACCCTGACCCCGAACGCCGGGCGCTGGCTGCGGGCGAACGGCGAGGTGGACCGACTGGAGCGGCTGACCGGCCAGCCGGTGCGCGACACGCCGCGCCTCCCGTCCGAGCCCCGCCCCCACCCGGTCGCCGACTGCTTCGCCGTCGCCCCGGCCAGCGCCAACTTCGTCGCCAAGCTCGCGACGGGCATCGCGGACAACCAGGCCCTGACGCAGGTGGGCGAGGCACTGGGCACCATCGGCGTACCCGTCGTGCTCTTCCCCCGGGTGAACGCCGCACACGTGCGGCACCCCGCCTGGGAGGGACACCTGGCGGCGCTGCGGACGGCGGGCGTCGACGTCGTGCAGGGCGCCGGCGTCTGGCCCCTGCACGAGCCGCGCGAGGGGCCGGCGGTGCGTGAGCTCCCCTGGGCCGCCGTGCTGGACGCCGTCACGCGGCTGACGGCCGGCCCCGCCCGGTAACCGCGGGGGACGCGCGCCGCCGGGATTCCGGGCGCACGGGTCCGGGGACGAGTCCGGTCGCGACCGTGGGCTGTCCGGCCGCCGCTGAGGATGTCCCGTGATCTCACGCCGGGGACGACGGGGCAGCCCTTAGGCTCGCGCTCATGGGTACCGCCATAGCCACCATGGTCACCGCCGTCGTCGGGGTGCTGGGCACGCTCTCCGCACCGCTGGTGACGACGTGGGTGACGAGACGTCAGCGGGCGTCGGAGAGCCGGGCCGAGGAGGCAAGGCGCCGCTTCGAGGACCGGCGCGCCGCGTACACCGCGATGAACCGGGCGTCCCGCAACTTCCACACCATGCTGAAGGACGCCCTTCACCGCCTGCGTGACGGTGTCTACACCGACGACGAACGCACGCGGGTCGAGGAGGCCAGGCGCGACTACCGGGACCGTTACGCCGAGGCGCAGATGATCGTGCCCGAAGCCGTGCTGGCGGCCTCCCGTGACGTGAACGTCGTCCTGGCCGCCGTCGACGCCGCCGCCAAGCGCATCGACCGCGGCCTCGCCGGTGACGGCGAGAGCGCGGAGCGGGCACTCCACGACCTGAAGGCCGCCGAGCCCGCGCTGACGGCGATGCGCCGGATCATGCGCGAGGACCTGGGAGTTGCCGACTGACGACACGCAAGACGGCGCCCCGGCGGCTGTGCACGGTGCCGCCCCCGGGCCGTCGTACTCGCGTGAGGCCGTCGTACTGGCGTCGGACCGTCGTACTCGGGTGGAGCTGAGTACGTGCGCCCTGTTCCGCGGGGCGCCGGGCCGGGACGCTGTGGCCATGTCAACAAGAACCCCGAAGACGACTTTCCACCCGCTGCCGGCCCTGGTGCTCGCGGTGCTCGCCGTGGCCGCGTGGGCCGCCTGGCTGGGCTGGGACCAGCACCGCGACGTCCATCCGGACGGCTCCACTACGGGCCCGTACGAGGCGTGGCAGGTGATCGGACTGGTGCTGACCCTGCTGGTGGCGGTGTACTGGACGGCCGCCCGGGGCCACGTACTGGCAGCCGTGACCGGGATCAGCGCCGGTCTGACCGCGTCCGCCGCCTACGACTGGTCGGACGACTCCAGCGGCCTCTTCGTCGTCGGAGTGACCCTGGTCCTGATCGGGAGCCTCGCCGTGACCACAGCCGTCTCCTTCGCGGTCGCGGCCCTGCACGGGCGCCTCGGCGACCGCAGGCGCGGCGGCGGACGGACCGGAGCCTGACGGCACGCCCCGACACCGGGTCCTGCCAGTCGGCCGACCGCCCGGGCCCTGCGCTGCGCGTGGAATCGGCCCGGCTCCGAACCCAACGGCCTTGGTTGGGCCCGTCTTTGGGCCCACGGGCCCATCTGGTAATCGCCCGGGTGTCCTAGTCTCGGCGCGGGGGGTGGGGCGGGTATGTCCTTCTATGTTGGTGCCGCCGGTACGGGCGGAGCGGTACGCCGCACCATGCCGCAGCAACTCGTGGTCGCACGCTGGCTCGTGTTCGTCCTGTTCGGGGCCACGATCGTGGGCGGCGTCGGACTGCTGCTGACCGCGGCCCAGGTGGACGCGCTGGGCGGCCTGGTGCTCGGCACCCTGCTGTACGCGGCGGCGCCCGGCGTCATCGGGTGGGTGCTGGCGCGCCGGGCCTGGACGGGTGGCGACTGGATCCGCCGAGGGCTGGTCGCCGTACAGGTGTGGCTCGTCCTCGGGGCGCTCGCCAACGTGCGGGACGGCTCGCTGCAGGGCCTCACCCAGCTCCTGCTGCCCGTCGTGATCCTGGTCTTCCTGTGCACGAAGGACACGCGGGAGTGGTTCCGGTCGGCACCGTCCGAACGCGAGGAGCAACCGCCGTTCTCGCTCCCCCACATGATCACCTGGCGGCGCGACCGGGGTCAGTCGGCGGTGGAGTACACCGGCCTGGTCGTCGTGGTCGCCGCGATCATCGCGGCCCTGGTGCTCAGCGGCGTCGGCGCGCAGATCTCCGGCAGGCTTCAGGAGGCGATCTGCTCCCTGGTCGGCCAGTCCTGCCCGGCGGGCGGCGGCAGCACGACCCAGGCGGGCGAGAAGACCGACGAGGGCACGGGGGGCTCCACGGGCGGCAGCACCGGGGGCGGTTCCGGGGGCACTACGGGCGGCAGCACCGGAGGCTCCACCGGTGGCGGGGAGACCGGCGGCACCCAGGGCGGGCCCGGTGACGGCCCGCCCGGCTCCGAGGACGACGAGGCCGGCGACCCGACCGATCCGTACGAGCCCATCGGCGACGGTGCCGAGAAGGACGACGAGGGCGAGAGCGGCGACGGCGACAAGAAGGACGAGTGCTCCGGGTTCTGGGGCTGCACGGCCGACCAGCTGGGCCAGGTCGGCGAGGGCATATTCGTCGACGGCGTATGGGGTGACCTCACGGACACCTGGGACACGATCATCCACCCGATCGACAGCATCACGGGATTCGCGGACTACGGCAAAGTGCTCGGCGACACGTGGAGCGAGGGCACCAAGGACGCCGGCGACAAGTGGGACAAGGGCGATTACTGGGACGCCCTGACCGACTGGGGCGGGAGCGGTGTCGACGTCGTGGTGAAACCGCTGGACGACATGTTCATCGGCGACGACGTACGGGAGTCCTGGAACAGGGGCGAGGAGACCCAGGCCGTCAGCAACGTCGTCTGGAACGTCGGCTCGCTGTTCATCCCCGGCTACGGCGAGGCGAAGGCCGCCGCCAAGCTCGGCAAGCTGGGCCGCCTGGGCAAGATCGCGGGAGCGATCACCGAGGCCGTCGACAAGGCGAAGGACGTGACCAGGCGCGCCCGCAAGGCCGCGGACGCGGGTGACGTCAAGGGCGCGCGGGACGCCGCCGACGAGGCCCAGGACATCGCCGACGACGCGAAGAGGAAGGTCGAGGAGGCGGGCGAGTGCAAGCTCGCCGCCTTCGGTGGCGCACGTCTCGTACCGTACGGCGGCGGGACACCCCGGCCCCTGGGCGGCCCGGGCGGCGGCACCCTCGTCCTCGCGGCGGCGCCCGGGACGGTCCGTGTGGGCTTCGTCGCCGAGAACGGGACGGAGCCCTGCACGGGCGCCGAGGCGGACGACGCCCGCGAGGCGCAGAAGGAGGCGGACGACGCCGACAGGGCGGCCACGCCGCCGAACTCGGCGACGTGGCCGCACGGCTCAAGCAGACGATCCTGGATGCGCGCGACAAGCAGAAGACGCCCAAGTCGGACCGCCTCACGCTCAACGAGAAGGGCATCGACAACCTGGTCGCCAAGGCCAAGGACGATCCCGACTACAGCAAGGGCGAGTTCAGCAAGCAGGAGCTGGCCGCCGCGCTGAAGGACCTCGACGGCATGCTCAACAACAAGAACATCGACACCCAGACGCGCGGATCGCTGGCGTCCGAGGTGCTCAAGGCCGGCGACCGCCACAAGCTCGCCGAGTCGATGGCCGAGGTACGGGCCGCCCAGCGAGCGGTCTCCGAGGCGGCCGACGGCACCAAGGTGTACGGCGCGGTCGGCGCCAAGAAGGGCCGGCAGTCCGTCGACATGGGCGACGGCACGACGGTCGACGTCAGCGGGGTGGACGACGTGGACGTCCTCTACAAGGGGAAGGACGGCAACGTACACGCCGTGGAGGTGAAGAACACCGCCAACGCGGCGACCAAGTACACCGTCCCCGCCCAGGCGAAGCGGCTGGCCGAATGGGCCAGGCAGGAGGGCAGCACACCGCCCCGGGTCGCGCGCTACGAGATCGAGCAGCAGAAGGACTGGCACAAGATCTTCGACGGCTACCAGACGGACAAGAGGAACAACGTCACCCCGGGAGGCACACCGGCGCAGACCTTCGCGGAGAACGGCCTCGGCGTACGCATCGCGGGGCAGGACTTCACACCGCAGCAGATCAAGGCGATGGACGACGCGTGGAACGCCAAGAGCGACGCGGACAAGCAGGCGGCCCTGGGCTCCGGCAAGATGAACGACCCCAAGAGCGCGATGGAATACCTGGGAGTGAAGTGACCGCCGAAGCCGACGGGACGCCGTTGCTGCCACACGTGCTGCAGGCCTACCCGTACCCCTGGGACAACGCCTTCATCTGGACGTCGGAGAAGGAGGACGAGGAGACCCTCGCCTACGCGCGGGCGGTGCTGGAGGCCTGCCTGCCGCCCCGACCGCTCGCCGAACCCGAGCCACCGGAGGAGGTGGCGGTGCACGACTCGTCCGAGGGCGGCTATCCGGAGTGGACGGAGATCCGCGCCGTGCTGCGGGAGCGCATGCCGTACGCACGGCACGTGACGGCCGAGCGCATGGCCGACGCCGAGGCCGAGTGCGAGCGCCGGGGGCTGACCACGACGGACTTCGAGGCCCTCTGGACCCGCCGCATCACGGCCTGGATCGCCGAGCAGACGCTGTACTGGTGCGGCCTCATGGTCGACGACGAGGCCGCCCTGACACCGTGGCTGATGGACCTCGCGGAACGGTACGCCGAACGCGGGACGGCGGCCGCGAAGGCGGTCGGGGCACTCACCTGCACCAGGTCGGTCCCGGAGAGCCGCGCGGCACTGGCGAGGCTCGCCGCGCACGAGGGCCTGCCTGCGGAGATCCGCGAACTGCTCGGGGACGGGCGAAGCTGAGAGCCGCGCGCGCGGTGGCGTCCGGGCCGCGGGTGCAGCGGTCGTCATACCCCTGAACGCCTGCGACTCCGCGGCGGATTTCTTCGACCTGCAACGCGCGCGGCGGCGTGGTTCTGCTCATGGTGGGCATCCGGGTTGTGCGGCGGTCGCCGTGGTAGTGGGAAGCCCGGCATCAGCACTCGACGGGCCCTCCGGCGTTGACCGACCACAGCCCGCGACCGGCTGGCGCACCGCCCCAGGTATGCGACGACCGCTCACGTTCGCGTCTGTTGGTGCCGATCACTGAGGCCGGCGGGGGCGCCGCTTGCGCTCAGGTGACCGACCGCCAGTGGGACATGTTCTCGAAGTGCACGTCGTAGCGGTCCTGCTCAGGAATGAGCGAGTCGAGTTCGGCCTCACCGCGGCTGATGGCGGCCAGTTTCTCGAAGTAACCGAACCGCTCGATGCCGGGGCTGAGAACGACGAACACATCGGCCTCCTCGCCGTCGGCCGCCCCGAAGACGTGGGGCAGGCCGGGCGGGATGACCACCAAGCCGCCCTTGCCCACTGTCGTCAGAGTGTCGCCGAGGCGGAAGAGCATCGTCCCGCCGAGCACGTAGAAGGCTTCGTGGGACAGCTTGTGGTGGTGCGGAGGCGCGCCGTCGGCGCCGGTCTTGAGCGTGAGACGACTGGCGCTGACCGCCCCGCCATCGGCAAGCAATTCGAACGCCCCGTCCGACAGCGAGGCCCCGCCCGCCTCGCCGGGCTGTACGACGAGGGCGGCCCTGGTCTCGGCTTCCATGGCGACTCCTTCATGCGGCTCATCGCGCGGGAGTCCAGGGCGACCGGACCGCCCTGGCGCCCATGGCCGACCGGACGCGCCGGGGCTCCCCGGCAGGTCCGTGACCTGCTCATTCTATCGCCGGGACCCAGCCTTGTTCGAATCCAGGCAGCGGTGTGCGCGTCTCAGCTGTGGAGCAGATGTTCCCCGCACAGGCCGTCTGTGCGGCGCAGCGTCGCACAGACGGCCTGTGCGTGCTCAGTGGTCACCCGTGTGCGGGCGCACGGGGCGTGGCAGCGCCTGACGCCAGTCGCCCAGCGCCGTGAGGAGAAACTGGCGGGCGAGAGCACGGATGTCGTCCCACGCCGGATCTGTGGCGAGGGAGTTGCCCCAGAGGCCGACTCGGCAAGCGGCATCGATCTCGCCGAGGCGACGGCCGATGGCCCGGAGGTCACGCAGGTCCTCGGACCCGAAGGCTCCGCGCTCCGCGAGTCCTTCGGAGACGCGGCACAGCAGCTCCACCTCTTCGACGACGTCCTTCGTCTGCAGCTCACGCCCGCCCAGCCAGGCAAGCTGTTCCTGGGGGCCAGCTGCGAGGAGGGCGACAAATCGCATCGTCCATGTGCGCAGGTTCGAGTCACCGGGAGGGTTCACAGATGCAGGATCGCAGCAAATTGGCGGCGCTCCGGCAAGGCCCGTGACGTAGCCGCTGTGGCGGGTACGCAGCAGCGGTTCCCCGACGCCCAGCGATCGGCCTTGTCGGTTCCGGTGTAGGCGATCACCGGGTCTCGCTGGGCGGCAAGTACGGAGTCCAGCCCATGACGCTCCGGGTGCTTGAACCCGTGGAGAAGGATTCTGCTCCCTCAGTGCGACGCAGCCGAGGGGCTGCCGTCACCCACTACCGTCAACGCCCCCGCAGCGGATCGCTGCGGGGGCGTTCTGACTGGTGGGCGCGGACGGTTTCGAACCGCCGACATCTGCTTTGTAAGAGCAGCGCTCTACCCCTGAGCTACGCACCCGTGGATGAGCCAACAGGTTACATGGCCCGGGCCCCTGGGCGGCAATCCGGTTCTTCACCCCGCCCGCCGCCCGAGCCGGCCTCCGTACGAGCGCGGCACGAGCCCCCAGTACGAGCCCGGTACGAGCGCCGTACAAGCCCTCGGGGCGCCCGGGTACGGGGGCTACCCCCACCCCGGAGACGGTAGGCGTCCGGATCGTTCCGGGGGCGGTGCTCTCATACGGTGGAGCCACATCGGCGGCGCTCTCAGGGGGACTCGATCATGACCATCCGTACAAGGCGCACCAAGGCGCTCATGGCCGTCGGCGGGGCCGCGCTTCTCGTCACGGCGCTCAGCGGCTGCGGCAGTACGGACGCGGAGGATGCCCCCGCCGAGCACAAGTCCTTCGCGTTCGGCGGGAAGAGTCTCACCATCGACGCCCGCAACTCGACCCTGGAGCTCGTGCCCGCCGACGTCGACCGGATCGAGGTCACCCGCCGCGTCGACGGGTGGGTCTTCCTCGGCAGCGGTCCCGACCCCGTGTGGAAGCTCGACGGGGACAAGCTGACGCTCGACGTGAAGTGCAGCGCGATGATCAGCGACTGCGAGGCGCGGCACGAGATCAAGGTGCCGCGCGGGGTGGCCCTCTCCGTCGAGGGCGACAACGGCAGAGTCACCGCGGCGGGCTTCGCGACGCGGCTGAAGATCTCCGCCGACAACGGCGGTGTCACCGTGAAGGACGCGTCCGGGCCGCTGGAGCTGCGGAGCGACAACGGGGCCGTGGTGGCCGAGCGGGTCTCGGGCGGCTCCGTGGTCGCGCGCGCCGACAACGGGTCGATCCAGCTCGGCTTCTCCTCCGTGCCGGAACTTGTCGACACCGTCAGTGACAACGGGAGCATCGACATCGACCTCCCCGGGGGGACGGACACGTACGCGGTGTCCGCACGGGCCGACAACGGTGCCGTCTCCGTGAAGGTGCCCCGCAGCGACAGCAGCCGGCACGTGGTGAAGGCGCGCAGCGACAACGGTGAAGTCACCGTCCGAAGCGCGAACTAACCGGCCCCTGTGTTCGTCCTTACTGGTGCGAGAATGAACCGGGCGGGGCGGATCGGCACGGGAGAGGGATGTGACGGCGACACACACGCGGCCGCAGGCGAAAGCGAGTGTTGGTCCCGCCGTGAGGGATGTCCTGATGCTGGCGCTGCTGCCGGTTGCGCTGATCGCCGCGGCCCTGCCGGGCGCTTTCGCCGGCGGGGGGACCCGGCGGTGGTTCGGGGGCCGCGGGGAGAATCAGCGTGCCGACGCCCAGGCGGCGAAGGACGCGGCGGCCTCCGCCTTCTACGAGCTCGACACCGCCCAGCGTGATCTCCAGATCTCGATCGAGACGATCACCGCCGTCGACAGTTCGCCCCGGGCCCGCAAGGCGGCGGAGGATTTCGCGGCTCTGGGGCGCCGGATCGACGAGGTCAGCCACACCTACATCACCGCCGTGGACGCGCACGACCTCGACCGGGACGATCTGGAGCCCTCGGCCGCGGCCGGCGCGAGGACCCAGCTGACCCGCGCCAAGGACGAGCTGGTGCGGGTGAAGGGCGAGCTGGACCGCTTCGCCGAAGGGCTCGGGACGCTGCTCAACAGCGCGGAGACCCAGCTTGCGCGTCTGGCCCCGGCGGTGGAGCGGGCCCGTCAGGCTTTGCTCGCCGCGAGTGACGCCCTGGACGCCGTACGCGCCTCGGGACTGCGTGCGGATGATCTGGCCGCCCGCCTGGCCGCCCTCGCCCCGGAGCTGACGAAGCTCAATCAGGGCGCCGGGCGGCACGGCGTCACCGAAACGCTTCAGCGCGCGGACCAGGTGCTGCGCGATGCCGAGGCCGTGCGCGCGGAAGCGGACCGCCTCCCGGAGCACGCCGCGGAGATCGACCGCAGACTCGTGTCCCTGCGCACCCGCGCCCAGGCGCTGACGACCCGCTCCGGGCAGGTCGAGCCGGTGCTCAGCGAGCTCCGGAGGCGCTTCTCCGCGGCCTGCTGGCAGGACCTGCAGCCGGTTCCCGAGCAGGCGGCGGTCAATGTCCGGCAGGCGGAGGCGAAGCTGGCCGAGGCCGCCGAGGCGCGTTCCGAGCAGCGCTGGGCGGATGCGACGTCCCGGCTCAGCACGGTCCGGGCTCTGCTCAACTCGACGGACGAGGCCGTGTCCGCCGCCGGTGACCGGTTGCGGCGGCTCGACGCGGTGGCCAAGAATCCCCAGGCCGAGATCGACCGCACCCGGTTCGCCCTGAGGGACGCCCAGCGCCTGGCCATGACCGGGCGCAACACGCCAGATCCGCGCCATGCCCGTCCACTGGACGATGCCGTGGCCCGGCTGGAGCGGGCCGTCACCGGTCTGGAGGGACGCCATCCCGACTACTGGCACTTCCTGACCGAGACCGAGGCGGTCCGGCAGACGGCGACCCGCGTGGTCTCCGCGATCCGAGAGGACCTGGGCGGCGGCGCCTGACCCGCGCCTCCCCGGGATCCGCCCAGGTCCGCCACCGGCCGCGACCGTCCGATTTGTCCGCAGCCGCGGGTGGGCCGACCCTGGAAGTACGCAGCGGCTCCCGCTGACGCGTTCCGGTGGCCGCACGCGGCCTGAAGGAGGCCGTCATGGCCACACACGTCCTGCACTCCGCCGGCCGGCGCCACAAGGCCATCCGGCTCGACGAACACCTGCCCGTCGATCACCGGCTGAGCCGGTTCTACCGGGTGGGTGCCGGGCTGATGGGCCTCGTCCTCGTCGTCTTCGGCATCCTGGGTCTGATCGACCGTATCGGCTTCTTCGACACCGGCGGGGACACGGTGGCCGGGCTCAACACCAACGGCACGCTGAGCGTCCTGTCCATCTGTATCGGGCTGCTGCTGTTCGGCGGGATGGTGATCGGCGGGAACCTCGCGTCGACCCTGAACATGATCGTGGGCATCGCCTTCGTCCTCAGCGGGTTCGTGAATCTGGCGCTTCTGGACACGGATGC
This sequence comes from Streptomyces sp. NPDC001822, assembly GCF_042892135.1. Classification (NCBI taxonomy): domain Bacteria; kingdom Bacillati; phylum Actinomycetota; class Actinomycetes; order Kitasatosporales; family Streptomycetaceae; genus Streptomyces; species Streptomyces sp. NPDC001822. Next base: position 208,767 of record NZ_JBIATW010000010.1, read on the forward strand.
GAACTTCCTCGCCTTTGAGATGCAGAACGTGATCTTCAGCTTCATCGTCGGGCTGCTGCTGATGACGTTCGGCATGTACGGGCGGGTCAGTGGCGGGCTGCCCCACGACAATCCGTACTGGCGGGCCCGACACCCCGAGCAGGCCGCGATCGAGCAGCGTCGCCGCACTCCGATGCCCGAGGTGACGAATGGTCCGAGGCTCTAATCTGGGGCCATGCCTCGTTACGAGTACCGCTGCCGCCCCTGCGGCGAGACGTTCGAAGTAAGTCGTCCGATGGCCGAGTCCTCCGCCCCGGCCTCATGCCCCGCCGGGCACGAGGACACCGTGAAGCTGCTCTCCGCCGTGGCCGTGGGCGGTTCGTCCGCCTCCGCCGCTCCCGCCCCGTCGGGCGGGGGCGGCGGAGGCGGCGGATGCTGCGGCGGCGGCTGCTGCGGCTGACCTCACCAGGACCGCAGGACACACCTGGACCGCAAGACACACCTGGACCACGGGGTGCGGGCAAGGACCACGGGGTGCGGGCGTGGCGCATGCCTGTCGGCCGACGCCGACGCCCGTACCCCGGGCCCATGCCCGTACCTCCGGGCCCATGCCCGTACCCGTTCCGATGCCCGTACTCGGTCCGGCACACGATCACACGGTCGATCGGGCCCCGGTCACTTCCGGCGTGACAGCGTCAGCCCGTCCGCGACGGTGAGCAGGACGCTTTCCATGCGGGTGTCGGCCGCCACGTGGTCGTTGAACTGCCTGATGGCCGCAGCCGCCCCGGTGGCCAGCGGGTCCGCGACGCGGCCGCCGTAGAGCACGTTGTCGGTGACGACGAGGCCGCCCGGGCGCAGCCTGGGGACGAGCTCCTCCCAGTACGGGATGTAGTTCTCCTTGTCCGCGTCGAGGTAGGCCATGTCGATGTGCAGTTCGGCCGGCATGGCCCGCAGCGTGTCGAGCGCGGGCGCGATCCGCAGGTCGATCCGGTCGGCGACGCCCGCCTTGCGCCACGCCTCCACGCCGTAGGCCGTCCACTCCTCGGAGATGTCGCAGGCGATCAGCTGCCCCCCGGGCGGCAGCGCCTGGGCCATCGACAGGGCCGAGAACCCGGTGAAGGTGCCGACCTCCACGATGTGGCGGGCTCCCGTCAGCCGGACGAGGAAGGCGAGCAGCGGCCCCTGTTCCTGCGCGGACTGCATGCGGGCGTGGCCGGGCAGGTCGGCGTAGGTGGTCTCGACAACCTCCCGCTGCACGGCGTCCAGCGGGGGGTTGTGGGCCAGCATGTAGGTGTACAGCTCGTCAGTGATCTTGGTTTCGTTGCCCTTGGTCATGTGCGTGTCCTCCGGTCGCGGCTCGTCCCGCCGCCGAGGGCCTGGTCCGGCCGACGGCTCGTCCAGCTTGCCGAACAGCGGTCCGTCGCGAGGTCAGCGACCCGTGCGCACCGGGTCCGAGGCGCGCAGGAAACGGCGCAGGATCTCCTCCCCCGCGGCGGCGCCCCGCTCCCGGAGTACTTCGGTGTTGGGCGCGCCCCAGCCGCTGTCGGCGAGTTCGCCGTGTCCCGGGCGCCAGGCGCGGTCGGCGGCGAGCAGCAGGTCGGCGTCCAGGAGCGAGTCTCCGGCGGCGAGGGTCGTCGTGGCTCCGCAGCGGCGGGCCACCTCGCGCATCGCGGCGCTCTTGGTGAGCGGCTTCGGCACGGCGTAGATCTTGCGGCCCTGGAGGGAGACGGTCCAGCCCTTGGGGTCGGCCCAGTCCGCCAGTTCCTTGACCCAGCCCTCGGGCAGCGCGCCCCGGTCGACGACCAGGTAGGCGAAGAGGTCCTCGGCGACCCGTTCCTTGAGCAGCCAGGAGGGGTGGCTCGTGGCCTGGAGGTGGGCGCGGACCTCGGCGAGTGAGGCGCATTCGTCGGCGAGCCGGCGGGTGACCCGCTCCTGCCATCCGGGGTCGGAGACGCCGTCGACGAGGATGTGGCCGCCGTTGGCACAGATGGCGTACCGGGGTGTGGGGCCGGGCAGGTGGATGCGGCCGTACTGCTCCCGGGTCCTGGTGGTGGTCGGCACGAACACCGTGGTGCGGGCCAGTTGGCCGATCAGTGCGGCGGCCGTCTCCGTCATGTAGGAGAGGGGCGCCCGGCCGTAGACCTCCACGCAGAGCAGGCGCGGTGCGCGCTCGTCCGGCATGTCGAGCTGGAGCGACGCCGCCGAGTAGATGAGTGTGCGGTCGAGGTCACTGGCGACCAGCGTGACGGGCGCACCCGGAGTGCCGGCCACTTCGCCGAACCCGTTGCTCGTCGCGGTCACTTCGCCGAACCCGTCACTCGTCCGGTTCACTTCGCCGCACCCGTTCCTCGTCCCGGTCACTTCGCCGTCACCGCCGTGCCGTCGGCGCCGGTCGCACCACGGGTGTACTTGGGGTGGATCAACCCGACGCAGGTGTAGGGGAGTTCGTCGACCTCCTCGACGGGTACGCCGCGCTGTTCGGCGAGCAGGCGTACGTGGTCGAGGTCGGCGCCGGCCCCTCGCTTCGCGAGGATCTTCCACGGGACGCGGCGCAGCAGCACCCGGGTCGTCTCGCCGACACCGGGCTTGACCAGGTTCACGTCGTGGATGCCGTACTCCTCGCTGATCCGCTCGACGGCGGCCCAGCCGTCCCAGGTGGGGGCGCGGTCCGCGCCGAGCATCTCCTTGGCCTCGGCGTCCACCGCGTCGGCGACCTCGTCGAAGCGGGCGACGACCTTGTCGATGAACAGGCTGGACACGTCGGAGTCCGCGAGCTCGCGGTAGAACTTCGCGCCGTGGAAGTCGTGCGGGCCCACCAGGTCGGAGCGCAGGACGGTACGGGAGATCAGCCCGGACACCGTGGAGTTGAGGCAGGCCGACGGGATGAGGAAGTCCTCGCGCGTGCCGTAGGTGCGGACGCAGCCCCCCGGGTCGGCCAGGACGGCGATCTCCGGGTTGAAGCCGCCGAACTCCTTCAGCGCCGCCGCGAGTTCGCGTGTGATGGCGCCCTTGCCCGTCCAGCCGTCGACGAAGACGACGTCGGCCGGGCCGTGGTGGGCGGCCAGCCAGCGCAGGGCGTTGGCGTCGATCCCGCGGCCCCGCACGATGGAGACGGCGTAGTGCGGCAGGTCGAGTCCGTGCCGGTGCCGCGCCCAGCGGCGCATCAGGACGCCGACGGGCGTGCCGGCCCGGGCGAGGGAGACGAGGACGGGGGTCCTGTCACCGGAACCCGGCCGGGAGGAGGGGGCTTCCGCGAGGATCGTCTCCGTGACCGTGCCGACGGCCCGGGCGATGCGGGCCGCCGAGGCGTCCAGGGCCGCCTTGAACAGCTCCTGGTACTGCGGGGTGGGCTGGTACTCGACGGGCAGCGACTCGGCGTAGTGCGCGCCACCGCTCTGGATGGCCTCCTCGCGCTCCTCGGTCGGGGCCTCCAGCGCGGTGTCCGAGAGGTCCTGGAGCAGCCAGCCGACGTCGTGCGCCGCGTAGGAGGAGAAGGCGGGGCCCCTGAGGGGTTCGGGCAGCATGGCGGCTTCCTGCCTGTGGGGGGTCGGCGGCGGGACGTACGAGGGAACCACCGCGAGCAGCACGCGGCCGGTGTGCCCGGCGAGCGTGGCCAGCAGTCCGCCGGGGGCGTGCAGGGCCTCGGTGTCCGCGACGGAGTCGACGACGGCGACGACGGCGTCGAAGCCGCCGTCCGCGACGTTGTAGGCGTAGCGGTCTCCGGGGCCGTCCGCCGGGTCGTCGTGGGCCGGGAAGACGAGACGGCTGCGGATCGCGTAGCCGGGGTCGTCCACGGCGAGGACGGGCGAGCGGGTGGTGGTGGAGTAGAGCACGTCGGCGGTGGTGGCGTCCTCCAGCGCGGTGCCGAGCCGCAGCGGCGCGTACATCAGCTCCTCGAAGCCGAGGACGAGCACGCGGCAGGCGTCGCCGAGCGCGTCGGCGATGCGTCCGGCCATGGCCGGCAGTGCAGCTTCCAGGGCCGCACGGTGGGCGGGGGTGAAGCCGTGGCGTCCGCCGTCGGGTACTCCGGCCGGCCAGTCGAGACCGACGCGCACGGGCGCGGGCGCGGTCCTCGGTGCGGGGGCCCCGGGTGCGGCCGGTCCGTTCTCGTGCTCGGCGACGAGGCTCCGGCCCTTGTCCAGGACATCGTCCGGGAGGAGGACCGTGCCCCGGGCGCGGGCGATCAGGTCGACGCGGGCGCCGATCTCGGCGGCGAACTCGGCGAGCCGCCCCCGGTCGGCCTCGGAGCGCATGTCGACCAGCGCCACGATGACGTAGCGGTCGCGCGGGAACCGCGCGTGCAGCGCCCGGATGGTGTTGAGCACGGTGTTGCCGGTGGAGAACTCGTCGTCGACCAGGACCAGCGGCGCACCCTCCCCGGTGTTCCCGAGCAGGCCGGGGTTCTCGGGCAGCAGCAGGTGGGAGGTGGCGTGGGAGTGCGCCTCCTCGAAGCCGCCGGCCTGCGGGACGCCGGCGACGGGCCGGCGCGTCGAGTGGAGGTACGGGGCGGTCCCGAGCCCGTCGGCCACGGCGTGCCCGAGTCCGGTCGCCGTCTCCGCGTAGCCGAGGACGACCGCGCGGCGGGCCTCCGCCTCACCGAGCAGGTGCCTCACCCGTTCGCCCAGCTCGAAGCCGGCCCCGTACACGACGGACGGCCGCTGGGGCACGTGCTTGCCCAGGACGTTCGACACGAGCAGATGGGCCCGCTTCGGGTTGCGGCGCAGGGCGAGGCCCAGCAGCTCCCGGAGTTCCCCGTCGCCGACGAGCTCGATTCCGAGCCGCTCCGCGACCCAGTTGCCCGACCACTCCACGTCCACTGCGTCTTCTTCCGGTATGTGCACGGCTTCTTCCGGTGTGTGCTCGGCCATGTCCGTGATCAGTCCGTCGCGCCCGCGGCGAGGAGCTCCACGAACCCGACGTCCTCCCGCGCCACGCCGAAGACCTCGGCCCGCTGCAGGGTCCGTTCCGCCCAGGCGCGGTGCGGCTTCACTTCGTTCATCTTGTTCGTGTACGCGGAGCGCAGCACCCCGCCGCCGCCCCGCTCGGGCCGCAGGATGTCCTGGGCGTCGCTGTACTCCTCGTGGCTGACGACGGACAGCGCGTGCACGGGCAGCACGTGTGAGGGGTGGATACAGGTCTTGCCGAGCAGTCCGTTGGCGCGGTCCAGCTCGATCTCGCGCAGCAGCCCGTCGAGGTCGTGTTCGATCAGGGCGGTGCGCAGCTTCTCGGCCTGTCCCACGAAGGGGCTGCGGCGCAGCTGGGGCTTGAACATCCGCTCCTGGAGCCGGAAGTACTCCCACACGGGCCCGGTGATGGTGAAGCCGGTGCCGTCCGCCCTGCCCAGGACGTTGACGACGTCGCCGATGACCGCGCCGACGATCTGGACGTCGTACGCCGTCATGTCGGGCGCGCGGCGCAGTCCGTAGGCGGAGCAGAAGTCGGTGACCCCGAGCCGCAGCGCGAGGACCCGCTCCCGGTACTTGTCGACGGTGCGCGCGATTCCCCGGAGGGTCTCGCTCCGGGTCTCCAGGTGCAGCAGCTCCGGGGATTCGAGGACGGGCATGGCGAAGAGCCGGTGTCCGCTGTCCGCCTCGGCCTCGGTGAGGGCTTCGAGGAACAGCTCGCCCCGCTCCTCCGTGAATTTCGGAAGTACGAATCCGGACAACAACCGGACGGAGCTGCCGAGCCGGCGTACGAGGTCGGAGATCTGCTGCGGCTCGCGGACCCTGATGAAGAGCAGGGGCACGTCGACGGCCCGCTCCTCGAGGTCGGCGAACTGCCGGACGAGGTTGGCCTCGGCACCCACCACTTCGGCGTCGTCGATGGAATCCTCCAGGCAGAGCACCATGGAGACCACGCCCCGGCTCACCTGTTTGACGACGTCGTCGGCGAGCCTGGGCCGTGTGGCAGGGCTGTAGAGAGTGGCTCCCAGGGCGGCGGACAGCACCTGGGCGGATGAGCCCGCGGTGAAAGCGCACGGCTCTCTGAAGAACAGGCCCTCTCGGACAGCGGGCGAGATGTGCCCGAAATGACGCATGTGTTTCCCCCGTACTGCCAGATAGACCGGACATCGTATGGCCGGTAATAGTACGTTCGGACAGGTGTCGCCGGTTCCCCGCGCATATGAACTTCGGGTAACCCCGGTGTATCCCGTACCCGCGCGGCGCGCCTTCGTGCCGCGTGCGGGCGCCGCCTGGCCTACTGGTTCGTACCCCCGCGTTGTCCGGGTGCCCCACCAGCAGGCAGGATGACCGCCATGACGCACGCGATGCTGAAGGGCTCGAACGTCCCTCTCGACGCCATGGCCGTACGGGCCGTGCTGCACTGGACCCCGGGCGCGGGCGTGCCGGACGTGGACGCCTCCGCACTTCTGCTCGGTTCCTCCGGTCGGGTGCGTTCCGACGAGGACTTCGTCTTCTACAACCAGCCGCGGCATCCCTCCGGCCTCGTGCGACGGCTGCCCAAGCGGAGCTCGCCCGAGGGCCTCACGGACACCATCGAGGCGGACCTCTCCGCCCTCGACCCGTCCGTGGACCAGGTGGTCATCGCGGCATCCTGCGACGAAGCCCCGTTCGAGAACGTCCGTGACCTGCGGATATCGCTGTACGACGCGGCGTCGGCGGACGGTGAGCCGCTCGCGGTCTTCGATGTGCGGGCCGAGACCGGTGAGGAGACGGCCGTCATCTGCGGCGAGCTCTACCGGCGCGGCGAGGGCTGGAAGTTCCGTGCGGTCGGCCAGGGCTACCCCACGGGCCTCGTCGGGCTGGCCACCGCGTTCGGCATCTCGGTGGACGAGGCCGGGGCGGCCGCCGAGCCGGGCGCCGGGACCTCCGCCGGAAGCGACGCGTCCGCGTCCGGCCGGACCCTGCCGGAGACCGCGCCCGAGGCCGACAGCCAGGCCACGGTGCAGCACCAGCAGCCGGCCTACGGCTACCCGCAGCCGGCCACGGCACCCCAGGGGGGCTCCTACGGCTACCCCCAGCCCTCCACGGCGGCCCAGCCCGCATACGGATACCCGCAGCCCGCCGCCCAGCCGGCGTACGGCTACCCCCAGCCCGCGGCGGCCGCCGCGCCCGCCGCCGACCCGAACTTCGTGCTGCCCCCGCAGGGCCCGCAGTTCCTCCGGTCCTGAACCGGCCCCGCGGGTGCCCTCGACGGTGCGCACTCAGGCCCGCGTCTTGTAGCCGCGCCCCCACTGCATACCGAAGCCGTACATGCGGTCCAGTTCCGACTGGAAGCCGTAGACGAACTTGACCTCGCGCCGCACCACCAGCTCGCCCTTGGTGTTGTCCACGGTGAACACCGCGCACGAGCGGGCCTGCGGGGCACGTTCGTCCAGCTCGATCTCGATGCGCGGGCCGTTGCCCGGGTAGAGCGTCACCTTCGCGTGTGTACGGTCGAAGGCCGGGGTCTGGTCGTAGATGTAGACGAAGAACAGCAGGCGCTTGATCTCGTCGCGCTTGTCCAGGTTCACGTAGACGGTCTCGCCCGACGGCGCCCCGAAGCGGTCGTCCCCGCTGAGCCGGATGTACGGCGCCGCGTTCAGGTCGCCGATGAGGTTGCCCAGCGGCTGCACCACACCCTTGGTACCGTCCGCGAGTTCGTACATGCAGCCCAGGTCCAGGTCGACGTTGACCATGCCCTGAGTGTGGGCCTGGACCACGTCGGGCTTGAAGAGCTTCAGCGGACGCAGCAGCCGGCCGCTCTGCCGCGACCTCCCCCCGATGTCCGAGGTACGCATGCGCCACGACAGGTTGACGCGCAGATTGCCCGACAGCGCGCCCTGCTTGATCAGCGAGACCGTCGCGTTGCGGCGGGAGAGCACGATGGAGTTCGTCGCGGAGCTACCCGACTCGAACTGCGCCGCGCGTCCCGGAAACAGGCCGTCCCAGAAGGCCATCCCAACCCCCATGCATCCGTAGTACTTCCCGACCCCCGTGCCCCGTACGGCCCGTGTGCCCCATACGCCACTGCGGGGCGGCCACCGGGCCGGTTCCGGGTGTTCCCGGAACCGCCGACATGGGCCGCCCCGCAGAGAGAGCGTTCCTCAATCCCTACCGGGTCACACCCCGGAGGAGACTTCCGCCTTGGAATCGGAGCCGCCGCCGTCGCCGCCGGCCGCAGCGATCGCCTTGTTGCGCCGGACCGAGGACCAGAAGGACCAGGCGATCAGGACGACGCCGACGAGACCGGTGATGATCTCGTTGATCTCGTACCGGATGGTGACGAGCAGGATGATCGACAGGGCGCCGATCGCGTAGTGCGCGCCGTGCTCCAGGTAGACGTAGTCGTCCAGGGTGCCCTGGCGCACCAGGTACACGGTGAGCGAACGGACGTACAGGGCGCCGATACCGAGGCCGAGGGCCATCAGCACGATCTCGTTGGTGATGGCGAAGGCGCCGATGACGCCGTCGAACGAGAAGGACGCGTCGAGGACCTCGAGGTAGAGGAACATGAAGAACGCGGCCTTGCCGGCCAGTGCCACCGCGGCGACCGGTTTCCCGGACCTCTTGGCCTCTTCCTCCGCCTCGTGCTCGCGCTCCTCCTCCTCTTCGAGCTTGTTCTCGAAGAATCCGGACAGACCGCCGACCACGAGATAGGTGATCAGACCGGCGACACCGGAGAGCAGCACGGTCGACGTCTTGTCGGCGTGCCCGCCACCGTGCTGGTGGGCCTGGGTCGCGAACGTGAGCGCGCTGACCAGCAGGACGATGAGCGCGACGCAGACCGACAGCATGTCGACCTTGCCGAGCTTCGCGAGCGGACGCTCGATCCAGCGCAGCCACTGGATGTCACGGTCCTCGAAGATGAAGTCGAGGAAGATCATGAGCAGGAACATGCCACCGAAGGCGGCGATCGACGGATGGGCGTCCGTGACCAGTTCCTTGTACCTGTCAGGGTCGTTGAACGAGAGGTCGACGGCCTCGATCGGACCCAGCTTGGCGCTGATGGCCACGATCACGACGGGGAAGACCAGCCGCATACCGAAGACTGCGATGAGGACACCGATGGTGAGGAAGATCCTCTGCCAGAAGGCATTCATCTTCTTCAGGATCCCGGCGTTGATCACCGCGTTGTCGAAGGACAGCGAGATCTCGAGGACCGACAGGATGGCGACGACGCCGAATGCCTGCCACCCCCCGTAGAACACCGCTGCGACCAGGCCGAGCGCGGTGAACGCGATCGACCAGCCGAAGGTTTTCAGAAGCACTGGCTACCCCATCGTGTATGTAACGGGTCTCCCCCGGTGATGTGCGGGGCTCCCCCGCGCCGTGCGCGGCTTTACGAAACGTTGACCCCGAAGTCTAGAGCGATGCCCCGGAGCCCTGACGCGTACCCCTGTCCCACTGCACGGAATTTCCACTCCCCGCCGTAGCGATAGAGCTCACCGAAGATCATCGCCGTCTCCGTCGAAGCGTCCTCGGTGAGGTCGTACCGTGCCAGTTCCTGACCGTCCGCCTGGTTCACCACGCGAATGAAGGCATTGCTGACCTGTCCGAAGGTCTGCCCACGATTGTCGGCTTCATGAATCGAGACCGGGAAGAGGATCTTGTCGCAGTGCGCGGGCACCTGCGTCAGGTTGACGATGACGGACTCGTCGTCGCCGTCACCCTCACCGGTGAGGTTGTCACCGGTGTGCTCGACGGAACCGTCGGGGCTGGTGAGGTTGTTGTAGAACACGAACCACTCGTCGCCGAGGACCCGGCCCGACTGGCACAGCAGCGCGCTGGCGTCGAGGTCGAAGTCGGCTCCCGTCGTGGATCGTGCGTCCCAGCCGAGCCCGACCAGCACCTGCGTGAGATTGGGTGCGGCCTTGGAGAGGGAGACATTGCCTCCCTTGGCGAGCGTGACGCCCATGGTGTGTCCTCCCCGAGTCGATGGACGGTCGTTCTGGCGGCAGGCGCCTGCCGGACGCGGGGCGCTCTGCCCAGAGCGTCCGGCGCCGCAGGTGGTGCGGCGCCGGACGCGGCGGAACCGAAGGGTCCGGAGCTTCCTCCGGACCGGATCAGACGTTGACGCCGAAGTCCTGCGCGATGCCGCGCAGACCCGAGGCGTACCCCTGGCCGATCGCACGGAACTTCCACTCCGCGCCGTTGCGGTAGAGCTCGCCGAAGACCATCGCGGTCTCCGTCGAGGCGTCCTCGCTGAGGTCGTAGCGCGCGAGCTCGCTGTTGTCCGCCTGGTTCACCACGCGGATGTAGGCGTTGCGCACCTGGCCGAAGCTCTGCTGGCGGGTCTCGGCCTCGTAGATCGAGACCGGGAAGACGATCTTGTCGACGTCCGCCGGGACCCCGGCGAGGTTGACCTTGATGACCTCGTCGTCGCCCTCGCCCTCACCGGTGAGGTTGTCGCCGGTGTGCTCGACGGAGCCGTCGGGGCTCTTGAGGTTGTTGAAGAAGACGAAATTCCCGTCGCTGCCGACCTTGCCCTCGGTGTTCGTCAGCAGAGCGCTGGCGTCGAGGTCGAAGTCACCGCCGGTGGTCGTACGGGCATCCCAGCCCAGACCGACGATGACCGCTGTCAGGTTCGGCGCGGCCTTGGTCAGCGAGACGTTGCCGCCCTTGCTGAGGCTGACTCCCACGAGTCCTCCAAAAGTTTGAGAGGGGCGGCAGACACCAGCACCCCCGTCGTGCGTTGGCATCGGATCAACGATTGGATCCTAGTGACCGGTTCCCGGCCAAAACAGGCTTTTGGCCGGTCGCCGCCAGGAGATCCCCGGATCCGGGAGGTCACAAACCCCGGATCCCGCACATCACGGACCCTCGCGTCACGGACCCCGGTCACCTCGGCGGCGGGCCGGGGGCTCCGCGGATCAGATCGAGTCGAGCGCCTTGACGTAGTCGTTCAGGTCACGTGCGTCCGGGAGGCCGTTGACGACGGTCCAGCGGACCACGCCCTCCTTGTCGATGACGAAGGTGCCGCGCACCGCACAGCCCTTGTCCTCGTCGAAGACGCCGTAGGCCCGGGAGGCCGCGCCGTGCGGCCAGAAGTCCGACAGCAGCGGGTACTCCAGGCCCTCCTGCTCGGCGAAGACGCGCAGGGTGTGGATCGAGTCGTTGGAGACGGCGAGCAGCTGGGTGTCGTCGTTCTCGAACCGCGGCAGCTCGTCGCGGAGCGCGCAGAGCTCGCCCGTGCAGACGCCGGTGAAGGCGAAGGGGTAGAAGACGAGCACCACGTTCTTCTCACCGCGGAAGTCGGCGAGCCTCACGGTCCGCCCGTGGTTGTCCTTCAGCTCAAGATCCGGAGCCTGTGTACCGACCTCGATCGCCATGGAAACGCATCCCTTCACCGGTGTCACGACTTCCCCGGCATGGGCCGTCCGGGTGATCCCACCCTACGCAGCGGCCCCTCGGAACAGGGGCAGGCCCCACCGGCGCACACGAAGGCCCCCGGCGGCGTGATGCCGTCGGGGGCCCCGGTGGTGTTGGAAGAGCCCTCAGCGCTTGGCCTTGGCCCCCTTGGGGGTGACCAGACGGCTGCCCGTCCAGTCCTTGCCCGCGCTGATGCTCTTGGTCTGGGCGAGACCAGCTGTCTGGGCAGCCTCGTTGATGTCGCTCGGTTCGACGTATCCGTCGCGGCCGGTCTTGGGCGTCAGCAGCCAGACCGCCCCACCGTCCTCGATCAGACCGATGGCATCCACCAGCGCGTCCGTAAGGTCGCCGTCCTCGTCACGGAACCAGAGCAGGACGACGTCGGCGACGTCGTCGTAGTCCTCGTCGACGAGTTCCTGGCCGATTGTGGCCTCAATGCCCTCACGGAGCTCCTGCTCGACGTCGTCGTCGTAGCCGATCTCCTGGACCACCTGTCCGGGTTCGAACCCAAGCCTCGCGGCCGTGTTGGTCCGTTCCTCCGCGTGGTCCGCGGTCGCGCTCACGGGTTGCCTCCTGATCATGTTTCGGAAAATGCTTCAGCCACGCGCGTGCGCGGGGCATTGGCCGTAGTCCACACGGGCGCGGCGAATCGCGCAAGTACCCGGCGTCCGAGACCGCCTAAACGGTGACGTTCCCTGCCACGTCGCCGCTGTGTCCGGCATGTCTCCTGCGGGCCCGGAAAAGGGGTCCGGACCCTTTACGTCCTTCCTCAGCTTATGCCGTTTCGCTCCGCCATTCGGATTCGAACGGGCTTTGGGAACGCTTGGCCGGGTCGGGCGTATCGTTGCGGTTCGGTCCGGACCGTCCCCGCGGCGCTGATACTCGTGCCCCGGACACGGCATCCGCGAACCTTGTGTTACCCCACGGTAGAGATGACGTTTGGAACCTCGCGGTACACGATGGAGGCGGCGTACAGCAGCCGTCACGGGGGTACGTTCCCCGCAACCAGGCTCTGAAGAGCACCACCGAACAGCGAAGGAACAGCGTGGCTTCCGGATCAGATCGCAACCCGATCATCATTGGCGGCCTTCCGAGCCAGGTCCCGGACTTCGATCCAGAAGAGACCCAGGAATGGCTGGACTCCCTCGACGCCGCCGTCGACGAGCGGGGCCGTGAGCGGGCCCGCTATCTGATGCTCCGGCTCATCGAGCGCGCGCGCGAGAAGCGCGTGGCCGTGCCGGAGATGCGCAGCACCGACTACGTGAACACCATCGCCACGAAGGACGAGCCCTTCTTCCCGGGCGACGAGGAGATCGAGCGCAAGGTCCTCAACGCGACCCGGTGGAACGCCGCGGTGATGGTCTCCCGCGCCCAGCGTCCCGGGATCGGGGTCGGCGGCCACATCGCCACCTTCGCCTCCTCCGCCTCGCTGTACGACGTCGGCTTCAACCACTTCTTCCGCGGCAAGGACGACGGCCGCGGTGGTGACCAGATCTTCTTCCAGGGACACGCCTCCCCCGGCATCTACGCCCGCGCCTTCCTGCTGGACCGGCTCAGCGAGGCCCAGCTCGACGGCTTCCGCCAGGAGCAGTCGAAGGCCGGGCACGCGCTGTCCAGCTATCCGCACCCCCGGTCGATGCCGGACTTCTGGGAGTTCCCGACGGTCTCCATGGGCCTCGGCCCCCTCGGTGCGATCTACCAGGCGCGGATGAACCGCTACATGGAGGCGCGCGGCATCGCCGACACCTCCGACTCGCACGTGTGGGCCTACCTCGGCGACGGCGAGATGGACGAGCCGGAGTCGCTCGGCCAGCTCTCCATCGCCGCGCGCGAGGGCCTGGACAACCTCACCTTCGTGGTGAACTGCAACCTTCAGCGCCTGGACGGGCCGGTACGCGGCAACGGCAAGATCATCCAGGAGCTGGAGTCCCAGTTCCGCGGTGCCGGCTGGAACGTCATCAAGCTGGTCTGGGACCGCTCCTGGGACCCGCTGCTCGCGCAGGACCGGACGGGCATCCTGGTCAACAAGCTGAACACGACGCCGGACGGCCAGTTCCAGACGTACGCCACCGAGACCGGTGCGTACATCCGCGACCACTTCTTCGGTGACGACCCGCGGCTGCGCGACATGGTCAAGGACATGTCCGACCACCAGATCCTGCACCTCGGGCGCGGCGGTCACGACCACCGCAAGGTCTACGCGGCGTACGCGGCGGCCAAGGCCCACAAGGGGCAGCCCACGGTGATCCTGGCGCAGACGGTCAAGGGCTGGACGCTCGGACCGAACTTCGAGGGGCGCAACGCGACCCACCAGATGAAGAAGCTCACGGCGGACGACCTCAAACGCTTCCGCGACCGTCTGCACATCCCGATCGCGGACAAGCAGCTGGAGGACGGCAACCCGCCGTACTACCACCCGGGCCGCGACTCGGAGGAGATCCAGTACATGCACGACCGCCGCAAGGGTCTGGGCGGTTACGTCCCGACGCGTGTGGTGCGTGCGGAGCCGCTGCCCCTCCCCGACGACAAGGCCTACGCGACCGCGAAGAAGGGTTCGGGCCAGCAGTCGATCGCCACGACCATGGCGTTCGTCCGTATCCTGAAGGACCTCATGCGGGACAAGGAGATCGGCAAGCGTTTCGTGCTGATCGCTCCCGACGAGTACCGCACCTTCGGCATGGACGCGTTCTTCCCGAGTGCGAAGATCTACAACCCGCTCGGCCAGCAGTACGAGTCGGTGGACCGTGAGCTGCTCCTCGCGTACAAGGAGTCACCGACCGGCCAGATGCTGCACGACGGCATCTCCGAGGCGGGCTGCACCGCCTCGCTGATCGCCGCGGGTTCCGCCTACGCCACGCACGGCGAGCCGCTGATCCCGGTGTACGTCTTCTACTCGATGTTCGGTTTCCAGCGCACCGGTGACCAGTTCTGGCAGATGGCCGACCAGCTCGCGCGCGGTTTCGTGCTGGGCGCGACGGCCGGCCGTACGACGCTGACCGGCGAGGGCCTGCAGCACGCGGACGGCCACTCGCAGCTCCTCGCGTCGACGAACCCCGCCTGTGTCTCCTACGACCCGGCGTTCGGGTACGAGATCGCGCACATCGTGAAGGACGGTCTGCGCCGGATGTACGGCGGCGGCCCCGAGGAGAACGAGGACGTCTTCTACTACCTCACCGTCTACAACGAGCCGATCCAGCACCCCGCCGAGCCCGCCGACGTGGACGTCGAGGGCATCCTCGCGGGCGTGCACCGCTACCGTGCGGGCGAGGCCGGCCGGATCCCGGCCCAGATCCTGGCGTCCGGTGTCGCGGTCCCCTGGGCGGTCGAGGCGCAGCGGATCCTCGCCGAGGAGTGGGACGTGAAGGCGGACGTCTGGTCGGCGACCTCCTGGAACGAGCTGCGCCGTGAGGCCGTGGAGGTGGAGCGCCACAACCTGCTCCACCCGGAGGAGGAGCAGCGCGTCCCCTACGTGACGCGGAAGCTGTCCGGCTCCGAGGGCCCGTTCGTCGCGGTCTCGGACTGGATGCGCTCCGTGCCGGACCAGATCGCGCGCTGGGTCCCCGGCGCGTACCAGTCGCTGGGCGCGGACGGCTTCGGCTTCGCCGACACCCGTGGTGCGGCCCGGCGCTACTTCCACATCGACGCGCAGTCGATCGTGCTGGCCGTGCTCACCGAGCTGGCCAAGGAAGGCAAGGTCGACCGTTCGGCGCTGAAGACGGCGCTCGACCGCTACGAGCTGCTGGACGTAGCCGCGGCGGGCCCCGGTCCGGCGGGCGGCGACGCGTAACACCCCTGGCGGGTACCGGAGGGCGGCGGGGCTTGACGGCCCCGCCGCCCTCCGGCGTTCCCGGGCCGCGCCCCACCCCCTCCTGCGGCGGGGTCAGTTCTCCCAGATCTTGAACGCCCTGACCGTGTACGGCGACCGGGGCACCCAGGTGCCGCTGCCCGGGTACGTCTCGAACTCCCCGGTCTCCTCGCACTCCTGGGACTGATAGGTCGTGACGGGACGTCCGGTGCGGTTGACGAGCGCCTGGGCGTGACGGCCGGCCGGGAGCGGGACACAGCTCTCGATGCCGACGGTGGACAGCTCGTAGGTCTGGGTGGCTCCCGAGAAGCCCGGCCGTGTCCAGAGGCAGAGCCGGCCCGCACCGCAGGGTGCGAGCCCCGCGGGCGCGGCCTGCGGGGCGCTGCGGGAGCGCTCGTGCCCCGCGGGTGCGTGGTGGACGGCGGGCGCGGCGCCCGAGGCCAGGGCCGTGGCCGGGACGAGCGCGGTGGCCGCCAGGGTGGCGGCGAGAACGGTCGTGCGCATGGTGGATCAACCCCCGTGGTCGTGCGGGCCGGACGGCTCGCATGTCCGCACTCTGACCTGCGGGGAGGCGGCCCGGGAAGGGGCGGGGTCGCGGACCACCCTGATAGGCGACAGCCCCGCCGGAACCTTCCGGCGGGGCTGTCGGATGCGCTGGGTTGACGCCGGGGGGCGTGGCCGGTCCGGCGTCCGCCGGCCGGGGGACACGGCGTCAGATGTGGCCTGCGCCCACGCCTGCCTCGGCGTTCGCGCCGCGCTTGGTGAGGGTCGCGACCAGCGCCGCGACGACGGCGACGATGCCCCCGACCATGAAGGCGGCACTCATTCCGGACACGAACGTGTCATGGGCGACGTCCGCGATCCTCGCCGCGATCTCCGGCGGGGTGCCCGGGGCGACCGGCGGCATGCCGACCTTGACGGCGTCGGACGCCTGGTCCAGCTGCCCCGCGGCGACCGGCGGCAGGTCCGCGGCCTTCCAGTTGTCGCCCAGCGTCGCGTCGACCCGGGAGGCCATCACGGCGCCCAGCACGGCGGTGCCGAGGCTGCCGCCGACCTGCATGGCCGCCTGCTGGAGCCCGCCCGCGACACCGGAGAGCTCCATCGGCGCGTTGCCCACGATGACCTCGGTGGCCCCGACCATGACCGGTGCGAGACCGATGCCGAGCAGGGCGAACCAGAGCGACATGGTCAGCGTGCCCGTGCCCACGGTCAGTTGCGACATGCCGAACATGGCGACGGCGACGGCGACCATTCCGCCGACCAGCGGCAGACGGGGGCCGAACCGGGTGATCGCGGCGCCGGCGAGCGGCGACGCGACGATCAGGATCCCGGTCAGCGGCAGCAGGTGCAGACCGCTGTCGATCGGGCTCAGGCCGTGGACGTTCTGCAGGTAGAAGGTGACGAAGAACAGTCCGCCGAGGAAGGCGAAGGCCATCAGCACCATCAGGACCACACCGGCCGACAGCTGCACGGAGCGGAACATGGCCAGCGGGACCAGGGGCTCGCGCACCTTGTTCTGCGCGAACCCGAACGCGGCGAACAGGACGAGGGACGCACCCAGGAACGCGAGGGTCGCCGGGTCGCCCCAGCCCCACTCGGAGCCCTTGATGAGCGGCCAGATCAGACAGAACATCGCCCCGGACAGCAGGACGATGCCGCCGATGTCGAACGACCTGGGCGCGTTGTCCGCGCGGTGGTCCCTGAGGACCACGAAACCGAGCACGAGCGCGATCACGCCCACCGGCACGTTGATGAAGAACACGGACTGCCAGCTGACGTGCTCCACGAGGACGCCGCCGAGGATCGGCCCGCCCGCGGTCGAGGCGCCGATCACCATGCTCCAGATACCGATGGCCATGTTCAGCTTCTCGGCCGGGAAGGCCACCCTCAGGAGGCCGAGCGCCGCCGGCATGAGCAGCGCACCGCACAGGCCCTGCAGGATCCGGAAGCCGATCACCAGGGAGACGCTGCCGGAGAAGCCGATGGCCGCCGACGACGCGGCGAAGCCGACGACGCCCAGCAGGAACGTCTGGCGGTGGCCGAAGCGGTCACCGAGCTTTCCCGCGGCGATCAGCGAGACCGCGAGGGCGAGCATGTAGCCGTTGGTGATCCACTGGACGTCGGCGAGCGAGGCGCCCAGGTCCTGCTGGATGACGGGGTTGGCGATGGCGACGATCGTGCCGTCCAGCGCCACCATCGTCACGCCGATGGCGACGGCGAAGAGCGTCAGCCAGGGGTGACCGCGCAGCCCTTTCGCCGATGCGGGGAGAAGGGTGTCCTGAGGCTCCCGGGGCGCCTTCTCGACTGTGGTCTGACTAGTCATACGCGGGAGATTATGTCAGCCACTGACAGTCGACAAACCAATTCACATGACAGTAACCGTCATGTAGCTCACAGGTAGGCTGATCTGCGCGAAGCAGTGGAAAGGGGTCCAGTACGTGACACGCAGGCAGACGCCGGGCCCCGCCCCCGGGGCTCCGGCCGGTTTGCGCGAGCGCAAGAAGCGGCGCACCCGCGAAGCCCTGCTGCGGGCCGCCCTCAGGCTCTTCGCCGCCCAGGGGTACGACAGGACCACCGTCGACGAGATCGCCGACGCGGTCGAGGTCTCCCAGCGCACCTTCTTCCGCTACTTCGCGAACAAGGAGGCGGCCGCCTTCGCCGTGCAGGACGCGATCGAGGCACGCTTCCTCGTCGAACTCCGTCAACGGCCCGCGGCGGAGACCCCTTTCGAGGCAATGCGCCGCTCGATCCTGATCGCCTGGAACACCGTCCCCGAAGCGGTCGGAAGCGACGAAGCGGCCGAACTCCGGATCCGCACCTACCGGATGATCGAATCGACGCCCGCACTGCTCGCCGCCCACATGCGGCGGAGCGTCGGGCTGGAACGGCAGGCCACCCTCGTGATCGCGGAGCGTGAGGGCCTGGACCCGGAGGCCGATCCGCGCCCCCGGGTCGCGGTCGCGGTGTTCGCCGGGGTGATGCGCCTGACCGGCCAGCTGTGGAGCGGCAGGCGGGACGGCGACCTGGAGGCGCTCAGGGAGCTGACCGAACTCCACCTGGATCACCTCGGACCTGCGCTCTCCGAGAAGTGGCGTACCCCGTAGGCCCGCACTCACCCGCGCCGCGCACATGTGCCGGACGCCTCATGTCGACGACATGGCCGAACTCACAACCCGTGGAACATATCCGGCATTTCGGGCATCAGTGAATCGCCGGGCGCGTCTGAGTGTGCGCCAGGTGCGCACGGAGCGTGAGAGAGGAGAGGTCGATTCCCCTCGCGTGAGTGATCCGTGTCACCCCTGCGACGACCTCGCGTGCGCGTCTCCTAGGGTGGTGCCCAGTGACTTCCTTCGACTCCTCCCCCACGCTCACCGCATGGCGCGCGCTGCTCGCCATCGCGGTCGTGTTCGTGATGCTGGCGACCACCGGATGGACCGCCGTGCGTCACCAGCACACAGCCGCGCCGCGCGAGATCGCCCTCGCCTCCTGGGCGAAGGACCGCATAGCCGGTCACGCGCTGCCGGACCCCGAGGCCCCCGCCTACCGGCTGGCCCACTTCTTCGCGACACTCACGGCGGGCCAGCAGGTGGCCCTGGCCGACAAGTACCCGCTCGTGGTGGGGAACCTGAACGGCGCGCCGGCCGACCTGCGCTACCGGGCCAACCGGCACGCGCTTGCGGACGCGGAGACGGCGGAGCAGCAGCGCGCGAAGGACGTGCGGCTCTCGCCGGACGGACGCCGGCAGGCCGTGCTCCGGCTGGAACGCTTCCGTTCCCTCCTCGCGGGGGACCGCCAGATCCTGGCCTTCGACCCCTCGGGGCGCGGCCGGGCGGCCGAGGTCTTCGGCGACCTGGACCGCGCCGACCGGGTCTCGGTCGTGGTGCCGGGGGTCGACACGAATCTGCTGACCCTGGAGCGCACCGGCCCCAAGACCAACGCGGCGCCCGTCGGCATGGCGCGGTCGCTGTACGGCGCGGAGCGCTCGGCGCGCCCCGGTTCCCGTACGGCGGTCATCGCATGGGCGGACTACACGGCACCTGCCGGCATCGGCATGGACGCGGTGCTGGGAGGACTCGCCAAGGAGGGTGCCGAGCGGCTGAACGCGCTGGTGAGCGGGCTGCCGGGGCTCTCGGACGTGACGCTGGTCTGCCACAGCTACGGTTCCGTGGTGTGCGGGGTGGCCGCCCGTCACCTGCCGTCCAGGGTGTCCGACATCGCGGTCGCGGGAAGCCCGGGGATGCGCGCGGACAACGCGGCCGCGCTCCACACCCGGGCGAGGGTCTGGGCGATGCGGGACAGCGGTGACTGGATCGCCGACGTGCCCAATCTGGAGGTCGGCGGACTGGGGCACGGTGCCGATCCGGTCGATCCGGACTTCGGCGCGCGGATCGTGTCCGCGAACGGCGCGGTCGGGCACAGCGGCTACTTCGAGCCGGGCACGGAGAGTCTCGACAACTTCGCCGCGATCGGCGTGGGCGCCTACGACTCCGTCAGTTGTGCGCGCAGCGATCAGGCGTGCCACCGGGAAATCTCCGGCGACGCGGACGGCCGACGCGCGTAGAAACTCGTGCGACGCGCGTGACGACGGCGAACGGCCTGCCCGATTTCGCCTGTACAGAGGGGGGACGTGCGAGGCCGTGCCACATACGATGAGGCACATGGGTGATGTGCTGGCCGGAATTCATGCCACCTGGGAGTTCGACACGGACTCCTTGCTCATCCGCTTCGAACGGGGGATCCGCACGCCGAGGCTCCTGCAGAGCCTGCGTGAGCGCCGCATTCCGTACGCGGCGCTGTCGTCGGTGACGCTGACCCCCGGCAAGCGGAGCACGGTGGTCCTGCACGCGGTGCCGAGACCGGGTGCCGATCCGCTGCTGGAGGCCGCGGCCGGGCAGCTCAAGGAGGCCTGCGACCCCTACCGCCTGGTGCTGCCCGCCGAGCGGGAGACGCTGGCCGACTACTACGCCGACGAACTGCGGGCCCTGCTGGGCCCCGAGGCGTCCCGGCCCGCGGAGCGCTTCATGGTGTCGGCCCCCGAGGCGCCGATGCACTTCAAGGCGTACGACGGCCGGGCGGGCTTCGACGGGACCCTGGTCTCCTTCCGCTGGTACTGGACGGGCGCGTCCAGCGCCAAGTGGAAGGCCGGCGACCAGACGTTCCCGGTGGCGGACCTGGGCGGGATCGAGTGGCGCTCCCCCGAGGCGTTCGAGGGGTATCTCCGGCTGCTGCCGCGCGGCACCGACGCGGGCACCTCCGGGGCCGACGAGGCACCGCACCCGGCCGCGCCGCGCGTGCAGCCGGACCAGGACCCCGCCTCGGTGGTGTTCGGCCTGGGGTACGGGCAGGTCCACGAGTCGCTGCCGTTCGCCGCGGCGGTCCTCGAGTCGGTCCGCCGGACCCAGTCGGTGCCGGTCGCGACGGCGCCCGTGCCCGTGGGCGGCCGGCGCGACCCGGCGGACATCGCGGAGCGCATACGCCACCTCGGCGACCTCCACCGGGCGGGTCTGGTCACGGATGCCGAGTACACCGCGAAGAAGACGGAACTGCTCGCCGAGCTGTAGACGGGCGCCGTCGGCCGCCCGGTAGCGCCGGCACCCCGGCTCCGGGCCCCGGAACCCCTACTCAGGTAGGGGTGCCGGAGCCCGTGGAACGGGCCCGGGGCAGGACGCCGGCCATGGTGCTCCGCGCCTACCCTGACCGGATCATGACCACGTCTCCCCCCGGGCCGACGCCCCAGCCCCAGCCCCCCGCAGGCGCTCCGCCGAGCGCGGCCCTCCGTCATCTGCGCGAGCTCGCCCACGGGCTGTCCCACGCCTCCCGTCCACCGGTGCCGCCGTTCGCGGACTCACCGAGCCGCTGGCTGCGCCTGCTGCCGTACGCGGTGGTGACCGCCCTCGCGGCCGTGTTCATCCCCGTCACGATCCAGGTGCTGGCCAACGACTACCACGTGGGCGGCGGGGTCGCCGGGGCGCTGGCGGTCGGGCAGGCCGCACCCCTGCTGATGCTGGCGCACCGCCCGCTGCAGGCCTGGTGGATCGTCTTCACCGCCGATGTCGTGGGTGCCCTGGTACTGCTGGGACAGCCCCGTGACCCGGGTGTCATCTGGCCGTGGCCCCCGCCGACGCTGATCGGATACCTGTTCGTGCTGCTGGCCCTCGGGCTGCGCGAGCGCCGGCCCACGGTGATCGGCGTCTGGCTGGTGACGGCACTGGCGGGGCTGCTGCTGCACCTGTCCGCGCCCGCCCGCAGCGACGGCGGCGCACTGCTGCTCCTCGTCCTCGGCGGGGTCGTGCTGGTCATCGGCGCGGCGGTGCGCGAGCGGAGCGACGCCCAGCGCAGGCTCGTGGAGCAGGAGGTCATCAGCGAGGCCGAGCGCGCGCAGCGCACCCTGCTGGAGGAGCGCACCCGGATCGCCCGTGAGCTCCACGACGTGGTCGCGCACCACATGTCGGTGATCACGGTGCAGGCCGATTCGGCGCCGTACCGGGTCGCCGGGCTCTCCGACGAGGCGCGTGCCGAGTTCGCGTCGATCGCGGCCGGCGCCCGGGAGTCCCTGGCCGAGATGCGGCGGCTGCTGTCGGTGCTGCGCAGCGACGGCAGCCGGGGTGAGCTTGCCCCGCAGCCGGGGCTCGACCGGGTGCAGCAGCTGGTGGAGGCGACGGTACGCACGGGGCTCCCGGCCGAGCTGTCGCTCGCCGCTCGGGTGCGGGAGGCGGTGGAGCGGGGCGAGGTGCCGCAGGCCGTGGATCTGTCGGCGTACCGCATCGTGCAGGAAGCGCTGGCCAACGTGGTGCGGCACGCCCCGGGTGCGCGGACCCGGGTGTCGGTCACGGCGCGGGACGGCCACCTGACGGTGCTGGTGGTCAACGGCCCCGCACAGGGGCCGGGTTCGCCCCTGGAGGCGTCGGGGACGGGACACGGGCTGGTGGGCATGCGCGAACGCGTACGGTTGACCGGCGGCAGCCTCGACACCGGCCCGCTGCCGGACGGGGGTTTCCGGGTGGCCGTCCGGCTCCCGCTGCCGCCGTCCCGGCCGCCCTCGGCGGCACCGACCCCGGAGGACCTGTGAGCATCCGCGTGATCATCGTCGACGACCAGGCCATGGTGCGGGCGGGTTTCGCCGCCCTGCTGGCCGCCCAGGCCGACATCGACGTGGTGGGCGAGGCCCCGGACGGGCGACGGGGCGTGGAGGTCGGCAGGACCACGCGTCCCGACGTGGTGCTGATGGACGTCCGGATGCCGGAGATGGACGGACTGGCCGCGGCCCGCGAGCTGTTGAGCCCGCCCGCCGGGGTGATCCACCGGCCGAAGGTCCTCATGCTCACCACGTTCGACGTCGACGACTACGTCTACGAGGCGCTGCGCGCCGGAGCCTCGGGCTTCCTGCTGAAGGACGCCCCGCCGGCGGACCTGATCTCGGCGGTGCGCGTGGTGGCGGCGGGCGACGCGCTCCTCGCGCCGTCCGTGACCCGGCGGCTCATCGCGGACTTCGCGCGGCAGCGCCCGGCGGTGGCGGCCGGCGGCCCCGCGCTGCGGCTGAACGGCCTGACACCCCGGGAGAGGGAGGTCCTGGAGCTGATCGCCCGGGGCCTGTCGAACCAGGAGATCGCGGCGCGGCTGGTGCTGGCCGAGCAGACCGTGAAGTCGCACATCGGCCGGGTGCTGGCCAAGCTCGGCCTCCGGGACCGGGCGCAGGCGGTGATCTTCGCGTACGAGTCGGGGCTGGTGGCCCCGGGCGAGCGGTAGCCGGGGGCCACTCCCCCGCGCGGTGGTGGGGGTCTCCCCCCGTACGCCCCCTACCCCGGTATCACCGCACAGTTGGCTCCCCGGGGTGACGCCCTGTCACCCGTCGCCCTCCTACCTTCCTCTCCGGCACGCCGACCGGTGTGCTCACACCGGAGGGGGAGGGCACGATGCGACGGTTCGCGAGGACGCTGACCACGGTCGCGCTGGCGGCCGCAGTGGTGGCGGGGACGGCGGGATGGGCGTCCGGAACCGCCCAGCGGGCGGTCACGGGGCCGCCGCCCGGCAGCGCCGCATGGCGTGCCGACGGGTCGCTGGGGCGGGAGCTGCCCGACCCCGGGGACGCGACACCGGCGCAAGTGGCGCTGTTCTTCGCCGGGTTGAGTGTGCGGGAGCAGCATCTCCTGACGGAGCGGCACCCGTTGGTCGTCGGCAATCTCGACGGGGTGCCGCTGGAGCTGCGCTACCGCGCCAACGCCCGTGCGCTGGGGGCCTCCCCCGACCCACGGCTCGCCCGTCTCGCCGCGCCCGGCCGGCGGATCCTCGCGTTCGATCCCCGAGGGCGCGGCCAGGTCGCGGAGGTGTTCGGGGACCTCCGCTCCGCGAGGCACGTGTCCGTCGTCGTACCCGGGTCGGACATCGACGCGGGGACCTTCGACCGGAAGAACGACGTGTACGGCACCCCGGCGGGCATGGCGAAGTCGCTGTACGCCGAGACGGGTCCGGGCAGCGCGGTGATCGCCTGGGCGGGTTACACCACCCCGGTCGGACTCGGCCTGGACGCGGCGACCGGCGGGCTGGCCGAGGCCGGTGCCGGACGGCTGACCCGGTTCACCGAGGGGCTGGCGGCCGACGGCCTGCCCTCGCCCGTCGTGTTCTGCCACAGCTACGGCTCGGTGGTGTGCGGGCTCGCGGCCCCGCGGCTCGGCGCCACCGATCTGGTGGTGCTCGGCTCCCCCGGGATGCGCGCCGACGACGTGGCCGGTCTGCACACCGGGGCGCGCGTCTGGGCCGCCAAGGACGACACCGACTGGATCGACGACGTGCCGCATGTCCGGGTGGCGGGTCTGGGGCACGGCGCCGATCCCGTCGGCGAGGCGTTCGGGGCCCGCCGGGTGCCCGCCGAGGACGCGAAGGGCCACACCGGGTACTTCGCTCCCGGCACGGACTCGCTCCGCGCCTTCGCCGCCATCGCCGAGGGGAGCTCCCGGTGAGCGTGCGGGGGATGGTCTCGCGGATCGACGGGGCCACCCCGGCGCACCGCGACCGCGCGGTCGACGGTCTGCGGGCCCTCGCGCTGACGGCCGTGCCCGCGGGTCACTGGCTACTCGGAGGATTCACCCGGGACGGCGACGGCGCCCTGCACAACGCCAGTCCGCTGTCCTCGTTCGCGGGGTTCGCGCCCGTGAGCTGGGTGCTCCAGACGCTGGGCGTCTTCTTCCTGGTCGGCGGCTACGCCTCCGTCCTCTCCTACCACCGCAGGCCGTCCACCGCCGGAGCGTGGCTGCGCGGCCGGATGGTCCGGCTGGGCAGGCCGGTGCTCGGGGTGACGGCCGTGTGGGCGCTGATGATCCCGGTGCTGTACACCGCCGGCGTGCCGGAGGCCACCCTGCGCACGGGGGCGAAGCTGGTGATCCAGCCGCTCTGGTTCGTCGGGGTGTACGCGGTGGTCACGGCGCTCACGCCCTGCTGCGTGCGTCTGGCGCGGAGGTGCGGAGGCTGGGCGGCGGCCCCGCTGATCGGTTCGGTCGCCGTGGTCGACTTCCTGCGCTACGGGCCGTACGCGGACGCCGTGCCGTCCTGGACCGGGCTGCTGAACATCCTGCCCGGCTGGCTCTTCGCCTACCAGCTCGGTGTCTGCTGGGGGCAGGGCCGCCTCTCCCGGCACGCTGCACGGCTCCTGCTCGCCGGTGGCACCGCCCTGTTCGCCCTGCTGCTGCTCGGCCTGCACTACCCGGCGTCGATGGTCGGCGTACCGGGCGAGGCGCGGACCAACTCCCATCCGCCGTCGCTGCTGGTCCTCGCACTGGCTTCGGCGCAGGGCGGTGCGGCGGTCCTGCTGCACGGCCGGATCGGCCGGGCGCTGCGCCGCCCCGCCCTGTGGGCCCCCGTGGTGGTGACCAACCTGTCGGCCATGACGATCCTGTGCTGGCACCAGACGGCGCTGCTGGCCACCGCGGTCCCGGCGTCGTTCGCCGGAGTGGTGCCGGGTCTGACGACGACCCCGGACTCGGCCGCCTGGATCGCGGCGCGAGTGGCGTGGATGCCGGTGTTCGCCGCTCTGCTGGTGCTGATCGCGCGGTACGCCCGCCGGTTCGAGGAGCCCCGGGAGCCGGGAGGCCGTGCGGGAAGGGTCCGCCGGGCCGCGGCCGGGCTGCTCGCGGCGGGCTTCGCGGTGTTCGCCCTGCGCCTGGCCTGAGGCGCCCCGGCCCGGACCCCGATCGCCCGAGGCCCTCGGCCGCGGGGCCGGAGGGCGCCGGGCCGGAGGGCGCCGGGCCGGCTACTCGCGCGCGGTCGCCGTGCTGCTCATGTCCGGGTACCGGTCGCCCGCCACCTGCCCCGCGAGGGGCTCCAGCGCCTGGAGTTCCAGCTCGGTCAGCCTCAGCCTGGTCGCCCCGGCGTTCTCCAGCAGGCGGCTGCGCTTGCGCGTGCCCGGGATCGGCACGACGGACAGGCCGTGCACGTCGGCCCGCTGCTGCACCCAGGCCAGGGCGACCTGCGCGGCCGTCGCGCCGTGCGCTGCCGCGATCTTGCGCACCGGCTCCAGCAGGGCCGCGTTGGTCTTCGCGTTCTCGCCGGTGAAGCGGGGCTGGTGCTTGCGGAAGTCGCCCTCGCTCAGCTCCTTGCCCGCGTCCGCGAACGCCCCGGTCAGGAATCCCCGCCCGAGCGGGGAGTACGGCACGAGGGTCACCCCCAGCTCGGCGGCCGCCGGGACGGCGCTCCGCTCGACGTCCCGGCTGAAGAGCGACCACTCGGACTGCAGGGCGGCGATCGGGTGCACCGCGTGCGCCTCGCGCAGCTCCGCCCCGGTCACCTCGCTCAGCCCCAGCTGCCCGACCTTGCCCTCCCGCACCAGTTCGGCCATCGCGCCGACCGATTCGGCGAACGGCACGAGCGGGTCGCGGCGGTGCATGTAGTACAGGTCGATGACATCGGTGCCCAGCCGGCGCAGGCTCGCCTCGACGGCCCGACGGATGTACGCCGGGTCGTTGCGTACCCCGCGGTAGTGCGGGTCGTCGGTCCGCTCGATGGCGAACTTCGTGGCCAGCGTGATCTCGTCGCGGTGCGCGGCGACGAACGGCGCGAGGAACGTCTCGTTGGCGCCGCGGCCGTAGACGTCCGCGGTGTCGAACAGGGTGACGCCCGCTTCCAGCGCGGCCTCCAGGGTGTCCCGGGCCGCCGCCTCGTCGGTGTCGCCGTAGAACTCGCTGATCCCCATGCAGCCGAGGCCCTGCACGCCGACCCGCGGGCCTCCGGCACCGAGCTCCGCGGTCGCGATCCTTCCGGTGTCACTCATGTCGTTCAGACCCCTTCCGACGCCGTGCGGGCGCCGCCATAAAAGTCGATCTTGAAGTCGAGCACGGCGAGGGTGCCCTGGAGTTCCGCGATGCGCGCCCGTACGTCGCGCCGGGTCGACTCCAGCAGCTCCTGCCGCTCGGCGAAGGTGTGGTCGCCCTCGCGGACCAGTTCCGCGTACCTGACCATGTCGGCGACCGGCATTCCGGTCAGCCTGAGCTTGCCGACGAAGGCCAGCCAGTCCAGGTCGCGGTTGGTGAAGCGCCGCTGGCCGGTGTGCGAGCGGTCGACGTGCGACATCAGCCCGATCCGCTCGTACCAGCGCAGCGTGTGGGCGGTGAGCCCGCTGAGGGCGACGACCTCGCTGATGGTGTAGCGGTCCTGGCCCTCGGGACGCGGATGCGCCCTGGGGGCGGAAGCGCAGGTGTCCGTCCGTGCGGAAGTGCTCTCCATCACCGTCATGCCCCCACGCTAGAACCTTGGAGTGCACTCCAGGCAAGCGCGGCCGGGACAGCCCTTAGGCTCGTACCCATGCAGAGCCTCGCGATGATCGAGAACTGGCCCGTACCCACCGCGGCCGCCGCTGTCGTCACCGCCGACGGCGCCACGGCCGGCACCCACGGTCCCACCGCGCACCGCTTCCCGCTGGCCTCGGTCAGCAAGCCGCTCACGGCGTACGCGGCGCTGGTGGCGTACGAGGAGGGCGCCGTCGAGCTGGACGAGCCGGCCGGGCCCGAGGGCTCCACGGTGCGCCACCTCCTCGCGCACACCAGCGGCCTCGCCTTCGACGAGCACCGGATCACGGCGGCGCCCGGCACGCGCCGCCTCTACTCCAACGCGGGCTTCGAGGTTCTGGGCGACCACATCGCGAAGGCGACGGACATCCCGTTCCCCGAGTACGTGCGCCAGGCGGTGCTGGAACCGCTGGGCATGACCGCCACGACGATGGAGGGCTCGCCCGCCAAGGACGGCGTCTCGACCGTGGACGACCTGGCGCGCTTCGCCGCGGAGGTGCAGGCGCCGCGGCTCCTCGACCCGCGCACGGTGCTGGCGGCACAGACCGTCGTCCACCGCGGTCTCAAGGGCGTGCTCCCCGGCTACGGCCACCACAACCCCAACGACTGGGGTCTGGGCTTCGAGATCCGTGACTCCAAGGCGCCGCACTGGACCGGGTCCTCGTCCTCCCCCGCCACCTTCGGGCACTTCGGCCAGTCCGGCACCTTCCTGTGGATCGACCCGGCGGCCGGCGCGGCATGCGTCGCGCTGACGGACCGGGCCTTCGGGCCGTGGGCCGCGGAGGTCTGGCCGGAGTTCACCGACGCGGTGCTGGCGGAGCTCGCCTCCCGCTGACGGGAGCGGTCCCGCCCTCACACCGAGGCGAGCTCCCAGACCAGGGTCTCGGACCGCTCCAGCGCCTCCAGCTCCAGACCGTTCGCCCCCGTGATCCGCGCCGAGTCGCCCGGACCCAGCTCCTCGCCCCCGAGGAGCACCCGCCCGCGCACGACGTGGACGTAGACGCCCACCGCGTCGGGCACGGCGGTGCGTTCGCCCTCGGACTGGCGGCGGACGTGGAGCATCGCACCCGCCTCGGGAAGGGCGTACGGGGTGGAGTCGGCTATCCCGGCGACATGGGTGTACGCGGGTTCCCCGCCGGGTTCCAGAGGGGCCAGCCACATCTGAATGAACGTCAGCGGCCTTGCGCCGTCGTTGCGTTCGACATGCCGCACCCCGCCGGCCGAACTGAGGTGCTGGACGTCACCGGCCCGTACGACGGTGGCGTGTGCGGCCGAGTCCCGGTGGGTGAGTTCGCCCTCCACCACCCAGGTGACGATCTCGGTGTGGCTGTGCGGATGCTCGTCGAAGCCGGCGCCGGGGGCGAGACGCTCCTCGTTGCATGCCAGGATCGGCCCGAACCGCAGGTTGTCCGGGTCGTAGAACCGCCCGAAGGAGAAAGCGTGCAGCGTCTCGATGCCCGCGGAGTCACCCGTGGCCTGGTCCCCGCCGCGGAAGCGGTCGCCGGAGCGGCGTACGTCCATCACGCGCCCACGGTATCCCCGGTGGGCGCTCGGCCGCCCCGCCCCTGCGGGTCCGTGTCCCGATAAGGCAGTCTTGTGTGCGTGCCCCGACCCGATCCTGAGCAGCCCGCCGCGAACGACGCCCATCTCCACGCCGCGACCCTGAAACGCCTGGAGCAGTCCTCCGGCCGGCTGGCCGCCAACGCCATCGCGCGCATGGACGAGGCGCTGCCGTGGTACCGGGCGATGCCCCCCGAGAACCGTTCCTGGATCGGCCTGGTCGCCCAGGCCGGTATCGCCGCGTTCACGGAGTGGTTCCGTCACCCCGAGACGCCGCAGGCGATCTCCACCGACGTGTTCGGCACCGCTCCGCGCGAGCTGACCAGGGCCATCACCCTGCGGCAGACCGTGGAGATGGTGCGTACGACGATCGAGGTCATGGAGGCCGCGATCGACGAGGTCGCGGCACCCGGCGACGAGTCGGTGCTGCGTGAGGCGCTGCTCGTCTACGCGCGCGAGATCGCCTTCGCCACCGCCCAGGTGTACGCGCAGGCGGCCGAGGCCCGTGGCGCGTGGGACGCCCGGCTGGAGTCGCTCGTCGTGAACGCCGTGCTGTCGGGCGAGGCGGACGAAGGCGCCGTGTCCCGGGCGGCGGCGCTCGGCTGGAACTCCCCCGAACACGTCTGCGTCGTGCTCGGCACCGCCCCGGAGGGGGACAGCGAGCTCACCGTGGAGGCCATCCGGCGGGCCGCGCGGCACGCGAAGCTCCAGGTCCTGACCGGCGTGCTCGGTCACCGCCTGGTCGTGATCGCCGGTGGCAGCGACAACCCCCTGAACGTCGCGAAGTCGCTGATCGGCCCGTACGCAGCCGGTCCCGTCGTCGCCGGTCCGGTGGTACCCGACCTGCTCGCGGCCACCCGGTCCGCACAGGCGGCCGCGGCCGGCCTCAAGGCTTGTTCGGCGTGGCAGGACGCACCGCGCCCCGTGTTGTCGGACGATCTCCTTCCGGAGCGCGCGATGGCGGGTGATCCCGCCGCACGCGATCAGCTGGTGGAGGAGATCTACAGACCGCTCGAAGAGGCGGGCTCGGCACTTCTGGAGACCTTGAGTGTGTATCTGGAGCAGGCAAGCAGCCTGGAGGGCGCGGCACGGATGCTGTTCGTGCACCCCAATACCGTGCGCTACCGGCTGCGACGTGTGACCGACGTCACCGGATGGTCGCCCTCGGACGTGCGTTCCGCGTTCACGCTGCGGATCGCCCTCATCCTGGGGCGCTTGGCCGACGGCGACTCCCAGCTCTAGACTTTTGTCGAACTTCAACAATTCCCCTGACGGTTCTTCGTCCCTGTCCCCACGGGCGTCCGGGGCCGTCCACAAGAGAGAGTGTGAGGGTGCTCGTACTCGTCGCTCCCGGCCAAGGCGCTCAGACGCCCGGCTTCCTGACTCCCTGGCTCGAACTCCCCGGTGCCGCAGACCGCATCGCGGGCTGGTCCGAGGCCATCGGGCTCGACCTCGCCCACTACGGCACGAAGGCGGACGCGGACGAGATCCGCGACACGGCGGTGGCCCAGCCGCTGCTCGTCGCCGCCGGTCTCCTCTCGGCCGCCGCCCTGGACGCCACCCCCGACGTCGTCGCGGGCCACAGCGTCGGTGAGATCACCGCCGCCGCGCTCGCCGGTGTCGTCGAGGACGAGGCGGCGCTCCGTTTCGTCCGCACCCGGGGGCTCGGCATGGCCGAGGCCGCCGCGATCACCGAGACGGGCATGGCCGCGCTCCTCGGCGGCGAACCCGAGGTGACGGTCCCGCACCTGGAGAAGCTGGGGCTCACCCCGGCCAACGTCAACGGCGGCGGGCAGATCGTCGCCGCGGGCACCGCGGCACAGATCGCCGCCCTGCTCGACGACATGCCGGAAGGCGTGCGCCGCGTGGTTCCCCTCAAGGTGGCGGGCGCGTTCCACACGCACCACATGGCTCCGGCCGTGGACAGGCTTCGCGACGCCGCCGCCGCCCTGAAGGTCACCGACCCGAAGGTGACGTACGTGTCGAACGCCGACGGGAAGACGGTCGCCACCGGCGACGAGGTCATCTCGCGGCTCGTCGGCCAGGTCGCCAACCCGGTCCGCTGGGACCTGTGCATGGAGACCTTCAAGGCCCTCGGTGTCACGGCCATCGTCGAGGCCGCGCCCGGTGGCACGCTGGTCGGGCTCGCCAAGCGCGCACTGCCCGGCGTGAAGACCCTCGCGCTCAAGACCCCCGACGACCTCGACGCCGCCCGCGCGCTCATCTCCGAGCACGCGGGTGCCTAAGGAGCCCGCGAGCATGTCGAAGATCAAGCCCAGCAAGGGCGCCCCGTACGCACGGATCATGGGTGTCGGCGGCTACCGCCCGACCCGTGTCGTGCCCAACGAGGTGATCCTCGAGACGATCGACTCGTCGGACGAGTGGATCCGCTCCCGCTCCGGCATCGCCACCCGGCACTGGGCCTCCGACGAGGAGACCGTGTCGATGATGTCCGTGGAGGCCTCGGGCAAGGCGATCGCCGACGCCGGGATCACTCCCGAGCAGATCGGCGGAGTCATCGTCTCCACCGTCTCGCACTTCAAGCAGACCCCCGCCGTCGCGACCGACATCGCGCACCGGATCGGCGCGGGCAAGCCCGCCGCCTTCGACATCTCGGCCGGCTGCGCGGGCTTCGGCTACGGCCTGACCCTCGCCAAGGGCATGATCGTCGAGGGCTCGGCGGAGTACGTGCTCGTCATCGGCGTCGAGCGGCTCAGCGACCTCACCGACCTGGAGGACCGCGCGACGGCCTTCCTCTTCGGCGACGGCGCGGGCGCGGTCGTGGTCGGCCCGTCCCAGGACCCGGCCATCGGCCCCACGGTCTGGGGTTCCGAGGGCGACAAGTCCGAGACGATCAAGCAGACCGTGGCGTGGAACGACTTCCACATCGGCGACGTCTCGAACCTGCCGCTCAACGAGCGGGGCGAGGTCAAGTTCCCGGCCATCACGCAGGAGGGCCAGGCGGTCTTCCGCTGGGCCGTCTTCGAGATGGCCAAGGTCGCCCAGCAGGCGCTGGAAGCGGCCGGGATCTCGCCGGAGGACCTGGATGTCTTCATCCCGCACCAGGCCAACATGCGGATCATCGACTCGATGGTGAAGACACTCAAACTGCCGGAGCACGTCACGGTCGCGCGTGACGTGGAAACCACCGGCAACACGTCGGCCGCCTCGATTCCGCTCGCTATGGAGCGGCTTCTGGCGACCGGCCAGGCAAAGAGCGGCGACACGGCGCTCATCATCGGCTTCGGGGCGGGTCTCGTCTACGCCGCGACGGTCGTTACCCTCCCCTAGGCACACCGGACCTTTCGTCCGCACGCCCGAACCCTGCAGAAACACATCGAAGGAGCGCCAACATGGCCGCCACTCAGGAAGAGATCGTCACCGGTCTCGCCGAGATCGTCAACGAGATCGCCGGTATCCCGGTCGAGGACGTCCAGCTGGACAAGTCCTTCACCGACGACCTGGACGTCGACTCGCTGTCCATGGTCGAGGTCGTCGTCGCCGCTGAAGAGCGCTTCGACGTCAAGATCCCCGACGAGGACGTCAAGAACCTCAAGACGGTCGGCGATGCTGCCGAGTACATCCTGAAGCACCAGGGCTGATCCCAGCCCGTTCCGTGTGTCGCCACCCGGCGGTGGCGCCGCTGATTCACGACCCTCTACACGTGGAGAAGATTTTCCAGTGAGCCCGACCAATCGCACCGTGGTCGTCACCGGTATCGGCGCAACCACTCCGCTGGGTGGCGACTCCGCATCGACCTGGGAAGGTCTGATGGCCGGCCGTTCCGGCGTCAAGCCTCTCGAGGGCGAACGTTTCGCCGAACTGCCCGTCCGGATCGCCGCTCTCGCGGCCGTCGACCCGAGCGAGGTTCTGCCCCGCCCGCTCGCCCGCAAGCTGGACCGCTCGGCGCAGTTCGCGCTGATCGCGGCCCGCGAGGCGTGGGCGGACGCGGGCTTCACCGGCAAGGCCGGTGAGGACGAGAAGATCCAGCCCGAGCGTCTGGGCTCGGTCATCGCCTCCGGCATCGGCGGCGTGATCACCCTGCTCGACCAGTACGACGTGCTGAAGGAGAAGGGCGTACGCCGAGTCTCCCCGCACACCGTGCCCATGCTCATGCCCAACGGCCCGGCGGCCAACGTCGGCCTCGAGGTCAACGCCCAGGCGGGCGTCCACACGCCGGTCTCGGCCTGCGCGTCGGGTGCCGAGGCCATCGGGTACGCCGTCGAGATGATCCGCACCGGCCGTGCCGACGTGGTCGTCGCCGGCGGCACCGAGGCCGCGATCCATCCGCTGCCGATCGCCGCGTTCGCCAACATGATGGCGATGTCCAAGAGCAACGACGAGCCCGAGAAGGCCTCGCGTCCGTACGACACCGGCCGGGACGGCTTCGTCCTCGGCGAGGGTGCCGGCGTCGTGATCCTGGAGTCCGCGGAGCACGCCGCCGCGCGCGGCGCCCGGGTCTACTGCGAGGTGCTGGGCCAGGGCCTGTCCGCCGACGCCCACCACATCGCGCAGCCCGAGCCCAGCGGGCGCGGGATCGCCGCCGCGATGCGGAACCTGCTGGACTCCACGGACCTGAAGCCGTCCGAGGTCGTTCACCTGAACGCGCACGCCACGTCCACCCCGCAGGGTGACATCGCCGAGATCAAGGCGCTGCGCCAGGTGCTGGGCGACGACCTGGACCACGTCGCGATCTCCGCCACGAAGTCGATGACGGGTCACCTGCTGGGCGGCGCGGGCGGTATCGAGACCGTGGCGACCGTGCTGGCACTGCGGAACCGGATGGCACCGCCCACGATCAACGTCGACGAACTCGACGTGGACGTCGACGCCGACATCGTGCGCGGCGAGCCGCGCGCCCTGCCGGAGGGTTCGATCGCCGCGATCAACAACTCGTTCGGTTTCGGCGGCCACAACGTGGTGCTCGCGTTCCGCTCCGTCTGACCGTCCTGTCGGTGCAGGGCCCGCACCCCACCCGGTGATTCTCCGGCCGGGGGTGCGGGCCTCTCGCGTTTCGCGGCCCCCGGGCCGTGCAGGCCTCCGGCATGCCGCGGACCGGGGTGGACGGGGCGGACCGGGGGCACGCCGGGGCGGGGGCCGGCGGCCGGCGGCCGCGCGAAGGTCCATGGGTGCGCGCCGGCGCGGGGCCGCGCGTGCGCGCAGCGGGACGGGCGGGCTTGTGCCTGCGCCGGCCCGGTCAGACGACCTGGTGCAGCCAGCGGACCGGGGCGCCCTCGCCCGCGTGCCGGAAGGACTCCAGCTCGTCGTCCCAGGGCTTGCCCAGGAGCTTGGCGACCTCGGCCTCCAGGTCCGTCTCGCCGCTCACCGAGCGTGCCAGGGCGGCCCGCAGCCGGTCCTCGGGGATCAGGATGTCGCCGTGCATACCGGTCACGGCGTGGAAGATGCCGAGGCCGGGCGTGGAGCTGTAGCGCTCGCCCTCGGCCGTCGGGCAGGGCTCGGCCGTCACCTCGAAGCGCAGCATGTCCCAGCCGCGCAGGGCGGAGGCCAGCTCCGAGGCGGTGCCGGCGCGGCCCTTCCAGGAGAATTCGGACCGCCAGGTGCCGGGCGAGGCCGGCTGTCTGATCCAGTCGAGCTGGACCCGCACACCGAGCACACCCGCTACCGCCCATTCGACATGCGGGCACAGCGCGCGCGGTGCGGAGTGAACGTACAGGACTCCACGTGTCGTCACCGGGACCTCCAGTGTGGGACGAGGTTCGCCTTCCCCAGCGGCCTCGCGCCCGTACCGCCTCTTCCCGGCCGGCTCCCGAGGTTGTCATCAGTAAACAGCATCGGGAGTGAATCTCCTGAAAAGGGACAGTATGTGACGTGAGATAACTTACCGGACCCCGCCGATTCATACGCGGGCCGGTCGGGCGCCACTGGTTCGACGGGGAAAAGCTACCGTGCGCCGGGGCCGGGCGTGTGACGTACCGTCGGTCCCGGGCCCATGATTCCCTCAGCATTCACCCGCGAGGGCGCGCGGGCCCGCCACCTGGGGCTGTCCGGTTGTGCCAGGGGCACAATCACCCGTGTGACCTGAGGGGAGACAGTGATGCGCGAGCGTTCGTCACACCGTCGCGCACGCGGCGGCGGTGTCACTCTGACGGCGGTCGCGGTCGTCGCGGGCATCGCGCTCACGGGATGCTCGTCCTCCGGTCAGGCCGGTGCCGCACCGGGCGCCGCCGGGCCGCGCAGCCCCTCGCCCTCGCCGGCGTGGGACGCGAGCCCCGCGTCCGTCGCGGCCGTCGGGGACTCCATCACCCGGGGCTTCGACGCCTGCTCGGTCCTGGCCGACTGCCCCGAGGTGTCCTGGGCCACCGGGACCGACACCGGGGTGCGGAGCCTCGCCGTACGCCTGCTGGGGGCGTCGAAGGCGCCGGCGCACAGCTGGAACCACGCCGTGTCCGGCGCACGGATGGCGCAGCTGCCGGAGCAGATGGCGCTGGCCGCGAAGGAGGACCCCGCACTCGTCACCGTGATGATCGGCGCGAACGACGCCTGTCGCGACTCGGTGCGGCTGATGACCCCCGTGGCCGATTTCCGGGCGTCGTTCGAGGCAGCGGTACGGCAGCTGCGCGCCGGGGCCCCCAAGGCCCAGCTGTACGTCTCCAGCGTCCCGGACCTCAAGCGGCTCTGGTCGGCCGGGCGGGCGAACCCGCTCGGCAGGCAGATCTGGAAACTGGGGATCTGCCGGTCGATGCTGGGCGACGCGGACGACATGGGTGCGGCCGCCGTCGCGCGGCGCGACGCGGTGCGGGAGCGGGTCGTCGCGTACAACGAGGTCCTGCGGGACGTCTGCGCGAGGGACAGGCTGTGCCGTGACGACGGCGGGGCGGTGTTCGACTACCGCTTCACCGGCAAGCAGCTCAGCGAGTGGGACTGGTTCCATCCGGGCCGCAACGGCCAGGCCAGGCTGGCGGAGATCGCCTACCGCAACGTCACGGCGGCCGGCCCCCCGGCGTAAAGTTCTTGATCATGACGACGGGTGCGGCGGTACACAGCGAAGACTTCTCCACGCTCGCGGACGGCACGCCGGTCCGTCGCTGGACCCTGGAGCGCGCGGGCGTCCTGGTGCGGCTGTTGACGTACGGCGCCGTGGTGCAGTCGGTGGAGGTCCCCGGCAGGGACGGCGACCGGGCGGACGTGGCCCTGGGGCTGCCGGACGTCAAGGGGTACGAGACGCACACGGGCCCCTACTTCGGCGCCGTGGTGGGCCGGTACGCGAACCGGATCGCGGGCGGCTCCTTCGTCCTGGACGGGCGGACGCACCGGGTCACCAGGAACGAGGGCCGCAACACGCTGCACGGCGGTGGGCGCGGCTTCGACAAGCGCGTCTGGGACGCCGAGGCGGTGCCGGACGGCGTGCGGCTCTCCCTGGTCGCGGAGGACGGCGAGGAGGGCTTCCCGGGGCGGCTCGCGGTCGGCGTGACGTACACCCTGGACACGGACGGCGCCCTGCGGATCGGCTACCGGGCGACGACGGACGCGCCGACCGTGCTGAACCTGACGAACCACACCTACTGGAACCTGGCCGGCGCGGACAGCGGCAGCGCGCTGGGGCACGAACTGCGGCTGGCGGCCGGACGGATCACGCCGGCGGACGCGGAGTCCCTTCCCACGGGCGAGCTGGCGCCGGTGGACGGCACCCGTTTCGACTTCCGCGAGCCGAAGCCGGTGGGGCCGGGCTACGACACGAACTACGTGCTGGACGAGACCGGCGGGGAGCCGGTCGCGGAGCTGTACGACCCCGCGTCCGGACGTCTGCTGACGGTCCGCACGACGGAGCCGGGGCTCCAGCTGTACACCGCGGACCACCTCGACGGAGACCCGTTCGGGCCGTGCGCCGGGATCGCGCTGGAGACCCAGCACTTCCCGGACTCCCCGAACCGCCCGGAGTTCCCGGGCACCGTGCTGCGCCCGGGCGAGGAGTTCGTCTCGACGACGGTGTACGGCTTCTCGGTGCGCTGACGCCGGGGGGCTCAGCCCTTGCGCAGCGAGTGCGGGGCCGGCGCGGGCTCGGGGGCGGCGGGCGGAGCCGTCAGGTCGCGGGCCAGCAGCGTCGCCCCGGCGACGGCTCCGGGCATCAGGAACACGGCGACGAGCGGGACCACGAAGGCGAGGGCGAGCGGGACGCCGAAGCCGAGCACCGCCATCCGGCGGCCGCGCAGCAGCACGAGCCGGTCCTTCAGGACCATGCCGCGGCGCTGGAGGGCGACGGCGGTCAGTTCCTCGGCCAGGAAATAGCCGGTGACGCAGAAGCCGAGCGCCGGGATCACGGTCTGCCCTATGACGGGGACGAACCCGAGGGCGAAGAGCAGCACCCCGTAGAAGGCCACGCGCAGCAGGATGCGGACGGAGTCGCGGGCGGAGATCCAGAGCTCCCGCCAGAGGGGCAGTCCGGACTCGGGCACGTCGCCGCCCTCGCTGCGGTCGACCTCCTCGGAGAGCGACTCGTAGAACGGCTGGCCCACCAGGAGGGTGACGGCGGTGAACGTGACCACCGCGAGGAACAGGCCGAGGACGAAGACCAGCACGACCAGGGTGTTGCGCAGGAGCCCCTGCCAGGGTGAGGACCAGTCGTCGGCGAACGGGGTGACCCAGCCGGCGAAGTCGTCGGCGCCGTAACCGAGTCCGACGAGCGCGCCCGCGTAGACGACGAGGGTGATCAGCGCGGGCAGGAGACCGAAGCCGAACCACCGGCCGTGCCCGAAGGCCCAGCGTTGCCCCTTTATCAAGTACCCGAAACCCGCCCCGAGATCACTCATGGCGTCAGCGTACTTGCGCGAACCATTGACACCGCCCCTGGCCCGTCATTACGGTCACGCCAGCATTTCGAACGAGTGACGAAATACCGAACACCACGAGAGGCAACACCCGTGCGCATCACCGGAATCAGCACGCATGTCGTCGGCACGCCGTGGCGGAACCTCACCTACGTCCAGGTCCACACCGACGAGGGCCTCACCGGTGTCGGTGAGACCCGGATGCTGGGCCGCACCGACGCGCTGCTCGGCTATCTGCGGGAGGCGACGGCCAACCACATCGCCGGGTCCGACCCGTTCGCGGTCGAGGACCTCGTCAAGCGGATGAAGTACGGCGACTACGGGCGGGCCGGGGAGATCGTGATGTCCGGCATCGCGGTCATCGAGATGGCCTGCTGGGACATCAAGGGCAAGGCCCTGGGCGTCCCGGTGTGGCAGCTGCTCGGCGGGAAGGTCACCGACCGGGTCAAGGCCTACGCCAACGGCTGGTACACCACGGAGCGCACCCCGGAGGCCTACCACAAGGCCGCGCAGGGCGTGGTGGAGCGCGGTTACCGCGCGCTGAAGATCGACCCCTTCGGCACGGGCCACTTCGAGCTGGGCCAGGAGGAGACGCGCTACGCCGTGTCCCTCATCGAGGCCGTGCGGGACGCCATCGGTCCCGACACCGAGCTGATGCTGGAGATGCACGGGCGGTTCAGCCCGTCGACGGCGGTGCGGATCGCCCGCGAGATGGCACCGTTCCGCCCGGCGTGGCTGGAGGAGCCGGTGCCGCCGGAGAACCTCAAGGCGCTCGCCAAGGTCGCGGAGAAGGTGGACCTGCCGATCGCGACCGGTGAACGCATCCACGACCGGATCGAGTTCCGTGAGCTGTTCGAGTCGCAGGCCGTCGACATCATCCAGCCGGACGTCGGCCACATCGGCGGCATCCTGGAGACCCGCAAGCTCGCGGCGACCGCGGAGACGCACTACACGCTGATCGCACCCCACAACGTGGGCGGTTCGGTGCTGACCGCGGCCAGCCTCCAGGTCGCCGGCTGCACGCCCAACTTCAAGATCCTTGAGCACTTCAACGACTTCGCGGACGCCGACATCAAGAAGGTCGTCAAGGGCGCCCCGGTCGTCGACCCCGCCACCGGCTGCTTCGAGCTCTCCGACGCCCCCGGGCTCGGCGTGGAGCTGGACGTGGAAGCGGCGGCCGAGTTCCCGCAGCAGCAGGCGCGGTTCGACCTGTGGGCGGACGGCTGGGAGAAGAGGCAGCCCAAGTGAGCGTCGTATCACGCGCGTTGGTCGTGGAGCGGCCCGGCAGCCACCGGCTGACCGAGGGGCCGCTCCCGGAGCCGGGCCCCGGCGAGGTCCGGGTGCGGGTCGCGGCGGCCGGGGTCTGCATGAGCGACCGCGAGCTGTACGACGGCCACCGCGACCCGGCCTACGTGCGCTACCCCGTGGTGCCCGGACACGAGTGGTCCGGGACGGTGGACGCCGTGGGCGAGGGCGTCGATCCCGCGCTGGAGGGACGGCGCACGGTCGCCGAGGGCTTCCGGGCCTGCGGACGCTGCGAGCGGTGCAGACACGGCGAGACCTCCCTGTGCACGGCGGGCTACGACGAGACGGGGTTCACCCGGCCCGGTGCGTTCGCCGACCACGTGGTCGTCCCCGCCCGACTGCTCCACCCGCTGGCCGACGACGCGGACCTGCGGGCCGCCGCCCTGCTGGAGCCGGCCGCGGTGATCGCGGCCGCGGTGCGGGCCGGGGCTCCGGAGCCGGGTGAGCGGATCGCCGTGCTGGGCGCGGGCACGCTCGGGCTGCTCGCGGTCCAGCTGCTGGCCGCGGTGTCGCCCGCCGAACTCACGGTGATCGACCCGCGGGAGCAACGGGCCTCCAGGGCCCTGGACTTCGGAGCGGGCGAGGCGCTCGACCCGAAGGAGGCGGAGGAGGTCCGGGGCCGCTACGACCTGGTCGTGGAAACGGCCGGGGCGCCGTCCACCGCCGCCGATGCGTGCCTGCTGGCGCGGCGCGGGGGTCGGGTGGTGCTGACGGGGATGTTCACCCCGGGAGCCGTGGGGATCGACCCCGTGCACCTGTCGCTGAGCCAGCTCACCGTGCGCAGCGTGTTCGGGGCGCCGTCGGCGGCCTGGTCCCACGCGGTGCGGGCGTTCACGGCCGGGCTGCTCGACCCGGCGCCGCTGATCACCCACGAGTTCCCTCTCGACCGGTTCGCCGAAGCGGTGGCGCTGGTGGGCAGCGGGGCTCCGGACACCGGGAAGGTGCTGCTGCGGCCCTGACCGGCCCTCCTTGAACCGTGCGCCGGTACGGCGGCGCCCTGACCGCCTCCGTACCGGCGCACACCCCGAGATCCGAATGTCGTCCGAAATACCGAACATGAAGGACCTGTCGTGAACGACGCGCTTGCCCCCACCCCCGGCACGGCCGGCCCCCGCCGCCCCGGCGAGGCCGTGCTCCCCGCGCTGGGCCTCGGCCCGGCGCCCCTGTCCCCGGCAGACGCCTCGCCGCACGCCTTCCCCGACGGAGGGAGCTGGCGCACCGAGGTGCCGTCCGTGGAGGGCCCGGAGGCCCTGGGCGTCGTACTCAAGGAGTCCGCCAGGCTCGACGTGCCCGTGCACCGCATCAGCCAGGGCAGCGGCATCTGGATGCTGACCGACGCGGAGATCACCGAGATGGTGGAGGGCTGCGCCGAACGGGACATCGAGCTCTGCCTGTTCACGGGACCGCGGGGCACCTGGGACACCGGCGCCTCGGTGCGTACGGACTCCGGTGGCGCGGGCCTGCGGGCACGCGGCCACGACGCCCTGGCCGGCTGCGTCGAGGACGCCCTGCGCGCGACCGGGCTGGGGGTGAAGTGCCTGCTCGTGGCCGACGAGGGAGTGCTCTGGACCCTGCACCGGCTCCGCGAGCAGGGGGCCCTGCCCGCGGACACCACCTTCAAGGTGTCCGCGTTGATCGGGCCCGTGAACCCGGCGTCGTACGCCGTGTTCGAAGGACTGGGCGCCGACTCGGTCAACGTCCCGTCCGATCTGACCCTCGCTCAGTTCACCGAGATCCGGCGGGTTTCGGGGGCGCCGATGGACGTCTACATCGAGGCTCCGGACGACCTGGGAGGTTATGTGCGGATGTACGAGGTCGCCGAACTGATCAGGCGCGGCGCCCCGCTGTATTTGAAGTTCGGCCTGTCCAAGTCGCCCGGCATCTACCCGTACGGCCAGCACCTGCGGGAGCTGACACTGGCCACCGCGAAGGAGCGGGTGCGGCGTGGCCGGCTCGCCCTGGACCTGCTCGCCCGTCACGGGGCGGACGGAG
Organism: Streptomyces sp. NPDC001822; assembly: GCF_042892135.1. Taxonomy (NCBI): domain Bacteria; kingdom Bacillati; phylum Actinomycetota; class Actinomycetes; order Kitasatosporales; family Streptomycetaceae; genus Streptomyces; species Streptomyces sp. NPDC001822. Next base: position 249,280 of record NZ_JBIATW010000010.1, read on the forward strand.
GCATGGCCGCGCTCGGCACCCGCCTGCCGGGCTCGCTCAACCGCTTCGAGATCTCGTCATAACGTTCCGGAAACAGTCTCCCCAAAAGACGACACAGCCGCGCACAATCCCACACACCCGTTCTCGGTAGATCCGCTTCCAGCGTTCCGGTGTCTCCGGACCGAGCCCTGACCCACACCAAGGATGATGACTATGCGCAACCGCAGAGCCGCACTTGCCGCCATCGCCTCCGCCGCCTCCCTCGCCCTCACCCTGACCGCCTGCGGTCAGAACAGCGAAGGCGGCAGCGACGAGAACAAGGGAGGCAGCGACGGCGCCACCATCGGCATCGCGATGCCGACCAAGTCCTCCGAGCGCTGGATCGCCGACGGGGCCAACGTCGTGAAGGAGCTGAAGGGCAAGGGGTACAAGACCAAGCTCGCCTACGGCGAGGACGACCCGGACCAGCAGGTCTCGCAGATCGAGAACATGATCACGCAGGGTGTGGACGCCCTGATCGTGGCCGCGATCGACAACAAGTCCCTCGCCAACGTGCTGCAGCAGGCCAAGGACGCCGACATCCCGGTGATCTCCTACGACCGGCTGATCCTCGGCTCTTCGAACGTCGACTACTACGCCTCCTTCGACAACGAGAAGGTCGGCGAGCTGCAGGGCACGTACATCGTGGACAAGCTCGGCCTGGGGAGCGGCAAGAAGGGCCCCTTCAGCATCGAGCTGTTCGCCGGTTCCAACGACGACAACAACACCAAGTACTTCTTCCAGGGCGCGATGAACGTCCTCAAGCCGTACGTGGACAAGGGCGAACTGGTCGTCAGGTCCAAGCAGACCGCCCTCAACCAGGTCACCACCCTGCGCTGGGACGGCGGCACCGCGCAGAAGCGCATGGACGACCTGCTGACGTCCAGCTACCGCAGCGCCCGGGTCGACGCCGTGCTCTCGCCCTACGACGGCATCTCCATCGGCATCCTCTCCGCCCTGAAGTCGGACGGCTACGGCACCAAGGCCAAGCCGATGCCGGTCGTCACGGGCCAGGACGCCGAGGTCGCCTCGGTGAAGTCGATCATCACGGGTGAGCAGACCCAGACCGTCTACAAGGACCTGCGCCAGCTCGCCAAGGTCGCCTCGAACATGGTCGACGCGGTCCTGAACGACAAGAAGCCCGAGGTCAACGACACCAAGTCCTACAACAACGGTGTCAAGGTCGTCCCCGCCTTCCTGCTGCAGCCGGTGAGCGTCGACAAGGCCAACTACAAGGAAGTCCTCGTGGACGGCGGCTACTACACCGAGAACGACCTCAAGTAACCGGGCTCCCTCAAGGATTGGAAGGCAAGACCATGGCGGGACCCGTCCTGGAAATGCGCTCGATCGTCAAAACCTTTCCCGGCGTCAAAGCGCTCTCGGACGTCACACTGACCGTCCGGCAGGGCGAGGTCCACGCCATCTGCGGGGAGAACGGCGCCGGCAAGTCGACCTTGATGAAGGTCCTCTCGGGTGTCCACCCGCACGGCAGCTACGAGGGGGACATCCTCTTCGAGAGCGAGACGTGCCGGTTCAAGGACATCCGGGCGAGCGAGCAGCACGGCATCGTGATCATCCACCAGGAGCTGGCGCTGGTGCCGTACCTCTCCATCGCGGAGAACATCTTCCTCGGCAACGAGCACGCCAGGCGCGGGCTCATCAACTGGAACGACACCCTCAGGCACGCGGGCGAACTGCTGCGCCGGGTCGGTCTCGACGAGCACCCGGAGACCCGCGTCGCCGACATCGGCGTGGGCAAGCAGCAGCTGGTGGAGATCGCCAAGGCGCTGTCGAAGAAGGTGAAACTGCTCATCCTCGACGAGCCGACGGCGGCGCTCAACGACGAGGACAGCGGCAAGCTCCTCGACCTGATCCTGCAGCTCAAGGACCAGGGCATGACCTCGATCATCATCTCGCACAAGCTGAACGAGATCCGCCGGGTCGCCGACTCGGTCACGATCATCCGCGACGGGCGCTCCATCGAGACGCTCGACGTGAAGGCGGCGGAGACGACCGAGGACCGGATCATCAGCGGGATGGTCGGCCGCGACCTGGAGCACCGCTTCCCGGAGCGCACCCCGCACCACCCGGAGGAGGGGGCCGCCCCCGCCCTGGAGATCCGCAACTGGACCGTGCACCACCCCATCGACCAACAGCGCAAGGTCGTCGACGACGTCTCGATCGAGGTGCGGCGCGGCGAGATCGTCGGGATCGCCGGTCTCATGGGCGCCGGCCGCACCGAGCTGGCGATGAGCGTCTTCGGCCGCTCCTACGGCCGCTACGCGGGCGGCACGGTCCTCCGGGACGGCACCGAGATCCGTACGAGGTCCGTCCCCGAGGCGGTGAAGCACGGCATCGCGTACGCCACCGAGGACCGCAAGCACTACGGCCTCAACCTCATCGACACCATCAACCGGAACATCTCGCTGACCGCCCTGGGCAAGGTCGCCCGGCGGGGTGTGGTCGACGAGCACGGGGAGCGGCAGGTCGCCGAGGACTTCCGCAGGTCCATGAACATCAAGGCGCCGACCGTCTTCGAGCCGGTGGGCAAGCTGTCCGGCGGCAACCAGCAGAAGGTCGTCCTCAGCAAGTGGATCTTCGCGGGTCCCGAGGTGCTGATCCTGGACGAGCCCACGCGCGGCATCGACGTCGGTGCCAAGTACGAGATCTACACGGTCATCGACCGGCTGGCGGCCGAGGGCAAGGCGGTCGTCTTCATTTCCTCCGAGCTGCCGGAGCTGCTCGGCATGTGCGACCGCATCTACACGATGGCCGCGGGGCGGCTGACGGGCGAGTTCTCGCGGGCCGAGGCCTCGCAGGAAGCGCTGATGCGTCAGATGACGAAGGACAACGAGGTAACCCGATGAGTACGGACCTGACCGACAGGACCCCGGCCCCCGCACCGGCCGGCAAGGGCGGGCCGGCCTCCGGCGACGGCCTGCTGCAGCTGGTGCTCGGCGGTATGCGCCGCAACATGCGCCAGTACGGCATGCTGATGGCCCTGGGCCTGATCGTGGTGCTGTTCGCGGTGTGGTCGGGCGGCGACCTGCTGCTGCCGCGCAACGTCTCCAACCTGGTGCTGCAGAACAGCTACATCCTGATCCTCGCGATCGGCATGATGCTCGTCATCATCGCGGGCCACATCGACCTCTCGGTCGGCTCGCTGACCGCGTTCATCGGTGCGATGGCCGCCGTGCTGATGGTCGAGCACGATCTCCCCTGGCCGCTCGCCGTGGTGCTGTGCCTGGCCATCGGCGCCGTCGCGGGCGCGCTGCAGGGCTTCTTCATCGCCTACCTCGGCATACCGTCGTTCATCGTGACCCTCGCGGGCATGCTGCTCTTCCGCGGTCTCACCGAGATCTTCCTGAAGGGCCAGACCCTCGGCCCCTTCCCGAAGGACCTGCAGGAGATAGCCAACGGCTTCCTCCCCGAGGTCGGCCCCAGCACCAACTACCACAACCTCACCCTGCTGCTGGGCTTCGCCCTGATCGCCTTCGTGGTGTTCCAGGAGGTGCGTGACCGCAAGCGCCAGCAGGAGTTCGCGCTCGACGTGCTGCCGGCCAAGCTGTTCCTGCTCAAGCTGGTGGCGCTGGTCGCGGCCGTCCTCGTGGTGACCCTGCTGCTGGCCAGCTACAAGGGCGCCCCGGTCGTGCTGCTCATCCTCGGCGTGCTCGTCGTCGGGTTCGGCTACCTGATGCGCAACGCGATCATCGGCCGCCACATCTACGCGATCGGCGGCAACCTGCCCGCGGCCAAGCTGTCGGGCGTGAAGGACAAGAAGGTCACCTTCCTGGTCTTCCTGAACATGGGCATGCTCGCGGCCCTGGCGGGTCTGGTCTTCGCCGCCCGCTTCAACGCGGCCTCGCCCAAGGCGGGCCTCAACTTCGAACTGGAGGCCATCGCAGCCTCGTTCATCGGCGGCGCCTCGATGAGCGGCGGTGTCGGCACGGTCCTCGGCGCGATCATCGGCGGTCTCGTCCTGGGTGTGCTGAACAACGGCATGAACCTCGTCGGCATCGGCACCGACTACCAGCAGGTCATCAAGGGTCTCGTCCTGCTGGCCGCGGTCGGCTTCGACGTCTGGAACAAGCGCAAGGTCGGCTCGTAACACTTCGCCTTCGAGAAGGAGTTGTTTCATGACCGGTACCAGCAGACGCACCGTTCTGGCGGCCACGGCCGCCACCGGGCTGGCGGTGGCGGCGGGCTCCCCGGCCGCCCACGCCACGCCCGGCGGACGCACCCCGTCCCGGGAGCACTTCGGCACGCTCGCCGACGGGACGAAGGTGTACCGCTGGACCCTCGCCAACGGCGGGACCCGGCTGAAGGTCCTCTCGTGGGGCGGTGTCGTCCAGTCCCTGGAGACACCGGACCGCAGGGGGCGCACGGCGAACATCGCGCTGGGCTTCGGCGGCCTGCCGGACTACGTGGCGAAGTCGCCCTACTTCGGCGGCCTCATAGGCCGGTACGGCAACCGCATCGCCGGAGGCCGCTTCACCCTCGACGGGGTCACGCACCAACTCCCCCTCAACGACGGCCCCAACAGCCTCCACGGTGGCGACCAGGGCTTCGACAAGCGGATCTGGCACATCGAGCCCTTCACCTCCCGAGGTGAGGTCGGGCTGGTCCTGACCCGGACCAGCCCGGACGGCGAGGCCGGTTATCCGGGCGCGCTCGCCGTCCGTGTCGTCTACGCCCTCACCTCCCGGGGCGAGTGGCGCATCGACTACACGGCCACGACGGACCGGGCGACCGTGCTCAACCTGACCAGCCACACCTATTTCAACCTGGCCGGCGAGGGCGGCGGGAGCGTCGACGGGCATCTGCTGGAGCTGGCGGCCCGGCGCTACACGCCCGTGGACGCGACCCTCATCCCGACCGGCGAACTCGCCCCGGTGACCCGCACGCCCTTCGACTTCCGGCGCGCCCGTGCCATCGGCGACGCCGTCCGCACCCCGCACGAACAGATCGGCCACGGCAAGGGGGTGGACCACAACTTCGCGCTGGACAAGGGGATCACGTCCCGCCCGCAGTACGCGCTGACGGTGACGGACCCCGGTTCGGGACGCGTCATGAAGATGTACACGACCGAGCCGGGCATGCAGGTCTACACCGGGAACTTCCTGGACGGCACGCTCACCGGGACGTCGGGCCGGGTCTACCGGCAGGGCGACGCGTTCTGCCTGGAGTCCCAGCACTTCCCGGACTCCCCCAACCAGCCGTCGTTCCCCTCGACGGTGCTGCGTCCGGGCGCGACCTACCGGTCCACGACGGTCCACGCCTTCTCGGCGCGCTGACCGCCGCACCGCGTCGCCATCACGTCCGAGGGCCGCACCCCCTGCGACAGGGGGTGCGGCCCTCGGACGTGTGCGAGCGGGCTGCCGGATCAGGCGACGGTCAGCTCGACCTTGATGTTGCCGCGGGTGGCGTTCGAGTACGGGCACACCTGGTGCGCCTTCTCGACGAGCGCCTGGGCGGTGGCCCTGTCGACGTTCGGGATGGAGGCGCTGATCGCGACCTCCAGGCCGAAGCCGCCCGCCTCCGTCTTGCCTATGGAGACCGACGCGGTCACCGTCGAACCCGAGATGTCGGCCTTCTCGCTGCGGGCGACCACACCGAGCGCGCCCTGGAAGCAGGCGCTGTAGCCGGCCGCGAAGAGCTGCTCGGGGTTGGTGCCCGCGCCGCTGCCGCCCAGCGCCTTCGGCGGGTTGACGACGACGTCGAGGTTGCCGTCGTCGGAGGAGACGCGGCCGTCACGGCCGTTCTCGGCGGTGGCGACGGCGGTGTAGGCCACGTCTATGTGCTGGATGGTCATACGGGTGATTCCTCCTGCTGGTGCGCCGCGGCTCGCGCCCACGACCGCGACGGCCTGGGCCGAGCCTAACGGCTGAGGTCGGGAAACGGTCAGGCGTCGAGCGAAACGACCATCTTTCCGGTGTTCTCGCCACGCAGCATGCCCACGAAGGCGTCGTAGCCGTTCTCGATGCCCCGGACGTTCGTCTCGGTGTACTTGAGGGCTCCGGATGCGATCCAGCCGGCCACCTCCTGCACGAACTTCGGCTGGAGCGCCGCGTGGTCGCCCACGAGGATGCCCTGCAGGCGCAGACGCTTTCCGATGACGAGCGCGAGGTTGCTCGGGCCCGGGGTGGGCTCCGTGGCGTTGTACTGCGCGATCATCCCGCACATGGTGACGCGGCCGTGCAGGTTGAGCGTGGAGAGCGCGGCCTCCAGGTGCTCACCGCCGACGTTGTCGAAGTAGACGTCGATGCCGTCGGGTGCGGCCTCGGCGAGCTGCTCCCGGACGGGGCCCTTCTTGTAGTTGAAGGCGGCGTCGAAGCCGTACTCCTCGACGAGGAGCTTGACCTTCTCGTCGGAACCGGCCGAGCCGATGACCCTGGAGGCGCCCTTGATCTTCGCCATCTGGCCGACCTGGCTGCCGACCGCGCCGGCCGCGCCGGAGACGAAGACGGCGTCGCCCTCCTTGAACGAGGCGACCTCGAACAGGCCCGCGTAGGCGGTGAGCCCGGGCATGCCGAGCACACCGAGGTAGGCGGACACGGGAGCCAGCGAGGCGTCGATCTTCACCGCGTGCTCGGCGGGCACCTCGGCGTACTCGCGCCAGCCGAGGCCGTGCAGGACGTGGTCGCCGACGGAGAAGCCCTCTGCGGCCGACGCCACGACCTCGCCGACCGCGCCGCCCTGCATCGGGTGGTCGAGCTTGAAGGGCGGAGCGTACGACTTCACGTCGTTCATCCGGCCCCGCATGTACGGGTCGACCGAGAAGTGCAGGTTGCGGACGAGGACACGGCCCTCGGCGGGAGCGGTCACCGGCGCCTCACGCAGCGCGAAGTCCTTGGCCTCGGGCCAGCCGTGCGGACGGGCGACGAGGTGCCATTCACGGCTCGACGTGGGAAGTGCTGCGGACATGGGCTCGGGTTCTCCTCGGTGTCGGACGGTGCGGGAAGCCGAAAAGCTTCAGGACATGAAACAACCATGCGTCGCGATATTTCACCTTGTCAAGTAATTCGGTACGCTGGGTGTCATGGCCACCTCGCACACGGACCCCGTGACCCTCGATGTCATCCGGCTCATCGGCGGCGTCGTGGCGCGCTACCACGAGGAGTACGACCGGGCCGCCGCCGCCCACGGCCTCACCGGCGCGCAGGCGCGCGTGCTCGGGCTGCTCTCGCTGGAGCCGATGCCCATGCGCAGGGTCGCCCGGAAGCTGAAGTGCGAACCGTCCAACATCACCGGGATAGTCGACCGGCTGGAGCTCAGGGGGCTGGTCGAGCGGCGCCCGGATCCGGCCGACCGCCGGGTGAAGCTCGCCGCGCCGACCGACGAGGGCGTGCGGACCGCCGCCCAGCTGCGGGACACCCTGGACTTCGCCCGGGAGCCACTGGCCGAGCTGTCGACGGCGGAGCGGACCGTGCTGCGCGACCTGCTGCGCAGGATGCTCGGCGAGGAGACCGTCTGAGGCCCACAAGCCTCAGACGCACCACCAGAGCCACGGCGTGCACGTCTTGGAGGGGGACGGGGTGGGCGTCGGAGCGCCGCTGGGCTCCGGACTCGCCGGCCCTTCCGTCGGCCCGGTGGAGCCCGACGGCTCCACCGGTCCACCGGTGCCACCGGGCCCGTCCGGACCGGAGGACGAGGCGGACGGCGACGGGCTCCCGGGGCGCGTGGCCGAGGCGGAGGGTCCCGGCGTCGCGGAGCCTTCGTCCCCGTCGTCCTCGTCCTCCCCCTTGGTGCCACCGGAGCGGGAGGCGGTCACCGGGACGACGGTGGGAGCGTCCACCGGCCCGGCGTCGTCCGGCCCCGCGCCGGAGGACGCCGACGGCGCGCTCTCGGTGGCCGTGTCCGCGGCCTCGCTGACGTATTCCGCCGCGCCGCTGTCGCCCCCGGGCTCGATGGCGAGCTCGGCCAGGCTCAGGGCGCCGACGGCCAGCACGACACCGGTGGCCGTCAGCAGCAGCGTGCGTCCGCGACGGCGGTGACCACGACGCCCCCGGCCGCGCGGGGCGGCTTCCTGGGCACGACGACGGTGTCCGGTGGCCCTGGGGGAACCGGAGGTCTCGCTCGCGGGCCCCTCGTCGGGGCCGGGACGGGCCGGGGCCGCGGGAACCGCGTAAGGGGCCAGCGCGTCGGCGGGTGTTCCGCAACCGGCGCAGGCCAGGGCCCCGTTGAGGTGCCGTTGGCACGGGTGGCAGTAATCCATCGCGCCCGCAGACTAAGCGCGCGGGGAACACCACAGGAAGCCGCACACGTGAGGATCCTGTGTGGAATCCCGAACTCCGGGGCACGCCGTCCGATACGCGTGACACGCGGCAGGATGGGCCCCATGACCCCTCCCGCCCCGTTCGGACCGCTCCAGTTCCAGCTCGTCCTGCTGCGCCGCATGGCCGACCACCGGCCCGGCCTCGTCGAGGACGCCCGCATCGAACTGGGCGCCTCCCTGGCCCAGATGCGCGAGGCGAACCGCCGCTGGCAGGCCATGCTGCGGGCCCCGCGCGGCCGGGGCGCGCTGCGCCGCTACCGCTCGGTGCTGGGCGAGCCCGAGACGTCCCTGCGCCGCACGGTCGGCGACCTGGAGTGCGACGCGTTGCTGTGGCGACTGCCCCTCTGGCCGGACCTGCGGTTCGAGGTGATGGCGGGGCCCGGCGGGGCCGTGTGGAACGAGTGGCTGGTGCGCGCGCCCGGCGTGGCGGGACCCGAACTGAACGGTGCCGGGGACCTGCTCCCGTGGTCCTGCACCGTCGACGAGGTGGCCAGGGCCTTCGCCCCGGTGAGGCCCATGGAGGGCAGCGCACCGACCCGCTGGGCCCTGTCCTTCACCGACCCGGCCGACGGCCGGCCGCTGGTCGCCGAGTTCACCTGGGGCCTGTTCCAGCGCCTGCTCCCGGGCCGGCCCTGACACCTGTCACGCCGTCAGCTCCGGGTCCCCCCTACGGCTCACCCAGCGCGCGCCGGGCCCTCCGCGGCGCGACGATGCCAGGAGAGCCGGCTGCCGCCGGTGCCCCCGCCAGCGCTCTCGGGAGACCCTGCCGTGACCGTCAGTCTCGATCAGTTGCGCCGTTGCCATGTCGCCGTCGATCTCGGGGCCGCGAGGACCCGTGTGTACGTCAAGGGAGTCGGGCTCGTCGTGGACGAGCCCAGTGTCGCCGCCGTGAACACACGCACCGGCTCGCTCATCGCGGTCGGCGCCCTGGCCGAGCAGATGACCGGCCGCACGCCCGCGTACATCCGGGTGGCCCGCCCGGTGTCCGGCGGGACGGTCGTGGACATCGACATGGCCCAGCGCATGCTCCGCCACCTCCTCGGCGAGAAGCTCCGCCGCCAGCTGCGCCGCAAGCCCCGGCTGCGGGCCGCCGCGTGCACCCCGCACGACGCCGATCCGCTGGCCCAGCGGGCGACCGTCGAGACCCTCGTCGGGCTCGGGGCGCGGCGCGTCGAGCTGGTCGACACCCTGATCGCGGCCGCCGTCGGCTGCGGGCTCCCGGTCGAGCAGCCGACCGCCACCATGATCATGGTCTGCGGGGCCGCCACCACCCAGATCGCGGTGCTCTCGCTCGGCTCGATCGTGACGGCCGTACGCATCCCCATCGGCGGGGAGGCCATCGACCACGCGGTGATCCAGCACCTGCGCCAGCACCACGAGCTGATGCTGCCCAGCCAGTCCGTGCGGCCCCTCCAGCTGGCGCTCCGGGGCAACGGTCTCACGCTCAACGGGCCGGCGATGACTGAGATCCACGGCCGGGACGTCGCCACCGGCCTGGCCCGCTCGGTGCAGGTCGACACCGCCGCCGTACGCCAGGCGATCCACACGCCGCTCACCGCCGTGCTCGACGGACTGGGCAAGGTGCTGCGCGACTGCCCGCCCGACCTGGTGGCCGACATCGCGGACTCCGGGATCATGATGGTCGGCGGCAGTGCCCTGCTGCCCGGACTCGACCAGATGCTGCGCGAGGCGACGGGCGTGCCGGTACACATCGCGGAGCGGCCCGACGTGTGTTCGGTGCTCGGGCTCGGCGCGATGCTGGACGGCATGGTCCAGCCGCTGGTCCTCGCCCCGATCGCCGGCTGAGAGCCGCGGGGCACGCCGGTGGCGGAGACGGGGCTCGACCTGCGGACCACTCTCCAGCACATCGTGGACACCGCGGCGGCGCTGGCCGGGGCACGTCACGGCGCCCTGGCCCTCCTCGATCCGGAGGACCGCCACGTCACGGACCTGTTCACGACGGGCATGACCGACGCCGAACGCCTGGGCACGGGTCCGCTCCTCGACGGGCGGACGGGATTCCTCGGGGCCCTCGTCGACGACGCGCAGCCGGTAAGGGTCGACGACCTGCCGCCCCGCCCGGCCTCCGACGGCGCTCCGCCCCTGATGCGCTCGTTCCTCGGGGCCCCGGTGCGGGTGCGCTCCGAGGTGCTCGGCAGCCTCTGCCTCACCGCGGAGGAGCCCGGGCGGTTCTCCGACACCGATCTGGCGCTGCTGCGACTGCTCGCCTCCCAGGCAGCCGCCGCGATCGGCGGCGCCCACCTCTACCGGGCGGCCCGGCAGCGGGAGCGCTGGATCGACGGGGCCGCCGCCGTCACCCGGGCGCTGCTGACGGGCGCCGGCACGACCGACGCCCTGACCACCGTCGCCGAGCGGGCCCGGGTGCTGGCCGGTGCGGCGGCCGGGGTGATCCTCCAGCCGACCGACGACGGCGGGATGGAGATCGTCGCAGCCTCCACCCTCGACGATCCCGCGGGCCTCGTCGGTACCGCCATCGCGCCGGGCTCCCCCGTCCTCGTCCAGCTGCTGAGCGGTGAGGAGGTCTTCATCGACGACTCGTCGACGGATCCCCGGATGACGACCCCGGTCCGTTCACGGTTCGGCCCCAGCATGATGCTGCCGCTGCAGAGCGGCGGGCGGCTCATCGGCACGCTCGCCCTGCCCCGGCGCAGGGGCGGGCTCCCGTACACGGACATGGACCGGCTGCTGGCCTCGCAGTTCGCCTCCCAGGCCGCGCTGGCCCTGGTGATGGCGGACGCGCAGCACTACCGGGAGCAGCTGGCGGTCTACCAGGACCGCGACCGCATCGCCCGTGACCTGCACGATCTCGTCGTACAGCGGCTGTTCGCGACGGAGATGATGCTGGAGTCGACCCGCCGCAAGGACCTGGAGGGCGACGCGGAGACCGCCGAACTGCTCACCCGGGCCGTCGACGAGCTGGACTCCACCATCCAGGAGGTCAGGACGGCGATCTTCGCGCTGCAGCAGCCGCCGGCCGAGGCCCCCGCCACCTTCCGGGGCCGGGTGCTGCGGGAGACCGGTGGCGCCGCGGCGGTGCTCGGCTTCCAGCCGTCGGTGCACTTCGCGGGTGCGGTGGACACCCTGGTCGTGGAGCCGGTGGCCGGCCGGCTGCTCGACGTCCTGCGCGGGGCGCTGGCCGCCGCCCACCGCCGGGCGGCCGTGTCGGCGATCGAGGTGGAGGTGGACGCGACGGCGCGTCAGCCCGACGGGCGTGCGGCGGTGCGGCTGGTGGTGGCGGACGACGGGCGCGGCGAGGACGGCGCACGGTCGCCGACCGTCACCTGGCAGGTGCCGCTCTGAGCGCGATGCGGGTGTTGGAGTGGGCGACTCCCGCGTCCTTCTTGAGCCGGCGCAGCAGGGCGTCCAGCGAACCGGGGTCGGCTGCCGTGGCACGCACCAGGTAGTCGTGACCGCCCGTCACGTGCACCACCTCGGTGATGCCGGGCAGGGTGAGCACCGCGCGCTCGAACTCCTCGTTCGTCGTGTCGAGGCGCAGCGACACGTCGATGAAGACGACGAGCCCCGAGCGGGTGTCGGCGGCCGGGTCGACGATGACGGTGAAGCCGCGGATCACTCCGTCGCGGCGCATGCGGCGTACGCGGTCGCCCGCCGCGTTGGCGCTGAGCCCCACGCGTACACCCAGATCGCGGTACGAGATCCGGGCGTCCTCCTGGAGGATGCCGAGGATCTCTCTGTCCAGCCGGTCCATAAGCACGAGTGTGGCAGCCGGGGCCCGGAAGCGACCGTCGGGAGACGCCCGGACCCGTCGCCGGGGCCCCTCGGCCCTAGGGGCGTCTACGCCGGAGGGCCTTACCCGGATGGCTCAGTCCACCGCGCCCCGCCGACGGGCCGGCTCTTGACTTGCGGTGTGGACACCGTCGGCAAGGCCCCTTCCCCGGAGCGGACCCGGTCGACCGCCGCATACCGGAACCTGGTCATGGCGACGGTCGGATTCACCCTCACCTTCTGGGCCTGGAACCTGATCTCGCCGCTGTCCGGGGACTTCAAGGAGAGGCTCGGGCTGAGCTCCTTCCAGCAGTCGCTCCTGGTCGCTGTGCCGGTGCTCGTGGGCTCGCTCGGCCGCATCCCCGCCGGCGCCCTGACCGACAGGTACGGCGCGAAGCTGATGTTCCCCGCGGTCTCCGCCCTGACGATCGTCCCGGTGCTGCTGCTCATCCCGGCGAAGGACTCCTACGGGGCGATGATCGCCGTCGGCTTCCTGCTCGGCCTGGGCGGCACGACGTTCGCCATCGGCATCCCCCTGGTCAACTCGTGGTTCGCGCCCGCGAAACGGGGGCTCGCGCTCGGGGTGTTCGGCATGGGCATGGGCGGCGTCGCGCTGTCCGGGTACTTCACGCCCCGGATCGCCGACCAGCACGTGGACCTGCCGTTCTGGATCGTCGCCGGAGCGCTGGCCGTGTACTCGCTGCTGGCCGCGGTCCTCATCACCGACCACCCGGACCGCAAGGTGCCTGCGGACTCACTGGGCCACCGGCTGGGGCAGGCGGGCCGGCTGCGCGTGACGTGGGAGCTGTCCGCGCTGTACGCGATCGGCTTCGGCGGCATCGTCGCGTTCGGGGTGTACCTGCCGACGTATCTGAAGACCTGGTACGAGATGTCGCCGACCGAGGCGGGCACCAAGGCCGCCGGTTTCGCGCTGGTCACCGTCGTCTTCCGGCCGGTCGGCGGCTGGCTGTCGGACCGGATCCATCCCGCCCTGGTCACGGCCGCGGCCCTGCTGCTGGCGGCGCTGATGGCCATCGTCCAGGCCTTCGACCCGCCGCTGGACCCGCTGGGCACGATCGCCCTGCTGTGCATGGCGGCCGGGCTCGGCACCGCGAGCGGCAGCGTGTTCGCCCTGGTCTCGCAGGTGACCCCGCAGGCCAAGGTGGGCAGCGTGACCGGCATCGTCGGTGCCATGGGCGGCCTCGGCGGCTTCGTGCCGCCGCTGGTGATGGGCGCGATCTACAGCGCCAAGGGCACGTACTCGATCGGCTTCATGCTGCTCTCCGACCTGGCGCTGGCGGGGTGCGTGTACGCGTACGGCCGCATGCGGAACGTCCGGCGCGACGCTTGAGGCGAGCCCGGCTCCAGGTACGTTCCGGCGCGTACCGCCTAGGCTTCACAGGGTGACCTCTCTTCTGCCCGCGCTGAGCGGAGCGTCCCGCGAGCCGGATTCCCCCGAGGCTGTCCGGTTCGGCGAACACGTCCTGACCTACGCACAGTTGGACGAGGCCTCGGCCTCCCTGGCCGCCCGGATCGCGGGCGCGGGGCGCGTCGCCGTCTGGGCCACTCCGACGCCGGAGACCGTGGTCGCCGTGGTGGCGGCCCTGCGCGCCGGGGTGCCCGCCGTCCCCCTCAACCCGAGGACGGGTGAGCGGGAACTCGCACACATCGTCGCCGACAGCGAGCCCCGGTGGGTGCTGGCCGGGCCGGACGACGAACTGCCGCCCGCGCTCGGCGGTACGGAGCGGCTGGTCGTGGAGGCGGCCGCCGGGGGCGAGGAGCGGGCCCTCCCCGAGCCCTCCCCCGACTCCCCCGCCCTGGTCGTCTACACCTCGGGCACGACCGGTCCGCCCAAGGGCGCGGTCCTGCCGCGCCGGGCGATCGCCGCCTCGCTGGACGCGCTGGAGGACGCCTGGCAGTGGACGGGTCAGGACGTCCTGGTCCACGCCCTGCCGCTGTTCCATGTGCACGGCCTGATCCTGGGTGTCCTCGGCCCGCTGCGCCGCGGCGGCTGTGTGCGGCACCTCGGCCGGTTCTCCGCGGAGGGTGTGGCGCGCGAGCTGCTGTCCGGGGGCACGATGCTCTTCGGGGTGCCCACGATGTACCACCGGCTGGCCGCCGCGCTGGAGGACCCCGCGTCCTCCGCGGACCTGCGGAAGGCCCTGGCCGGCGCCCGGCTCCTGGTCTCCGGCTCGGCGGCACTGCCGGTCCACGACCAGGAACGGATCGCGTCGGCCACCGGCCGCCGGGTCATCGAGCGGTACGGGATGACCGAGACCCTGATGAACACCGGGATGCGGGCGGACGGCGTACCACGTGCCGGGACGGTCGGCCCGCCGCTCCCGGGGGTGGAGCTCAGGATCGTCGAGGAGGACGGCAGCGTCGTCGGGGACCCCGCCTCCATCGGCGAGATCGAGGTGCGCGGCCCGAACCTCTTCACCTGCTACCTGAACCGGCCGGACGCCACGGCGGCCGCCTTCACCGAGGACGGCTTCTTCCGCACGGGCGACATGGCCACCGTCGACCCCGACGGATACGTGCGGATCGTCGGACGCAAGGCCACCGACCTGATCAAGAGCGGCGGCTACAAGATCGGGGCGGGCGAGATCGAGAACGCCCTGCTGGAGCACCCCGGGGTGCGGGAAGCGGCCGTCACCGGGGAACCGGACGCGGACCTCGGCGAGCGGATCGTCGCCTGGGTGGTGCCGGCCGCTCCGGGGGCACCGCCGGAGGCGGCGGAGCTGGCGGATCACGTGGCGAATCTGCTGGCCCCGCACAAACGCCCGCGCGTGGTGCACATGCTCGACGCGCTGCCCCGCAACGACATGGGCAAGATCATGAAGAGGTCGCTCGGTGTCTGACACCCGCGGCGGCCGCATGTCGGCCCGGGACGCCGTCGCCGCCGTCGCCGGGCGCTTCACCGAGCACCACCCCGACGCCCGGCCGGCCGCCGCGGACGGACCGCTCGGCTGGTCCGGCTACGCCGGGTCCAGGGCGCGTGCCGTCGAGAGGACCGGCGAGGAGGAGTCCGTCCTGTACGGGACCGCCGAGGTCGGCGACCGGGAGTGCGTCCTGGTCTCCTTCGAATTCGGCTTCCTGGGCGGCTCGTTGGGCGGCCGCACCGGGGACCGGCTGGAGGCCGCCTACGCGTTGGCGCGGGAGCGGCGCCTGCCCCTGGTCTCGCTCGTCGCGACCGGGGGCAGCCGGATGCAGGAGGGCATGATCGCGCTGATACAGCTCCAGCGTGTGGCCCGGGCCTCCGCCCAGCTGCGGGCCGCCGGGCTGCCGCAGATCGCGGTACTGCGGGACCCGACGACCGGGGGCGGCTGGGCGACCGTCGGTGCGGGCGCGGACGTGGTCCTGGCACTGCCCGGGGCACAGATCGGATTCGCGGGCTCCCGGGTGCGCCCGGCCGGCGCCGATCCGTACGCCTACACCGCCGAGGGGCAGTTCGAGGCGGGATCGGTCGACGCCGTCGTCGCGCCCGGCGAACTCCCCCGCGTGCTGAACCGCTGGCTGACCCTGCTGACCGCGACGGCCGCGGCCGGGGCGGCCCCCGTCCCCCGCGCGCTGTCGGCCACCGGGCTGCCCTCGACCGGCTGGGACGCGGTGGAGCAGGCGCGTGCCGCCGGCCGCCCGCGGGCCGGGGCCTATCTGGACGCGTACTTCGCGTACCGGCTGCCGCTGACCGGCGACCGCTGCGGGGGGACCGACCCGGGGCTGCTGGCCGGTGTCGGCCTGCACGACGGGCGGCCGGTGGCGTACGTCGCGCAGTGCGGCACGGCGACCCGCCCGGCGGGCTACCGCACGGCGGCCCGGGTCGTCCGGCTCGCGGACAGGCTCGGCCTTCCGGTGCTGACGCTCGTCGACACACCCGGCGCGGCCAACGACGCCGAGGCGGAAAGGGCGGGCGCCGGCGCGGCCATCGCCGATGCCTTCGCCGCGGTCGCCTCGGCCGGGGTGCCCGTGACCACGCTCGTGATCGGCGAGGGCGGCTCGGGTGGCGCGCTGGCGCTGGCCGCCCCGGGCAACACCCACGTCACCTCCGACAGCTACTTCTCGGTGATCGCTCCGGAACTCGCGGCGGCGATCCTGAAGCGCGGCCCCGGCGAGGTGCGGGCCACCGCGGACCAGTTGCGGCTGCGCCCCCAGGACCTGGTGGACCTCGGAGTGGCGCGCTCGGTCGTCGGCCCGGCCGGCGCCTGACGCCCACGCGACGCGACCGCGCCCCGTGGGCGACCTGCGCGCCCCTCGAACGGCTGTTGGTTAGCGTGACGGCAGGGACCATCCACCGAGTGAAGAAAGGTCCGAGTCATGGCCGCAGAATCCGAGGGCACTCCCTGCTGGGCCGACGGGACGTTCGGCGATCTCGAGGGGGCGAAGCGTTTCTACGGCGAGCTCCTGGGCTGGTCGTACGGCGACTCGATGCCCGAGTACGGCAACTACACGCAGGCCTACGTGGACGGCAAGGCGGTCGCCGCCCTGTCGCCGCCCATGCCCGGCCAGGAGGTGCCGTCCGCGTGGTGCCTGTATCTCTCCACGCCGGACGCCGCGGCCGTCACCGGGAGGATCCGCGAACACGGCGGCCAGGTGCTGGTGGAGCCCATGCGGGTGGGTGACTTCGGGACGATGGTGCTCGCCCTCGACCCCGGCGGGACACCGTTCGGGGTGTGGCAGAAGGGCACTCACCAGGGGTTCGAGGCACAGGCGGTGCCCGGCGCCTTCTGCTGGGCCGAGGTCTACACCCGCGAGCCGGAGAAGGCGGACGCCTTCTTCTCGGCCGTCTTCGGGTACGGCGTCAAGCACCTGGAGGACGACGCCATCGACTTCTCGCTCTACGACCTGGGCGCGGACCCGGTGCTGGGCAGGATGAAGATGACCGAGGAGTTCCCGCCCCAGGTTCCGGCTCACATGAACGTCTACTTCACCGTCGCCGACTGCGACGCCGCGGTGGAGAAGGCGAAGTCGCTCGGGGCGGAGCTGCGGTTCGGCCCGATGACGATCCCGTTCGGCCGGTTCGCCACCCTGACGGACCCGCAGGGCGCGGTGTTCTCGATGATCGACGTCACGACGACCGCGGGCGAGATGCCGAAGGTCTCGTAGGCGCGCCGGCGGGGCCGGGGCGGCGGCGGTCGTCACGACGACGCCCCCACCCCCGCGTCCCCGCCTGCTCCCGCCCCCGCCCCAGCCCCAGCCCCTGCTCCGGCTCCGGCTCCGGCTCCGGCAAGTGCCCGCAGGCGGGGTGCGACCTCCTCGCCCACCCGGTAGGCCTCCTCCAGGTGGGGGTAGCCGGAGAGGATGAACTCGTCGATGCCGAGGCGGTGGTACTCGAAGAGCCGCCGGGCGACCTCGTCGTGCGACCCGACGAGCGCCGTACCCGCCCCTTCCCGTACGAGTCCGATGCCCGCCCAGAGGTTCGGGGCGACCTCCAGGTCCGTCGCGTCGGCGGATCCGCCGTGCAGCGCCGTCATCCGGGCCTGCCCGGTCGAGTCCATGCGGGCGAAGCGCTCCTGGCTCGCCCGTACGGCCTCCGGATCGAACCCCGCCAGGATCCGGTCCGCCTCGGCCCACGCCTCGGCGGCGGTGTCGCGGCTGATGACGTGCAGCCGGAGCCCGAAGCGGAGGGCAGGGGCGGTGGCGCGCAGGCGGCCGATGCGCTGGGCGAGGGCGGCGGGCGGCTCGCCCCACAGGAGCTGGACGTCGGCGCGGCGGGCGGCGACCGCTTCGGCGGCCGGGGACGCGCCTCCGAAGTAGAGGGGAACGGGGTGCTGGAGAGCCGGTTCGTGGAGCCGGGCGTCCTCGATCCGCAGGTGCTCCCCCCTGTGGTCGACGCGCTCGCCCCGCAGGAGGTCCCGCAGGACGGCCATCACCTCGTCGGTGCGCGCGTAGCGCCGGTCGTGGTCCAGATCGTCGCCGTACGCGCGCTGCTCGGCCGGATCGCCGCCGGTGACGACGTTGAGACGGAGCCGTCCGCCGGCGAAGCGCCGGAAGGCGTCGGCCTGTTGGGCGACGAGCGTCGGGCTGGCCAGTCCGGCGCGGAAGGCGACCAGGAATCCGATGCGGTCGGTGTGCTGGGCGAGGGCCGCCGTGAGGATCCACGGATCGGCGCAGCCGAGCCCGACGGGTGTGAGCAGCGAGTGGAATCCGGTCTGCTCCGCGGCGCGTGCCACCTGCGTGAGATAGCCGATGCCGGCGGGACGGCGGGTCGCGGCGGACGTCCTGCCCTGCACGGCGGTGACCCCGCCGGGGTCACGGCCGTCACCGCCCGTGGGCAGGAACCAGTGGAGCAGGAGCGGGTCTTCGGGCATGACGGATCCTCGTGGGACGGCAGCGGGGAACTCACCACGGGACGGGCGCACGGGCGTACGGGGTACACGGGTGCGGCGGCGTGCCGGGGTGTCCGGGAGATCGGGTACGCGGACGCGTCAGCGGGCCGACGGCGAGGGCCGGCGACGCGGATGTGTCAGCGGGCGGCCGACGGCGAGTGCCGGCCGGAGAGCCGGGTCAGCGACAGGTCCGACAGCGGCGGGAGTCGGCCCGACAGAGCATGGTCGAGACACGCAGGAGATCCACGTGGCGACGCGATACGAGGGCAGGGGCCATGCGGGCATCCTGGCCGCGCCTCCGGCATGACAACAAGCCCCTGCCCGCATGGCGGACAGCCCCGTATCGGTGAATGGACGGGATGGGCGGTCCTCAGGGCCTGGACGGGATGGGCGGTCCTCAGGGCCTGGGGTCGAGCGCGTCGTACCGCGCGAAGCCGCGCCAGCGCAGCCCCAGCAGACAGACCGCAAGCACGCAGGCGAGGCCTCCCCCGGTCACGGCCACGGCCGGGGACGTCAGATCGGCCACGGAACCGGCCATGAGGTCGCCGAGCCGCGGACCGCCCGCCACGACGACGATGAACACGCCCTGCAACCGGCCCCGCAGCTCGTCGGGCACCGCGGTCTGGAGCATGGTGTTGCGGAAGACCATGGAGATGGAGTCGGCGCATCCGGCGAGGGCGAGCAGGACCAGCCCCGGCCACAGCTGCCGGGTGAGCCCGAACACGGCGATGGCGGCGCCCCAGCAGGCCACCGATATCAGCACCGCGAGCCCGTGCCGGCGGATCCGGCTCAGCCATCCGGAGAAGACGCTGCCGAGCAGGGCGCCGAACGCCGGTGCGGCGACCAGGAGTCCCGTGGTCTTGGCGTCGCCGCCGAACCAGACGACGGCGACCACGGGGAACAGGGCGCGCGGCTGCGCCAGCACCATCGCGCTCAGGTCGCTGAAGAAGGTCATCCGCAGGTTGGGCCTGGTGCCCAGGAAGCGCAGGCCGTCCAGCACCGAGGCCCTCCCCGCCTTCCCCTGCTCCCCCTCCCCGCGCTCGGGCAGCATCGAGGGCAGCCGCCACATCGCGTACAGCGAGGCGGTGAAGGTGACGGCGTCGACGGTGTACGCCGCCCGGTAGCCCCACCAGCCGACGATGATCCCGCCGAGCATCGGCCCTGCGAGACCGCCCGTGGTGGAGGTCATCGCGTTGAGCGCGTTGGCCGCCGGGAGCTGCCCGGGCGGGAGCAGCCGGGCGATCATCGAGCTGCGGGCGGGCGAGTTGAGCGCGAAGCAGACGGCCTGGAGCGCGACGACCGCGTAGAGCAGCCCGACGTGCTCGACCCCGGCGAAGGTCACGGCGGCCAGCACGACGGAGAGCACGAACGATCCGCCGGCACTGAACAGCCCCAGCTTGCGGCGGTCGACGGTGTCCGCGACGGCACCGCTGTACAGGCCGAGGAGCACGAGAGGGACGAGCGAACAGAGACCGATCAGGCCGACGGAGAACGCGGACCCGGTGATGTCGTAGACCTGCAGGGACACGGCGAGCGCCGTCATGCCCTGCCCGATCCAGGACACGGTGTTACCGAACCAGAGCCGCCGGTAGTCGGGGGAGGTCCGCAGCGGCGTCAGGTCGGCGAGTATGCGTGTGCGGGATACACGCGGTTCGGCTGTTTCGGTCACACGGGATGATAACGGGCCTGCCCCGGGGCAGGGACGGCGGACGTCCGGAGGCCGGGGCGGGCTGCCGGTCGAGCCGTCCGCAAGGCCGGCTCGGACACCGGGATAGGGGCACGTACGCCTTGTTCCGGACGCTCGTCATGGCCTGTTCCGGCGTGGGCGCGAGGGCAACCAGGACGTGGTCCGCGCGGTGGGGATCGAATGGACGGATGAACGGCGCGTTCGAGAATGTTCCGGCGGTTCTGATCCGGGCCCGGGGCTCCCCTGAGGGCTGCCCCGTGAGATGCAATGGGGTGGGTGATCCGATGGGCCACCCACCCCTTCTCCTGACCTCATGGCGAAATGACAGCAGGCAGCAGGTAGCGATGATCAAAAAGGCGAGCAAGGCGGAGATCGCCGAGCGGGACGATCTGGCCGGCAGGGTGGCCGAAGCGTTGGCGATGGCCGGGTTCACCGTGCATCAGGACGTCCACCAGGCGCCTGCCGCGCCGGGCGCGCTGGTCTGGGTGGACCCGGCAGATGACTCCAGGGGAGGGGTCTTCGTCAGGTGGCTGATCAGCCCGTCCCTCGATCGCGCTGCGGCGGAGCGTGCGCAGAAGGGCGAGATCCAGTCATCGGTATTCCGGCATTTCAGCTTGGTGACTGAGCACATGTACGCGACGCTGATCGCAATTCTCGGATCCGCGGGCTTTCGGGCCGGCGATGCCGACGACGACATGAGCCCCTACCTGATCCGCATTGAAGGCTGAACACAGAATGCGGCGGGGTTCGCCACATCGAGAAGTAACCCTTCTACCGCACAAACCCGCGCATGAGCGACGGAGTTGGGACTCGCCACATTCACGAAGGCGTGTTCGGCGCCCTGTCGGCCGAGATGGTCCGCAAGTCCGTTCCGGGCAGGGCGATACGGGCGGCCCGGTCGACCAGCACCACCGTCGACGGCCACGGCCCGCCCGGCCGCCTCGGCAGCGGCGCCGGGACCGGGCCGCCGCGCAGCTTCCCGCGGCCACAGCGCGAGGCCCCTCACCCGCCCGGCACTCTCCATGGTCTGTTTTCAGACACCCGATCAATTCCAGCCAGACATTTGCCGTTTCTGTGCAAAATCTATGCACGGCACACCTTCCTTGCCCCGATAAATCTGACATGTCCAAAACATTTTCTCTGGTCGGGCCGACCGCGCCGAACTAGGGTCAGCCGCGGACGTCGGGGGGATCACGGGCGTCCACCGCTCCATGGGGCGGTTCACGGGGGAAGGCGACACGCGGGCTCACCGCGCTCTCCGCGGCATGCCCGCCAACGGCGACGGGCGCGGGCCGCGGGGCAGGCGGGTGACCGCTCCTCACCGCATCGGTGGGTCGGCCGGCTCTCGCGACGACTGGTCCGCTCATCGCCGGTCCGGGGGCACGCGCCCGGCACGGGGCCGGCTCGCCCAGGAGAAACACATGAAGACCGCAGTCACCCGCCTCGCCACCATTTCCGCCGCCACCGTCGCGCTCGGCCTCATCCCGCTCGCCGGCACGTCCTATGCGGCCAGCTGCAGCGGCACCGGCTGTGACAACCAGGGACCCCGCGCGACCGCGTGCGAGACCTCCAGCGTGACCACCCAGCGCACCATCACCAACAACTCGCGCAAGGCCGAGCTCCGGTGGTCCGCGGGCTGTTCCGCCGCCTGGGTGCGGGTCACCGACGACTCCGGCAACTCGATCTACAACTCGTTCGGCTACATCGAGAAGTACGACTCGGCCGGCAAGCTGATCCGCTCGCTGAGCGTCGAGATCCCGCACAACGGCAGTGACTGGTCCAACATGCTCGGCGGGGCCTCCTACTACTACCGGGTCTGCGTCAAGTTCCAGGGCAACGAGTACCCCATGACCTGCAGCACCAAGTTCTGACCGGCCCTCAGGCCCGCTGACTCCCGGGGGCCGCACATCGCGGCTCCCGGGCGCCCCGCACCACCTGCCCCACCCCCGGCCCCGGCGAGCACTCCCGCTCCGGTTCCCGCCTCCCCATCCCTTCTCCGCGCGAGCGGCTCCACACCCGTGTGCCCGGCACACGGGTGTCCGCGTTCTGCCCGCGCCCGGCGGGACCACCGGCGTCCGGCTGTCCGGTGAACTTCACTGAAAGGCACATTCATGCGTCATCGCCTGTCCAGACCACGGGCATCGTGGGCGGCTCTCACAGCCGCCGCGGTGCTGAGCGGCATCCTGTCGGGCGCTCCTGCCGGAGCGGCCGAGCCTTCCGTACCGCCCGCCCCCGCGGCCTCGCCCGCCACCTCGAACCCCACCTCCGTACCCACGTCGGAACGCTCCTCGCTCCTCGGCCGGCAGTGGAAGTCCTCACAGGACGTCGCATGGACGACCAGCGGAGACGCCGACGGCTTCCACCTGCTGACGGCCACCGGTTCCTCCGGCTACGGGTGGAAGACGCTGGCCACGCTCAGCGAGCCGGGTTTCGACGCGGACGCGTGGATCGGCAACGCCTGTGTGACCGGTTCGGGCCATCAGGCCGTCGTCGTCTACGCGCCGCGCACCTTCACCAACAAGCCGGAACTGATGGCCCGCGGCGGCTTCACCGCCGTGGTGAACCTCACCACGGGGGCGGTGCGCAAACTGCCCGTCCTCTCCTCGCTCTCCTACTACAACCCCGGCTGCGGCAACGGTGACACCGCGGTGCTCACCCAGTCCGGCAGCGAGGCGCGACCCGGCACCCGGCTGCTCCGCCTGGACGCCCGCACGGGGCGGACCGCCTCCCCCACCACGGTGAAGGGCCAGGTCACGTCGGCGGTCCCGGGTCCGGGCGCCACCACGCTCGCGGCCCGCGGCGCCCAGGTGATCTCCCTCGACGAGAAGGGACGCGCCACCACCGTCACCCGCACCGACGGCGTCCCCTTCCGTCTGGCCCCGGACGCCAACGGCGGCCTGCTCTACCTGGACCACCGGGGCAGCACCGCGACCGCGCGCCATCTCGGCGCCGAGGCGCTGACGCGCCCCGATGCCTCGAAGGCACGGCCCGCCCAGGTGGCCGTCGGTCCGCTGAGCCGGCTCGGAGTGACCCGTAGCCGTAGCACCGTCTACGTGACGGGTCCCAGCCGCGCCCCGCGGACCGCCGTCCCCGCGGGGGTGGCGCGGGCACCGGAGGCCGGCAAGGACGCCCAGGTGTCCACCCTGGGAACCGCGCTCGTCTCCCACCAGCGGTGGGCCGACGGCAAGGGCACCCTGCTGCAGCCGGGCGAGAGCACCACCGGCCGGCCCGTCGACCTCGACCTGACGGTCCGGGAGTCCGGCCGGACCCGGACGCTTCGAGCCGTCACCGCCAAGGTGTCCTCCCGTCACTCGGCCGAGGGGCGCTCTCTCTCCCCGGGCATACGGACCTCCGCCGCACCCCGGACCGGCGGATCCACCGCGGCCGGGCGGACGGCGGCAGCCGTAGCGGCGGCGAGCTCGCCGAGCGACCCGGTGGAGGACGAGCGGACCTGCTCGGTGCCCCGCAACGACCCGGGGAACCAGGCCATGCAGCCGAAGCCGCGTCAGGTGGAGTGGGCCGTCGACCAGGCGGTGCAGGGTTACCTGAACACCCACATCTCGCGTCCCGCGAACTGGCAGAGCCTGGGCATGCCCGCCTACAGCCCCCAGAGCCTCTTCCTCAACCCCGCCCTCGAAGGCGGCGGCCGGGCGATGGCGCAGGTCATGCTGGGCGTGACCACGCAGGAGTCGAACATGTGGCAGGCGGCACGCGAGGCCGTGCCCGGGGTCACCGCGAACCCGCTGATCGGCAACTACTACGGCATCGACCTCTACGACGGCGACAGCTCGAACGACTGGGACGTCGACTTCGCCGAGGCCGACTGCGGTTACGGCATCACACAGGTCACGGACCACATGCGGATGGCCGGGCGCGAGGACGGTCACGGCGGCGCCGCCTGGGACTACCAGAAGCAGCGCGCCGCGGCGCTCGACTACACCGCCAACATCGCCGCCGGCCTCCAGATCCTGGTCTCCAAGTGGAACGAGACCCGGGCCGCGGGCATGATCGCCAACCACGGGACCAGCGGCCGCCCGGAGAACTGGTACTTCGCCCTGTGGGCGTACAACTCGGGCTTCCACCCCGATCAGGGCAACGGCGCTCCCTGGGGACTCGGCTGGGCCAACAACCCCGCCAACCCCGAGTGGGATGCCGGGCGCCTGCCCTTCATGGAGAACGCCGCGGGCGGCGAGGACGCCAGCGCGGCGGCCCGGCCGCAGAACTGGCCGTACCAGGAGAAGGTCCTGGGCTTCGCCGCCCACCCGCCGGCGTTCCTGGAGTCCCCCGGTGTGATGGTGGCCGCCTTCCGTCCCGCCACCTGGAACGGCACGAACGAGAGCGTCTCCACCAAGGGCAGCGCCTTCTACAACCGCGCCCATCTCAAGGCGCCGGAGGACGCGTTCTGCGAGCCAACGTCCAACGACTGCTTTCCCGGGCGCATTTCCGACAGCGCCTCCAACGACAACGGTTCGTCGGGCCCGTGCGGGCGCGAGGACTTCATGTGCTGGTGGCACAAGCCGGTCACCTGGAAGACGGACTGCGTCGACACCTGCGGCTACGAGTTCATCCGGTTCTCGACCAGCATGGGTGAGGAACCGAACGGCACGGCCTACCCGCCGGTCTGCACCACCACGGGCCTGCCGTCCGGCGCGCTGATCGTCGACGACGTACCGCAGGGCACAGCCGTCCACCGGCCGGGCTGCGACAACAGCGGCTGGACCGGCAAGGGCACCTTCTCCTTCGACTTCGGCAACAACGGAAGCGAGAGCGTCTATCCCTCCAAGGTCGATCTGCACCAGCTGGGCGCCGGCTTCGGAAGCCACTTCTGGTTCGGTCACACCCGCCAGGACGACGCCAAGGGCAACCGTCTGAAGATCACCGGGAGCTGGAAGCTGAACCAGACGCTCGACAAGGACGCCAGGGTGTGGGTGCACCTGCCCGACCACGGCGCGCAGACGAAACAGGCCGAATACCAGATCAGGACCAAGAACGGCTGGTCCACGAAGACCGTCTCCCAGCCCGGCAGCGGCAATCGCTGGGTGAACCTCGGCGCCTACCGCACGAAGGGCATCACGCCCGAGGTCAGGCTCAGCACCGTCACCGCGGACGGCACCGGCGACGAGGACATCGCGTTCGACGCCGTCGCCTTCGAGCCCGGCAACTGGAGCACCACGCCCGACATCGTCATCCCGGACGCCGTCGAGGACGCCCCCGATCCGGAGTGGGAGGACACGGACCGCCAGAAGCAGCCCGCACCCGATGGCGTGACCTCGGTGTCCAGGCTGGCCGCGACGCCGAAGGAGACGTGCAGGGACACCGACCACGAGGGCACCCGGCAGTGCATCACGCTGGACCCGGACATCGACCAGTACGCCACCCCCGAACAGCAGAGGTCGCTGGACCGGGCGGCCGCCCTGGACACACCACTGGTCTCGTGGTGCGACAACGCCGATGTCTCCGGCTACACGCTCACCCGGCGGGAAGGCTGCCACAAACTGGCAGTGCTGATCCGCTGGGAGCACGACGGCAAGACCGTCGGCACGGCCGTGTTCATGGTGCGGCAGGAGATCCTTCTGGAGAACAAGGCGGCCTCCCGCGAGAAGCTCTTCATGGGCGCCCTGTCCATCGACACGACGCTGGGCCCGGTGACCCTGGACTACTGGGACGCCACCTGCAGCCCGAACTGCGACACGACGTACAACGGGACGTGGAGCGGTCCGACCGTGTGGGAGCCGGTGGTGGACACGCACTGGGTGTCGGCCACCCGGACCTTCACGTGGAAGACGCCGGTCTCGGGTACGACGGAGGAGTTCGACCGCGGCACCTTCCTCGGCTTCACCTCGGCCGCGGCGGCAGCCGCCGGCGCGGTGAAGCTCAAGGAACCGAGCTGGGTGTTCTGGGGACAGGTCAGGTGCGACAACTCCGTCAACGTGCCCAACTCCACGGGCTGCGTCTTCCCGAAGCACGTGCCCACCTGGGAGACCAACACCAAGCGGTACCCGGCGGCGGCCACCTACTACTGGGTGATGCGGGAGGAGCTGTCGACCCACCCGGGCAGCCGGTCGCGCGGGAAGCCGATGCACCGCTTGGCGGACACCGCCGCCCAGGAGTACAACCGCAACACGATCTGCCGGAAGACCGGCCCGGGTGCCTTCGTCCCGCACGGCGACGCCACACCCGACGCCAAGGGTGAGGTCCAGTGCGACGAGTTCCCGTTCGCCGCGGCACAGGAGAGCGGCGGCCAGTGGCTTCCGGTGCGCAGTGGCGGCGTGTGCGCCCAGCTGTACGCCAAGCAGCAGCCGGACGACACCTGGCGCCTCTTCGACGACGACAACTACGACCCGCCGTCCTGGAACGAGCCCTGCGGGCGGGCCAGCATGGCCGGCAAGCAGAACATGGATGCCGGTCGCGGCCCCGGCCTGTCCGGGTTCTACACGAAGGCGCGCGTCGCTGACGGCGACGCCTTCTACATGGACGTGCCGGGTGTCGAGGGCTGCACCCTGACCGACGTGTGCACCGTGCGTCCGCCGGCCTAGCGACCGGCGTCCTCACGGACGGAAGACCGCCTGCGGGCCCGCACCGACCGAGGTGCGGGCCCGCAGGTGCGCGCGGGCGGGGGCGGGCTCAGCCGTAGTGGACGTCCCAGACGACATGGGCCAGCGGCACCCCGTCGGCCTCGATACGGGGAACGGCCTTTCGCCCGGTGGCCGTGGGGACCGGAGAACCCTCGGTCAGCGCGTCCAGGACGGACGTGAAGAGGTGCGACAGGCTGTCCCAGCGCTTCACACCGTTCAGGCCGACGGACGGATCCAGCTCCAGGACGGCGCCGAACCCGGGCCCCTCCCGGTGGTCGACCACGAGCTGGCCGCCCGTGTGGTTGAGCGCGACCGGGAGCCAGCGCACATCCGCCGTCACGCCGACGACGTATTCCGCCTCGTCGTCCTCGACGGCCCTGGCGACCTCCTCCTCCATGTCACGCAGCCCGTCGGACATGCGGGCCGCACCCAGGAGCGGGAAGTCGGTGGGCACGAAGGCACCGGCGGCGATCACCCGGTCGATGACGGAACCGTCATGCAGGTCCAGCCAGGACCGGACGTCCGGGTGCAGGTCGAACCGGTTCCCCGCGACGGCGTCGGCCAGTCGGGGATCCGCGGGCGGAGCGAGCTGGCTGAAGTCGCCCGGGGCGTGTTCCTGCAGCCACCGGTCCAGACGGGCCACGGTATGGACAAGACTCACGGGTTGGTCCCCTCGTCATGCGCGGCGGCTCCCCCGCCCCGCGCGTACGGACATGCGGTCACCACATCTTGCGGTCCGCGGTGGCGCGGCGCGCAGGGGGTGGCCGCCCACGCGGCGGGATCGGTCGCGAAGCGCAACGGAGCCCCACCATCCGAGGGCGGGGCTCCGTTGTGCTCACGGAAGGTTCATGCGGTGGCGTCCCCTGTCACCGGGACAGGAACCACAGCATTCATTCAGGGCAGGGGCTCGAAGAACGGCCCGTCGGGCGCGGAATTGCGAGAACACAACGTCACGTCGCTGCCCCTGAGATAGGCCAGCAGCCACTCACCGAACGTCATCTCGTGGAGAGTCCCCGCCGGGCTGTCCATCTCCTGCACGACCACGCGCCAGGGCAGCGAGGGTCC
Source organism: Streptomyces sp. NPDC001822 (assembly GCF_042892135.1). Classification (NCBI taxonomy): domain Bacteria; kingdom Bacillati; phylum Actinomycetota; class Actinomycetes; order Kitasatosporales; family Streptomycetaceae; genus Streptomyces; species Streptomyces sp. NPDC001822. Next base: position 276,973 of record NZ_JBIATW010000010.1, read on the forward strand.
ATCAGGAATGCGAAGGAAGATCCATTCCCCCGTCATGGCCGACGCCACCGGAAGCAACTCACCGGGGTTCGTTCCTGCCGGGCCCGGCAGGAACGGCGCCATGTCCTCCTCGCGCCAGAACTCCAGATTCTCCCTGACGGTTCTTCCGAGGCTGTGCAGAAGATGCCCGGCGGGGTGTTCGAGATACAACTGGCCGTTGATCGTGATCGAACCGTAGGCGTCCGCGATCTCGCGGAAATCCGCCGGGAATTCGATACCGAGTTCGTCTTCGAGCTCGATCCACGGAGCCGGGTCCGACCAGTTGAACCGAGGTTCGCCCAACAGGGCTTGGATCTCGGGGAGAGTTGCCACCACTAGGCTCCTTCTAGCACTTCGAGCCGATGCCGGTCGGCAAGTTGATGGAGACCGGGATCCCCAGGGCGCCGACCGCGAGGCCTCACCTTCGGCAGTGAACACATCCAACGTGGCACCGCCACGGGCGCGTTCGGCCGGACCGCGTGCGGCAGATGACCTCCCGCACCCGCGGTACGCACGGTCGCCGGAGAAGCCGCGTGACACCTTCGACTCCTCGAACGGCTACTCGTGCTTTCCGGCACTACGAGCGTGCTCCGCGCTCCTGCCTCGCGAGAGAGAGACCGTCGGGGGCTTGTTCGGCTGCTCCGGCACCGTCCTCCCGGCCTGCTTCCCCGGCGATGACGGAGCCGTATCCCCCGCACCGGACAGAGCGGCACAGTAGGACTCCACGGCGGACTCTCCTCCTGCGGCATCGGCCAGTCGCTGAAACGCCTTGCCCCGGTGCTGACCGTTTCCGCTGCCCCACGCGTGGCACAGCGCCGCCTGGCTCCGGGGTGCCCGAGCAGGAGCGGGGGGCGACGACGCCGGTGGCGGACTGCTCCGGTCCGCCTCCTTCCCGCCACTGCCGGGGAGTCGCGGGGCGTCCACGCCCGGCGACGGCCGGGGGCTCTCCACGGCGCCGTCGCCCTTGCCGAAGGGGACGTGCAGGGCACCGGTGCCGACCGCCAGCGCGACGCCGCCGAGAGCGAGGGTCGCGAGTGCCGCACCGAGCGCCGCCTTCAGGGATGCCGAGACGGGGGAACGGCGCGACGGGCGCCAGTCGTCGCGCCTTCGGGGGCGCTGCGGGCCGGCCCCTTCCGCAGCACGGAATTCACGGAACGCCGCGAGCGCACGTTCGGCGCCCTCCGGTTCGGCGTGGCCTCGCACGGCATCCGCGAGCGCCTCGAACTCCGGTGCGCGGAACGTCGCTTCACCGTCTTCCGCCTTGCGTCTCATGTCTCATCCCTCGGTGCGCCCGGCGCCACGGACACAGTGCCTTCCGCCCGGTTTCCCGAGGTCAGCTGTCCGGCCAATCGTCGCAGCCCCCGGTAGGCAGCTGTCCGCACGGCCCCCGGCCGTTTACCCAGAACCCGTGCGGCAGCCGGCCCGTCCAGAGCGACGACCACGCGCAACAGCACCGCCTCCGCCTGGTCCGGCGGCAACCGCCCGATCTGTGCGAGCGCCCACTGCGTGGACATCGACTCCAACACCTCATCCACCGTGTCCGCCCGCCCGGGGAGTTCCAGGACGTCACGCTCGATCAGTGACGTCCTGGGGCGGCGCTTCTGCTTGCGGATGTGGTCCAGTGCCCGGTGCCGCGCGATGGTCGCCGTCCAGCCCCGAAAGCCCGCGCCGTCCCCCCGGAATCGCTTCAGGTCCCGCGCGATCTCCAGCCAGGCGTCCGAGGCGACGTCCTCGGCATCGTCCCCGACCAGCCCGCGCATGTACCCGAGGAGACCCGGGTGGACGAGCCGGTAGGCAGTCGCGAAGGCCTCCTCGTCCCCCTGCTGAGCGCGTGATACGGCCAATCCCAGCTCCGCGTCGTACGCCGGTGCACGACGCTGGTCCCCACCCCTGCCCACACGTGCCTCTTCACTCGTCCAAGAACCTTCCCCACTCCTTCTGCGCCCTGGCACACGGAAGCGTCACAGCCGGGGGCTGCCGCGCTTCGGCCGGGTCCGGCCGGCGAGCTCATCCCGCCGGCTTCGTCGGTACACGTCCGTGGAGCAGCAAGTACATCTGCTGGGCGGACTCCTCCGGTCCGACGGCGAACCGCTTCGACACCTTGCCCACCGGATTCCGGCGCAGGGGCAGCCGGTCCGGTGTCCGCGCGCCCGCCGCCCCCTGTGATGCATCCGGGTCCGGAGGCGCTCATGTACTGGGCCCGGACACTCCGGTCCCCCTTAGGAGCGACCCCGACCGACTGGCCGGGCAGGTAGCGGGAACGCCGGCCGCGGGCCCCGGGGGGCCTGCGGCCGGCGTTCGCCCGGACACCCGGAACCGGGTGCCGGGCGCGGGACGGCGTGCTCCGAGCCGTTACCTGAGGTAGACCAGGCCGTCGGTGGTGACGGCCGGGCGGCCGCTGGTACCGACGACGACGATCTTGATGACGTGTTTCGCGCTCGTGGTCCAGGACTTGGTCCAGATCGCGTCGCGGTACTTGGTGGTGGAGGACTTCAGGTCGACGGTAGCGGTCTTGACGCCGTCGACGTAGACGTACGCCTGTCCGGAGGTGGAGGCGCGGGAGACCACCCAGGCTGCCGACTTTCCGGTGAAGGTCCAGGTGAGGCTCGCGCTCTTGGAGGAGCTCGAGTAGGACTTGCCGCCGAGGTAGCTGGTGGAGGACTTCGTGGTCCAGGTGCCGGACCGGGCGGCCGAGGACTCCTGCAGGATCGTCGGAGTGCCGGCGATGGATGCGGCCCCGGTGTTTCCGGCTCGGTCGTAGGCCGTCATGGACCAGGTGGTGGCCGCGCCCGACTTCGCGCTGTGGGCGGCGCTGTAGGTGGTCGGGCCGTAGGTGGCGGTCACCGGCGCCGTCAGTCGGACGTCCTTCAGCGCGGCGCTGTCGGTCGCCTTCCAGCTCAGGGTGAGGGGGACGGCGGCGGTGTTGACGGTGCCGGTGCGCAGAGCGAGGGCCGGCCTGGTGGTGAACGTCGGTGCGGTGGTCTCCGCGACCACGGTCGACGCCGCTGTCGTCGTCGTCCTGCCGGACTGGTGGACCGCACGGACGCTGACCTTGTGCGAACCGACGGCAAGGGTCGCCTTGGCGGAGGTGGCCGCGCCCGGGGCGGTGGCGACGACCTTGCCGTCCACGAGCAGCTCGTACTTCGAGATCAGTGAGACCGGCGTGGTGGCCGACCAGCTCACCGTGATGGGGGCCTTCGTGTAGTACGTCGTCCCGGATACTCCGGCACCGGTGATCGACTTGACCGCCAGGCCGGTGACGGGGCCGGCGGCCCAGGAGCGGATCGTGCCGAGCTGGGCGTAGAAGGCGTTGCCGGGGCACTGCGTGTTGTAGCCGTCGCGGTGGCCGTGTATGACCGGGAAGGACAGCTGCGCGCCCTTGGCCCAGGTCTTGCCGAAGTAGTTGAGGCCGCTGTCACCGGCGGTGAGCGTGGTGGTGCCTGCCGGGTCGACACCGTACTGGCCGAGTTTCCACGCGGCGATCCGGGCGACCGAGGCCATCGCGGCCTGTGGCGGTGCGGCGTCGGTGTACGTGCCCAGGACCGAGATTCCGGTGGTCTCCGTGTTGAAGCCGTAGGCATGCGCACCCAGTACGGGGCGGTCGATGCCGCCCTTGCGGCCCTCGTAGACCGTGCCGCACTTGTCGACCAGGAAGTTGTAGCCGAGGTCCTTCCAGCCCAGTTGCCGGACGTGGTAGGCGTAGATGCCGCGGACTACCGCCGGGCCTTCGGCGCAGGTGTAGGAATTCGACTCGGCGGTGTGGTGCACCACCACGGCCTTGATCTTCCCGCCGGGCAGATAACCCGGCTCCTCCGGGCTGATCGACTCGTCCGCTCCCCAGCCGGCACGTGACGTGATCGGCGGCTGCGGCGCGGTCGACGGCGGCGCGGGCGGCACACTCACGGTCGGGGTGGGGCTCGCCGTCGCGGAAGCGGACGGCGAAGGCGACGGCGGCGGCGTTGAATCGCTCGGCGCCGGTGGCGTGGTGGGCGGCTCGCTCACCGGAGGCTCGGTGGGCGGCTCACCACTCGCGGGAGTCTCGGGGGGAGTTGTGCCCTGCGTCGGCTGACCCGGGTCGGACGGCGGATCCGCGGGCGTGGGCTCGCCGCTCTCGTCGACGGCGAACGCCGCGGGCTCCAGGCCCGTGGTCCTGCCGCTCCCGGGATCGACCATGTCCAGCCGCAGGCCCGCAGGCAGTCCTGCCGACGTCGACGCTCCCGATCGCACCCGGGCCTCGACGCCGTCGGAGGCGCCGACCCACGCGGGCTCGGTGCCGCCGCGTGCGGCACCGCCCTCGCCCTGGCCGCTGTCGCCGTCGAGCCGCGTCCAGCGGGACCACCGCCCCGACTCCGCCGACCGCGTCCGCACCTCGATCACGCCGGGGACGTGCAGTGCGGGATCCGTCCACGTCACCCCCACCATGCTGAAGGGCTCTGCGTCCCGCCGCTCCAGGGCGGCGGACCGGCCGTCGTCGCTCGTGGCCAACTGCACCGTCCTGGCGCGTGCCTTGACGGGGGCGCCTCCCCCGTCCGCCTGGACACCCGCCCCCGTACCGCCGGTGGCCCCTTGGAAGACCAGCACTCCGGCCAGCCCCGCCACAGCCGTGGCCGCGGTCACCCATATACGACGCTGCTTCACGCAGCCCCACCCCCACATTGATCCGTATGACTCGGCTCATCAAGGCTCCGAGCCGCATGTACCGATGGCGGACGACACCGAGCGCTGGTCGCAAACCCGGCCCCGATGCCGTCCGTGGAGACTGGCGAGATCCGCCCTCGGAGAGTGAGGGGCCAGTCGTCCGACACGTCCTTCTGCCGGTCATGCCATGTGATGATCCGCCTTGGGCCTGCGGGTGCGAGCCCAGGACGGACCGGCCGGCATCCTGATGCGCTGGATGTGTTCACTCATGCAGCGCCACCACCGCCCCAGGTGTCACACCCCGGCCGCAAGGACCCCGCCGCAGGAGCGCCGCAGAGGCAGGCCCGACCCCTACCAGGCGCCTGTGCCCCAGCCCGCCTCGCCCACCGGGCACCGCACCGACCGTCGTGGGAGCACCCGCGCCCCCGTCAAGGAACGCAACGCTGGAGAAAGGCCGGGTCACGGCGTCGTGAGGCTTGTCGCACCCGCTCCCGCACCCGAGCGTCTCGTTCGCTGTCATCTCACGACCGCGTCCGCCGGACGCAAAACGCCTTCCAAACGCGCGTTTCCCCAGGTCAGAACGATTCTGCCTGGGGATGCTCGGTGGGGCGGGTGGGACTCGAACCCAAAAGCGTGACGCCCCTCACCTGCGACGATGCCAAAACAACGGACAAAGCCACCCGTTTCCATCCGGCTACATCCCCCTCGATCCCGCTCGGACGGGGATCGGTTAGGCGTTCGCCACACCGCCCTCCAGCACTGCCGTCCTCTGTGAATGGGCGGTAGAGGCGACTTTCCCATGTAACGCCACTGGAGCGGCCCGGGCCAGAGGAGCCCTCCAACCTTCGTCGCCGACGGCTCCCCCAGGCAGTCACGTTCCGTAGCGGAAAGCCCGGACATTCACTCACGCGGAGAAACCGAGACCCCGGCGTCCAGCAAGGTCAGGCTGTGAGTTCGGTCAGGAAGTCGGCATTGGCCTTCACGTCGTGTCCCAGCGTGCGCCCGTGGCGGGGCAAGCCGTTGAGGGTCCGGGCGAGCTCTTCACGCACCTCTCAACGACCGGGAACCTCGTCGGGAGCGAGCCAAAACACGTCAAGGTAGCGGTCCTCGGTGCCGGCGGTGAAGAAGTCGTCGTCCGTCAGCCCGCGGCCTCGCCGACCACGGCGGGAGCGGCGTCCTACTGGACGGCGGAGAACGGGATGCGGGTGGCCTTTCCTTCGGTCGCCAGGGTGAGGCCGAGCCTCGCCCATCCGTCAGAGCTACGACATCACAGGGGTTTCTTTTGACCGATCGGTAACAAGTACCACTGCTCCGCGGTATGGTTTTCCCTGCGCTGAACTGCTAGGAGTGGGTAAACTATGGAACGTACGTCGGTAGAGCTCTTCGCGGGCGGGGGCGGGCTGGTTCAGGCCAGCACGAACACCGGGTTCCGGCATGTGCTGCTCAACGAGTTCGCCAAGAGGGCGTGCGAGACGCTTGAGGGGAACCGCTTCGACGCGTATCCCGAGGGCGTTGACTCCGAGGTGCTGGTCAAGGTGCTGCGTGAGATCGACAAGCAGCGGGCCAATGGAGTCGGGAGCGGGGGCCCCGACGAGAAGCCGCTCTACCCACCTCTGGTAACCGGTGATGTCCGCATGCTGGACATGACGTTCCTCAAGGACCGCGAAGTCGATCTCCTGGCGGGAGGTCCTCCGTGTCAACCGTTCAGCCTTGGTGGGATCGCGAAGGGCGACGAGGATGAGCGAAACATGTTCCCTGAGATGTTCCGGGCCGTTCGCGAGATCCGCCCCAAGGCCGTTGTCTGCGAGAACGTCCGAGGACTTCTTCGCCCGTCCTTCAGGCCCTACTTCGAGTACATCAAGCGCGAGCTCACTCTGCCGTTCGTGCGGCGTCGAGAGGGCACTTCGTGGCAGAAGCACGACCAGGCTTTGCGCGATCGGATCAAGGCGAAGGACACCGATCCGGCGGAGACCTACGTGGTCACTCAACATGAGGTGAACGCGGCCGACTACGGAGTGCCGCAGATCCGTAACCGCGTCATCCTCCTTGCGTTTCGCGCTGACCTGGGCGTGGATCCTGGTCTGGTCAAGCGTGCTGTCGCGCGTACCCACTCCCATGCGGCCCTCGCGCGAGCGATCCTCGACGGCCCCTACTGGAGCCGTCACGAGGCGGAGGGCGCCAAGATTCCGCAGCGGGTCATCGACCTGGTGAAGACGCGCTACGAGAACGAGCAGCTGACGTTCGAGAGCGGGGATGAGGAGCTCCAGCCATGGCTCACCCTTCGGGACGCGGTACTGGGGCTACCCAAGATCAACCCTCGCGCGCTGGACAAGACGACTGAGCAAGGTGGTTTCCCTGACCACATCGGGTGGCCCGGTGCGAGGATCTACCACGGGCACACTCCTAACGAACTCGACAGGCCAGCCAAGACCGTCAAGGCTGGAGTGCATGGTGTCCCCGGCGGCGAGTCGGTAATGCAGCTCGACAACCTGGTGCGCGACGAGAACACGGGCCTGATGCGCCCCGAACACCGGTACATGACCGTGCGCGAGGCCGCCCGGGTCATGACGTTCGGCGACCAGTGGAGCATGGCTGGTCCGCGCGGTGAACGGATGCGGCAGCTCGGCAACGCGGTTCCCGTGAAACTGGGCGAGGTCTTCACCAGCGCTGTCGCGAAGGCCCTCGACGACGCGGAGCGCCGTTCGTGAAAGACGCCACCGCGTCCCGGCAAGAGGGCTGGAAGGACAAGCCGCCGCCCGAGAGCGCATGGCGAGGGCGTCAGGGACGTACCAGGAAGACGATCACCGCGGAGCAAGATCGCGCTGCTGGGGGTCGCGAGGAACGCTACGTCAGGCGGAAGGACGGCGAATACGCGCTGGGCTCGATCACGTTGAAGGTGTTGCCCAGCACTCGCCGCATCCGGGCCTATCTCCGATGGTCGGAGGATGGCCGTTCACCCACTCTGTATGTCGGTGAGGTCGAACACCTGACGCGAGTGGCGAATCTCGAGCAGGCATGGAAGATCGCCCAGAACCGGGGCATGGTCGAGAAGCGTCCCGTCCCCGAAGGATCGTGGGCGTCTTCATCCGCCACACGGTCGGTGATGCGCGGGAACCGCGGTCGCGATACGGCGCCTGAACTGCGGATCCGCTCGTTGCTGCACCAAGAGGGCCTGCGCTATCGCGTCTCCGCTCGACCGCTACCCGGCGTGAGGCGAACCGCTGACCTGGTCTTCAGCCGGGCCCGCGTCGCCGTCTTCGTTGACGGGTGCTTCTGGCACGGCTGCGCTGACCACTGCCGGCCCGCCCGGACGAACAGCGACTTCTGGCGCACCAAGATCGAAGGGAATCGAGCCAGAGACGCCCAGACCGACCAGATTCTGGCGGACGCGGGATGGCGCGCCATCAGAATTTGGGAGCATGAGGATCCTGTGCGAGCGGCACGCCGGGTCGCCGCGGCCGTTCGCGGCTTTGCGGTACAGGACGATCACAGCGTCCCGTGACGCAAGAGGTCGTCGATCGCGTCTGCGGCGCGGCGGAGGACGATGCGACCGTCTCCGTCGCTGAACGCGACCAAGCCCTCCCCGACGTTGAGGCCGGCCTCGGCCAGCAGCCCCAACGGCAGTTCGACGCGTCCATCGGACTCTACGGATACCTCGGCGGGTTCACGGATCACGGGGTGAGTCTCCCAAGAGCCGCCTACGTCCGCCACCAGACCTGCTGATCCGCGGTGTGGATTGCACTTGCGATGATCATTTTGTCGCACCGTGAGACGCGCCCTCGTTCTCTCAAGTTGGTTCATTGGAACGAAACTTGGCGCGCAATGTCAGTCGCACCCTCTAGTGTCTTCATCACGCGTACGGCTCTTCCGAGCCGCACGCCGAAATGCGGCCCGCGGTAGGGCTTCCTTCGGCGTGCCTACGCGAGACGATGACAGGGGGTCCGCCCACCAATGAAGATCACTCCTTCCGCGCGTGTGCTGCGCATGCTCGGTGAGATCGAGTTCGACGAGTGGCAGTGCATCGCGGAGTTGATCGACAACGCCTTCGACGACTTCACCGAGATCCATCGCTCCGGAACCCCTTGGGCGGGCGGGTACCGGGTGAGCGTCGAGCTCCCCAACTCGGCCCAGGGCCAGCTCGTGATCACCGACACGGGACGTGGCATGACGTATGACCGGCTGGAGCGGGCCGTACGGGCCGGCTGGTCGGGCAACGACATGCACGACAAGCTCGGCCTCTTCGGCATGGGGTTCAACGTCTCGACGGCGCGGCTCGGCAAGCGCACGCGCGTCCTGACCACTCGCCAGGGCGACACCGAGTGGATCGGCGTGGAGATCGACCTCGACCGCATCGGAGACGACTTCGAGGCCGAGGACATCACGGAGCCGAAGACCGATCCAAACGAGCACGGCACCCGCATCGTCATCAGCCGCCTGCACCCCACGCGCGCTGCGTGGCTGCGGAAGAACGGCTCGGCTCTTCGCAACATCCTGGGGCAGGTCTACTCCTGGCTGCTCCTGGAGCGTCCTTTCGAGCTGTGGATCGGCGGCTTCCAGGTGAAGCCCGTTCGGCATTGCCGCTGGGGGGAAGATCGCTCGGTTCTCTACAACAACAAGGAGCGCATCCCCGCCTACATCGAGATCGACCAGAAGCTGGAGAACGGTCTCGCCTGCGGCGACTGCGGTCAGTGGCAGCTCACCGATCGTGACACCTGTGAGGACTGCGGGAGCAACCGGCTCACCGAACGCGAGCGCCGCGTGCACGGGTGGCTCGGCATTCAGCGGTACATGCACAAGAACGACTACGGGATCGACTTCCTGCGCAACGGCCGCAAGATCCTGCGCTGGGACAAGCAGCTGTTCACCTGGCGCAACCCTGACGGGGCAGCGGGCAACGAGGAGCCGGAGTATCCGGTGGACCTCGCCCATCAGGGCGGCCGCATCATCGGAGAGATCCACCTCGACCACGTTCCGGTCACGTATCAGAAGGACGCCTTCGAGTACGGGGACCGCAGTTGGCGCTCGGCGGTCGAGATCGTGAGGGGAGTCGCGCCGCTGCTGCCTCGACGCGCGGCGGACATGGGTTACGAGGAGAACGGCAGCCCGCTCGCCCTCCTCTTCAAGGCATTCCGTCGTAACGACGCCGGTCGCCGCTACCTGGTCCCGGGTGACGGACGTAAGCCGATTCACGACGACACCCGCCGGTGGGGACAGGAGTTCCGCCGGGGCAACCCCGACTACCAGACGGACGAGCGCTGGTGGCAGGCGGTCGAGGATCACGAGGCCGCCAAGAGCAGGGGCAAGAACGCGAAGGCGGCCGCCGTTACCCCGGGGAGGCCCGACGAGGCGGCGGTGTTGGAAGCCCTTGGCTTCGGTGGAACGGGGACCGGCGAGCCGAGCACTCCCGCGAGCGATGAGGACGCGTCGAAGCTCGCCACCGAGGCGCAGTCGCCGAAAGACCTCGGCGGCACCGCTTCCTCCGCGCCGACCTCGGAGCAGCGTCCGGAGACCAGGCAGGAGCGTGTCACGCGCTACATGGAGAGCTCCACCACCTACCCGGCGCTCAGCCGCTCCTTCGGTCACCCGCGCGTCGGCTTCGTCGAGGTCGAGACGCGTCAGCTGACGGCCGGTGGCCTGACCGACGAGAACCTGCATCGCACCCCCGTCCTGCTCGATCAGCGCGCCGGCAACAGCCTTGTAGCGTTCCTCGACCTCGATCATCCGATCTTCCAGAAGTTCGGTGCGGACCCGGCCGACCTGCTGCTCGCCGAGGTCGCGGTGCTGCTCAGGGTGCGGGCGGAGACGGAGTGGAGCCACTCCGAACTCATCGCGGCGATCCGGGCTGAGTCGCTGCCCGCCACCGCCCTGGACGCCCAGTTGATCAGCGCCGAGGCGCAGGAACTCCTTGCCGAGATCCGCCACCGCATGGTGTCGGAGCTGGACCGCACCGGCGAGGCGGAGAAGGCGTATCACTTCCTCTCGCCGGACGAACTCACCGCGACCGAGCACGCAATGATCGCCAACGGCAAGGTGACCCGTACGGCCGATCTCGGTACGAACGGTGAGTTCCTGCTCCACGTGCCGGCGCTGTTCCTGGTCCGTCTCGTCGAGTCTCTGCCGTCGGCGTTCATGGACAACCGCGTCTTCCAGGGTGTCTATGAGGGCGTCGCCTCCGCCTCCGCGCGGCGGCTCAGCCTGGCTCGCACCGTCGGTTACCTCTCCGACGTAGCCACGCAGGCGACCTTCGCGGGGGCCAGTCTCCCGAATCAGCTGCTGCGCACGAGGCTGAGTATCCGCCTGCTGGCCGACGACCTCGCGGAGGAGAAGTGACCGCCGTCTTCCTCACGGCGGAGGAGCTGTTGAGGGGAGGGCCCGCAGGTCTCACACATGCCACAGAGCGGGCCCTTTGGCACCTCGGCTTCAACGACGTGCGCGTCATCGACGGAGCTGGCGACCACGGCGCGGACCTTCTGGCCGTACGTGGGCGGGAGCAGTGGGTTTTCCAGTGCAAGTGGAAGTCGGGCGGGAAGGTCGATCGCGGTGGCGTGGACGATCTGGAGCGGGCCCACGCACGCTACCGCGCCGACAAGGCCGTCCTGGTGACCAACACCGACATCAACACGGTGGCGGCTGCCCGCAGCGCGGCACTCAATGGTGTCGGCGTGCCCATCAGCCTGTGGCATGGAGCGACTCTGGGGTCCATCGGTGACCAGATGCCCGAGACGGTTCCCGCGAAGTACGCGCTGCGCCCCTATCAGGCGGAGGCGGCCGAGGCCGTGATCCGCGACCTCGACGCGAACGGCACCGCCCTGCTCGTACTCGCGACAGGGCTCGGCAAGACGGTGGTGGGCGGAGAGATCATCGGTCGTCATCTCAGGGCCAACCCGGACGCCAAGATCCTTGTCGTCGCCCACATGAAGGATCTCGTCGCGCAGCTTGAGAAGGCGATGTGGCGGCACATCCCCAAGTCGGTTCCAACGCGCCTGCTCACGGGGGATAGTCGGCCCGAGAGCCTCGACGGAGTCGTCGTCGGAACCGTTGAGTCCGTCTTGAGTGCCGTACGTGTGGGCTATCAGCCCGATGTGATCATGATCGATGAAACCCATCACGTGGCCGAGACCGGCAGGTTTGCGGAATTGCTCAATCTGTGTGGGGATGCTGAGCAGTTCGGGGTGACGGCGACGCCCTGGCGTGGCGACAAGTTTGACATCACTTCTCGCTTCGGGTATCCGAGCTTCAAGATGGGCATCGCGGAAGGCATGGCCGCCGGCTACCTGTCGGCCGTCGACTACCGGCTGTACGTCGACAATGTTGACTGGGACGTGGTCAGGGACGCCAGCGTGCACGGCCAGTCGATCAAGGACCTCAACAAGTCTCTGTTCCTGCCGCAACGCGACGAGGAGATCGTCGAGCACTTCCGCGAGGCATGGCGAACGACGGTCGACCCGAGGGCCATCGTCTTCTGTCAAACCATCGAACACGCCGAGCACATGGCCCGGTTGTTCGCCGCGTCCGACTCGGCTTGGTCCAACGCGTCCTTCCTCCACAGCGCGCTCCCGCGGCAACGGCGCCAGGTCCTGCTCAACGAGTTTCGGCTCGGTCGGGTGCCAGTGATCACGTGCGTCGACGTCTTCAACGAGGGGGTGGATGTTCCGGACGTCAACCTCATCGCCTTCCTGCGGGTCACGCACAGCCGGCGGATCTTCGTCCAGCAACTCGGGCGCGGGCTTCGGCTCAGCCCCGGCAAGGAAGCCCTGCGGGTCCTCGACTTCGTGACCGACATCCGAAGGGTGGCGGCGACCCTGGAACTCCGGCGATCGCTTGAGGCGCAGGAAGTCCAGGAGAGCGAACACCTGCGCGTGCGTCTGCCGTACGCCTCCCGAATCCAGTTCAGCGACGAGACCGTCGGGTCCCTGATGGACCACTGGATCCAGGACGCGGCGGACCTTGAGACCCAGGCGGACGAGGTCCGCCTGCAGTTCCCTTTGACGAGAGGAATCGAATGAGCAACTACGCGATCCCCACCGACCTCGAAGAAGAAGTCGTGCGCCTCCTCTACAAGCGGATGGCCGACCTCAACTGGATCTACCTGCCGGATGCCGACCGCACCCGTCACTACGTGGCGTGGACGTCCGACCCGGCGATCGGGGGACGGCTTCTGCCCTTCATCGGGAAGACCGAGAAGATCCGACCGTGGCTCAAGGACAGGCCCATGAAGGAGTACGTCCGGGCCACCTACGGAGTGGGTAAGTGGGCCCCGCTCGTGGCCAAGCCCTCTACCCCGGTCAGCGAGCTCGTTGTGCGGGCGCTCGGTCCCGGTTGGGAAGTCGACCTCGAGACACTCGCCATCAAGCCGCTCTGCGTGAAGATTCGCTACGAGGGCGACGAGGAGACGGAGCAGCGCTTCGCCTGGGCTCCGATGCGCGACTTCAAGCACCTCGCGTGGGCGGCCATCGCGGCACAGGCTGGCGGCGACGCGTTGCCCTGGGTCATCTGCACGGTGGATTCCTTCGTTCGGAAGATCACCCCGGAGCAGAAGGCGACCAACCAACGGATCGCGCATCGGCTCGGACTGATCAGCGCGCATGTCACCGATGACTGACGGGGACGGCGCGAGGACCGGGGTTGTCGACGACTGGCTTGGCGCCGCTTGGCTCGTTCTGCCTCCCCGGTCACGGCGCATCGTCGAGGACCGCGCCCGTGGAGAAACGCTCGGAAGTATCGGTCAGCAGCATGAGATGAGTCGCGAAAGAGCTCGTCAGTTGCTGGTGAAGGCACAGGGGCGCCTCTCCTGCTACGCAGACGCTTTCGTCCCTGACTGGCGTGATCGGCTCATGGCTCTGACGGTCAGTCCGGCGGTACCCGAGTCCAAACTGGCTGCGGCGCTGGGCGTACACGAACACATCAGTGTGGGGCTTCTCGTCCAGGCTGCGGGGGCTGAACCTCCGTTGACCTGGGCTGGTCGTCTGCATGGCTGGTGGACGCGCAACCCGACCGCCTTGGAGGTTCTGCTGCGAGCCGGAGTGGAGGAGGCACCGCTGCGTGGGGAGGACGTCGCGGTGACCTTCGCGTCGGCCGGTGTGCCGGACGATGTTCCGCTGTTGGAGCTGCTTGGGCACTCGAAGAGTCCCCTTGTGCCTGGCCTCGATGGATCTTGGCTACGTCGTCGAGCCCGCGGTAGGGACGCGGCCTACCTCTACCTGCTGGCGAATGGCGAGCCCTGCCCAGCTAAGGACCTGCTCGAACCGACTGGGATCAAGCGGAGGGCCGCCGTCGTCGAGGCGCTCAGGCGCGACGAGAGATTCGTCCAGCTCCGGCTGGAGGGAAAGTGGGCCCTGGCCGAATGGCCACACCTGAACGTGACTCCGTACGCGAACGCAGTGGACGCCTTCGTCGCCGTGCTGACCGAACTGGGGCCGTTGCCGAAGGACGCCCTGTTCGTCAAGGTCGGCGAGCGGTACCCCGTCACGCTGTGGCGCCTCCAGCAGTGTCTGCTGGACGACAGGGTGGGCATGACTGGAGACGGATCGATCGATCTTGTCGCGCGTGGAGCCGCTCCGATCGAGGAGAGTGAGCCAGCACAGCCGGCCACGATGGCCGCCGACCCTGCCGGAAACGTGCTCGGGGTCCGGCTCACGGTGGATAAAGACATCCTCCGCGGCAGCGGCGTCGTCGTCAGCAGCTGGCTTACATGGCAGCTCGGAATGCGGCAGGCTCCCATGGTCAGAACATTCTCCGTGGCTGGTCATCCGACGCCGATCACCCTTAAGCGGGCGACGAGTGCGGCCCAGTTCTCCAGCCTGCGGGTGCTGGCTAAGGAGAACGGAATGGTCGGGGGCTGCGAATTCGTACTTTTCCTCCGCACGGACGACTCGACCGCCCGCATCGAGCACATCTGTGCCCGCCAGTACTGCCGGGCAGTGGCGGCCCCGCAGGTAACGTGAGGCCAGTCGGCCCTCATGAGCAGCAGCCGCAGGAGTGGGGGCCGTCGATGAACTAGTGCCGCATCAGGCAACGTTCGCCTCTTCCTGATGAACCGTCCGGCTTGCTGCGCTGGGTAGCGCCGGACGGTCAGAATGATCACGTGGCTGAACGTGTGCAGGTCCGTGAGATCGATGACGATGAGGGCAGACGGTTGCTGCGGATCGTCCGCAGGGGCACCGGCTCCGTGGTGACCTGGCGGCGGGCCCAGATGGTGCTGCTGTCCGCCCAGGCCATGCCGGTGGCGAAGATCGCCGAGGTGACGTTCACCAGTGCGGACCGGGTCCGCGACGTGGTCCACAACTTCAACGCCGACGGCTTCGACTCCCTCTACCCGAAGTACCGAGGCGGGCGGCCCAGGACGTTCACGCTGCCCGAGCGCCGGGAGATCAAGAAGATCGCAAAGTCCAAGCCGGCCGAGCACAGCCTGCCGTTCTCGACCTGGAGCCTGGCCAAGCTGGCGGACTTCCTGGTCGCCGAGGGGGTGGTCGACGACATCAGCCACGAGGGCCTTCGGGCCCTGCTCCGCGAGGAGGGCGTCTCGTTTCAACGCGTAAAGACCTGGAAGACCTCCCGCGACCCCGACTACGCGGCCAAGAAGGCCCGGGTCGAGCACCTCTAAGCGATCGCCGACCGCGAGGTCATACCCGAGGAAGGCGAGCCCGAAGTCGTCTTCTGCCTGGACGAGTTCGGTCCACTCAACCTCCAGCCCCATCCCGGGAATCAGTGGGCGGAGCGCGGCGGCAGGCACAAGGACCCCGACCGCGAACCGAGGCCCCGCCGCCGGGCGACCTACACCCGCCCGCACGGGGTGAGGCACCTGTTCGCGGCCTATGACCTGGCAAAAGACCAGCTCTACGGCCATATCAAGAAAACCAAGAACCGCTCGAAGTTCCTGGAGTTCTGCCGCTATCTGCGCTCGCTGCACCCGATGGACGTGCGCATCGCGATCGTGTGCGACAACTACTCCCCGCACCTGACCACGAAGCGGTGCCGGCGGGTCGCCGCCTGGGCGGAGGCGAACAACGTCGAGATGGCTTACACCCCGACCAACAGCTCCTGGCTCAACCGGATCGAGGCCCAGTTCACCGCCCTGCGCTATTTCGCCCTCGACGGCACCGACCATCCCAGCCACAAGGCTCAAGGCAGCATGATCCGCCGCTACATCATCTGGCGGAACAAGAACGCCGCCGACAAGCGCCTGACCGCCATCGTGAGCAGGGCCAACGCCGCCTGACCTGCGACGGCACCAGCTGGTGTCACCGAAGGTGGAGGAAGCTCCGGACGTCGTCATAACCGTCGAGAGCCCGACCATCCACGTCCGCCGGGTCCGCTTCAGCACGCATCGCCAGCGACCTCGCCAGCGCGAGGGCGTCGTCGCCGAGACGGCCGAAGCGCCGAGCGATATGGCCCAGGCACAGGCCGACCAGCCCGAGCAGCGGACTGCCCGATACCGCGCGCGTCCCGACCTCCATGCACCAGTGCTCGACGAACTCCCGGTCGTCGTCGTTCAAGGCGATTCCGACCAGGGCGTCCGCCGCTTCGCCCTCGTGCGAGGGGTCACGCAGGGCCCGCTCCAACGTCTCGACTACGACCTCATGAGGCAGCGCGGGAGGGTTCTCGAAGCTCAGGTGAGAATGCATCCCGCGAGACTACGTGCCCCGCGCGACCCGCAATCGACCAGCAAGACGGGGCGAACGTTGCCTGATGCGGCACTAGGCCAGCGAGCTGGGTCTTCCAGCCGCGGGTGCGGTAGCCGTTGGAGCCCCCGCCGTCGGCGGTGATCAGCAGTCGATGGGCGCGGGGGTAGTCGTGTCGGCCGCGGGCCTGCCACCAGCGTCGGATCGAGGCGACGGCGAACGTTGCTGTGTCGTGATCGGTGCCGATGCTGACCCAGCCGGTGTTCGCTGCCATGTCGTAGATTCCGTATGGAATTGCCTTCGCGGCCTGGCCGGGGAAGTCGTGTGTCTTGACCCTCACGGGTTGCCCTGCAGGCTGCCATTCGTGCCCGGCGTTCTTGTAGTGGCCGATCAGTTCCTTCTTCTTGCTGTCCACGCTGATCACCGGGTCACCGGCGTCCCTGTGGTCTCGTGCCTGCTCGTTGAGGTAGCGGAACTGGGCGTCTCTGTCGGGGTGCTGAGTGCCTTCGATGGTCTTGGCGTTGGCCTGCAGACTGAAGCCTTCCTCCCGCAGCAGGCCGGCGACCGTGTCGGCGGAGACCCGGTGACCCTGGCGGGTCAGCGCCGCTGCCAGCTTCCGGGTCGACTTCGTCGTCCAGCGCAGCGGCGACATCGGATCACCACGCTCGTCGGGCTCGACCAGCCCAAGCAGAGCCGGCCACAGCCCCGGATCAAGGTCCGCTGCCCTCTTCCGGCCACCACCAGGACGACGAACCCGCCCCAACAGCACCTGGCCAGACTCCAGTTCGGCCACTCCGCGCGAGACCGTACCCTCCCGAACCCCGGCCGCGGCGGCGACGAGTCTGATCCCACCATGCCCCAGCGACAGCGCTTCCGCCCCTATGGCCAGCCGACGCTGACGCTCATCGAGATGCGGCAACAACACCTGGAACTTCGCCGCCAGAACATCCTCGGCCCCCTCCGGTCTCCCCATACCAGAACAACGAGGCCGACAGCAGGAAGCCACGACTTGTTTCCCGGCAAGCCCTAAGCCCTTCTGGCCACCATCCAGTGCCACGGACTGCCGTCAATCACGGAATCGAACTCTCCGGTCACAGTCCAGCCATCCATCCAGCGCCCTCTGCCATGATTCTTGGCCCGGCAGGAGCATGTACATAAAGGTCCTTCAGCCTCTCTGCACCTCACGTTGCACTTCTCGTTGGGGTTGTACTCTCGCCCCACCAAGATCATTCTGTAGTGTTGCATCAGCGTGTCTGCAACTGTCTGGAAGTGTCGATTATTGACCGTCCAGCACTCCAAGCGTGCACTCCAGGATGACGTCACGTTCCGCCGCGTCAGGTCTTGCACTCGGTACGCCTGCATGGGCTTCGAGTAACCGGGGACCCATGCGCCAATCCACCC
The DNA here is from genome assembly GCF_042892135.1 of Streptomyces sp. NPDC001822. Classification (NCBI taxonomy): domain Bacteria; kingdom Bacillati; phylum Actinomycetota; class Actinomycetes; order Kitasatosporales; family Streptomycetaceae; genus Streptomyces; species Streptomyces sp. NPDC001822. Next base: position 294,651 of record NZ_JBIATW010000010.1, read on the forward strand.
AGCAGAGGGCAATATTACCGAAGGGAGATTTTCTCCGTTCCATTCCGGCACCCACTTTGGAGCTGGCATCGGGGGAGCAGAAGATGGACGAAGCTGCGGCGCTTCCCCAGACGTCGCGGCTCGCATCGGCAGAAGCGACTTACGCAGGAAGCCTGGCCTTACCGGCTGGGCCCTTTGAGCGCTGCTGGCTACGATGGCAGCCACGCGGCCTGTCAGCAGGCCGGAAGAAGCGCAGCTTCGCTCGCCGTGGGGGCCATTGCTGTGAGCCTCTGTGCTCCCGTCCTCGGTGACCCTGACGATCTGGCAACAGTCCTGGCAAACCTGCATCTCGCCCATAAGGGAGGCCCTTTCAGCCTATGACCCAGAATGCTTTGTCTGGGGAATGCCGACCCTCCTGATGATGCTGGTGATCGACTAAGATGTACATGTGTCGGTCGCGACCACCATGCTGTCGATTCCCTACTTCCGGCCAGCCAGCTCCTCAAAGAGCCGGATCCCCTCGCGCGTGGTGTGCGGGCGGCCCGCGTCACGGCCGTGCGCATCGGGCCAGGCGAGCGTCTCATCGTCGACCCGGCGCTGCATGCGCGTTGCAGCATCCCTCTGAAGTGGTCGCACTTGGTGGCGAAGGCAATCTCGTCGCCGATCCCGGCGGCCTGACGCCGGTCGCGTTCCTCGGTCGAGGAAGCCGGGATGTAGAGCGCACGGCCAAGCAGTGCCCAGCCCTTGGGTGAGGCGTAGGCCCGGAAGGTGCCGACCTCGCGGATTGCGCCTGAGGCAGTGGAGCGGTCGCCTCCGTGCAACTCGGGGAGCGCCGCGTGCGGCAGCCCAGCCTCAGGCGCACCAGCGTGACCAACAGCCGGTCCACGAACACCGGCTCGCGAGAGGGACCGGCCCCTGCAGCGCGGCGCGCCCGCCACGTTGCTCGCGCAGCGCCGACTCACGTGAGGCCTGCCACTTGGGTGCGAGTGCTTCGAGGAACTCGCCGACGTGTGCACGAGGGAAGGATAGGAGCAGGCCGCACGGGCCCAGGCAAGCGTCACAACTCGCTCAACCCGTGCGGTCCTTCTCACGTCACGGGCCGACCGCCACCGCTCCCAAAGTCGTTAGCGGAAGTCGTAGTCCTCGTCCATGCCGCTGGAGAGCCAAATTTCCTCGGCTCCAGCGAACGAGTAGCCCTCGGGCTCCTCCTCGTAGTCGACCGAGTCCGGACCTTCGATGTGATCCTCGCGGATCATGCAACGGCAGGGGAAGATCTCCTGGGTGGGTTCACCGTTGACGATGCTGTTGACGGCACGGTCGTGCAAAGGTCCCGTGGGCATACCCCGATGCTACCGAGTCGGACCAATGCCCCCTAATAACGAGCTCGTGCATGGTTAGCGGTGACGTTGGCCCTGCCAGCTCGTTAGGCCGTTCGTGGTGGGGATGCAGGCACGTGGGTTGATCATGTCGGAGCGTCGGGTCACGGGCCTTTCAACGGCTGTGATTGCCGATCTGGTCGCGGAGTTGGGACCGATCTGGCAGGCCCGCAGGGATGCCGAGCTACTCGACCGACCGCGCCGGCGAGCGGTCGGAGCGGGCGCGAAGTACAAGCTGGTCTTCGTCGACCGGCTCCTGGCCACACTCGTTCATCTGAGGCACGGCGTCACCCACGACGTGCTGGCCTGCTGGTTCCAGGTGGACCGGTCGACCATCACCCGTGCGGTCGGCGAGATCCGGCCCCTCCTCGCCGACCGTGGCTGTCGCATCGAGGGTGGCCTGCGACTTCGCACACTTGCCGATGTGATCACCTATCTCGGCGCCACCGGCCAGACCGCGCTGATGGACGCCACCGAGATCAGGGTCCGTCGCCCGGGCGCACACCGCGGCGGACGCAGCCGGTTCATCTCCGGCAAGAGCCGCATCAACGCAATGAAAGCCCTCGTCGTCACCGACCAGCGCGGACGACCACTGTTCTGCGGCGAGGTCCGGGCCGGCTCCGTCGCCGACATCACCCAAGCCCGTGACGCCGGCCTGGTCGACCTGCTCGCCGACACCATTGACCTGCAGATCCTTGCCGATGCCGGCTACCAGGGCCTCGCGGCCCAAACCTACGGCCAGGTCGTCACCCCACCACGCAAACGCCGCGGCAAACACCTCGAACATCTGCAATGGCTGATGGCACACCACGAAGCCGCCCGCTTCGCCCACTCCTCAGCCAGAATCCCCGTCGAGCACGGCATCGCCCACCTCAAGAACTGGAGGGCCTTCCCCCGTGGTGGTGGACACGCGTCTTTGATCACGCGGCGAGCGTGAGCTTAGCGGCGTGGTGGCGGCGTTCGTATTCGTTGGGGCTGA